>NZ_CP142028.1:0-359739 GCF_035666295.1 Haloarcula montana
TCTACTTTTCCGACACCGACCAAAGTGGATATATCGAGATATCATTTATGATTGTGTTACGGGACAAGGGCTACGTTTGTTTTCGACGGTTCTGTTCCATGTGAGTGGTTTACGCGTCTTGCCGGTGGCATGAGCGCAACCGACGCCGAGTGCCCGGAGCCAGTATCAGAATACGATATACCGATCGCGCTTCCACACGATTAGCCCCGCTGACGTGGTTCGAGTTTCGCAAACTCACCACTACCTCGGCGACAGTCGACTCCGCCAGATTATATAGCTGAGCTATATAGCTATACCGTCTGACTAAGCTTTAAGTCGGCATCCGCCGAACGATCACGTATGCTCACCTACACGGTGTACAGTGAGGCCGGTGGTGTCGGGAAGACAACGCTGGCAGGCAACCTCGCTGTCGCTGATGCGAGGGCCGGAAACGACGTCCTCGCGATCGACATGGACCCACAGGAAGGGAGCCTCTCGTATCTCTTCGACGTGGCGGACAACCGTACAGATTCGGACGCCGACAGTCTCGTTAGACACCTCGTCGAGCGGCCACGCGGCGAGTTTAGCGGCCTCATCGAGCGTTCCGAAGGTGTCGATATCGTCCCCGCCCACAACTCGCTGGAGGTCCTCTCGAAACACCTCCGCCGAAGAGAAGAGGAGGCGGCCGATTTCGGCGAAAACTGGAATCCGAACGTTCAGTTACTCCGTGTGTTAAAGGAGGCAGGCGTCCCCGAAAAATACGATACCGTCGTCGTTGACCCGCCGGCCACAGCGGACGTAAAGCTATACAACGCGATCCACGCGACGCGGAACCTCGTGATTCCGTTCGAGCCCAGTGGGAAGGGTCAACAGTCGGTGACAGGCCTCGCAGATCTCGTCGATGGGTTAGAGCAGACGCTCGATATCAACGTCGGTGTCCTCGCTGCTGTCCCGAACCGATTCAAGGGGACTAATGATCAACAGGAGATGCTTGAGGAACTCCGAAACCAAGACTACGATGTCCCTGTTGTCTTCCGTGAGCGGACGTCTCTTCTCGAAGGATGCTGGCGTCAGCAGTGTTCCGCCTTCGAGTACGTCGAGACACACAGGTCCCGGAAGCGCGACTACGAACTGGAGACGCTCGAACAGTTCGAAGAGTTAGCCGCTCGGTTGCGTTCGCCACAGGAACAGGAGGCAACAGCATGAAATCGGGATCCGGAGACGATCCGTTTGCCGAACCGAGTTCGGAGAGTACATCGTCCGAGCCTGACCGATCACCGGACTCAACAGCGACGGAGCCCGAATCCATCGATAGTTCTCCGGAAATTCCGTACAAGTTCCGACGGTCGTCAGTAAAAGCTGACAGGAAACAGCGACCGATCTTCCTTAGACCACACATCGAGGAAAGGGAATCCTCGTTTATCAGGACCCTCGAAGACGAACTCGGCGAAGACGTCTACAAGACTGATGCGCTCGAAGCGGCGCTCGTTGTCGCGATGGACAATCCAGAGCTCGTCGTCGAAGAACTCCGGGAGTGGGGCTACGACTGGGATTGAGCGAGCGTCGACCGGCTGTTTCGGTTTACTGAACTACCGTCAATAGCTTTCCTGATCAGCTGAGTAGGCCGTCTATGAAGAATAGCCATACTTCCTAACTATACTAGCTATACTCTCTGGCTATACTACCT
This sequence comes from Haloarcula montana, assembly GCF_035666295.1. Classification (NCBI taxonomy): domain Archaea; kingdom Methanobacteriati; phylum Methanobacteriota; class Halobacteria; order Halobacteriales; family Haloarculaceae; genus Haloarcula; species Haloarcula montana. The sequence goes on from NZ_CP142028.1 coordinate 1,667, forward strand.
TACTAACTCGTACGCTCAATCTAACTACCCATTCAGTATAGTGGTCTCGTTGGGACGAGTAAGCCAGGTATACCGGCAAGAACGAGAATAGCCATATCATTAGCTATACAGAATGGATATATAAAATAGCTACACTTAACAACTATACTATTTGGCTAATATGTGTCGGTGTATCGTTCACGGGAACTCCACCGATTGGCTGAGGGGAGTCCCTGTGAGACAAGTTGCGGAGGTGGAGACAGGAGAATTGCTCGTGCATCTCAACGACTCTTCAGTGATCGCCGAACACAGTCAATCAAACCCTGCTCCGACACTCCAACCGACCAGAATAATCCGGTTCCCTGTAAGCGCCGGTACAGATCCACTGCTGGCAACCGCTCGGTCCCACGGCCAGTACCCAAGGTTTAATTCAGTTACTGGTGTAGCTACCAGTGTATGCTTGATGGCTATGAGATGTACGACCTGACACAGCCGTGGTCAGGAGATACCCCAGCGTGGCCGACCTACGACAACCCCAAAGTGTGGTACGAAAAAAGCCTGGACACCGAGAAGGTGAACGGGCAGAAAATCGAGTTCATGAACCACACAGGGACGCATCTGGACGGTGAGAAACACTTCGTCGCGAACGGGCGTGACATCGAAGAAGTCCCACTCGACGAACTCGTCAGCGACGCTGTTGTCGCGGACATCTCCGACAAGGTCGGGGATTACGATATCTACACCAGCGAGATGATCGAGGATGTCGTCGATGTCCAAGAGGGCGATATCCTCTTTATCCACACCGGCTATCAGAAACACGCGTGGCACCGTGAGGAGGCAGACCCACACCGGTTCTTCTGTAAGCACCCCGGCCCGAACAAAGAGTTCGCCGAGTGGTGTCAGGAGAAGAACCTGAACTACCTGATCCTCGACTGTGGGAGCGCGGACCATCCGATGAACACCGTTATCCGTGATATCCGTCCCGAACTGGCGGACGAAGCGGCTGACCACCTCGGTGTCGACGACCTCGACGAAGTATTCCCGCCCGAGGGGTACCAGCTGATGCATACCGACCTGTTCCCCGAAGGCATCATCCACGTCGAGAACGCACAGGTGCCGGAGGAGTTGCTCAACGAACGCGTCCAGATCGGTACGTTCCCGTGGCGGTTCCGCGGCGGCGAGTCGAGCGTCTCCCGTGTCGTCGCGTTCAAAGAGACGTAGGACTGCATCGCGGTCCGGCAGACCGACCGCTCCCTGAATTGCAACTGTTTTCCGTTATACGGCACCCGGTGTTGGCACGGAGGACGTGCGTGGTTCACCGGGTGTGGTACTCCGCCACGAGAGACACGGTTTGTGGGATGGACGTGCTACACGATCGCGTCTCTCGCCGTGTGTGCATCGGCTAGTCACCTCTGTCAGGGGTTGCAGAGCCGTTGTCACACCGGTGTTGATCGCTCCGACTGGATCACTGCGTACGAGAACGCAAGGTGTCCTGCATAGTGGGATACGAACGTTTTCGATTCGGATAGTTATCTTATAAGGTACGATCTATTTAGCCTGTCTGAATGGACGTTCGGTCACTGGTTGCTTTTGTCCATGTCAATCGTTAACTTGATTCATTGGTATAACAAACGTACGTCTGATATTCTGTTGAACGTTTCCGTTCAATCGACACTGAGACGATAGCCTGGCGGGAGACACCAGCCGTTACCCGGCAAAGGATGTCCCGAAACCGGTATATTTCATATGATGGGATAAGACGGATCACGAGTAGGCCAAGTCGAGTTCGATGACGTTCTTGATGTCGGAAAGTTTCGAGGGGAACGTCTCACGAAACCGGTCGTTCTGGATACGGTTGGTCGGGCCGGCGATGCTGACGGCACCGAGGATAGTCCCGTCCCCGTCAGTTATCGGTGTAGCGACGCTACGGAGACCGTTGAGCCGCTCTTGGTCGTCGAACGCGATACCCCGCTCGGCGACCCGGTCGAGTTCGTCGAACAGCTCGTCGCGGTCCGTGATCGTGTTCTCAGTCAACGCCGGGAGACCGCGGCGTTCGACGATGTCGACGGCACGTTCTCGGGGGAGGGAGGCGAGAATAGCCTTCCCGAGTGCGGCACCGTGAAGAGAGATCCGCTGGCTGATGTAACTATCAATATGGACAGCTTGCTCGCCCTCGGCCCGGTGTAAGAACACGCCCAGTCCGTGCTCCTCGACGAGCAGGGCGGAGATCTCGCCGGTGTCTTTCGCCAGCCGGTTTATCTTCGGTCGGGCTACCTCGTGGACATCGTGGTACGAACGGGCTTTCGCACCGAGTTTGAGAAAGCGACACCCGAGACGGTAGGACCCGCCCTCGTTGACGACGTACTCGTTTTGTTCCAGCGTCTTGAGATGGTTGAACACTGTACTTTGGGGCAGGTCGATTTCGTCGGCGAGTTTCGTCACGCCGACACATTCGTGTTCCTGTAACGCCTCTGCGATCCGAAGCGTCGTTTCGACCGCGTTGACCGGAACGTTGGAGCCCATACGACCAGCTATATCTTGACCGGGTAAATATCTTTTTCATAGAATGAAATGAGTATCCGATTCGCAGGGATGTACCGGCCAGACAGAATAAATATTCTGTAGGACGGGATAGTGGATGTGTAACTGTCACACGGTACCACTGGTGGTCGATCAGAACCAAAGGGAGAACCGAATCCGTGGAACGATGTCAGGTATCGGCTGTCAGGGCATCGGGGCGCCGTCGGCGTCTCTCGGGAGGTAGTCACGGCCGCCCTTTTCCACCTGCAACTGGCCGTCTTCGACCACGACCTCGCCGCCGACGATGGTGTGGGTCGGCAGGCCGGTAAGCTCGTCGCCGTGGAACGTCGAGTAGCGCGGCTCCATGGTGTGATAGAAGTCGTCGTCGACGACGGCGGACTTCTCTAGATCGACGAGTACCATATCGGCATCGGCGCCCTCGACGAGAGCACCCTTACGCGGGTACAGTCCCCAGCGGCGGGCGTTGTTCTCGGCACAGACCTCGACGAGACGCTCCATGCTGATGCGGTTCTTGTTGACGCCTTCGCTCATCATCACCGGCAGGAAGTACTCGATACCGTTGTTGTCCCCCGGGATCGCGTCCCAGATGTCGCCGTATTTCCCCTCTTCTTTCTCTTTGAACGGCTTCTTGTGCGGGCAGTGGTCGGTGCCAGCGTAGTCGACGACACCTTCGCGCAACCCCTGCCAGAGTTTCCGCTTGCTCTGTTCGCCCCGCAACGGCGGGGAGATCTTCCCCCAGACGCCGAGGTCTTCCTCCTTGGTGTGGGCGAGAAACGCCGGCAGGGTCTCCGCGTTGATGTCGACGCCCTGCTCCTGATACCGCCGACAGATGTCGACCCCCTCGCCCGTGCTCATGTGGACGATGTAGGCGGTCGAGTCGGTGTAGTCGGTGAGTTTGGCGATGTTCTCGATCTGCATCGCCTCGGCGACGTTCGGTGCGGACTCCGACCACGCCTGGAGATCGTTGCGGCCCTCCTCCTGGAGTTCCTGGCGCCGCTCGTACGCGAGATCCTCGTTTTCGGCGTGGAACATGACGACGCCGTTCTCGATGTCGGCGACCCTGTCGAGTACCTTGTAGACACGTCCGGAATCGGAATGGTTGATCCCCAACTCGGGTGAGGCGTGTTTATACCAGTTGTAGAAGATCTTGAACGAGCGGATACCGGCATCCGCCAGCCCCTCGATCTCGTCGACGTGGTGGTCCTTGTGGACGATCGCGTGGTACCCGAAGTCGATGTAGGAGTTCTGTTCGCCCGCCTCGATGAAGTAGTCCATGTCGGGCAGGTACGGATCGGGCTGGAGGAGGAAGTTCACCACGGTCGTCACGCCGCCGTGGACGGCCCCCCGCGTCTCCGTCTCGAAGTCGTGGGCCAGCCCCTCGTGGTACTCGTACTCGTAGCGCGAGAGGCCCCAGTGGACGTGCGGGTCGATGAAGCCGGGGATCAAGTAGTTGCCGTCGGCGTCGATACTGCGGTCTGCCTCGGGGAGCGACCGGTCAGTGCCGACCGCGACGATCGATCCATCCGTCGCCGCGACACCGCCCAGAATCGTTCCGCTCGGCGTCACAACTCGGGCATTGCGTATCCGCAAGTCTGCTTGCGACATGCTGTTTCACTCCACTCACCCACGCGACTTAGCTTTTCCTACCCGTCGTGAGAGCGATCCTCGATACTATCGACGATCGTCTCGTGGCATTCTACCGGATACGTCGGATACACCGTCACGGGTTTGGATTCGTTTTCGACTTGAATACGGAGCGCGTACCGGTTGCCGTACGTCCGGTACATGCTCAACACGCCGACGGCGGCGAACGCGATTCCGACCAGTGGGTTCCGGGTTATCGCGACGTAGCCGCCGATCCCGATCAGGAGGGCGCTCATGATGGCGAGATCCCACCGAAGCGACTGGAGCGTTACCTTCCGGACGTGTTCGTTGTCGATCTGTATTTTCTCTCCGTCGCGTTCGATGTACACCGCATCGTCGGTGTATCCGATCCAGCCGCTGTCGCGGAGCGACATCCGCGTCACGTCGACGGCGTCGTTCGTCTGTGTCATAGTTCGAAAAGCAACGGGGCTCACTTTGCAGTTTGGACAGCGGGCGCAGTCGATAGTGTCCGGCGCCAGCATCTCGGCCACGTGATCTCGGTCGAAGACGGGGCTAGTGACGGTAGTTCGTTCCGAGCAGTCAAAAGAAGTCTAGGTGGATCGGGCGACCGAAGTTCAGTCGTCAGCGACTTTCGGTCCGGAGTCCCCGCCCGAGAGCAACTGCTGGTGGAACGGTTCGAACTCGTCGGCGTCCTCGGTGATCTCTTCCCACTGGGTCAGTCCACGCTCCTCGTCGGTACCCGGGATAGTGTTGTCGAGGATGAACGCGGCGAGTCCGCCGACGGCGATCTCCGTCCCCATGACGATACTGATCGTCTGAGCGACCTCCGGGATGCCCAGCACCGCACCGAATACGGGGACGTTGCTGAGCCCGGTCTCGAGTGCGCCGCTTTCGAGTCCGGAGATGTACTGTGGAATCGACAGTCCGGCGAACAGCCCGAAGCCGAGCACGAACACGTTCCGGTTCTGGTTCATATCGACGTGCTGGAGCTGCGAGAGCCCGACACCCACGATCTGTGCGAACATCGCGAGGAACAGCCCACCGACGATGGGGTTGGGGATCGTGGTCACGAACGCGCCGAAGGGGCCGACGAACGCGACGAGAATCATCACGAGCGCACCGACCTGGACGACGTACCGGGAGGCGACGCCCGTGATACCGATCGCACCGATGTTCTCGGTGTAGGACGTGGAGCCGTTCCCGGTACCCATGATGCCGGCGAAGACGTTGCCGATCCCCTCCATGCCGAGCCCGTGGTTGACGCGCTTCTTGTTCGGTGCACCTTCACCGGCCATACGGGCGACGGAGTGGTAATCGCCGAAGCTCTCGATGGCCGACGCGAGCATCCCTGCGAACATCCCGACGATGAAGGAGGTGGTAAACAGCGGCATCCCCCACTGGAACGGCGTGATGACACGCACCAACGGCGCCTCTGCGATCGGGCTGAGATCGACGATATTGACGACTCCCGCGACCGACAACACCAGCGCGAGTAGGTACGCCCCACCCAAACCGAGCAAGACGGGGAATAATTTGAACACCTGCGAGTAATCGTCGAGGTACTGCGAGAACAGCGTGATGAGCACGAGCGTCAGACCCGCGAGGTACCAGTTCTGATTAGCCGAGATGATCTGCGGGACACTGATGAGCGCCAACCCGATCAGCGTGATGACCACGGCGATGACGATCGGCCCCATGTACTTCTTCAGGCGACCGAAGATGCCGAGATAGCCGATGAGTACCTCGACAGCGCCGGCGACAATGATCGCCCCTTGGAGTTCCCGCATCATAACCGTCGAACTCGCGCCGCCGCCAGCACCTCCGAGTGCGGCGACGATAGCGATAGCCGGCCCGAGCATCGAGAACGTCCCTCCCTGGACGATGGGGTACTTGTTCCCGATGGTCGTCTGTGCGAGGGTCGCGATCCCCGAGACCAGGAAGAACGTCGCGATCAACTGGGCCGTCTGTCCCCCATTGAACCCCAGGACTCCGGCGAGTACCAGTGGAATCGCGATCGTCGACCCGACCATCGTCAGCCAATGCTGTGTCCCGAGCAGGACCGACTTCCCCAGCGGTGGCTTGTCTTCGATACCGTACGTTACCATGTTTCCGCCGTCGGTGCGTGCTTCAGTTGCGTCGTCTGATTCTGTCATTAGTATCACCGGTTGCTGGAATGCTCGTCATGGCAATCCATAGCTTGCGATAGGATTGGTATATACTAACAGGGTGATAAAACTATTGATGGGTGGGGTTATTCACGGTCACCTCAAACCTGTTCCAGCGGTCAGCTCCATTCCCCGGAACGATAGACGCGGAATTGTTGGGCCAACTTATATTATGAATGCCCGTCAAGATTCGGTATGGGACAACGTATTCTCGTCCCCGTGGACGACTCGGAACGCGCGAAAGAGGGGCTCCGGTACGCGCTCGAAAACTTCCCCGACGCGGAGTTTACGGCCTTACACGTCGTCTCCTCGGGGACCGGTGACCTCGGAGCGTTCTCGGGACCATCCGGGGAGACCCAGGAGGAGGCGGACGAGGGAGACACCGATACCGATACCGGTTCCGCTTCGGCGCCCGGAGACCTCGGGGCGTTTCCGGGACCCGGCGGGGAGCCACCGGACCAGACGGACGAGGACGACGCCGGCGACCCCGCCCTCGGCATGGCACGAGAGATCGCATCGGAGCACGGCGCCGAGATCAAGACCGACCGGATGCGTGGTCGCCCCGACCGGGCTATCGTCAAGTATCTCGAAGAGAACGAGTACGACCTCGTCGTGCTCGGAAGCCACGGGCGCGACGGCGTCGCGCGAGTGCTCCTCGGGAGCGTCGCCGAGAAGGTCGTCCGCCGGTCACCGATTCCGGTACTGGTCGTTCGGTAATCCGACCGGAACTACTCTGTCGTGGCGCTCTCGGAAGCAGCCGCCGGCTCGGTCGATACTCTCCCACCGGGGAGGACCGCATTCAATACGACTGCGGTGAGACCACCGACGAGGAGCCCGGAGCCCAGCAGTACCTGGACTTCCTCGGGGAAGGCCGAGACTGCGTCCGGACGCACCTCCACGCCGACACCGAGGACGACGGAGACCGCGACGATCGTCAGGTTACGCTGTGACGATACCACGCGATCGGCGAAGATGCGGAGCCCGATCGAGAAGATCATCCCGAAGAGGACGATCGCCGCGCCGCCGAGAACTGGGTCCGGCATTGCGCTGATGACGGCGGCCACCTTCGGGAAGAACCCCAACAGGACGAGAAACACCCCACAAATTCCGACGACGAACCGGCTGGCGACGCCAGTAAACCCGATCAGGCCGACGTTCTGTGAGAAGGACGTGTTGGGGAACGCACCGAACACGCCCGCGACCATGCTCATCACACCGTCGGCAAGCAGTCCCCCCTCCATTTCCTCGTTCGACGGTTGCCTGTCGACGACACCGGTCGTCCCCTCGATATCACCGATCGTCTCGATCGACGTGATGAGATACGCGAAGGCGACGATGAGAATCGCGGTCGGCTCGAAGCTGACGCCGAATTCGAGCGGGCTGGGCAGCGAGATCAGGCCAGCACTCCCGACGCCTGAGAGGTCGAGAAGTCCCAGGGGGATCGCCGCGACGTAGCCGACGACGACGGCGACGAGCACACTCGCGACCGACAGGAACCCCTCGAAGAACTGGTTGAGTCCGATCGCGACCACGAACACGAGCAGTGCCAATCCGATATTCACGAACGCGCCATACGATTCCGCGCCCGGTCCACCCGCCGCGTAGTCGATGGCAACTGGAATCAGCGTCAGTCCGACCAGCATCACGACGATGCTCGTCACGAGCGGCGGGAACAGTTGTCGCAGATCGTCGTAAAAATAGCCGATGACGATCTCGACCGGAGCGGCGACGATGACGGCACCGAAGACCGCCGCGACACCGAAGGACGTCCCGATGCTGATGAGCGGCGCGACGAAGATAGCACTGGTCCCCATCACGACCGGGAGCCGTGCACCGACAGGGCCGACGGAGTACACCTGGACGAGCGTCGCGAGACCGGCGACAAGCAGTGCCATCTGGACGACGTAGGTCGTCTGTGCACCGTCGAGGCCGATCGCGCCGGCGATGACTAACGGCAGTGCGACCGTCGAGAGGAACATCGCTCCCAGATGTTGCAACCCCAGCGGAATCGCTTCGCCGAGCGGTGGCTTGTCCTCGATAGCGTACTGTACAATACTGTTCTCGTTCTCACTATCTGTGGGATCGATCCCCATGATATCCCGTACGTAAACTGTTCGTAATAAATCATACTGTCGTGTCAGGAATGGCCGAGAGGCGAAAGCAGCCACCATGCCTGTAACAGAGTGAGATCCCAGCGTCTGCCCGCCGGGCGTACCCGAGGATCGCCCCGTACGTAAGTTATTTTACGCTCTTGGTGCTCGGTCGTAGCATGCGTAGCGAACCAGCGTACGGAGTGCAAGCAGAGCTGAACGTTTCGGTAGAGATGCGTGACGGCACGGTGTTGGCGGCCGACATCTACCGGCCGACAGACCCCGAGACGGGCGATCCGATCTCGGAGCCGAAACCGGCACTGCTCGACCGCACGCCGTACGGCAAGCGCGGCCGCATGGAGCGCCACGGCGAGTGGTACGCGAAGCGAGGGTACGTCGTCGCCATCCAGGACTGTCGGGGCCGATTCGAGAGCGAGGGGGATTTCTACATCTTCAAGAACGAGGCCGAGGACGGTCACGATACCGTCGAATGGCTCGCCGACCGGCCGTACTGTGACGGACAGGTCGGCACCTTCGGCACCTCCTACGGGGCGTGGGTACAGTCGGCGTTGGCGACCCAGGACCCGCCACACCTCGAAGCGATGTTCGTCAACCAGGGGGCCGCGAACGGGCGGAAAGCGACGTTCCGGCACAACGGCGCCTTCGAGTTGCGCTGGCTCTGCTGGGCGTTGACCCTGGGCGGCGGGTTCGCCAAGCGCGCGCTCGAAGACGACGACATCCAGCAGGCACTCGCCAACGTCGATGTCCGGGAGGTGCTCGAAGACGGACCGATCCAGCCCGGCCAATCACCACTCAAACACATCCCGGACTACGAGGAGTGGACCTTCGACATCATGACATCGGGCAACGCCAACGACGAGCTCTGGCAGTCCCCGGGGATCAACTTCGAGGCCTACTACGACGAGAGCGCGGACGTGCCGACCGTCTACGCGGGCGCCTGGTACGACTCCTACACCAAGGCAACCTGTGACAACTTCGAGGCGTTGGCCGAACGCAAGGACAGCGACCACTTCCTCCTCATGGGTCCCTGGACACACGGGTGGAACAGCTACCCGCTGCCGTCCTGGAACAAGTCCTACTCCGGCGAACTGGAGTTCGGTGAGCAAGCGCTGATGGACTACCAGCAGACCCGCCTGGACTTCTTCGATCACTACCTGAAAGGCGCGGACACCTGGACCGACCAGTCGACCGTCGAGTTCTTCCAGATGGGGGAAGGCGATGGTCACCAGTCCCGTGACGGTCGCCTCTTCCATGGTGGCTCCTGGCGGAGCGCGTCGGACTGGCCGCTTCCGGAAACGGAGTTCACTGCCCTCTACGCACACGAAGACGGCGTCCTCCGGCGGGAGGCCCCGAGCGAGGCCGAGTCACACACGAGTTACGAGTTCGACCCCAAGAACCCCGTGCCAACGCTGGGCGGGAACTGCTCGTCGTATATCACCTACGAGCCACGGGAGGAGAGTATCCTGGAGTATCCGCTCTCCGAGCGGAATCTGGTAGATATGACCGGGCGTGGCGGATACGACCAGCGGACGAGAGCGGACACGCTCGGGGCCAAACGGGCCGATAGACCGCTGGAGACCCGCGACGACGTGCTCGTCTTCCGGACACCGCCACTGGAGGAACCGATGCGCATCGCCGGCCCGATCTCCGTCACGGTGTACGGCGAAACCGACGCACCCGATACGGACTTCACCGCCAAACTGATCGACGAGTATCCGCCGAGCGAGGAGTTCGAGGACGGGTTCGCGCTCAACCTGGCGGATTCCATCTGCCGCGGCCGCTACCGCGGCTACCGGGAGACCCCGGACTTCGTCGAGCCCGGTGCCGTCCACGAGTACACCATGGAGCCGTACCCGACGGCGAACGTGTTCAAGGCGGGCCACCGCATCCGACTGGACATCTCCTCGTCGAACTTCCCGCGGTACGACGTGAACCACAACACTGGCGGACCGCTGTACGGTGACCGCGAGTACAACGTCGCCACGAACACCGTCCACCACAGCGAGGAGTATCCGACCCACATCGAACTCCCGCTCCAGCCGGCCGACAAATAGCGGTTCCGACGATAGATATTTGTGTGAACAGCGACCACGTTACAGTATCACACCGCGAACAGTGGCGGTCGCGACGGTGACGACCCACCGGATACGACAACTATGATACAGCAATCGTTTCACGACGGAGCGGCGACAGACCCAGAGACGGCCGGCCGACGACCAGGTGCAGTCGGAGGTGACACGGGCCGATGATGGAGTTCAGCGGCGAATTCACGGTCGACGGATCGCCCGAGGAACTCTGGAAGTACTTCACCGACCCGGACATCCTCTTGGACTGTGCCCCCGGCTGTAACAAGATGGTCCTGGAGAGTCCGTCACACATCGTCGCTGGGCTCTCTGTCGGCGTCGGAAGCGTCAAACCGTCCTTCGACGTCGAGGCCATCGTGACGGAGTGTGACCGGCCGAACAGACTGGAGATACAGGCGACGGGTGAAGCCAGCCGGAACTCCTTCGACGTGACCGCCTGGCAGGAGCTTCACGACAACGGCGACGGGACGACGACGGTGTCTTGGCAGGCCAACGCGGAGATCTCCGGGATCATCGCGAGCATGGGCGAACGTGCCATCGGGAGCGTCGCCGACAAGCTAGTCAACGAGTTCTTCCAGGACATGGAGGCACACGTCAACGCGGGGACACCTGCGGAGTCGAGGCTCCAGGCGGCGAGTAGCGAGGAGACCGAGGCGCTCTCTGAGAAGGCGTCGGAACCGGCGACCGAATCGGCAGGTGCCGACGCCGTCGGTACAGTGGTCGGCAAGGCCGTCTCGATGACCAGTGGTGACGGGCCAAGCAACGGTCAGTCGTTCGCTGCCGGTGTCGTCCTCGGCCTCCTCGGCTCGGGACTCTGGCGTCGGCTCCGGGGGAGCGATCGACAGCCGGTCCCCACACGGACCCCGTCGACCGGAACCCCACGAGCGACGGAGCAACCGACCCCACAGCCCGCCGCACCCGAGGACAGCTCTTCACTGCTGGTGCTTGGACTGACGGCCGCACTGGGCGCAGCAGGCGCGATCATCTGGCAACAGTCACAGTCGGCGGACGCGTCAGAGTCGGTAACTGCCGATCCGACCTCGGCTGAGACGGACGAATCAGCCGACGCAGTCGAGATCGACGACGACCAACCGGCCCCAGAAACAGCGGAGGCCGAACCGATCACCGCCAGCGACGCAACGAGCGAGAACCCGCTTGACAGGCTGGAGAGCCGTCCGTAAGCCCCGAACACCAGCACCTATCGAGTCCTGTCAGCCGATCGCTGACAGCGATCGTGGGAACCAAACCGCATTTACTGTGCAACGACATACCACCAACGGGCCATGCCCGACCGATCACGTATGAAGGCTGTTGTACTCCCTGACTGGGGCGAAGAACTGGCAGTCGAGTCACGCGAACGACCGGACCCGGCGCCCGACGAAGTCCGCGTCGAAGTCCGTGCCTGTGGCGTCACACGCACCGTCGAGAACGCGATACAGGGCGGGCTCGACGACGACCCGGGGCTCGTCCCGAGAGTGCCGGGACACGAGTTCGCCGGGGTCGTCGACGCCGTCGGCGAAGACGTCACCGACCACACTGTCGGCGACCGCGTCGCGGCGTATTTCTATCTCACCTGTGGCCGGTGTGACGCCTGCCGGCGCGGGGACGCCAACCAGTGTACCGACTTCGGCGGGTGGCTCGGCGTGAATACCCAGGGCGCGTACGCCGAGTACACGACGCTCCCGGCGGCAAACGCCCTGCCGATCCCCGACGACCTCTCCTTCGGGGCCGCGGCGATCGCCGCCGACGGGGTGGCGACTCCACTTCACATCTGTGAGCGGACCGACATCGGTGACGAGGACACCGTGCTGGTCATCGGCGCGGCCGGCCGTATCGGCGTTCATCTGACCCAACTCGCCGCCGCGCGTGGTGCGACGGTTCTCGCTGCCGACGTTCGGGACGAGCGCCTGGCACACGTCGAGAGCGTCACCGGGCCGGCGGTATCGACGATTGACGCCAGCCGCCCCGACTTCACGGCACGACTGCGATCGGCGACCCGCTACGGCGACGGCCCGTCAGTCGTCGTCGACACCGTCGGCGACGTTCCGACGCTCGAAGCCGCGTGGGACGCGCTCGCGATGGGCGGGCAGGTCGTCTCACTGACGACCCACCACGACCGGTCGTTCGCGCCGCCGCTGAAGGAGTTCGTCGTGAAGGAAGCCTCGGTCATGGGATCACGGTACGCGACCAGACAGCAGGTGATTCGTGCTGCGCGCCTGCTGTCTGACGGCCGTATCGACCCTGTGATCACGGACGAGGTCGGACTGTCGGCGGTGCCCGCGGTGCACGCGGACATCCGGGACGGGGACACGTTCGGGATGACGATTCTGGACCCCGCCCGATGACGCCTGTCCGTCTCCACGGTGAGAACACGCCAGCGGGGGAGTGTCGTCGCTGATGGCACTCCCGCGGCGAGCGCTGGCTGTCCTCGGCTGTGGGCTGTTCGGGATGGGACTGGCCGTCGGCGGGTTCGGAACCTACGTCGCGGAACTCGTCGCGCGGGACTTCGCTCCCAGCGTCGCCGGCTTCGGATCGACGCTGTTCCTGTTCGGGCAGTTCGTGATCGTCTGGCCGACTGACCTCCTCGCCCGACGCCGTTCGGCTCGTCTCGCCGCCACCGTCGGCCTGGGGGCCGGCACAGTCGGGACGGCCCTCGGTGGAAGCCTCTCCCTACCGCTTGCTCACGCCGGGCGTCTGCTGCTCGGGTTCGGGATGGGGGCGACGTTTCTAGCGTCGATGAACTACGCCGGGGTGCGTGCCGACGACGGTGATGTCGCCCGAACACAGGGACTCCTCGGCGCGACGTTCACGCTCGGTCTCGCGGTCGGTATCGCGGTCACACCGCGGGCTGTCGCGGCTGTCGGGCCGGTGGTACCGGCCCTCGCCGCAGCGGTCCCGGTCGCAGCCTCGGCGCTGTTCGCGCCATCGCTTCAGCCCATCGCCTCCGGTGAACCGCGGCGGTTTCGTGACTACGTCGACGCGTTCTGGAGCCCTTCCGGGATCGGACTCGGACTGGCCAACGCGGCGTCATACGGCCTCCTCATCGTGGCCACGACGTGGTACACGGACGTACTCTCCGGCGTTCCGGCGTTGCCGACGACGCTCGTTCTGGTGGGCTTTGCGACGGCGACGTTCCTCGGCCGAACGTACAGCGGGTGGCTCACGACGGTGACGACGGCGACACGCGCCGTCGAGGGCGGACTGGTCTTTCTCGCGGGGACGCTGGGGCTGGTTGCCGCCGCCCTGTGGCTGGGGGCACCGCTCCTGCTGGCCGTCGCGCTCGTCCTTACCGGAGCCGGGTTCGGACTGCCGTTCGGCCCGCTGTTCAGTCTCGCATTCACCGACATCGACGCCGACGCCGGCGTCCTGCTGGTCGGGATGACCGCTATCGGCAACGTCGTCGCCCTGGCGTATCCGTGGCTCGTCGGGCAACTCCTGGAAGTGACGGCGGGCTATACGGTCGGGTTCGTGGTGCTGTCACTGTCGACTGTCGTCGTCGTCGGCGTCTGGCGACAGACCATGGGCAAGAGCGAAGGATGAGCCTCGGAAAACTGACTGCTGTGCAGTCCTGTGATCGAATGGGTTGCCGGTTCCAACCCCGACCGCAGGCGGTACATATTTGAAACCGGTGAGTGTGTACGTACGTATGGCAGCGGAAAGCCCGATCCTCGAAGACATCACGGTTGTGGATCTCTCGACGTTCGTCACCGGCGGCTTCTGTTCGCTGATGCTCGCGAACCAGGGTGCGGATGTCATCAAGATCGAACGCCCGAACGTCGGTGACGACATCCGTCACTCCGGCCCGCCGTTTATCGACGGCGCGTCGCCGTACTACTGGACTGTCAACTACGACAAACGAAGCGTCGAACTCGACCTCAAGAAAGCGGAAGGACTGGCGGCCTGCTACGATCTCGTCGAGAGCGCCGATGTCGTCCTCCAGAACTTCCGGCCGGGTACCGCCGAACGGCTCGGTATCGGCTACGACGACCTCTCCGAGCACAACGAGGAACTCGTCTACTGTGACATCTCGGCGTTTGGCAACACTGGCCCCTGGAGCGAACGCCCCGGCTACGATCTGCTCGTCCAGGGGATGAGCGGGATCATGTCCGTGACCGGTGAGGAGGACGGCGACCCGGTGAAAGTCGGGCTGCCACAGACCGATCTCATCACGGGCATGTGGGCGGCGTTCGGTATCATGAACGCGCTGTACCGCCGCGAGCGGACCGGCGAGGGGGAGTACGTCGAACTCGGGATGCTCGACGCGACGTTGCCGTGGCTGACCAAACAGGCCGGCAAGGTCTTCGCCGGCGAGGAGCCGACACGGATGGGGACGAAAGACCCGGTGCTGGCTCCCTACCAGACGTTCGAGACCGCCGACGGCTATCTGAACGTCGCCTGTCTCAACCAGAAACTCTGGCGGGGCTTCTGTGAGGCGATCGACCGGCCCGACCTCGCCGAGGACGACCGGTTCGCGACCAACGCCGACCGCGTCGAGCAGATGAACGCGCTCGAAGCCGAGATCGCCGAGACGCTCACCGCCCGCACGACCGACGAGTGGATGGAGATCCTCGTCGAGGCCGGGATCCCGGCCGGCCCGGTCCAGACCGTCGACGAAGCGCTGTCGAGCGAACAGGTCGAAGCCCGGGAGATGGTCAGCCACATCGACGACGGCGACCGGGAGATCCCCGTCATCGAACACCCGCTGAATTTCGGCAGCGCCGTCTCCGGATTCGACGCCGCCCCGCCGGAACTGGGCGAGCATACCGACGAAGTATTCCGGGAGCTGGGCTACGACAAGGAACAGTTAGAGCGACTTCGGGACGACGGCGTCTTCGGTGACGAATAAGCTTACCGGCCCCGGACAGATCGGCAACTTAACTGATCGGAGGACTAACGTGACAGTATGACACAGGCTACGTCCGAGGATCCCTGGAGCGTTACCGAAACGGATCTCCGGGAACAGATGCGTTCGCTCCGCCAGAACGACGCGGACGCGGCGGTCGTTACCGTCGCGGCCGTCGACGGGTCCGCGTATCGCCGACCCGGTGCGAAGATGCTCGTCCCGGCTGACGGGGACGCCGCCGGTGCGGTCACCGCGGGCTGTCTGGAAGAACCGGTCGTTGATCTCGCCCAGGAGATACTCGCCAGCGGCCAGCCACGGATCGAGGTGTTCGACCTGCTGGAGTCCGACGACGACAGCTGGGGGTTGGGGCTGGGCTGTAACGGCGTCATCGATCTCTTCGTCGAACCGCTGGACGCGAGCGTGGACCGGCCGCTGGCGATGCTGGACAACGGCGACCCGGCAACCGTTCTCACGGTCGTCGACGGGTCGGGCGACACCCCGATCGGGAGTCGAACCGTCGTCGGAGCCGACGGGACACGCGAGGCTGTCCCCGACCGTGAACCGGTCCCGACGACACTCCTCGATGCCATCGGTGAGACAATCGACCGAATACACGGGACGGGAAGCACCCGGACGGTCGATATCGGTTCGGCGACGGTGCTGGTCGACAGCCTCCAGCCGGTCTCGGACCTGCTCCTCTTCGGAAGCCAGAACGATCTGCCGCCGCTGGCGCGTCTCGCTGCCGATGTCGGCTTCCGCGTCACCGTCCACTCCCCCCGTGGGGGCGTCGACGAGTCGACGTTCCCGCACGCGGACACGGTGACGACTGGACACCCGACCACCATAGCCGACAGCGTCGCGACCGACCAGCACACGTACGCGGTGGTCATGTCGCACAACCTCGTCGACGACCGCCTCGCCGTCGAGACACTCCTCACGGAGACCGAGGTACCCTACGTCGGTCTCATGGGTCCTCGCGAGCGGTTCAAGGAGCTTCGGAAGTCGATGGCCGAGGACGGCGTCAAACTCCCGAAATCGGCGCTTGACCGCCTCTCGACACCCGTCGGTCTCGATCTCGGCGGGGGCGAACCGCTAGAGATCGCGCTCAGTATCGTCGCAGAGGCACTGGCCGTCAGTAACGGCTGCGAGGGGGAACGACTTCGGGACCGCGACGGCCCGATTCACCCGAGGATACCGGAATAGCGACAACAACACTTATTATCGCACTGGACGGAGTATATTCATCAACAATATGTGGCCAGATAGCGCACCACGAGCGACTGCACGCGACCTGATCGACTGTCACGGCCACCCGGAGGTGCGTGGCACAGAATGAAACCCTCAGCGTTCGAGTACCACCGCCCTGAAACCGTCGATGAGGCGGTGACGTTGCTGTCCGACCTCTCCGAGGCGGAACTGATGGCGGGAAACCAGTCGCTGAGTATCGTGATGGCCAATCGCCTCGCCAACCCTGACCACATTATCGACATCAACGCTGTCGACGAACTCTCTCACATCGATGCGACCGGTGACGCCGTGGACGTGGGGGCGCTCACCCGCCACTGCGATATCGAGCACTCGGACGTGTTGACCGAAGAGTACGCGGTGTTGTCCGAGTCGGCGGGACAGATCGCCGGGCCGACGGTCCGGAACCGCGGTACCATCGGCGGGAGTATCGGCGAGGCCGATCCCGCCGGCAACTACCCCTGTGTCCTCGTCGCGATGGGTGGTGAACTGGAACTGGCGTCGACGGACGGCCGGCGCACGGTCGACGCGGACGACTACTTCATCGCCTACATGATGACCGACATCGAGGAGGACGAACTCATCACCGCTGCCCGGTTCCCCACCGACCCGTTCCCGGCCGCCCGAACCGGGATGACCTTCCTCGGGCAGAAACGGGCGGCACAGACGTGGCCGACGCTCAGCGTCGCAGGCGCGGTGCGCGTCGACGACCCCGACGCTGCCGAGCCAGCCATCGAGGAGGCCCGCATCGGGCTGGCAAACGCCGCGGACGTTCCGCTGCGGATCGAAGCCGTCGAGGCAGCGGTCGAGGGCGAACCACTCGTCGACGCGACGGTGGAAAACGCCGGCGAGATCGCCTACGAGCAGGTCAGTCCGGCGGCCGAGATGCACGCGGACGAGACGTACAAGCGGGAACTGGCCCGCGAGTACACCAAGCGTGCGCTCCGGACGGCCTACGACCGAGCGATCGCCTGACGACGCGTCGGGCAAGTGCGGCATATTGGAACAGGTTTAAGACGCTGACATCCTTTGTTTGAAGGTGTCTAACAATCATGAGTACGGATGACGCAGCGGCGACTCCCGACCGCCCGACACAGGAAGTCTCTCTGACGGTCAACGGGGAAGAGGTGACTGCGGAGATCGAGCCGCGCCTGAAGCTCTCCGATTTCCTCCGGAACTACGTCGATCTAAACGGTGTCCGTGTCGGCTGTGAACACGGGGTCTGTGGCGCGTGTACGGTCAGCTTCGACGGCGATCTGGTCAAAAGCTGCATGATGTACGCGGTACAGACCGACGGGGGCGAGATCGTGACCGTCGAAGGGCTCGGCGAAGACGGCTCCCTCCACCCGATCCAGGAAGCGTTCCACGAGGAACACGCCCTCCAATGTGGGTTCTGTACGAGCGGGTTCGTGATGTCGACCCGTGACCTCCTCGAAGAGGACCCCGACCCCTCACAGGAGAAGATGGAGTCACATCTCTCCTCGAATATCTGTCGGTGTACTGGCTACCAGAACATCTACGACGCCGTCAAAACTGCGGCCGACAAGATGGAGGACGAAGACTGATGTCGCGGTCCGAAGCCGCCCCGGACGAGATTCAGGACGAACCGGACGAGGAGACGTTCGTCGGTACGGGACTCAACCGGGTCGAGGACCACCGTATCCTGACCGGTCGCGCGGAGTACATCCACGACATCACTCCGGAGGCCTGCCTGAGCATGGGCCTGCTCCGGACGACACACGCCCACGCCGATATCGTCGACATCGATACCAGCGCCGCCGAAGACCACCCTGACTGTGACCTCGTCCTGACTGGCGAGGACATCGCCGCGGAGTACAACCCGATGCCGTGTGGCCTCGACAGCATGTCCGAGTGGGCGCTTGCCCGCGATACGGTCCGGTTCGTCGGCGAGCCGGTCGCACTGGTCGTAGCCGACGACCGCTACGTGGTCGAGGACCTCATCGACCGAATCGACGTGGAATACGACACCAAGGAGGCGATCACGGACCCCGTCACAGCCAGACAGGACGAGACACTCGTCCACGAAGAGCTGGGAACGAACGTTCCTGATAAGGAGCGGCTGACCTTCGGCGATGTGGACGAAGCCTTCGAGGAGGCGGACAACGTCCTCGAGAACCAGTACTCGTGGGGTCGTATCTCGGGGGTCCCACTGGAGACCGCCGGCGTCGTCGCCGAGTACGACGAGGAGGCCGACAGTTTCGACATCGACTGTAACATCCAGCTTCACACGCTGGTCGACGACACCATCTACGAACCGCTCGGGTACGACCCCGACGACGTCAGGCTCAACGTCCCGCCGGACGTCGGGGGCAGCTACGGGACGAAGATCGCGATCCACCGCTACTGTACGCTCGCAGCGATGGCCAGCCAGCAACTCGACGGTCGCCCGGTCAAATACGTCGAGGACCGCATCGAGAACCTCCAGGGCGGGGATATGCACTGCTCCGACCGGGAGTACATGATGCGGCTGGCATACGACGACGACGGGACCATCCAGGGTCTCGACGTGAACTTCGTCGACGACTTCGGAGCGTACCCCCACTACCCGGTCAATCAAGCCCTCAAGCCGCTCTCGGTCGTCACCAACGCCTACAACATCGACCCCGTCCGGTACAACTACGAACTCGTCCTCACGAACAAGACCGCCCAGACTGCCTACCGCGGGTTCGGCGTCGACCCGCACCTCTACGCGCTGGAGTCCGTCGTCGACGACGCCGCCGACGACCTCGGGATGGAGCCCTACGAGTTCCGCCAGCAGAACCTCATCCAGCCCGAGCAAATGCCGTACAAGCTCCCCTCGAAGAACATCTACGACTCGGGTGACTTCCCTGGGGCGCTCGCACGGATCAAGGAACTCGTCGAAGACGAGGAACGGACCGAGGGCGGGCTCCTCGACCCGGAGACCGTCGAACAGCAACGGGAGGACGGGAAGTACCGCGGCGTCAGCTACACCGTCCACATCGAACCCGGAGTCAGCGGGGCCGACTGGACGGACCGCCAACGGTCCGACCGGGACGCACTCGCCGACCGCGAGATGGACGACGTCGACGAACTGCCCGAACACCTCCGCTGTGAGATCGAGGCCGACGGGACCGTCCGCACCTACCTGGCGACCGACTCGTCGGGTCAGGGCCACCAAACTATCGTCAAACAGCTCCTGGCCGACCAGCTCGAGATACTGCCAAGCGACATTGAGGTCGACTACCTCGACAGCGTCGAGGCACCGACGGAGTACGGCAGTGCCGCGTCCCGGATGGCCGTCATGCTCTCCGGTGCCACGGAGGGGCTCGGCGAGACGGTCGTCGACAACCTCGAACGACTCGCGGCCCGCCACTGGGATGTGGACCGGGAGACGGTCGTATACCGTGACGGCGGCGTCGAACGTGAGGACGGAACCGAACGACTCAGCCGAGCCGACCTCGTCGAGATCGACGACGAGACCGACGGCGACCGGCTGACCTACGCCGAGTACGACTACGAGTTCCCGGTGTTGGACGTCGAGGAGTTCGGGGAAGCGCTCACGCAGAAGTACCCAGTCTACCCGACGGCAGCGTTCGCCGCCAACGCGCCGATCGTCGAAGTCGACATCGAAACCGGCGAGATAGAAGTGCTCAAGTTCTACTCGCTGCGGGACTGTGGCACACAGCTCAACCCGACGATCGTGGAGGGCCAGGCCCACGGCGGGTTGGCCCAGGGGATCGGCGCGGCGTTGCTCGAAGAGTTTTCCTACGACCAGTCCGGGCAACCACAGGCCGTCACGCTCTTCGACTACCTGTTGCCGTCGACCAAGAATATCCCCGAGATGCACCTCGAACACACGGAGACGCCGTCGCCGTTCACGACGACCGGCGCGAAAGGGACGGGTGAAGGTGGAATGATCGACGGCCCCGCGAGTATCGCCACGGCGATCAACCGCGCACTGGAGCCGTTCGACATCACCGCCGATCGCATCCCCGTGACACCCGACCGAATCCGGAAGAAGCTCCGCGAGGAGTAGCCCTTACCGGTCCGTATGCCGACCGTCTAGGTCCGCTGGGCGATCGATGTCCCGCAGGACACCCGGATCACCGGTTTCGATCATCGCTGCGTCCGGATCGTTCAGGAGGATCTCCCGACCACCGACATCCCCGTCGATGTTCGACAGCGCGTCGAAAAACCGGCGATCGAAGAGGACCGGATTACCACGTGTCCCGTCGTACGCGGCCGCGAGCGCGTCACCGTCACCACAGCGATAGGCCCGAAGCAGCGCGTCGATCGACTGGACGGCAACGTCGGGCATATCTCCGAGCGCGAAGACGACTGCATCGGCGCCGCGTTCCCGCGTGGCTTCTACCCCTGCGGCCACCGACGTGCTTTGGCCCGCCTCGAACGCCTGGTTCACCCGGATATCGGCCCCGAGATCCGCGATGGCCTCGCGAACGCGCGCTGCCTCGTAGCCGACGACGACGGTCACGCCATCGACGGAGGATGCAGAGAGCGTCCTGACAGCGTGTCCGACGAGCGGTTCGCCGTCGACCGCTTCGAGGAGTTTGTTCGAGTCACCGTAGCGGCTGCTCGTCCCTGCCGCGAGGACGACACCGTGAACGGTCGGGTGAGTCTCCTGGTCGGGCGCTCCTGTGGGTGTCCCCGTCATCTCACTGGATGGCGGCGTAGGGAACCACGCCGACATCTTGTCCGGCTGCCAGTGCGATGTCGGTCAGGACGAACCCGTCTGCGCGTGTCGCACGCGTGCTCGAAGACAGCACGCTCGGGTCGAACTCCCGCTCGTACACCTGCAGCGGGGAGTCTACGTGACCGAGCGGCATCGCCTCACCGTCCGACAGGACCACCGGGATCGCGTACTCGAACCCGTCGGGGCCGAGTTCGATCTCCCGAGCGATGGGGCGCCGTACTGTCGGCAGGTCCTGTCTCCCGGTGAAGAACGGCCGCACGACGAGTGACGCGACAGTATGAGCACCGATCGGTTTCCCGGGGATCGCGAAGGCAACGGCGTCGGGGAGTGAGGCGAGTGCGAGTGGTTTGCCGGGTCTGAGACGGACGCGGTGGAACGTGACCGTCCCGAGGTCGTCGAGCGCTCGCACGACGTAGTCTTTCGGTCCGACGCTCGTCCCACCGGTCGTTAGGACAACGTCGTGTTCCTCCGCCAGCCGGCGTATCGCCGCTTTCACCCGCTCGAAATCGTCTGGGACAGTCCCCTCAAACGTCGCCTCGTGGCCCCAGGATCGAACGAGTCCCTGTAACATCGGGGAGTCGAGATCCGATTGCGTTCCCTCGTGGATTTCGGAACCGGTTGCGAGGACACCCACGGACAGTGGCTCGAACACCTCGACCGTCTCGTGACCGAGGTCCCGAAGGAAGACGGCGTCTTTCGGCCCGAGCCGTTCGCCGCGCTCGAACACTCGCGTACCGGCCTCGACGTTGCTCCCGTGCCTGTACGTAGCGGTGCCCGGTTCGAGCGTCGGTCCTCGAAGCCGGCCCCTGTCGACGGTCGCTGCCTCGTATTTGAGCACGGCGTTTGCCTCCGCTGGCAGGGGCGCGCCCGTGGCGATTTCGATCGCCGATCCGTCGTCGAGTCCCGGAGGTTCGTCTTCGGGATACACGCCCGCCTCAACGATATCCAGCGGGTAGGCGTCGGTCGCATCGAACGCGTATCCGTCCATGGTCGCGTAGTCGAACGGTGGGATGTCCGTCGTCGCCGTGAGTGCTGTCGCGAGGACCCGACCGCCGATCCCGTCGAGTGCTACCGTCTCGGTCGGACGGGTCTCGAACGTGCGGTTACGGACAGTCAGCACACGATCGACGGCGTCGGTTCGATGGATCAACTCCCGGGTTTCGTCTCCCATTCGATGATGGATCTTGTACAGCTACGGATAAAAAGTCCGCGCTGACACGCTAGTCACAATTACTGTATTCGATCTCCGAATCCCCGTCCCCGATCCCGAACACCGCAGCGATGCGATCACGTGGACTGTTCGGCGCCTATGAACCGATGCGGGGAATTCGCGTTGGCGTCCGGTATCCCTATCGTGGCCAGTAAAAAGCGACGGACACCCGACCGTACGACAGCAGTTCGATCGGCATGTAAATCGCTGCAGTTGTTACTAAGCGGTGAATGCCGCCGTGGGAGACGTCTGAACCGCCGAACGGTAACACGACGGAGGGGATCACCACGGATTCACCGACCCGTGATCATCAAAACCAAATCAGCTGATACCACGGGCCACGATTCTAGTCCAAGAAACAGATATATCATGATAGTTCACCCACGAACATGCATCAATATACGGGATAGAAAACAAAAATACGAATACAACTCTACTCTCGACGTTCTCGAACTTATCTTAGCGGATAATAGAATGGATTGCCGGAATTTAGCGATATATTTCCAAACACTGGACGGAAGTGGGTGTCTCGATAGAATATCTCGTCGTAAGCCCGGTTTCTCCTGGTATTTCTTCCCAATAGGTCAACCTCGATGTCGTCTGCGGCGAACTATCGGGACCCGACGTTGTCGGAATCGTCGAAAACGAGGGATCTTGAGGCTCACCCGTAGTGAATCGGGTCCGATTTATGCTATATTGTCGATACCGCGATCTGTCTTCAGCAGTCCCGAAAGCAATGGATGGTTTCGATGGGGACTCGTGCTGCTCTACAGTGCACCGGTCTGAAATAACATATGTACGATCGTTACTCCAAGCGTTCGTGCGTCCGTCTTCGGTCCTCAACTGAACGTCGGGAACTCGTCGTCTGTCTCCTCCATGTTGATGTTCACTTCGATGACGTTCGCGGTGTTCACCACGTCCTCGATGAGTTGCTCGTGATACCCGGACTGTTTCATCCGTCTAACCGGCCCTGAGACGCTTATCGATCCGAGAACTCTGCCGTGGCGGTTGCACACGGGTGCGCCGATAGCTTGGAGCCCCGTGATCTCCTCTTCCTCGTTGAGCGAGTACCCTCGTTCACGTATCGTTTCCAGATCCTCGAACAGCGCCTCGCGGTCGGTGATCGTCGACTCCGTCTTCTCCGGGAGCCCGTATTGGTCGATGATCCACTCGACCCGCTCGCGGGGCAGGTGTGCGAGTATCGCCTTTCCGGTCGCCGAGAAGTGCAGATAATCCGCACGCTGGAGCTTGTTCACCTGATACTCGCTTCCGACCGCCTTCTCACCGCTGACCTTGTAGAGGTTGACCCCGAGTCCGTGCTCCTCGGTCGCCAGGTGAGCGAACTCGCCGGTCTTCTCCGCGAGTTCCTCCAGTTCGGGCTTGCCGATCTGATAGAGGACGTTCTGATATCGAACGTACTCGCCGACGAGCAGGAACTGCAGGGAGAGTTCGTAGGTGTCGCCCTCCTTGACCACGAACTTCTCCTCGCGGAGCGTACTGAGGTAGTTGTACACGACGCTCTTCGAGAGGTCGAGATGTTCGGTTAGTTCGGTGACGCCGGCGCCGTCTAACTCCTCGAGCGCTCGGACGATGTCGAACGCACGGGACACTGTCTTGAGGGTCCGCGGCGAACCGTTTGTCCGGTCGTTCGTCATACCCGTGTTCGGATCTGTATCGATATAGTTGTTTGTATTTCGCAAACGCTATTTGTCGACAGTTTCGCCGAGGGAGCGAGAGAAACGGCAATCAGATCGAACTCTCACAGCGCCCTCAATTATCTTCTCCCGATATCAGGGAACAACAGGGCTGAGAACAGCATCCCGGAATGCGTTCTCATACTCTGGAAATAGGAACAGGAGCGGGTTCGCCGGGTCGGGTCAGAACGCGAAACAGAGAGCCACTACTGGACAGTCGGCAGTTCCAGAACAGCTACGCCTCGGCTAGTTCGGCGAGCGCACCCGCCAGAACCCGCGTCGCGTCCGCACAGTCGTCCCAATCGGTCCATTCCAGTGGGTTGTGTGAAATCCCGTCACGGGAGGGAGCAAAGAGGAGTGCCGCGTCGGTCACGCTGGCGACGTGCATCGTATCGTGTCCGGCGCCGGAGTGCATATCGAGTGTCGCCAGGTCCGCGTTCTCGCCGGCAGCGTGGAGCGCGTCGCGACAGCGGGCGCTCATCTCGATCGGGCTGCGGTCCCAGGGCCGTTCGATCGACGTACGGACGGGTCGCTCGTCCTCGATCGCACCGAGACGCTCCCTCGCTTCGGCGATGATGTGATCGATGGAGTCGTACTCGACGTCACGGACGTCGAGGGTCAGCGAGACAGTTCCGGGAATGACGTTCGGTGCGTTCGGAGAGACATCGAGTTTTCCGACGGTCGCGACGGCTGTCTCGGAGGCATCACAGCGCTCGGTCGTCACCGTTTCGACGGCGAGAACGAACTCGCTGGCGGCTGTCAGTGCGTCGGCGCGGTCACCCATGAGCGTCGAGCCTGCGTGGTCGGCCTCGCCGGTGATCTCGATCTGGCACCGCGAGAGCCCGACGATACTCGTGACGACACCCGCAGCCGCGTTCTCGGTCACGAGCCGTTCGGACTGTTCGATGTGGAGTTCGATCCACGCGTCCCACGCGCCGGCGTCGACCCGTCCCTCGCCGCGGTAGCCGATATCCGCCAGCGCATCCCCGAGCGGGACGCCGTCCGCGTCCTCGATAGCCAGCGCTTCATCGAGGCTCATGTCCCCAGCCGCGACGGCCGACCCGATGAGCCCGCCGTCGAAGCGTTGGCCCTCCTCCTCGGTGAAGCAGACGACCTCGATCGGGCGGGCGGGTTCGATCCCGGCATCCTGCATCGTGCGGACGCTCTCCAGGCCGGCGTAGACGCCGAGCGGGCCGTCGAAGATACCGCCTTCCGGAACGGAATCCAGGTGGCTCCCGGTCGCGACAGGAGCGGCGTCCGGGTCGGCGCTCTCGGAGGTCCACCGACCGACGATGTTCCCGACCTCGTCGATCGATATCGTGAGGCCGGCGTCACGGAGCCGCTCACAGAGGAACTCCCGCGCTCGTCGGTCCGCCTCGCTCCCCGTGAGAACCGTCCGTCCGCGGCCCTCCTCGGTGGGGACGGCACCGAACTCCGCGTTCGACTCGATATCACTGCGGAGCCGTTGCTGATTGATTTCCATGGCGCTTGCGTTGGGCTTCGTCGCTTCCCATATATTAACATTTCGCGGAAAAACCGACATATCGGTTCGTATCGGTACTGCCACCACCAGAATGTTTATTAATGGTTGTTCGCATTGGTAGAGTACATGCGAAAGAATAGCAAGGGAGAAGAGTCGACTTCCAGCAACAGCTCACGGTCGCTTCGCGGTCGGATCGGCCGACGGACGTTCCTCGGTGCGGCGGCATCGACGGGGACCGCTGCCCTCGCCGGCTGTTCCGGTGGCGGCTCCGGGGACGGCTCCAGCTCGGGCGGTGACGGCGGCTCCGGGGACGGTGGCGATACCGCGACCGAAACGAGCGGCGCCCCGAAACAGGGCGGAACGCTCCAGTGGGGCGGCGCAGTCCCGGTTCAGGGACTCGACCCCCACATCGATACCTCGGCGGCGTCGAAACGAGTCCTCGAAAACATCTACGAGGAGGTCGTTGCGCTGCAGGACGACTACTCCATCGAGCCCCACCTCGCGACCTCCTTCGAGCAGTCCGAGGACAACACGCTCCTGACGTTCGAGCTTCGCGAGGGTGTGACCTTCCACAACGGGAAGGAGATGACCTCCGCGGACGTTCTGGCCAGCTACGAGCGCGTCCAGAACGGTGACTACCTCGCGACGGGCTTTTTCGACTTCGTCGAGGAACTCCGTGCCCCCGACGACTACACCTTCGAGATCCAACTCACGCAGCCGTTCGCCCCCTTCCTGGCGAAGATGGCGACGGCGGAACTGTCGGTGATGCCCGCCGAGAAAGCCGAACAGGACATGGTCGAGGAACCGATCGGGACCGGCCCCTACAAGTTCGAGAGCCGGGAGATCGAGACCTCGTTCACGATGGTCCGCAACGAGGACTACTGGGGCGCCTCCGAGGAGGACGGCCCGTTCATGGACCGGATCGTCAAACAGGAGGTCCCCGACGCGAGCGTCCGCCTGCAGTCGTTCCTCTCCGACGAGTTCGACTTCATCAACGGCGTCGCACCGAAGGATGTCTCACGGGTCGAGAACGCCTCGGGCGTCCGCCTGGAACAGCAGTTCCCCAAGTCGCTGGTCTACCTCGGGATGAACTGCGACCAAGAACCGTTCGACAACAAGGACGCCCGCCTCGCACTGGACTACGCGATCGACAAGGAGATGGTCGCGGAGGCCGCGCTGTACGGCACGGGACAGACGACCGCGTCGCCGGCCGCACCCGGCAGCCCGTGGGTACACCCTGACATCGGCCCCCGAGAACGGGACCTCGACCGCGTCCAGGAGCACCTCGACGCGGCTGGCCTCTCGGACGGTTTCTCGGCGACCTTCAAGATCCCGCAGTCGTATCCGGCACAGGTGCAGGCGGCGGAGGTCATCGCGAACAACGCCTCCGAAGCCGGGATCGACCTCGACATCCAGCGGATCACGTGGAACACCTGGCTCTCGGACGTCTACAACGACCGGAACTTCCAGGCGACGACCAGTTCCTACCTCGCGCTGTGGTACCCCGACGTGTCGTTCTACAAGTTCCTCCACCCCGACGGGGCGTTCTTCTTCACCAACTGGACCAACGACGAGTACAACTCGCTGGTCGAGGAGGCCCGGACGATCTACGACGACGACGAACGCGCCGACCTCTACCACCAGGCGACCGAGATCCTCCACGAGGAGCGGGCCGGCCACCTCTTCCTGTGGTGGCAGCCCAGCCTCTACGGGGCCGCCGACCAGTACAAGGGCGACATCGGCGCGCCGGACGGCTCGACGCTCCAGTTCGCCGACAACTGGCTCGACCGCTGATCCCCAGACACGATGTCGATGTACAACTACGTGGCCCGCCGTATCGGGTTCATGACGGTGACGCTGTTCCTAGTGACGCTTATCGCCTTCGGGGTCACCAACATCCTCCCGGGCGACGTCGCGTTGCTCATCCTCGGTCCGAACGCGAACGCGGAGTCGATCGCGGCACTCCAGGCCCAGTTGGGTCTGGACCGCCCACTGTACATCCAGTATATCGACTGGCTGGTCGGTCTCCTGCAGGGAGATATGGGCGAGTCGCTCCGGTTCGGTGACCCCGTCGTGGGGCTGATCGCCGAGCGACTCCCGCGCTCGCTGTTGCTCGCGGTCACCGCGACGCTCGTCGCGGTCACGCTGTCGATCCCGCTCGGCGTCTACGCTGCGATCAATCAGAACGAAGCCCCCGACGTGTCCGCCTCGATGTTCGCGTTCGTCGGCATCTCGCTGCCGATCTTCCTGTGGGGACTCGTGTTCATCCTGATCTTCGCGGTGTGGTTGAACCTGTTCCCGACGAACGGCTACGTCTCACCCGGTGAGGACCTACTGGCGTCGTTACACCGGCTGGTCCTCCCCGCAGGAGCGATGGGCTTTGCGCTGACAGCCTACATCATGCGGATGACCCGGTCGTCGATGTTGGAGGTCCTCAGCGAGGAGTACATCAACCTCGCGCGGGCCAAAGGGATGAGCCAGCGGGTCGTCGTGCTCCGACACGCGCTCCGGAACGCGATCATCCCCGTCATCACCGTCATCGCGTTCCAGTTCAGCTACGCCTTCGGCGGCGTCGTCGTGCTCGAAGAGGTGTTCCTCTGGCCGGGGATCGGCCGGTTGACCCTGACTGCGATCCAGAGCCGCGACATCCCGCTCATCCAGGGTTGCATCATCGTCGTCGCGTTGATCTACATGCTGTCGAACTTCGCTGCTGACCTCCTGTACGCCTACTTCGATCCGCGCATCCGCTACGGAGGTGAGAACTGATGGCCGCCGAACGACAGACCGAGGCGTCCGATAGCGGGCGGTTCGGGCTCTCCGACTCACAGATCGAGCGCGTCGTCGCGTTCGCCCGGAAGTTCCGGCGCAACACGAAGGCGATGATCGGGCTGACGATCGTGTTACTGCTGTTCTTGGTCGCAGCCTTCGCGCCGGTTATCGCGCCCTATGGGATGAACGAGACGAACATCCAGGACCGGACCCAGGGTCCGTCGCTCGAACATCCCTTCGGAACCGACGACCTCGGCCGTGACATCTTCAGCCGCGTGGTTCTGGGGAGCCGTATCTCGCTGTACGTGGGCTTCGGGTCGATCTCGGCGGCGCTCGCGATCGGAGCCATCCTCGGGGTCATCGCAGGATACGCCGGGGGACTGCTCGACGAGGTGCTGATGCGCGTGATGGACGCCGCGATGGCGTTCCCGCCGGTGTTGCTCGCCCTGACGCTGCTCGTAGTGCTGGGGCCGGAACTCCGGAACGTGATCATCGCGCTCGCGTTCGTCTACACGCCCTACATCGCACGGGTCTCGCGGAGCGCGGCGCTCTCCGAGCGCAACGAGGCCTACGTCGAGGCGGCGGTCGCCCGCGGGGAGAACAACACCCGGATCGTCTTCAGCGAGGTGCTCCCGAACTGTACGGCACCGATACTCGTCCAGGGGTCGCTGAACGTCTCCTTCGCGATCCTCGCGGAGGCGAGCCTCTCGTTTCTGGGACTGGGCGCACAACCCCCCCGTCCGTCCTGGGGGCTGATGATCGATACCGGACGGGGGTTCATGCAGTCCGCGCCGTGGATGTTGCTCTTCCCCGCGCTGGCGATCGGTATCGCCGTCGTCGGGTTCAACATGCTCGGTGACGGCCTGCGTGACGTCCTCGACCCCAAAGTGGAGGCGATAGAATGAGCGACGAGCGACCGGTGGACGGCGACGGGCCGCTGCTGGACGTGCGGGACCTCCGCACCGAGTTCCGGACGGAATCGGGGTCGGTCGTCGCGACCAACGACGTCTCGTTCTCGCTCGACCGCGGCGAGACGCTGGGTATCGTCGGCGAGTCCGGTGCGGGTAAGTCCGTCACGGCCCGTTCGATCATGCGTCTCATCGACTCGCCCGGGGAGATCACCGGCGGACAGGTCGTCTTCGACGGCGAGGACCTACTGGAGAAGACCGACCGGGAGATGCGTGATGTCCGTGGGAATCGGATCGCGATGATCCCCCAGGACCCGATGTCTTCGCTGAATCCGGTGATGACCGTCGGCGAGCAGATCACCGAGACGATCCGCCGCCACCAGGACGTTTCGAAGTCCGAGGCCCGTCGGCTCGCCGTCGAGTCGATGGACGACGTCGGCATCCCGGACGCGAGCGAGCGCATCGACGACTACCCCCACGAGTTTTCCGGGGGAATGCGCCAGCGCGTCCTCGTAGCCATCGGGTTCTCCTGTGAGCCGGACCTCATCATCGCGGACGAACCCACCACCGCGCTCGACGTGACGACGCAGGCGAAGATCCTCGACCTGCTCAACGAGATGCAGGAGCGGGAGGGAACGGCCGTGCTGATGATCACGCACAACCTCGGTGTCGTCGCCCAGACCTGCGACGACGTCGGCGTGATGTACGCCGGCAACCTCGTCGAGACGGCGGAACTCGGGGACCTGTTCGAGCGGCCGCGACACCCCTACACTCGTGCATTGATCGACTCCATCCCGGAAGTCGAGACCGAGTACGACGAACTACCGACGCTGGACGGCTCGATGCCGGACCTCGCGGACCTCCCGAACGGCTGTAACTTCGCTCCCCGGTGTCCTCACGCGACCGAGGCGTGCCGGACCGGCGACGATCCGTCGCTGGACCCGGTCGGCGAGGGCGCTTCGAGCGCGGCGTGTATCCACGCCGAAGACCTCGATCTCTCCGAGAGCGCGGCCTCGGTGACGGGCGGCGGCCGGAGCGAGATCGACCGCAGCGGCGAACCGCTCTTCGACGTGCGGAACCTGAAAAAGCACTTCAGTGCCGGCGAGGGGATTCTCGGGAACGTTCGCCTTTCGAGGGACGGCGGCGGGCTCCCGACGATCGAGCGGCGCTACGTGAAGGCAGTCGACGACATCAGCTTCGACATCTATCCCGGAGAGACCGTCGGTCTGGTCGGCGAGTCCGGCTGTGGGAAGTCTACCGTCGCACGGACGGTCCTGCGGTTGCTCGAACCGACTGCCGGCGAGGTTTACTTCGAGGGGCAGCCGGTCCACGAACTCGGCTCCAGCGAGATCCGGAGCCTGCGCCGCGAGATGCAGATCATCTTCCAGGACCCACACAGCTCGTTGAACCCGCGAAAGACCGTCGGGCGGATCATCGGTCGCGCGATGGAGCGCCACGACATCGCGACCGGCGAGGAGAAACGCCAACGCGTTCGGGAGCTACTCGAACGAGTCGGGCTCTCCGGCGACGCCGCGGGCAAATACCCACACGAGTTCTCGGGCGGCCAGCAACAGCGGGTCGCGATCGCACACGCGCTCGCCGTCCAGCCGAAACTCATCGTCTGTGACGAGCCGGTGTCCGCACTGGACGTGAGCGTCCAGGCCCAGATCCTCAACCTCCTCAACGAGATCCAGGCCGAGGAGAACATCTCGTATCTGTTCATCTCCCACAACATCGGTGTTATCCGGCACATCTGTGACCGCGTGGCCGTGATGTATCTCGGGAAGATCGCCGAGTTCGGCAGCATCGAGGACGTCTTCTCGCCGCCGTTCCACCCTTACACCGAGAGTCTCCTCTCGGCGGTCCCGCACGCGAACCCGGACCGTGAGACCGACCGTATCCTTCTCGACGGGAGCGTCCCGAGCCCCATCGATCCACCATCGGGCTGTCCGTTCCAGACCCGTTGTCCGAAGAAGATCGGCGACATCTGTGAGGACGAACTGCCGCCGTTGGAGGCCGTCGACGGTTCGGACCACCACATCGCGTGTCACCTCTCGACCGAAGAGATGAGCGAGCGCGAGTCGTTCATCGCTCCGAAACACCGGACGAACCCGACGGAACTGGACTGATCGGAGCGGTTCCCCGCTCGCATTTCGCTCGCGTCTCTCCGTCTCAGTACTTGATGCCGAACTCCAGCAGTTCCGGCGGGTAGTCCTCGAATAGCTCGTCCGTCTCGGCTCTGATGCGGGCTTTCGCTTCTCTCGCCTCCCCGAGCAGTGCCCGGAGATCCGCGACGGGGGTCTCCGAGAGGTCGACACGGAGGTTGTGGTAGAACTCCGGTTCGGGCGCGTGGACGAGGATCGCCGCGCTCATCTCGCCCCGGTCGTCGCCACCGGCCGCCACACCGGCTTCGAGTGCCGAGACGAGACTCTCGGCCATGTCGCCGTCCGCGTCGAGGTACGCCTCCTCGACGGCCTCGACGACGCCTGGGCCGGTAAGGAGGTTCCCCGCGACCGTCTGGTGCTTCCCGACGCGGTGTCCGGCCCACCCGCTGCAGCGCTCGCCGGTGAAGCCGAACTCGCTGTCGGACCCGACGCCGTGGACCTGCCGGAAGGCGGCGTGCTCGTCGGCCGCCAGCAGCGCCTCGCACGCGTCGTCGATCCGCTCGCCGTCGTCGGCCCGTTCGATCGCGTTCCGGCCGTGTTCCGTCTTCGTGAACGCCTGTGTCACTGCTGCCCCGTTGGCGCTGACGTACGGACAGGTCGCGCCGACGGCGACCGTGCCAGTCGTGACCGCGGCGCCGAAGGCATTCGTCTCGGGATCGCGTGCGGCTATCGAGAAGGTTCCAGGTGTGTGACGCATACCGTCATCTCTCCCGGCGAGCGCCTATAGCTTTGCCTGTCGGTGAGTAAGCCATCGATACAGACATACCTGATAATAGATAGATAAGTGAGTTATTTATTAGCAAATACCCCATATATAAACACATACAACGAGAAGAGAGGGGTCAGAAGTTCTAAGATACTTCAATATAGGACAGATACAAATGCGTATCTTCCCGATAGAACTATCTAGGTAAACTTATGGGTGGATTTCCCGTTCACGTCGGAAAGTACCCGTCGGTCGATAGCTGTTCCGACTGTCCTCAGTAACTCGTTCGGTACGTCGAAGAGCGTGGTACCGAGCGTCGACGCTGTCTCACCGGCCGATTGTCCCCTGGCGCGTGATCGGGGCGTCGGGGTTGATGGAAAACGCGACGATAATCGAGTCCTCGGTTGCGGTGACGGCTACGTCGCGATCGTCGGTCACGAGTGCGCTCTCGGTGTATCCGACGGACTCCTCGCCGATCTCGACAGCCCCCTCGAAGACGTACAGATAGGTATGCCAGTCCGACCGGGACGGAAGCGTGGTCGTGGCGCCGGCCTCCAGGCGGCAGTCGGAGAAGTGGACGTCGTTGCGGACGGAAAGCGGCGCGTCACTCCCTTCGGGGCCGAAGAGGTGTCGCCACTCGCCGGCGACCGGGTCGGGAATGGGCTCGTGTTGGATATCCGGATCGAGATCGAGACTATGTGGCCGGACGAATATCTGGAGCATCCGCAACGGCGGGTCGTCCGCGAGCGTCTCTTCCGCGTGCCAGAAACCGCTGCCGGCGTTCATCACCATCACGTGTTCGGGATCGGTCACGAGTTCGTTGCCCTGGCGGTCGTCGTGGCGCATCACGCCGTCGGGCACCCACGAGATGATCTCCTCGTTGCGGTGCTGGTGCATCCGGATCAGCGTCCCCGGGTCCATGAACGACTCGACGACGGTCGCCAGCGGCCCGTAGCCGTGGTCGTCGTGGTCGGGAACTGCTCGGCCGGGGAAGTTGAAGTGGGTCCGGAACTTGCCCTGGTTCTGTGAAACGTCGGTTCGTGGTGCCGTGTAGAGACGAGGCTGTGTCCGTGTCGAAGACGAATCGTCCATTACCGAATTAACGTCTCTCAGGCGTATATGGGTTCTGTGTGGTTCCTCGATATGCCACGCTCCCCGTGACCGCTCTCGATCCGCTACCGTGGCAGTTCTGATTCTGGTGAGCCGGAACCGAGTTCCTGACGCGCTTGTCTGTGAGGCAGTGGTTCGTTTAGGGTGTCATAGAACGATTCCCAAGATGTTGTTTGCACCCACAATTAGGTGAATTAGCTATTAGAATGACTGTGCGTATAGTGCGAACTCTTTTATTAATCGGTAGTGGGGAAAATGCTATGGAGAAGACAGAGGTTGAGCTTCTCGGCGTCCAGTTAACACTCGTCGGACTGCTTCTCGTCGTATTCTTTGAGAGTGTCTTTCCGTATCCATTGGTGGGTCTGTTACTCGGTCTTGTTGGAACGTCTGTGTTCCTGACTGCACTGATTTCAGATACTTGGCCCTGATATCTGAATCACCTGAATTTCCCAAAGGGGTACGTACGATTCAGCATGGACGAGCGAAACAGGCGATAGGTACGTTGCATGCCTATTTGGTTGTGTCCGCTTTCCGATCGCCACGAGCCCCGAGCCAGAGTGTCACCGTCCCAGTTATCACGACCATGCCTGCATTGAGGACGAGTAAGAGGAGGCCGCCACTGGCCTTGCCAGGCGCTTGTGACAGTAATGTTATTCCCCCAGCAGCTGCAGCCGGGACGAGTGCGAGGGCAGCGACGACACCGACGAGCGTGTCTTGCCGTTCTTTGTCGGTCGTTACCCCCGCCGCGATGCCCGCCGCAGCAGCAGCAACGACGCTGAACCAGCCGGCCGTAATACGCTCCTCAAGTAGTGGTTTATCGATGAGGTTCTCCGCAGGTGGGAGAACTCCTGTCGTGTTCAGTGTTACCGTCGTCACGATAGCCCCCACAGTCGCAGCCAACAGACCGACGACCGCGACCAAGGCCCCGAATCCGGCTCGATTCAACCGGTTGGCAGCAATGCCAGCAGAAACGAGTTCCAACGGCGTCAATGCGGGAGCAATGACCATCGCGCCGATGAGGATCGGAATCGAGTTAGTGAGAAGGGCCACGCCAGCAAGCACACCGGACATCGACATCAAAACAAGATACGAGGTATCAAGGCCGACCTGTTCGTACTTGTTCTCGCACTTTTCAGTAAGTGAGACTCTAGGAGACATCTCGAAGAAATACGGGCGTGCCGGGTGAAAGAATTGCGACGATGCGAGAGTGTCTACTAATCGAACTCCGTCCGTATATTCCACTCTTATTCACCCTATCTACCTTCTGTACCGGTCACATAGCTCTTAACAGAGATACGGTAGTTGAGAGCGCTTGTGCAAGATGGAAGGCGCGAACCTCGCACGGTAGCAACTCCAGGGCTCGGGTGCTGGAATCGTTCGATACAGAGGGTCTATCGGTCGTTCTGTTTCCCTTCACGATATCCCAATACTCCTGACTCAGCCGTCGTTTTCAGGATTCGGTATATTCCAACGAGAACCCTGACCATGAGAATCCCACCACCAACCCAGATGAGAACCCGTGAGAGTTCAATCCCTCCGAGGAGGATGGTCTCGGGAGTAATTACCCCGAGAAGGAAGAGAGCCAAACCAATCCAGAACGCTTCGTTCCGCTGGGAGAGTTCTGTGAGAGCATCCGCCATATCGTTAAGTAAGTTGTTGTGGGGATTAAACTTCTCCAATGACCGACTCGCGCCCTCCATCTTGCATGGCGTTCAGAAAATCTCTAATATTGGTAGAACTACTGGCGGTCAATACGCAACTCTCATCGACCGGGTGTTTCAGACGATAATATCTCTGAAGAAGAGGATTTCAACGGAAACGATAGAGCGCAAATATCAGCACTAGATTTATCCCGCTTCACGGACTTCATTCTAGTATGAGTCTTGAAGAGACAGTTGACTACCTCGCTGAAGAACTTGACCTTGAGCGGAGTGAACACGTC
This sequence comes from Haloarcula montana, assembly GCF_035666295.1. Taxonomy (NCBI): domain Archaea; kingdom Methanobacteriati; phylum Methanobacteriota; class Halobacteria; order Halobacteriales; family Haloarculaceae; genus Haloarcula; species Haloarcula montana. Next base: position 36,920 of record NZ_CP142028.1, read on the forward strand.
CGTGAGGTCGGCCAGTCGGTCGCCGAGCTTCGCGACTGATCAGAACATTTCTCTGAAGTCTCGTTCGACGAGTCCGTCCTCCAGATACGTGATGAACTCTTGTTTCGTTGGTCCTTGACGATCGAGCAGATCATCCCGTTCTGCACGTTGGAGGACTGCCTGAGCGAAGTCCGTACAGTGGGACTCGTGCTGCCCAGCGTACTCTGAGAGGGCTTCTCGCCAGTGCATATCCAGTTCGAATTCGGACAATCGAATTTGGATCCCGTCTTTTCGTTCGACGAGGTCGACATCCAACTCTTCGAGTTGCTTGAATCAGAGGTTGTTACGCGACACTACACCGATTCGTCGTCGGACGATTCGTCGCTTCGGACGACCAGCACCGGCCCGACCGACGCCGCAGCCACGCGCTCGGATTCGTCGCCGAAGACGAGCGACCGGAGCGACGGTGCCGACTCGCCCATGACGATAGCGTCGTGGTTCGGGACCGCGTCCATCAGCGACTCGAACGGGGAGTCAGTCGACAGTGACGTTTCGACGTCGATTCCGGCCTCTCTGAGCCGGTTCGTGGCAGTGTCCAACCGGTCGTCCATACCTTCCTCGGTATCGCCTGCGAGTAACAACGTGACATCGATCTCGCGGTCACCGATCACCTCGATCACGAATTCGAGGATTCGATCGACTGCAACGTCACCGGACAACGAGACGAGCAGGCTGTCGATGTCGCCGGTTACCCCGGAGATAGCGAGCGCTCGCGCACCGACCTCGTCGGCGATGCGTTCGAGGGTCTGCTCGCGGTCGTGCGTGAACACCAGCCGATAATTGACCTCCCCACCGGCAGCTCTGAACTCCTCGGTGAGGTCTTCCAGGGCTGCGGTTGCCCGCTCCTCGTACTGGAGTCGAGCCTGATCCGGCGGCGTCTGTTCCGGCAGAACGTGGTAGCCGAGGACGGTTACGTCGACGGGTCCCAGCAGCTGCATCAGTCCCGGTGAGACCGTCTTCCCCTCAAGGATTTCGACGGGAACGAGTACGCGGGTCATTATAGGGCTCCTTTGAGACGTATATCGCGGGCATAATAGAAGTACCACCCGGCAGTGGCACCGATGACGCCGATGCCGACGACGATCGAGAGCGGGTCCATGAACGCGATGAGGCCGAAACTCGCCAGCGCACCGATCACCGGGATCACCGGACCACCCGGGACCGTGAAGTCGGGATCGTACCAGTCCGGTTCGTCCCGGCGGATCGCCACCAGCGCGACACACATCAACCCGTACATGATCAGGTGGAGGAACGAGGCGACTTCGGCCAGCAACTGGACCTGTCGGGTGGCCGCCAAGACGATGACGGGGCCACCGGCCATCCCGAGCGCGACGTGTGGCGTTCCGTATTTGAGGTTGATCCGACTGGCCCACCGCGGGAGGAGTGCGTCCTTCGAGACACCATAGATGGCCCGTGAGGTGCTGAGAATCGAGGCGTTGGCCGACGACATCGTCGCTAACAGGCCGCCGACGATGATCACGAGCGCACCGGGAGTGCCGAGTAACGCGCGACCGATTTCGACCATCGCGGTCTCCCCAGCCGCTGCCAGCGCGTCCTGGGTGAAGACGCTCGTCGCCACGAAGATCGTCACCACGTACATCGCCGTGACGATCACTACCGAGCCGATCATCGCCAGCGGGAGGTTCCGGCCCGGTGACTTCATCTCGCCCGCGACGGTCGCGACCTGTGCGAAGCCCAGATACGACGTAAAGACCAGCGCGGCCACGGACATGATCGGTCCGATGGCCCAGACGTCTCTGGCTTCCCCGGGCGGGGTACCGGCATCGACGAATCCGAGTGCGTCGGCCATCCCGAACGCGAGAAAGGCGAGCAGCATCGACAACAACAGCGCGACGATCCCGTTCTGGAGTTTCGCCGCGTTCTCCGTTCCGGTGACGTTCAACACCGTAAACCCGATCCCGGCGACGACTGCGATCCCGGAGACGATGGTTTCCGGACTCGAACCGACGGTAATCCCGACCAGGGCGAGGCCGTCCAGCGCGTAAAAGCCCAGGCCGACTAAGTAGAACGCCGTCGCGAACACCAACCCGAGCCACAGCGAGAGTCCGATGACGGTTCCGGCAAGCGTCCCCAGCCCGCGGGAGATGAAGTAGTACCCCCCACCGCTTTTGGGCATCGCCGTCGCCAACTCGGAGGTCGGCAGTGCGACCAGGAGTGCGATGACGCCGCCGACCCCGAACGACGCCGCGGCGGCCACCCCGACCTCCGCGCCGGCCAGCCCGGGAAAGACGAAGATCCCGGCGCCGATCATCGTCCCGATCCCGATAGCCAGCCCTCCTGAGAGCCCGATCGTCCGTTCGAGTTCGGCGTCGTCCGTGATCGTCGCGTCATCGGTCTCGACGACGTGCTCGGCGTCCGGTGCTTCGCCCTCGATGTTGGTTCCGGTCGGTTCGGTGCTCATTTGTGTGGCGTTTCATCTCCGGGCCTGGAATAAGTACGGGCTGTCTCGCGCCGGCGTCCGGAGAGCCGACGGTAGTCGAGGGTCCCAGCCATATCTAAAGCGGACAACGGGTGCCCTGAACGTCGGCCGCCCCGAGCGCTCCAGACGGACAGTTTCGGCAGCAACGGTCTTCCCCCTGGCTTTTTTCCGGTGTCGACATTACTTCGATTGGATGTTGCTATCAGGAACCGTCCTGCAGGATTCGACGACGGTCATCGAGGACGGGGCTGTCGTCGTCGAGGGGGCCGAGATCGCTGCTGTCGGTGACCGGACCTCGCTCGCCGATCGGTATCCCGACCACAGGACGAAGCGATACGGTGTCGTCATGCCGGGGTTGGTGGGGAGCCATATCCACTCCGTCCAGAGCCTCGGACGGGGTCTCTCGGACGACCAGGAGCTCCTCGATTGGTTGTTCGACGCCGTCCTGCCGATGGAAGCGTCGCTGACGGCCGACGAGATGGAAGTCGCGGCCAGATTGGGCTATCTCGAACTCATCGAGACGGGGACGACGACGGTCGTCGATCACCTCTCGGTCAACCACGCCCGCCGCGCGTTCGAGGCAGCCGGCGACATGGGGATTCGGGGACTGCTGGGAAAGGTACTGATGGACCAGCACGCGCCCGATGGGCTCCTCGAAGACACGCAGGCCGGCCTCGACCGAACGGAGACGTTGATCGAGGAATACCACGGGAGTTTTGACGATCGGATCCGCTACGCCGTGACGCCGCGGTTCGCCGTGTCCTGTTCTGAGGCGTGTCTCAGGGGGGCACGCGAACTCGCGGACGAGTACGACGGCGTCCGCATCCACACCCACGCCAGCGAGACCCGTGACGAGATCGAAACCATCGAAGAAGACACCGGAAAGCGGAACATCCACTGGCTCGACGAGGTCGGACTCACCGGCGAGGATGTCGTCCTCGCACACTGTGTCTGGACCGACGAGTCCGAACGGGAACTGCTGGCCGAGACTGGGACCAACGTCACGCACTGCCCGACGTCGAACATGAAACTCGCGAGTGGCATCGCTCCGATCGTCGACTATCTCGACCGCGGGATCAACGTCGCGCTCGGCAACGACGGGCCGCCCTGTAACAACACGCTCGATCCGTTCACCGAAATGAAACAGGCGAGCACCCTCCAGAAGGTCGATCAACTCGATCCGACGGTGACCCCGGTCCAAACGATCTTCGAGATGGCGACTGTAAACGGGGCGAAAGCCGCCGGATTCGATCGCCTCGGCGAACTGAAACCCGGCTGGCGGGCCGATATCGTTGGTCTATCGGCCGATGGAACCCGTGCGACCCCTCTCTACGACGTGCTGTCGTACATCGTGTTCGCCGCCCGGGGCGACGATGTCGAGTTCACGATGGTCGACGGCGAGGTACTCATGGAGGACGGCGAGGTAAAAAGCGCCGACGCGGACGAGATCAGACGGTCGGCAAACGAGGTCGCGGAATCGCTCGATCTCAGCCACCCACGGATGCGTTCGGACTCCGAAGGACCCAGTTCGGACCGGTAACCAATTCCCTACCGCTGACGTTTTAGACAGACAGAGGGCCGTACTGGAAGTGAGATTCGCGAGTCCGCGTCCAAATATTTCGATAGAGCTTCAGTAGTACCATCGTCCAACACAAATATCGGATCTAAAAACTCACACTCCCATTTGCGAGAAACTAATCGGAATATTTCGGATTGTATTCCCAGTTCTACCCCTAATTATACGAAGTTATCCCCTGATACTGGTTCGTTCGACCCGCTCGTTCGATCGTGTTCCGCTCGATTGTGGTGTAATCGAGATCTCCTTCTAAATATTCCGGATCGAGTCGGAAATTTACCTGTAGCGATTCCTTCGACGGGGCCACTCTTCGGAGGCGACCCGTCAGTAGTTCATATACACCGTCTTCGAGATGGTGTAGAAGTCGAGTCCGGCGTCACCCTGTTCGCGGTAGGTCTCACTGGAGGAGTCTTTCATCCCGCCGAAGGGGACGTGCAACTCCAGTCCGGTCGTCTTTTCGTTGACTTTCACGACGCCGGACTCGGAGTCCTCGACGAACTGATTGGCCTCGGAGAGGTCCTGCGTGACGATACTGGCCGAAAGGCCGTAGCGGACGCCGTTAGCGACTTCGACGGCCTCCTCGTAGCTTCCGACCGGAATTACGGCAAGCACCGGCCCGAAGATTTCCTCCTGTGCGATCCGCATGTCGGGCTCGACGTCGGAGAACACAGCCGGTTCGACGAAGAAGCCGTCGCCGGCGTCGACCTCGCCGCCGCCGGTTTCCAGCGTCGCTCCCTCGTCGACGCCGATATCGACGTACTCCAGCGTGCTGTCGAGTTCGCTCTCGCTGACCTGCGGCCCCATTTCGGCCCCGTCCAGCCCCGGGCCGACTTCGATGGCCTCGGCCGCGGCAACGACACCCTCGACGAACTCGTCGTAGATGTCCTCGTGGACGATCGCCCGCGAGGTGGCCGTACAGGCCTGTCCGGTGACGCCGAAGGCCCCGCTGGCGGCGATGTCGACCGCCTCGTCCACGTCGGCGCTGGGCATCACGACGGCGGGGTTCTTGCCGCCCATCTCCAGTTGGATCCGCTTGCCGGTCTCCTGTGCCTGGTCGCCGACGGTGTCCCCGACCGCCGAACTCCCGGTAAAGGAGACAGCGTCGACGGCCTCGTGTGTCGAGAAGGTTTTGCCGACCTCGCTGCCGGGACCGGTGACGTAGTTGAGAACGCCGTCGGGGAGCCCGGCCTCGTCCAGACACTCGACGAGCTTCCGCGAGACGTTGGGGGCTTGCGAGGCCGGTTTGAACACGATCGTGTTCCCCGTTGCTAGGGCCGGCGCGATCTTCCAGGCCGGGATAGCGACCGGGTAGTTCCACGGGGTGATGAGACCCGCGACACCCAGTGGTTCGTTCACGGTGTACAGCCGCGTGTTCTCGCTGCTGGAGGCTTTCACCGTGCCCCCGAGGTCGCTGGCTTTCGCGGCGTAGTACGCGAAGATGTCGATGGCGCGCTGGACCTCGCCGGCCGCCTCGGGCCGGGCCTTCCCCTCCTCGCGGACGAGTGTCTCGGTGAGTTCGTCCTTGCGGTCCGCGAGGTTCTGCCCGGTCGCGCGCAGTATGCGACCCCGCTCCGGGCCGGGCGTGTCGGCCCACGCCGTGCTCGCCTCGGCAGCGGCTTCGACGGCCGCCTCGGCGTCGGCTGTCCCCGACTGCTGGAACTCGCCGACGATATCCGATCGATCTGCAGGGTTGTGGACCGTGAAGGTCTCCCCGGTGTCAGCGGCGATCCATTCGCCGTCCACGTAGTTATGGTAAGTTTCCGTCATCAACCGTACTGACGCGGTCGACTTACGAGAACCTTTGGGACGAGCATCGGAACCGACAAGTCGATGCCCGCCGAAATTAAACGTATGCGATATTATCGCACAGTCGGAGCCGGCGGTCCCCGCCTCGTTGCCAGGGCGGGCGCCGACGCCTACGACCTGACTGCCGTCCGGCCGAACGTGACAGCGTTCGAAGACCTCGCGTACGTTGCAAACGTGAGCGACCGGACCGTCGACGAGGTGGCCAGCGACCTCATCGACGCGACCGAGCCGGTGTCGGTGCCCACGGAGACGGCCGTCGGCGTCCCGACTCTCGTCGACGAGGTGTGGGCGGCGGGCGTCACCTACGAGATCAGCGAGCAGGCCCGCGAAGCGGAGAGCGGGATGCCGGAGATGTATCTCGATGTCTACGGCGCCGAGCGCCCGGAGGTGTTTTTCAAGGCGACCTGGGACCGGGTGGTCGGTCCGGGCGACGCCGTCGGCGTCCGTGGGGACTCCGAATGGAACGTCCCTGAACCCGAACTGGGGATCGTCCTCTACGAGGGCGAGATCGTCGGCTACACCGTCGGTAACGACGTGAGCAGCCGCTCTATCGAAGGCCAGAACCCGCTCTATCTCCCGCAGGCGAAGGTGTACGACCGCTGCTGTTCGCTCGGCCCGTGTGTCGCGACACCCGATGCCGTCGGGGACCCTCACGACCTCACGATGACGATGACCGTCGAACGCGACGGCGAGACGGTCTACGAGGGGAAGACCTCGACCGGGGAGATGGTCCGGACCTGCGAGGAGTTGGTCTCGTACCTCCGTCGGCACAACACCGTCCCCGAGTCGGCAGTCCTCCTGACGGGGACCTCGCTCGTCCCGGAGGAGGGGTTCTCGCTGACGCCGGCCGACGAGATCCACATCGACATCGAAAACATCGGTGGCCTCACGAACGACGTGACGACTGTCTGATCCCGGTCAGTCGTCGCTCCGCTCGTAGTCGAACGCCGTCTCCGGGCCGATCCGGTGGCCGTCCTCGACTGCGCGCACGCGGAGCGTGACTGCCGTCGTCTCGCCACAGCCGTCCGGCACGACCTCGGTCCACTCGTCACCGACCGCCACCGGACCGGCCTTCGACCGGCGGAGGTACTGCACGTAGACAGTCTCGCGTAGTTCCTCGGCGGCGGCGTCGTCTCCGGTGTGAGCAAGCACGACGCGATCGGCGTCGGCGGGCATACGGGTGCTGAGCGCCGAGCCGAAAAAACCCTTCCGCCCGCTCTCGCGGGGAGTGAGTTACCAGGAGGTGATATTCACGTCCCGAAGCGGGCGGTCGAGCGGGACCGACACCTGTCCACCGGTGTAGTGAGAGATGTAGAAGCCAGCGATGATCTCCAGCGATCGGGTCGCCTCCTCGCCCGTCGAGGGGTTCTCGATGGCCCCGTCTAGGACAGCCACGGCGTCGCCAGCGGCGTTGGCGAAGGCGTCGCGGTAGTCCTCGTCCCACGTCCAGGCACTCTCGATTCCCGGCAGGTCCGCCTCGACGTGGGTACCGTCCGCGAGCCGCCAGTAGCGCCACTCCCCGTCGTCGTTGTTGAGGTAGAGTTTCCCTTCGCTGCCGACGAACTGGAGTGTCATCGAGGAGGCCGCTCGGGGGATAGTGCAGTCGATGGTGACGAAGCTCCCGTCGTCCATCACGACGAACCCGCCACCGCCGGCGTCGTCGACACGCTCCCCTGCTTTCAGCGAATCGACGGCCTCGTTCTCGCCGGTGATGTAGCCGGAGACGCGCTCCGCACGGGTGTCGAGCAGATACACCAGCGTATCCAGCAGGTGTGTGGAGTTTCGCAACAGTTCCATCCGGAACTGCGTGGCGACGGAGTGGACCTCGCCCAGGAGATCCTCGTGCTGAATGAGGTCCCTGAGCTGCTGGAGTTTCGTCGTGAACCGGAACGAGTGGTTGATCAGCAGTTCCGTCTCCGTCTCCTCGCAGACGGCGACCATCTTCTCGGCGTCGCTGACCGAGGAAGCGATTGGCTTCTCACACCAGATCAGCCCGGGATCGGCCGCCGACTCTGCGGCGTCGACGACGTGGTCCGCGTGGAGATACGACGGCGTACAGACCGAGACCATATCGAGGTCCTCCGCCGCGAGCATCGACTCGTGGCCGACGTACCGCCTGTCGGATGGAATCTCCCAGGCCTCACCGAACCGGTCGAGTTTCTCCTCGTCGACGTCGGCGACGGCAACCAGTTCGACGCCCTCGGTCGCGTCGTACCCCCCGGCATGGCTGGCCTTGACCTTCTTCTGGCCGATGTCTTCCTCGTCGTGCATCCCGAGGATACCCATCCCGGCGATTCCGCCAGTCCCGATGATGCCAGCTCTGTAGGTCATATCACTCGTAGGTGTGGACGCTGCCGGTGGCGTTTGCCTCGATGTAGTCCCAGTCGTAGTCGACGCCCAGGCCCGGCCCCTCGGGGACCTCGACCATTCCGTCGTCGTCGACCGTATCGAGCATGTCCGAGTAGCCGCCCTCGTACACCGGCGGCTGGGTGTTCGGACAGTCCGGGTGGACCAGGGCGAGTTCGTAGTAGTTCGTGTTGCGAATCGCCGCGATACAGTGTCGCTGGGCCGGTCCCGGCGCGTGGAACTCCACGTCCATCCCGAACCCTTCGGCCACCTTCGCCCGCTTCATCGCGCCGGTGATCCCGCCGTCGTACTCGGGATCTGCCCGCAGGAAGTCGGTCGACTCGTTGGCGGCGAAGTCGGTCGCCGGCTCCAGCCCCCGGACGTGCTCGGTTTGGAGGATAGGGGTGTCGAGAGTCTGGCGGAGTTTCCGGTGGGCATGCTGGGAGACGCCGCCGTCGCGGTAGGGGTCCTCGTACCAGAAGAAGCCCTCCTCGTCGAGCGCGCGGCCGAGTTTCAAGGCGTCGGCGTAGGTCTCTAGTTCGCAGGCCGGGTCGTGCATCAGGTCCATCTCGTCGCCGACGCGCTCGCCGACGGCGTGGACCGCGTCGACCTCGCGGTCGAGGTCGCGGGACCCCTCGCTGCCGCCCCAGCCGTGGATCTTGAAGCCGCCGTACCCCATCGAGCGACATTCTTCGGCGAAATCGGCGAAGGCTTCGGGCGTGTCCAGCCCGCCGTTTTCGTCCCCGTGATAGGTCGAGGCGTAGGCGGGGAACCGCGTCCGGTAGGTCCCGAGCATCTCGTGGATGGGGGCGTCGTACTTCTTGCCGGCGTAGTCCCACAGGGCGATGTCGATGGGGCCGATCCCCATCCGGTCGTACTTCCGGAGCGCCCGTTTCACCTCGCTCCAGTGTCGCTCCCGCTCCAGCGGGTTCTTGCCGACGAGGTAGTCGGCGAAGGTGTTGATCTGGGCTGCACCCGGGGAGTTGCCGCCGACGTACTCGCCGGTGATCCCCTCGTCAGTGTGGATCTTCAGGCCGAACAGTTTCCGCTCAGTGACCGAACCCGGTTCGTACACGAGGTTGAACCCGTGTTGGTCTGTCCCGACGTCCTCGATCGGATAGGCGAACTCGACGGACTCGATGCTGGTTATCTCTGGCGCCATACTCTACTCTTGTGACACCGGGGGAGATAAACGTAGGGTCTTTTACCGGTGGTTTCATTTCGCCGTGGCGAGTACCTACCCCGCATGGTCGGACACACCAGCTACGACTTCAGCGGTGAGACCGCAATTGTCACCGGTTCCACGAAGGGAATCGGTCGGGGAATCGCCGCCGGACTGGCCGATGCCGACGCCAACGTCGTCGTCAACTCCCGGACGGAGTCGGCTGTGGAGTCGACCGCCGCGGAACTGGACGACCGTGGCTCGGGTCGCATCGTCGGTATCCCAGCGGATGTCGGGTCGACCGACGATATCGACACGCTCGTCGACCGAACCATCGAGGAGTTCGGGCGGATCGACCTGCTCGTCAACAACGCGGCCGTCTGGCCCGAGGAGGAGTCACTCGTCGATTCGGACCTCGAACAGTGGAACCACACGATGGCCGTCAACGTCCGCGCACAGTATTACGCCGCAAAGCGGGTCGCCGGACACATGATCGACGAGGGAATCGAGGGCTGTATCGTCAACCACACGAGCCAGGCCGGCGACCGCCGGACGGGTCCGTTCGGGCTGTACGGCATCTCGAAGACCAGCATCAACGGCCTCACTTGGCGGATGGCTCAGGAACTGGCCGAACACGGCATCCGGATGAACGCCGTCTCGACTGACGTGACCGAGACGGCACAGCTCCGCCACGAGGCCGAACAAGAGGCGGCAGACGACCCCGACCGGACGGCCGACGAGATACTGCGAGCCCGGGGCGAGCAACGGCCGCTGGGCCGGCTCGGACAGCCCGAGGACCTCGCCGACGCGGTGCTGTGGCTCGCGAGCGACCGCGCGGACTACGTCGTCGGCGACATCGTCCGTGTCAGCGGGGGCGGCAACCTGGAGTGACCATGCGTCTCGTCGACACCCACACCCACACCTGGGGACCGGACACCGCGGAACTGCCCTGGTCCGAGACGGTCCTCCCGCCGGGCTGGGAGGGACCCTACACCGCCCACGATCTGATCGAGGACATGGACGCTGCCGGCGTCGAGGAGGCAGTGACGGTGACGACGCCGATGTACGGCCGCGGCGTCCGGGCCAACGAGTACACGATGCGGTCCATCGAGGCGTACCCGGACCGCCTGTGGGGGGTCGGCCTGATGGACTTCTACGGCGACCCCGACGAGGTGCGGGCGGCGCTGCGCCGTGTCGTCGGCCACGACCGGATGCTGGGCGTCCGGATGCACGCGTGTCTCGACTACGAGGAGCACTCGACGGAACTGAACCGGACTGCCGACTGGATTCTCGACGACGAACTGGCACCGGTCTGGGACGAGGCCGCCCGGCAGGGGACAACCGTGTTCGTCTTCCCGAAGGCCGAACAGCTCTCGATGGTCGCAACCCTCGCGGAACGGCATCCAGAGGTGCAACTGGTCATCGATCACATGGCGTTTCCCGACGAGACGACGGCCCCGGATGCGGCGCCCTGGACGGATTTCGAGGGAGTGGCCGACCACGACAACGTCGCGGTCAAGGTAAGCTCGCTCCCCCGCTCTAGCGAGGCGGACTGGCCCTACGAGGACCTGTGGGGCTACGTTCGCAAGCTCGCGGACTGGTTCGGCACCGACCGCCTGCTGCTCGGCTCTGACTACCCGTGGATGGACGACTGGGCCGAGTACGAGGACTGTCTTTCGTGGGTCGAGGAGGCACCGTTCCTCTCGGCACGTGACTACTCGTATCTGGCTCACCGGACGTTCGAACGGGTCCACGGAGTGTGACTGGGGTCACTATCGAACGCGTCGAGACGGTAGAGTGGGCTTACCGCTCCCGGATGCGAGACTGCTGTCGGTCCCGGCCGAGACCCCAAACACCTAATTGTCCGTCACACGAATTCTCTGGTATGGCACACGACCGGATACTGCTGGCAATCGGGCCGGACGACCGTGACAGCCTGGACACCCTCGTGGACGCCACCATCGACCTCGCGGAGCCCGCGGACGCGACCGTGTCCCTGCTGTATGTCTTCCCGCGGGACGACTACGAGACGATAATGGAACAGATGGACATCGACACGACGACCAGCGGGCTCACGGCCGACGAGGTCGCACAGCGCCACGAGAGCGTCCGGGAGCCGGCCGACCGGCTGGAGTCGCTGGGCATCGACTACGATATCGGGGGCGTCTCCGGCGGGAACCCAGCGGACCAGATCGTGCGGAAGATCGAACGGATCGACGCGGACGTGGCCGTCGTCGGGGGTACCAAACGGTCGCCGACCGGGAAGGCGGTGTTCGGTGATCACGCCCAGCAGACCCTCCTGAACGCTCCCGTACCGGTGCTATACGTCAAGCGGGAGTAGGTGCGACGATCGGACTGTTATCCGTTCCGCAGAGGTGAACGCACTACCGCCAGAAGAGAACGATAGCGAAGGCTAACGTAACATGCGTACCTTTGTTATATGAATGGACGAGACGGTCGGTAGGCTGCATCAACGCCGTCGTTCAGTAGAGCGGAACAGCATACCACTTCGACCGAACAGTCGTCCGAACGGTCACGAGTACACGAGGTTGATTTCGATGACGTTTGCGGCCGACCGGAGCAGTTCGGGGATCTCCTCGTGGAAGCGGTCACCCTCGATACGGGTCGTCGGACCGGAGACGCTGAGTGCCCCCACGAACTCCCCGTCCTCCGGTACGATCGGGGCGGCGACACAGCGCAACCCCGAGAGCCGCTCCTCGCGGTCGTAGGCGTACCCTCGCTCCCGGACCTCGGCGAGTTCCGATTTAAGTTCCGCCCGGTCCGTGATGGTGTTTTCCGTCCGAGCCGGGAGACCGTGGGTGTCGACGATCTCGTCGACGCGTTCCTCGGGTAACTCTGCGAGGATCGTCTTCCCGAGTGCGGTACAGTGAAGCTTCACCCGCTTGCCCGCGTAGGTGTCGACTGCGACAGCCTGGGTACCCTCGGCACGGGTGATGTAGACGCCCTCGCCGTGTTCCTCGACGGCGGCGTTGGCCATCTCGCCCGTCTTTTCGGCCAGCGCCGCGACCTCCGGGCGGGCCTTCTCGTAAATGTTCATCCGGTTGCGCTTGTACTCTCCCAGTTCGAGAAACCGCAGTCCGACGCGGTAGACACTGCCTTCGTTCGTGACGTACCCCTCGCCCTCCAGCGTTTGGAGATGGTTGTGGATCGTGCTCTTCGCGATGTCGAGATCGTCGGCAACCGCCGTCACACCGGCTCCGTCCATTCGTTTCAGAGCCTCGATGATCCGCAGCGACGTTTTGGTTGCGGTGATGGTATTGTCTTCTCCCATACAGTGATGGGGAACCGCCACCCACAAAGCTCTGTTCACTTGGGCGGAACGGCTGTCCAGGTGAGCACTACGACAGCCAGGGGATGTCGTCGTGGAACTCTCGGAGCGCGTCGGGTCCAGTCAGCGCCGTTACGGCACCGGCCTGTGTCGTCGTGACAGCGCCGGCGGCGTTCGCGAGCGCCAGCGCACGGTTCGGGTCCTGAACACCGTGTGTCAGTGCGGCGATGAACGCTGCGAGGAACGCGTCACCGGCCCCCGTGGCGTCGACGGGATCGATGTCGTATCCTCCGTGGTGTACCTGCCCGGTCACTGGGCTGTCGTCGGTCCCGTAACAGAACGCGCCCACGTCTCCGAGCGTCAGGACCACGGTGTGTGGCCCCTCGTCGGCGACGGCACGGGCCAGTTCCCCCGGCTCCTCGGCCTCGAACCCTGCGACCGCCAGTTCTTCCGGCGTCGCCGTGACGACATCAATATCCGGTAGCGCGCCGCGGATGACGGCACGGAACTCGTGGCTGCTGTGCCACATATCGGGCCGCCAGTTGGGGTCCAGCGACACGGTACAGCGGTCGCTGGCCCGCGACTGGAGTTCGAGCGTCGCCGATCGGCTCGGCTCGACACTCATCGTTACGCCGGTCGTGTGGACCCACGACACCGAGTCGAGGGTGTCGTCCGAGACGGTTCCCTGTTGTAGTCTGGTGTCGGCTCCCCGCTCCCGGTAGAAGACGTACGACGGCCCCCGATCCGCGTCGTGATTGACCAGGGCGACCGTCGTCCGCGCCGTCTCGTCTGTCACGAGGAGGTCGGAAGGGATATCGGAGGCCTCGAAGTGCGCCCGGAGGAACTCCCCGAGGCCGTCGGCGGCCAGCCCCGTCCAGCACAGCGGTGGGACGCCGAGTCGGTCCAAGGCCATCGCGGCGTTCCCACCAGACCCCCCGAAGGACGGTTCGTATCCGCCGGCGTCGCCAGGTGGACCAGGGTTACGCGGGACGAAATCCACGAGCGTGTCGCCGGCGACCAGGACTGTCGGTTCCGTCGTCATGAGACCCGATTGGACCCACCGGTATTTAGTGATTCGTCCGGGTTCCGGCTCTCACTCCGACAGCGGGGGATCACGATCACCCCAGTCGGCTGCGAAGCCGGCAACGCTTTCTTCGGTCTCCGAAGCGCCGACGTGGTCGTCGAGGACAGACGGCGACATTGTGATCGCGTCGACCCCGGCCTCGTAAAGGGCGGTCGCCTGCGTGGTGTTTCGGATACTCGCCGCGAGCACCTCCGTCTCGAACCCCTGTGTGTCGAAGATCGACTGGATGCGGCGGGTCGTCGCGAGTCCGTCGGCACCCGAATCGTCGATGCGGCCGACGTACGGTGCGACGAAGGTCGCGTCGTGTTTCCCGGCCAGCACCGCCTGCTCGACGGTGAAGACCACGGTCGTCCCCGCCGGAATGCCATCGGCACGGAGCCGTCCCAGCGCCTCGAACCCCGGCCGTGTCGCCGGGATCTTCGCGACGACGTGGTCCGCCCAGTCCTGGTAGCCACGCGCCTCACGAACCATCCCGTCGGCGTCCTCGGCAAGCACCTGCGCGAACACCGGTCCGTCGATGATCTCGGCTGCGATCTCGACCACTTCCCGGTATTGGCGGTCCGTCCCGGCGACGATCGAGGGGTTCGTCGTCACGCCATCGATCGAACAGAGTCGGTCAGCGGTCCGGATCTGTTCCGGCGACGCCGTGTCGAGGTAGATATTCACAGCGACACGTTCGGTAGCCGGTTGCATGAACCTATTGCTCGGATCGGAATGTCGGTCCTTTCGCCTTGTCGATCCGTTCATCGCTCCACCAAAAACACGCACCGAACAAACATGGTATGCTATCTCTCCTCATCCTTCAGTCGCCATGGACCCGCAGTACTGGGGTGCTGTCCCGAAGACCGCGTTCATGTCGGATTCGATACGGCATTTTATTTTCAATTATAAACACTCACAAAAAATATACGCCCGCACAGACTGAGGCCGGACAGATGGACACGATCGCCTGCGTAACGGCCGGTTCTGCATTCTCTATCATCGACAATCTTTATGTAGTACCGAGATAAACCACTGTAACATGCGAGGTAGTGACAGGCGAAAGTTCCTGAAAGCGACCGGCGCAGCAATAACAACCATCTCACTTGCAGGGTGTGGTGGCAACGGCGGCGGCGACGGTGGAAGCGGCGACGGCGGGAGCGGTGACGGCGGGTCCACCGGGGACGGCGGCAGTGGCGGTGGCGGTAACTCCCTCGACAAGATCGGGATGTCCGCGTACGTCCGTGGTGGCTCCTGGATCACGGCCTACATCGAGGCCGCGGAGTTCTACGCGGAGGACCAGGGTATCGAACTCGACGTCCGGCCGAACCAACAGAGCGCACAGAAGCAGGTCTCGGACATCCGCGAGTTCGCCAACAGCGACCACGACGCGATCCTCGTCGGTGTCTGGCAGACCGGAGCGGCAGAAGGAGCCATCAACCAGGCAATCCAGGGCGGCACGCCGGTGTTCGCGACGAACGCCGACACCTCCAGCTCGGAGATCCCGCTGTACGTCGGCTTCAGCAACTACGATGGCGGCGCGAGTTCGGGCGAGGAGATGGTGACGGCGCTGGACGAACAGTACCCCGACAAGGACTCCTACCGCGTGCTGAACATCCGTGGCCCCCAGGGGAACCAATCGGCCAATCAGCGATCGCAGGGGTTCCTCGACGTGATCGCCGAGCAGGACAACATCGAAGTCGCCCAGACGCTCAACGGGGAGTTCGCCCGCGACGTTGCCCAGTCGACCGTCCAGGAGTACATCCAGGCGAACGGTCGTGTCGACGGGATCTACTCGGGGAACCTCTCGATGGGTCTCGGTGTCGTCGGGGCGTTGCGTAACCTCGATATGCTGGTCCCGCGAGGGGAGGACGGCCACGTCTGCCTGACCCAGATGGACGGCAGTCCCGAGGTGAACCCGCTGGTCGGTGAGGGGATGATCGACGCGGCAGTCGACCAGCCCAACTACTTCTACAATCCCATCGCGATGTACTACATGCGGGAGTACGTCGAGAGCGGGATGGACGAAAGCGTCATCCCGGAGGTGGGGTCGGAGGTCACCGCAGACCAGTTGACCATCGAGTCCGGCCAGCACAAGGGCGTCGAGATGTGGTCGGAACCGATCTGGGATCCCGGGGTCATGCGTGAACAGAACGGCCACCCGTGGTTCCGGACCAACAGCATCGTCATCACGGAGGAGAACTTCGACCAGCCGTTCCTCTGGGGTAACGTCTGGGGCTAACGCTACAGATGGCAACGGAACAAGGATTCATCGGCCGGACCTTCGGGGACCGGGACGACGTGATGCTGACACTGTTAGACAACATGATCTGGCCGATCCTGGCCATCGTCCTGATCGGGGTACTGGTGTTCGTCCCCCAGACGTTCAGGTCGACCCAGTTGATCCTGTGGGGAGCAGTCCCGATCGGGTTGCTCGTCCTGGCCGAGAGCCTCTGTCTCCTGTCGGGACACTTCGACCTCTCGATCGGGTCGATCGCCGGCTTCTCGGCGATGTTCACCGGGATGCTCCTCGGGACCTGCCCGAGTTGCTGGTCGGTGACGACGAGCCCGTGGATCGGTTTCGGCGTCATCCTGCTGGTCGGGTCGCTCATCGGCCTGGTCAACGGCGTGATGATCGCGAAAGTGGGACTGAACCCGTTCCTGCAGACGCTGGCGTTCCTCATCATCTTCGAGGGCGCGAAGACGGCGATGCAGACTCAGCCAGTCACGGGCCTGCCGGCCCTGTACACGCAGGTCGGTGCGACGCCCGAGCTCGCGATCGGGTTGATGCTGGTCGCGTTCCTGATCGCCGGCCTGGTGTTGCGGTACACCTCATTCGGCCAGGCGGTCTACGCGCTGGGGAGTTCCGAACACTCCGCCCGCGAAGTGGGGATCGACACCGAGCGACTCATCATCCTCATCTACACCATCAGCGGCCTGCTGTCGGCGATCGCCGGGTTGATGTTGACTGGATTCGTCGGCGTTGTCCCGCCGTTGATCGGCGAGGGGCTCGTGTTCCAGGCGTTCGCCGGCGCGGTCATCGGCGGCATCAGTCTCTTCGGCGGTCGGGGGAAGATCACCGGCGCACTCGGTGGCGTTATCCTCATCCAGGTCATCCAGTCGGCACTGAACAACAGTCCGGTCGTCGGCGCGACACAGATCCAGATGATAAACGGTATCGTCCTGCTGGTCGCGATCCTGCTGTACAGCACACAGAGTAAGCTTCGCGCTCGCATCCTCGCGAGTGGTGCGGTATGAGCGTCGAAGACGAGGGGACGGCGGAACAGCGCCAGGCGGAGCGCGCCGATACCGGGACGGCCGGAACCCCGAAGCTCAGCGTGGAGAACCTCACCAAGCAGTTCGGCCGCATCGTCGCGGTCGAGGACGTCTCGCTGGATATCCAGCCCTCGGAGGTGTTCGCGCTCGTCGGCGACAACGGTGCCGGCAAGTCGACGCTGATGAACATGCTCAGCGGCGTCCACGCACCCACGAAGGGGCAGATATACAAGGACGGCGAGGCGGTGAACTTCAGTAACCCCTCCGAGGCCCGCAACAAGGGCATCGAGACGGTCTATCAGGACCTCGCGCTGATGGACGACCTCGATATCGCGACGAACATCTTCATGGGCCAGTTCCCGCGGAACGGGTTCGGTCCGTTCCGGATCATCGACTGGGACGAGACCTACGAGCGGGCCGAACAGATCATGATGGATCAGCTCGGCCGCGACGTGGACATCAAGACGGAGGTGGAGTTCCTCTCGGGCGGGCAGCGACAGCTCGTCGCCATCGGCCGGGCACTCGCGTTCGATCCGGACGTCATCGTCCTCGACGAGCCCACGAGCGCGCTGTCGGTCGATGCGACCCGGCTCGTCCAGGACACCATCGACACACTGGCCGACCAGGGGATCACGATCATCATCGTCAGCCACAACATCGAGTCGGTGCTGAATCACGCCGACCGGATCGGCATCCTCTTCCGGGGCTCGCTCGTCGACATCAAGCAACCCGACGAGACGAACTTAGAGGAGTTGAACGAACTGATGACGACCGGGACGCTGTCGAGCGGGCGTCTCGACGACTAGCGAGGAACCGCCCTGCGGTCGGTTCCTCCAACCTTACGAACCGGGAGCGTAGCGACTCTTGAGTCCGATACTGGAGACCGCCAGGAGACGACACGCTCAGCGGAACCCGCGAATCCCGGGTCACTGACCCCCCGGTTTTTCGGTCCCGACGACCGTTGGTCCGGTATGAGCACGCCCGAACAGGTCGTCGACATCGAGTGTGAGACCGGCGAGGGACCGCTGTACCACCCCGACGACGAACACGTCTACTGGTGTGACATCCCGAGAGGTCGGCTCTATCGGTACGATCCGGCAGCGGACGACTACGAACAGGTCTACCGGGACGACAGCGAGCGGATCGGCGGGTTCACCGTCCAGCAAGACGGCTCGTTGTTGCTGTTCCAGGAGGCCGGCGCAGTCCGGCAACTCTCCCGTGACGACTGGACGACCGAGACGGTCGTTTCCCCGGACCCCGGCCGCTTCCACGAACGGTTCAACGACATCATCGCGGACCCCGAGGGCCGGGTCTTCGCGGGCGTGATGCCCGATACCGAGCGGGATCTCCCCGGCCAGCTCTACCGACTGGACACCGACGGGACGTTCACACTCGTCCGGGAGTCCTGCGTGCTCCCGAACGGGATGGGGTTCACGCCCGACCTGTCGCAGCTGTACTTCACCGACACCTGCGAAGTCGATCCGGCAGAGCCCGGCTACATCTACCGGTACGACTACGACCGCGCGAGCGGCGAGATCGCCGATCCGGAGGTGTTCGTCGATGCGAGCGACATCGACGGCTACCCCGACGGGATGACCGTCGACGGCGAGGGACACGTCTGGTCGGCGTTCTGGGACGGGAACGCGCTCCACCGGTTCGCGCCCGACGGGACTCACGAGCGGGCCGTCACGTTCGATCCTCGGAAGGTGTCGTCGCTGACGTTCGCCGGCGAGGACGACGACACGGCCTACGTGACGACGGCCTGTGTCGAGAGCCGCGAGACGGAGGGAGCGGGTGCAGGAAGTCTCTACCGGGCCGATCTCGGCGTTACCGGTCGGCCGGAGTTTCGCTCCGCCGTCGACCCCTGAGCCGTCAGCCGTCGGTCCGCGCCCCGCAGACGCCGGCCATCCAGTCCCAGCGGACGACCGGGATGCAGACCTCCCCGCAGTTCGGAGCAACTGTTTGAACACCCGACATCTTCGCCCCGGTCCCCGCAGCCGAGGCGGACCCGGTCCGAGTTGGGGACCACACCCCAGGACGGCGACGTTCAGTCCGACCTCGGACAGCCAGTTCGAGAACCCCTGGAGGGCGTCGTATGACCACTCGGTGCGGCTGTCGCCGGCGGCTCACTAACACCCCCGAAACGCTGATTTGCCAGCCCCGAGTGGAAACGGGTATGGCAGACACCGAACGTGCCGTCTACGTCCAGCGACTCGATCCCGACCAGCGCGAGGCCTACGTCGAGGCCCACGACGAGGTCCCCGAGGGCGTGACCGACGCGATGGAACGGGGCGGCGTCGAGGAGTTCGAACTGTACGTCCGGGACGACATCGCGGTCTGTATCCTGGAGTGTACGGACTTGGACGCCTATCTGGACGCCGTCGACGGCGACGAGGCCGTCGCCGACTGGGAGCGCTACACCGGCCAGTTCAAACAGTCGGGCGTCGACGCCGACGCCGATCCGGAGTCGGGCATCCCGTTCATGGAACGGGTCTGGCAGTTCGAGCCCGACGCCGAGTGAGACCGGATTCCGACGCCGCCGTCAGTGACCCCAGAGGTTCCCATCGGGGTCGTACCGCGCGTCCATGATACGGTCCCACTGCGCGTCCGAGAGGGAGACCTCGGTCGCGGCGACGTTCTCGTCGAGTTGCTCGGTCGTGCGCGCGCCAACGATGGGGACGCAGGTGAACTCGTCCCATTCCATCAGCCAGCGCAGCGACACCTGTGCGGGCGTGGCGTCGACTTCGTCGGCGATCGTCCGGACCTCGTCGAGGACGTGCCAGCCCCGCTCCGAGAGGTAGTAGTCATCGAAGAAGTCGTCGAAGCTCCCCCGAGCGCCGTCGGGAGCTTCGACGGCCTCCGGGTCGTCGGGGTCGGCGCGTTCGTACTTCCCAGTGAGGAAGCCACCAGCGAGCGGCGAGTACGGACACACGGCAATGTCCTGATCGGCACACACGTCGAGGTACTCGCTCACGTCCTCGTAGTAGCCGGCGTGGTGGAGCGGCTGGGTGACCTCGAACCGTTCGAGGCCCTCGACGTCTGACTTCCAGAGGGCCTTTGTCAGTTGCCAGGACGCCATCGTGGAGGCGCCGAGATAGTTGACCTTCCCCTCGCGGACGAGATCGTTGAGCGTTCGCAGCGTCTCCTCGATGTCGCTGCCCTCGTCCCAGCGGTGGATGTAGTACAGATCCAGGTAATCGGTCCCGAGGCGGTCCAGGGTCCCTTCGACCTGTTCGCGGATGTGTTTCCGGCCCAGACCGGAGTCGTTCGGTCCGGGTTCGCCCCAGCCGTCGAACGGGAAGTACACTTTCGAGGCAATGACGAAGTCCGACCGGTCGTACTCGTCGAGCCACTCCCCGATGTACTCCTCGCTGGTGCCGTGTGGGGAGCCGTAGACGTTCGCCGTGTCGATGAAGTTGACACCGCGGTCCCAGGCCGCGTCCAGCAGTTCGTGGGCCTCCTCCCGGCCCGTCTCGACCACGCCGTTTGTCTCCTTGCCGAAGCGCCAGGTCCCGAGACAGAGTTCCGAGACACGGGTCCCCGTGCTGCCGAGCTGTCTGTAATCCATCGTACCGGTCTTTCGGACGGCTCTGTAAAACGGTTTTCCATCCCGACGACCGGTTCGGCGGGCTATTTGAACTGCGGGGCGACCTCGTCGCCGAACAGCTCCATCCCGCGGGAGTCGGGGAAATCCAGAAACAGCAACTGGAGCTTCCCGAAGCCGAGGTCGCGGATGCCCTCGATCTGCTCGGCGACCTGGGCGGGCGTCCCGATGAGCATGTCGCCTTTCTCCCGGGCCTCGGCGGCGTCGGTGAGTTGATCGTCCATGTCCGACTCCTCGCCCCACGGGAGCGGGAAGATCTCCTCGACGGCCGACTCGACGGCGGCTTCGTCCTCCCGGACGAGGACGTGTGCGAGCCACGAGCGGTCGACCTCGTCTGGATCGCGCCCCTCGTTTTCGAGGTACTCGTCGAACTTCCGGGCCTTGAACTCGATGGAGCGCCCCCGGGCTCGGCCGCTGATCTCGACGTTCCACTCGTCGGCGTGGCGGGCGGCGAGGCGGAGCATCTTCGGCCCCGCACCGCCGACGACGATCGGCGGATGGGGCTGGCTGACGGGTTTCGGTTCGTTCAACGCCCCGTCGATCGTGTAGTGGTCCCCGTGGAAAGTCGGGTCCTCCTCTGTGAACATCGACTTGACGACCTGGATGCCCTCGTCGAGCATCTCGATTCGGGTCCCCACGTCGGGGAAGTCGAAGCCGTATGCGCGGTGTTCTTCCTCGTGCCACCCGGCCCCCAGTCCCAGCCGGAGCCGTCCCTCTGAGAGAACGTCGACCGTCGTCGCCATCTTCGCCAGCAACGCGGGGTTGCGGTACGTGATCGAGCCCACCAGCGGTCCGAGGTCGACATCCTCGGTCCGTTCGGCGAGCGCGCTCAGGAGCGTCCAGACCTCGAACTCCTCGGCTTTCGGGCCGAGCATGAAGTGGTCTGGTGCCCACAATCCTTCGAGGCCGGTGTCGACGGCCGTGTCCACGCCCTGAAGGACCGTCTCCCGGTCGAGCGTATCGAGCATCGGAGTGTCTCGGTGAACGCCAGCGCCCGAATAACACTGGACCATCCAGTCGAACTGCATACGCCGACTGGCACCGGACGGCGAATAACTGTTTGGGGTCGACAGGTAAACAAGACGGGTGCCTCGGGGCGTGACCCCGAGGCGATTCACAGCCCGCTGTGTGCGAGCCAGCCGCCGTCGACCGCGAGGTTCGCGCCGGTGATGAATTCCGCCTCGTCACTGGCGAGGAAGACGGCGGCGTCACCGACATCTTCGGGTTTCCCGAAGCGGGGCAAGAGTGTATGTTCCTCCGCTTTGGCGACGTCTTCGTCAGTGTTGATGTCCTGTAGCGGCGTCTCGATGTAGCCGGGGTTGATACAGTTGACACGGACACCGTCCGGCCCGAGTTCGATCGCGAGGTCCCGTGTCATGTTGACGACGCCGCCTTTGGCCGCCGCGTAGGGTGGGCCACCCCCGCCTTCGAACCCCCGGACGGAACCGATGTTGATGATCTGGCCCTGCCGTTCGACGAGGTGGGGAACCGCGAACTTGGCGCAGTAGAACGCTCCGCTCAGATCGATGTCGATGGAGCGTTGCCACTCCTCGATCGTCGTCGATTGGGAGTCTCCGACGATCTGGATGCCAGCGTTGTTGACGAGGACGTCGATCCCGCCGTAGGTCTCGACTGCCGTCTCGACCATCGCGGCGACGCTGTCGGGGTCGCCGACATCGGTCTCGACGTACGTGCCATCGCCAGCTGTCTCCTCGGCGATGAGGGTGTCAGTCGGGGTGGTTACGTCGCTGTCGTACCGCGCTCCCTGTTTCGGTTCTCGCTGAACGTCGGCCACGACGACGTTCGCGCCCTCGTCGCCGAACCGCCGTGCGATACCGCGTCCGATCCCACTCGCTGCGCCGGTGACGATGACTGTCCGGTCCGCGTGTCGCTCTCCAGGCATGGCTAGGGATTCACAGCCAGTGACTTAACGGTGTCCGAGCCGTCTCTCCCGAGCCGACGGTGCTCGTCGCCGACACTGTCGGTCCAGGCCGGTCCCGTGCGTATCTCCGTCGTCAGCCAACACTCCTCGCCGGACGCTGTCGACAGGCGTTCGACACGCCAGCGGTACGTCGTCGTCGACCCGTTGTTGTGGGTCCGAAGCGGCTGGACAACGGCGCTCCCGTTTCGCTCTATCGGCCTGTATGTCACCGAATCCGCCCCGAGGAGTGGCCGATACCGTATCTGAAACGTCTCGACGTAGGTCTCGACGGAGCCGAAGCTCTGACGGGCGGAGGGAGCGAGGAACCGCCACATCGTTTCGATCCCGCGCCGAGTCCCGTTGTCCGTGAGTATCGCACCGAGCTGCAGGCGGACCACCTGTGCCGGTGGACGCTCACAGGTCCGCTGTACGTCTCGATACGCGGCTGCCGACTCGGGCTCGAACTCGCTCCACTGCCCCAGCCATACACCCCCGAGTGCGCGGCCGTTCGGCGGGGGCGTCGGTGCCGGTGTCTCGGTGGTGGGTACTGGTGCCGGCGTGACGGGGTGTGCCCGCGTTGGCTCGCTCGGACCGTACACGGCCTGACACCCGCCGAGACCCAGACAGAGGGTCACGACAGCGAGCGTCACACACGTACGGCCTCGGTCCATATACGTCACACGGTAGCACGCGTCTTTGCTCTTCCGTTCGGGTCCTGCTCGGCCGGCCGAAGTGTCGATGGATTTCACTCCCACTCACCGGCAATTATTCGGTATATACAGTCAAAGATAGTCTAGTATAGACACTATCGAGAGAATACGCAGACAAACCCCGGTAATTCGAGAGAGACAGATATATTCTCTTCACCTATCCCCAAACACGACAGTGTTCTGCAGTAATCAGCCTGTCTCAGCGAGATCGGCGCGCGAAACGGTAATAGAAGCGATTCGATGGTTGGAAAGCGGTCAAACGATCGGATGGCCGTCAGTCGCGGTCGGCGACAACGGGGTTGGTCAGCGTCCCGATGCCCTCGATCTCGACGTCGACAGTGTCACCCGGTTCGAGTAACTCCGGCGGGTCACGGAAGATACCGACCCCTCCAGGGGTTCCCGTCGAGATGACGTCACCGGGCCGCAGCGTCGTGATCCCACTGATATAGGAGACGACTTCCTCGACGCCGAAGATGAACTCCTCGGTGTTCGACGACTGCATCGTCTCGCCGTTGACACGGCAGGCCACGTCCAGACTAGACGGATCGAGCCGGTCGTCCGGGACCAGTGTCGGCCCCATCGGTGCGAACGTATCGTAGCTCTTCCCACGGAAGAACTGCCCGTCGTCGAACTGTGCGTCCCGCCCACTCACGTCGTTTATCGCGGTGTAGCCGGCGATATAGTCCCGCGCGTCAGCAGTGGAAACGTCCTTTGCGGTCCGGCCGACGACCACACCGAGTTCGACTTCGAAGTCGACTTCGTCGAGTTCGGCGGGGTGAACGATCGGGTCACCGGGATTCGTGACCGACGTTCCCGACTTCCCGAACAGGAGCGGGCGTTCGGGTACGTCCTCGTCTTGCTCCTCCGCGTGGTCGTGGTAGTTCAGTCCGACACAGATGATCTTGCCCGGCCGGGGAACCGGTGCAAGCAGGGTCGTGTCCGACGCCGGGATGGCCGTTGCCTCCATCGCGTCGGCGGCGTCTTCGACGACCCGGAGGAAGCCAGCGTCGGTCAACTGTTGGTACGTGATCTCCTCTCTGAGTCCCGCGAGCGGGACGATCTCCTCGTCGCGGTGGATGCCCCACGACGGGGACCCACCGGTCGTGTATCTGACGAATTTCATCACGGTGTACTGTCGAGCGCTGGAACCTAATTGTTGTGTTTGCCCGCGGTCAGGAATACGTCAGGTTTACTTCGATGACGTTCGCGCTGCGCAGGATCTGTGAGGGGATTTCGTCGGTAAAGCGGTCGTCCTGCATCCGACTCTTTGGGCCGGAGACGCTTACGGCCGCGATGGCACGGTCGTCCTGGTCTAGTATCGGGGCGGCGACACATCGCATCCCTTTGACGCGTTCCTCGTCGTCGTACGCGTAGCCCCGCTCACGGACGTCTTCGAGCGTCTCGTACAGTTCGGACTGGTCGGTGATTGTCTCGTCCGTGACCGCAGGAAGCCCGTGCCGTTCGACGATCGCCTCGACCTCCGACTGGGGCCGGAAGGCCATGATTGTCTTTCCGAGAGCTGTGGTCTG
The DNA here is from genome assembly GCF_035666295.1 of Haloarcula montana. Lineage (NCBI taxonomy): Archaea > Methanobacteriati > Methanobacteriota > Halobacteria > Halobacteriales > Haloarculaceae > Haloarcula > Haloarcula montana. The sequence continues at coordinate 61,681 of NZ_CP142028.1, forward strand.
GAGCGGGACTCGCATCCCTGCGTGGGTATCCAGTTGCACCGCATCCGGCCCACGCGCTCGATAGAGGAACACGCCGAGACCGTGTTCTTCGATCATCAAGTTCGAGTGTTCCCCGGTCGTTTCTGCCAACTCTTCGACTTCCGGACGCGCTATGTTGAATACCTTCTTGCGGGACCGGGCTTGATCACCCAGCTGCAGGAATCGGGTACTCACATGGTACAGACTGTCCTCTTTGACGAGATACTGTTCTGCTTCAAGCGTTCGTAAGTGGTCATGGACCGTGCTAGTCGGCTTATCAAGCGCGTTTGCGACTTCCGAAACACCGGCACCGTCTCGCTCTCTGAGTAACTCAACGATCTCCAATGAGAGCTTTGCCGCCTTGACCGGAACTTCCGTACTCATACGCGACAATAGACACGGTTCGACAAAAGAAGTTCCGTTATTACCGGATATATCTCCGAGGATATCGGCCCTGAAAAGCCGCTGTTACCGGAACTCCGGCATAACCTCGTCGGCAAACAGTTCCATCCCCTGGGTGTCCGGGAAGTCGATGAACCAGCCCTGGAACTTCGTGACGCCGGCGTCGATCCGCGCTTCGATCGCCTCGGCACATTCCTCGGGCGTGCCCATAACGAAGTACTCGCGGGCGTCTTCCTCGGTCCGGATCGGCGCCTGGTCCTGGTATTCTTCCTCGAACTGGATCGGGAGCATCAGGTCGAGCAGCCGGTCGAGTTTCTCCTCGTCACGCGTACAGATGACGTGTCCATCCCAGGAGTACTCAATGTCGTCCGGATCACGACCAACTGTCTCACAGTGGTCTTCGATGACCCCGATCTTGTGTTCCAGCGTGTCGACGTCGCCGTTGAACACGTCCGTGTTCCAGACATCGGCGTGTTTCGCGACGAGTTTCAGCGTCACCTCCTCGCCTTGCCCGCCGACGAGGATCTCGGGGTGAGGCTCCTGGACTGGCGTCGGTGCGCAGGGCGCGTCCTCGATCTGATAGTGATCGCCGTCGAAACTCGCCCCGTCGCCGCCGGCGTCCCACATCCGTTTCATCAACCGGATAGACTCGTCTAGTCGCATCAGCCGCTCGAAGCCGTCACGGTACTCCCAGCCGTAGGCGTCGTACTCCGGTTCGTGCCAACCGGCACCGAGGCCGAGTTCGAGTCGGCCCTCGGAGACGACATCCAGTGTGGCCGCCATCTTCGCCACCAAGGCGGGGTTGCGGTAGTCATTACAGAGGACGAGTGAGCCGATATTGATGTCGTCGGTGAAGCCAGCCATCGCCGAGAGGAGCGTCCAGCACTCGTACTCGGCACGGTCCCGACCGAGCATCAGGTGGTCGGGCGCCCAGGCGGCGTCGAACCCCAGTTCCTCGGCCTTCTCGATGCCGCGACGGGTCGTCTCCCAGTCGAGCGCCTCGTACTCCGGGGTGTCACGGTGGACAGGCTCGTCGTCGCCGGCCTCTGGCGCACCCGCGAACACGGGAACGTTGTATTCGAATTTGATATCGGCCATCGTTACTCCACGGAGAAGTGGTCCAGCGCCTCGTGGTTCAGTTCCGTGCTGATTCCCGGTTCGTCGGGCAGCGGGATCGATCCGTCCTCGGGCGAGGGCGGGTTCTCGAAGATGGCGTCGGTGTAGGTCGACTCCTGTTTTTCCTGCTGCTCTTGGAACCATTCCGGCGTCGGGAAGTACTCCGCCATCGGCATGTTTGTGTGGCCCGCGATGGCGTGGAGTGTCGGGTTCGTGCCGGCGTGGGGAATTACGGGCACATCGTGGACTTCCGCCATATCTGCGACCTTCTGGAGTTCCGTAATCCCCCCGACACGGCCCACGTCGGGCTGGAGGATATCGACGGCCTCGCGTTCGAGCAGTTCCTCGTGGCCCCAGCGGGTGAACTCGTGTTCGCCCCCGGAGATGGGCATCGGCGCGGCCTCCCGAACCTCCGCGTAGCCGTCGATGTCGTCGGCGATGACCGGCTCCTCGACCCACGCCATGTCGTACTTCCCGAGGCGCTGGGTCATCTTTTTCGCGTACTTCACGGACCAGCCCATGTAGGCGTCGCCCGCGATGTCGATCTCGTGGCCGACGGCGTCCCTGACGGTCTTGACGATCTCTTCGTTTTTCTCCATCCCCGAGCGGCCGTCCTCGGGGCCGTGGAGGAAACGGAGTTTCATCGCGTCGAAGCCCGCCTCGGCGTACTCGATGGCTTCGCGTTCGAGTGTCTCCATGTCGACAGGATGGAGATTAGACGCGTAGGCGGGAATATCGTCTTTCGTGGGACCACCGAGCAGTTCGTAGACGGGTTTCCCGGCCTCTTTGCCGGCGATGTCCCACAGCGCCTGGTCGACGGCGCTAATAGCCATGACAGCGACGCCCTTCCGGCCAAAGGGAAGCGTCGCACGGTACATCTGCTCCCAGAGGTGTTCGCGCCGCGTCGGGTCCTCGCCGACCACGATTTTCGAGAGGGTCTCCTCGACGACGGTGGCGATAGCGCCAGTACCCCAGTTGCCGACGCCGACCCCGGTGATGCCCGCGTCGGTCTCGATCTCGACGACAACATCGCCGACTGGCCCCATCCACTTCCGTCGTGCTTGGGGGTTCTCGCCGTCGACGTTACGGTACTCGTCGTACTTCGACATGATCGTGACGAGGGGGAACTCGATGAACTCCCCCCAGGACTCGTTGCTCACTTTGGTCGCTGAAACGTCTGTAATCTCCATTGTACGATAATACGACCGTTCGGCGTGGCTAAAGTCTTTTTGTCACCGATCCCCGGTCGGATGAAACAGTTGGGACTACTCGTCCGCGTCACGGTCGGGCGCCGATGTCGTGTTAATTGAACTGGAAGACTGGTTTGCAGGTCTCGGAGGCGAGAAACGCCTCGAACGCATCCTGAGGCTCGTCCACATCGTAAGACGTATCGATGATGTCATCGACGGCGATTTCTCCGCGTTCCATCAGCCGGAGCGCCTGCTCGAAGTTGGTCCACGTCGAGCCATAGGAGGTGTTGATGTCGACCTCGCCACGGACCGTCGATGTGAGCGTTACCTGGCTGCTGTCGTTCGGAATCCCGACGACGACGATCTGTCCGCCCTTCCGGACGTGGTCGTTCGCCGTGACGATACCCGAGTGATGGCCGGTCGAATCGAACACGACATCGAAACCGATCCCGTCAGTATGGCGTTCGGCCACGGCGTCGAGATCCGCGGACTGAGCGTTGACCGTCGGGAGGCCGAGGTCTTCGAGCAACGGGAGGCGATAGCTCGCGTCCTGGTCGAGTCCGGAGACGACGACGTTGGCTCCCAGCGAATCCGCCACGACCGCGACGAGTACGCCGATCGGACCGGGTCCCTCTACGAGAACGGTATCGCCCGGCTTCGTGACCGACTGACCGAGCACTGCGCGTGTCGCGATACTCGTCGGTTCGGTGATAGCAGCGTGGCGAAGCGGGACGCTCTCGGGCACGGCGTGGACGTGTTCCGGTGCGACTGCGACGTACTCGGCGTAGGCCCCGTCCCGGTGCATCCCGGTGATCGAGAAGTTCTGACAGACGTTCGGCTGTCCGTTCTTACACTGGAAGCAGTGCCCACAGTCGTGTATCGGTTCTTCGATGATTCTGTCACCCGGGGCGAACCCCTCGACGTCGTCGCCGACCGCTGTTACCTCGCCGGAGTACTCGTGGCCCATAATCCGCGGAATCGGGATCCACTCGTATCCGCCGTCGTACTTGTATGCGTGTGCGTCGCTGCCACAGAGCCCCGCGGTGTGCACTTTGACGAGGAGCTCGTCGGGGGCGATCGTCGGTTGCTCTCGTTCCTGTATCTCCACGGACTTGGGGCCTGTCTGGACGATTGCTTTCATGGTTGGTAGTAGGTAGGTGTCGAAGTCGTACTGTTATGCTTCGACGCTGTCGACCGATGCCTCATTGTCACCCCGCTCGCTCACCAGCCGCCCTTTCAGTAGCGCCTCGCTCTCGGCGTCGAACAGGTAGACGTGCTCGGGTGCGATGGTGAGCGACAGTTGGTCCGTCGGTTCGATGTCGTGGAAGTTGCCGACCTTCGCCGTCACGTCCCCGAGGAGCGACGTACTGTGGACGATCGCTTCGGTCCCGACTGGTTCGACGACACGGACATCGGTGTCGAACTCCGGCCCGTCGGTTGCCCGGTTCCGGGCCTGGTAGAGGTCCTGTGGCCGAAAACCCACGAGAACGTCCTCGGTCGTGATCTCCGTCTCGACCAGCGCCTTCGGGACATCGAACGAGAGCAGGTCCATGTCGATGCGGTACGCGTCACCCCCGTCGGTGAGTGTCCCGTCGAAGAGGTTCATATCCGGGCTTCCGACGAACTGCGCGACAAAGAGGTTCGTGGGCTCGTTGAACACCTGATCGGGTGATCCGAGTTGCTGGAGTTCGCCGTCGTTCAGGACGGCGATCTTGTCGGCGATCGTCATCGCCTCCTCCTGGTTGTGGGTCACGTACGCCGACGTGATTCCGACTTTCGACTGGAGCTCGTCGATCTCCGTCCGCATCGTCTTCCGGAGTTTGGCGTCCAAATTCGCCAGCGGCTCGTCGAACAGGAACAGCCGGGGTTCGCGGATGATGGCACGCCCGAGCGCGACGCGCTGTTTCTGGCCGCCCGAGAGCTGTGCCGGCTTGTTGTTCAGTAACTCCTCGATCTCGAGCATCTCGGCGACCTCGGTGACGCGTCCCTGGATCTCGTCGTCAGACATGCCGTTGGCCTCCCGACGGAGCCCGAACCCGAGGTTTTCACGGACAGTCATGTGTGGGTACAGGGCGAAGTCCTGAAACACCATGGCAACGTCACGGTTCCGGGCCTTTACGTCATTGACAACCGTCCCGTCGAACCTGACCTCCCCTTCCGTCGGGTCTTCGAGCCCACCGATCATCCGGAGCGTCGTCGTCTTCCCACAGCCACTGGGTCCCAGTAAGACAAGGAACTCACCGTCCGGAACGTCGATGTGCAGGTCCTGTACTGCGACGACACCGTCCTTGGACGGATCGCCAAACACTTTCGTGACACTATCTAGTTCGAGGTGTGTCATTGAAAAGTGGTACCATCCAACGCACCTTAAAGCTAGCGTCCTGTCGACGGACCGGGAGGGGGATTACCCCTTTATGGCGCCGCCAGTGAGTCCCTGCACGAAGTATCGCTGGATGTAGGCCAGGCCAGCGAGCACCGGAATCGAGACGATGATCGAGGCCGCCGCGACGACGTTCCACTGCGTGTTGAACCCCTGGACGAAGGTCAGCAGTCCCGGCGGGACAGTGAACTTCGAGTTGTCCAGCAGCGTCAGCGCGAACACGAGTTCGTTCCACGCCAGAAGGAACGCGAAGATGAACGACGCGATGAGCGAGTTCCGCGCCATCGGGACGAGCACGTACCAGAACGTCTCGAAGGGCGTACACTGATCGATCCGAGAGGCTTCGAGGATCGAGTCCGGGAAGTCGTCGAAAAATCCCTTCATGAGCCAGACCACGAACGGCGCGGTCATCGCGCCGTAGATGAGGACGAGCGCGAGGTGCGTGTTGAACAGTCCGAGATACGAGATGAGCTCCCACTCGGGAACCATGATCGCGGTCCCCGGAAACATCAACGAGGCCAACAGGAGACTCATCAGGAGGTTCTTTCCGCGGAAGTCACGGCGCGAGAGGACGTACGAGGCCCCCGTTCCGAGAACGACGGCGATGACCCCGGCCCCGACAGCGACCTTGAGGCTGCTGAGAACGAGCCCCAGCAGGTTGATGTCGATCGCCGAGGTCACCGTGATTCCGAGCAGGTCCTGGACCAGCCCGGCGTACCCGCCCGCCTGGATCGACGACTCGATGACGAGCCGGAACCCCTCGAACGAGAAGTCGTTCGGGAAGACTGTCGGTGGAATCTGCTGGATCTCCGACGTCGTCTTGAACGCGGTCACGACCATCCAGTACAGCGGGAACAGGATGAACGAACCGATGAGGAGCGTCAGGAGACTGATTGCCGTCTTCCGGACGTAGCCACCCGCTTTCGAATCGTAGAGCCACGACTGGTTCTTCCGAAACTCTGCCGTCGGATCTGTGTCTTGTGTCGTCATGACATTTCTCCCTGGACCTTGTCGTAGAACTGGATGTAGTAATACGAGAACACCAGCAACACGACGAACAGCATCACCGAGAGTGCGGAGGCGAACCCGACCTCGAAGTCGATGAACGCCGAACGGTAGATCATCACCGGGAGCGTACTACTGGAGACCCCGGGACCGCCTTTGGTCATCACCCACACCATCGAGAAGTTCCTGACGTTGTAGATCAACATCAGGAGGAAGCCGATGGCGAGGTTGTATTTCATCATCGGGATCGTGATATACCGGAACTGCTCCCACGGCGTGGCACCGTCCATCCGCGCAGCCTCGTAGAGGTGCTCGTCGATGCCCTGGAGCGATGTCAGCGTGAGAAGCGCGAACAGCGGTGCGAGCCGCCAGATCATCCCGATGATGGGCGGCCACAGCGACAGGTCCGTCGACCCGAGCATGACGATATACTCGTCGACGATACCGATCTGGACCAGCAGTTCGTTGATAATCCCCTGTGAGCCGCCGAACATGAACTGCCAGATCGACGCGCCGACGACCCGCGGGAGCACCCACGGGATCAACACGATCGCGCTCGCGACACTCGTGTACGGGAGCTTCTCGTCGAGAAGCCACCCCATCAGAAACCCGAGGACAATCGCTACCAGACTGCCGACGGTTACCCAGATGGTCGTGTTCCAGAGGACTTGATGAATGTCCGGGTCCGTCCAGATCTCCACGTAGTTCGCCAACCCGACGAACTCAGCCTGGTCGGGTTGAAGCAAACTCTTCGTGAAGAAACTGGAGTAGATCGCCTGCGCGATGGGGTAGAGGATGAACACCCCGACGAGCGTCATCACTGGCAGGATCGGCAGGTACACCCGGAGGCTCTCCGGAACGTGTCTTGCCACGTTCTCGTAGGACGACTGTGCGTGGTCTACGTAGCTCATGGTTGAATCGTATCTACCTCCATTATGAGTGGTGTCCAATAAGAATATTTCCCGCCCGCTCAGGCGATGTTCTCGTCGACGACTTCCTGGATCTGGGAGTTGGCACTGCTACAGGCCTCTTCGGCCGTCGCGTTGCCGAGCACCACTGGCTGGATGACCTCGGTATTGATGATGCTCTGCATCTGTGCGATGCCCGAGAACGAGGGGAACCGGGAGGTTCGGGTGAACAGATCGTCGTTCTCGTAGAGCGTCACGAGGTCGCCGAACTGGCTCTGGAACAGATCGCTCGGGTCCTCAAAGGCGCTCTGCAGCGTGGGAACCCGACCGCGAATCCCGACATCGGCGTCCGCGCTGTAGGTCCAGGGGGCGAGCTGATCGGGCTGGTTCCACCAGTTGATGTAATCGAAGGCGGCATCTTGTTCGGCCCCGCTTCCGGACCCGGCCCCCAGCATGAAGCCCTGGGCGTTCTGCAACAGGAGGTCCCGGGGCTCGAAGTTCCCCGAGGGGGATTCGGGCAACGGCGCTCGGGTAACAGTGTGTCCTTCGCCGTCGAGCCACGGCTGGGGTGCCCCGGTCGTTTGGTAGATGGCGTTCGCGTGCGAGTAGGTGATGAGGATTCCCGACTCACCCTCCCGGAGCAGCCGACCGGCCGCGATGTGGTTGTTCTCCGCCATCGAGTCCGGGAACAGACCCGCCTCGGCGATGTCCTGGTACAGTTTCACGGCGTCGACGAAACCGGGTTGATCGACGGTTGCTTCCATCGTCTCGGGATCGAAGTACCGGCCGCCGTTGGCGTAGACGAAGCCGATGAAATATCCCGTCGTCAGACCGAAGTCCGTTCCCGGTGCGGTGATCGCTGCCGATACCTCGTCGATTTCCTGCATCTCCTGGCCCAGTTGCAGGAGTTCGGGCCAGTTCCGTGGGGGCTCATCGAAGCTCGTCTGTTCCAGATAGTCCGTCCTGATGTCGACGAACGGTCCAAGGTCGGCATAGCCCCCTGGAAGACCCCACTGACGTTCGCCGCTCGTGTCGCCGAGCCCCTCGTAGACGACGGTGTCGATGTTAGCCTGGATAAAGTGGCTGTTGACCTCCTCGAGTTGGTCCTGGTACGCGTCCTGATCGAGGGGCTGGATGGCTCCCGCACCGACGTAGTCGGGGATCTGCTGACACTGGCCGGCCATCACGTGTGGCAGGTTGTCGTTGGCCGCCGCAGAGGCGATGATCTGGTACTTCTGTCCCCACTCCTGGTGCTGGTAGCTGACGTTGTGTGTCTCGTAGTTGTCGTAGTGTCCGCTGATGTACTCCCGTTCGGCCGGGATGCCGCCGAACAACCAGAAGTCGAGGTCCTGTGGTCCGGAGCCGCCGTCACCGCTTCCACCGTCGCCGCCACTGCCGCCGCTGCCACCGCTCCCGCCGTCACCGCCACACCCGGCGAGGCCGGCGGCCATCGCGGTGCCGAGTCCAGTCAGATATTGTCGCCTGTCGAGTCCAGTGGGTGAGCCATCGGTTGTCATGATACGCTATCTTGTAGAAGGTGTGTTGTATATAATAAATTTACCGGAATTTACAGTGGCGATTTCAGAGAATTGCCGACATCTCCACCCCACTGAACCGGGCGTAGACAACATTCGAACGGGTCGGAACGGCGACGAACAGGCCCCTATAGTAACCAAAACTAAATGATGGAGCGGTCCTGAAGTGCGGACACGAATGACCGAAAGCGACTCACCCTTCGCGGCGTCTCTCGACGAACTGGGCGTGACAGTAACAAGCACGGATCGGGCGGGAGTTCCTGCGGCCATCGATGAGGCAGTCGTCAAACCAGCCGTGGGCGTCTCCCCAGGCGAAGAGTTCGCACACGGGGAACTCCCGCTCGCGGAGGCCGGGATCGATCTCGATCCCACACCGGCGGCCCTCGAAGCGGCCACGACAGGTGTCTCGGTTGCCGAACTCGGAATCGGTGATTACGGCTCGCTCGCGTTAACTTCGACCGGTGACGGGAGCGAGTTGGTGAGTCTGTTCGTCGAGCGCCACGTCGCGCTACTCCACCAAGACGATATCGCTCCAGACATGGACGAAGCCGTCGAGACCCTCGAAACGACGCTCGCCCGGACACGCGGGAGTACGATCATCGCAACGGGGCCGAGCGCGACGGCCGACATGGGGGCGCTCGTCAAGGGGGCACACGGCCCGGAGACAGTCCACGTCATCGTCGTCGAGGGGGAGTGAATAACGATGGCTACGGCAGACGAACTCCGCGAATTGATGCGGACCGAAGGGGCAGCAGTCGCCGAGAACACCCAGGGATTCAACGAAGGGCGGTACCGATCGGTCGCAGAGCTGTCGGATTACGAGGAACTGAAGTCCGAGGCCCGCGCGATCAAAGAGGACGCGATCGAACGACTGCCGGAGTTGCTCGACGAGTTGACCGAAACAGTCGAGGAGAACGGCGGGACGGTGTATCTCGCCGAGGACGCTGCCGACGCGAACGACTACATCCGCGAGGTGGTCGCGGACCGAGACGCCGACCGCGTCGTCAAGAGCAAATCGATGACCAGCGAGGAGATCGAGGTCAACGACGCGCTCGAAGCCGACGGTGTCGACGTCGTCGAGACGGATCTCGGCGAGTGGGTCCTGCAGGTGGCCGACGAGGCCCCGTCACACATCGTCGCACCGGCGATCCACAAGTCCCGCGAGAGCATCGCCGAACTGTTCAACGAAGTGTTCGACCCCGACGACCCGCTAGAGACTGCCGAGGAACTGACCCGCTTCGCTCGCGAGAAGTTGGGCGAGAAAATCGTCGACGCCGAGGTCGGACTCACCGGTGCGAACTTCGTCACGGCAGAGACGGGGACGATGGCGCTGGTCACGAGCGAGGGCAACGCACGGAAGACCGTCGCGGCCACCGATACCCACATCGCGGTCGCGGGGGTCGAAAAAGTGATCCCCACGGTCGGGGACCTCCACCCGTTCGTCGAACTCATCGGCCGGTCGGGCACCGGACAGGACATCACCTCGTACGTCTCGCTGTTGACACCACCAGTCGAGACGCCGGTCGTCGACTTCGACGACGACGAGACGCCGCTCTCGGCGTTCGATACCGACCGGGAGTTCCACCTCGTGTTGATCGACAACGGCCGGATGGCGATGCGTGAGGACGACCAGTTGCGGGAGACGCTGTACTGTATCCGCTGTTCGGCCTGTTCGAACTCCTGTGCGAACTTCCAGAGCGTGGGCGGACACGCCTTCGGTGGGGAGACGTACTCCGGTGGGATCGCAACCGGCTGGGAAGCAGGTATCGAGGGCCTCGACGTGGCAGCGGAGTTCAACGACCTCTGTACTGGGTGTAGCCGCTGTGTGAACGCCTGTCCGGTCGAGATCGATATCCCGTGGATCAACACGGTCGTCCGTGATCGGATCAACCGCGAGGGCGACGAACCCGCCGACTGGCTTGTCGACGGGCTCACTCCCGACGCCGAAACCGACTCGCCGTCCCTCCAGAAACGGTTCTTCGGGAACTTCGAGACTGTCGCCAAACTGGGAACGGCGACCGCACCCGTGTCGAACTGGCTCGCCAGTACCGGGTTGTCACGGAAGGCAATGGCCTGGGCGCTGGATATCGACCCCCGGCGTGAGCTACCGAGCTTCGAGCGCGAGACGTTCGTCGACTGGGCTCGAAACCGCGACTCGACTGTCGAGGACCCCGAGCGACGGGCCGTGGTCTATCCGGACCTCTACACGAATCACGTCCAGGTCAGCCGGGGGAAGGCGACTGTGAAAGTCCTCGAATCACTGGGTGTCGACGTGGTCGTTCCGGCCGTCGCTTCGAGCGGCCGCGCACCCCTGTCACAGGGGATGGTCGCGACGGCCCGGACACACGCACAGCGAGTCACGGACGCACTGGCACCGCACGTCGACGACGGCCGGGACGTGGTCGTCATCGAACCGAGCGACCACGCGATGTTCCAGCGTGAGTACGAGAAACTGCTGGACGAAGCGACGTTCACGGACCTCGCCGAGAACAGCTACGAGGTGTTCGAGTACGTCTACGGACTCCTCGAAAATGGTGTGGGGGCTGCTCCCCTCCCGAGTGGGGACGGCGAAGCGCTCGCGTACCACAGCCACTGTCAGCAGCGGACGCTCGGCCTCGAAGCCCATACCGTCGCCGTCCTGGAACAGTGTGGGTACGACGTAGTGACCTCCGACGTGGAGTGTTGCGGGATGGCCGGGAGCTTCGGCTACAAATCCGAGTACTACGAACTCAGCATGGACGTCGGTGACCGGCTCCGAGGGCAACTTGAGGCCGACAGGGTTCGGGACCGACAGGTCGTCGCCAGCGGGACCTCCTGTCTCGAACAGATCGACGCACTCCTCGAACGACAGCCGCGTCATCCGATCGAACTGCTCGCGGCGTAGCCAGCGTCACCGGACCGATTACCCGAGGCCGACGTGCCGGCGGAACGCTGTCCCCGTGATCCACTGGCGGTCTTTTTTCGACACGGAATCGACCTGTCGGAGCCAGTTGTACGACTCGGGGTAGGTGGCAACGTCGCTGACGTTGGGAAAGTCGGAGCCCCAGACGACGCGGTCCCGGCCGAACGTGTCCAGAAACCACCGGACGTGGTCGTGCATATCGGCGTACGGGAACGCCGAATCGGACATGTGCGGGATCTCGGAGACCTTTACCGCGACACCGTCGTAGGCAGCGAGGTCGGCGAACTGTGCGAACGTGCCCGATTCAGTCGGTGTCTCGGGGCCAGCGTGTGCGAAGTGGTCGAACAGATAGGTGAGTTCGGGATGCGCCTCGACGACTTCGAGGGCTTGGTCCAGTTGGCTGTGGTCACAGAGGATCTGGACGACAGCGTCCATCTCGACGGCAGCCTCCCAGAACTCAGTCTCCCGAAGTGACTCCCGAAGCCAGGTCGTGTCCGGCTCGAACGTCTCCCACATCCGATCGTATGGACACGCCGCGCCCAGTCGAAACCCTCGAATCCCATCGGTCTCCAGACACTCTCGGAGGTGAGCCGGTGCGTCCTCGGCAAACGGGTCGAGCATCACGATACCGGACAGTCGGTCGAACTCGGCCGCGACCTTCAGCGTGTACCAGTTGTCCCGCCAGTCACAGATGGGGTACCCGACGACGACGGCCTCGTCGATACCGTTTCGATCCATGTCGGCCAGCAACCGGTCGGCTGTGTAGACTGTGTGGACGTCGAACGCGTCGACGCGGTCCAGTATCGGGCCGTTCACCCATGGATGGTCTGCGCGAGCAGGACCCCAGGCGTGTGTATGGGTATCAAGCATATCCCTGAGTTCGTCGGTCAGGCTACTAAATCTTACCGCAGAAAAGCTAAGCCCGAGGGCGCTGGACCTGTGAAACGCATGCCGCGCATAGCGTTCCACCTCCGCATCACGGAGGGACAGCGAGAGGCGTACCGCGAGGAACACGAGGACGTCCCCGACGCCCTGGAGTCCGCATATCTCGACTCCGGAGCGGGTATCGAGACCTACAGCGTCTTCGAGAACGACGGCCACGTCTTCGGGTTCATGGAGGTCGCAGACCCGTCGGTGATCAAGGAGATCATGGCGGACAGCGACGCACAGGCGGAGTGGGATCAGGTGATGGACCCCATCCTCCTCGACGAAGACGATCCGTGGATGGACGAGGTCTACCGGATGATCTGAGTCAAGCCTTCAGATACCCACCATCGACGGCGATCGACTCGCCGGTTATCCACTCCCCTTCGTCTGAGAGCAACAGCACTGCCATGTGACCGATCTCTTCAGGCTGTCCCGGTCTATCGAGAATGTGTGTCGCGAGCGATTCAGAGAGGATCTCCGCTTCCGACTGGTCGCTCTGTGCTGCTTTCTCCGAGAGCCACGTATCGACCATCGGTGTCTCGACAGTTCCCGGCTTGATTGCGTTCGCCGTGATCCCGTGTTCGGCGAGTTCCTTCGCCAGGACCGTCGTTAGTGCCAGTACCGCCGCCTTCGATGCCCCGTAGGCCCCCTGTCCAGTGAACGGGCGTTCCGCTCCGACAGACGAGATATTGACGATGCTCCCCGCGATATCGTCGGCGATCATTTGCTCGGCTACCCGTTTGGCGACGAGAAAGGTCCCTTTCGTGTTGACTGCGAAATGTCTGTCCCATCCGGCTTCGCTCGTGTCCAAGAGTGGGACCGATCGCTGGATTCCTGCATTGTTGACGACGCCATGGATCGGACCGAGAGCATCACGGGCGTCCGCCACACCGCTGTCGACGGAGTCCGCGTCGGCCACATCGACCTCAACCACTGTCGCCTCACTCCCGGTCTCTCGAACCCGAGCAGCCGTCTCACCGGCTGTCTCGGCGTCGATATCGAAGATCGTAACGTCAGCGCCGGCCTGCGCACATCGCAGGACGATACCGCGCCCGATCCCCTGTGCGCCACCCGTGACGACGATATGGCGGTCGGTGAGGCGTGAATCGAACTCGCTCGGACGATCGTCTGACTCGCCTGCAGACATACCTCCCGCTCTGTGGCGGATGTACGTAAACGTGTAGGTATGGGGCCGCTGGGAGAGATATTTCCCTAGGTCCGATATTACCGGATTAGATTTCGTCGGAGGTTGTCAGTGACTGTCATGGTAGTAGGTAACGTTTGTTTCACGCGGGCATCCTAGTTGGAGGAGCAGTCTCTCAACGGCTTCATACTCCCGATATCGAGCCACGACGGGAGTCTGTAACTGGATTCCTCACACCAGGAAAAGTCCGGTAATATCGGATAGTCTCTGTTATTATCGGATAGTGGGTACAACGCCGGAGAGATCCCGGTTGCTGACGGATGATCTGACTGCTCTCACGACTGGACCGTCAGAACGAGGAGACAGGTGTCGTTCGTCTGCTGTAGGCCTTTCATCCACATCCACTCCCGTCTCGGTCGAGAGGTCATCGGCACATCGTTCTATACCGATCAGAGAGAATTATATGCTGATCGCACTACTGTCGGGGCGATCGGCTATGCGTTGTTCTTCAATGGCGACGTTAATTGACGATACTCAGAGATCTGCCGCAACTAGCGGAACCGGGGTCAGTAATCGACTTTTTACGGTAATACCGGAAGATATCCGCTCAAGCCGACACAGTAGCGATACAATTCCGAATTCGATGGGAAACGAACAGCTGAACGCACGAAGTGGCCGGCGGCACTGCCAGTACCTAACACAAGTACATCTGTTATTCCATTACTAGGGTCTGAGACATCATTGATGTGGAGGAGAACGTGGGGAGATGCGAGGGAGATCGGCAGCGAAGGTTCGGCTAACAAATTAGAGATCATAGTTACATCCAAGCCGAGTTGAGATATATTTCCCACGTATAACCCAGTACATTCCAAAATTTGCTTATTATAACATAATTTGATAATATATAGTATCTATTTGTTTTCAGGTTGGCCTCGATAGGATCATATGTGAGTTAATGAGTTAGGATGGCGGCTATCTGAACTATATCCGATAATCGAACTTTCGACCGAGAGAATATGATATTCCCGAAAATCGACTATCGATATGCTCGGTTCGAGGCCAGGGGAGCAGCGACCTCAAACCAGTGTCCGAACACACAACGGCGAAGCCAGCGCCGTCGACGAATCGCGTGACGGACACAGCTACTCCGCGTTGGAGTCCTCCACATCCTGGAGTTCGTCCGTCCAGCGGGACTGGACTATCGCGGTGGGGTGGGTATCAATTATCGTTATTGGGGCACAGGAATCAAGCCAATCGGACACGTATGCTCTATAGATGGATATTTTCGGTGTTCCTCTGGCATTTCTGGCGTATGTGTTCGCCTACGGACTCGCAGCGCTCGGCTGTGGGGTCGCAGTCGGCCGTGCCAGACAGGTCACGGACCTGGACACCCGGCGAGGATTGGTCGCATTGTTGGTCGGAAGCGGCGGCTGGGCAGCGCTACAACTGGCCTTTCTAGTCGCTCCGACGCCGGCGCTGGGCTACGGGGCCTACACGCTCAGTCTGATCGTCGGACTCACCACCGTCGGCGCCTGGCTCTACTTCGCCTCCGCCTACACCGGACGTTCCTTCCACCGGGACGAGCTGTACAGGCGTCTCGCAGTGGTACTGTATCTCGCGATCGTTGCAGTGAAACTCACGAATCCGCTCCACGGCTGGTACTTCCAGACGGCCTTCGTCACCACGCCGTTCCCGCATCTGACGATCATGCACGGCACCTTCCACTGGGTCGTCACCGGGCTCTCGTACGCCCTCGTCGCGGTCGGCTTCTTCATGTTGTACGAACTGTTTCTGGATGCCGACTACGACACGCGACCGTTGGCGGCACTCGTCGGAATCACCGGCTTACCGGTCGTGTTCGATATCGTCGGCTTCACCAGCGACTTCCTCATCGATATCAACTATGAGCCGCTCGGAGTGGCCGTCTTCGCGATCGGCGTCCTCTACGTTTTTGAGGAGGAGTTTCTCGCCGTCCAGCTCACTAGCGGCGTCGACGCGCCGATCATCTATCTGGACACCGACGACCGGATCAGCCACTACAACAGACGCGCCGAGCGGCTTTTTCCGGCTCTCGATGGAGCAACGGGGGAACCACTGGACGCTGTCGTCCCGCCGGCGAACACGGAACTGGGTGACCGAAACTGGATTCTCGACCGGACCGACGACGGTGAAACCGAACACTATCTGGTCAGCGATACGCGCTTCTCTCTGGGACAGACCGATATCGGGCGGATGGTACTCTTTTCCGACGTGACTCGCACCGAACGACAGCGCCGGGAGCTGGAACGGCAAAACGAGCAACTGGAAGGGTTCGCCGCCGCAATCCGACATGAGCTACTCAATACGCTGCAAATTCTCAGTGCCAGAATCGATATCGCTGGCACCGCGATCGACGACGGTGAGGTGAGTCTAGCGCGGGAATCCTTACAGACCGCTTCCGACACCTCCGATCGGATGGCAGATATCGTCGACGATCTGGCGAAGCTCGCCCGTTACGGGCAAAGTGTCGAGGACGACGAGGCCAGAACGGTCAATATCGGGCGTATCGTCGAAGAGGCGTGGGCGATCGCCGACGTTGAGGACGTTACCCTCTCGATCGACACTGATGCCGAGCTCACGGCTGATCCCGAGCGACTGCAAACACTGTTCGTCAACGCATTCACGTTCGGCGCACACAACGGCGCGACCGAGATCTCCGTCGCTGCCACTGATCGTGGGTTTACGATTACCGATGACGGCAGGCCGACTGGCGACACCGATCCAGCGTCGTATTTCGAGTACGGCAGCGCAATTCCCGACGCTGAAGCCGGGCTAACGCTCCCGAATCTCCGGATGCTCGCCGAGACTCACGGCTGGGAGGCCACACTCGATCAGTCATATCAAGACGGCATCCGCATCATCGTCTCGGGTGTCAGTACGCTCGAACAGTAGCCTCAATTCCTATCATGGACAGCGGCTGAGACGTACAAGTGAATGTGTCGTCGGCAAAATTCTCGGTACCGACGCGGACGACACTACCGATAAGAAATGTACTCCAGAATCGCTCGATTCCTCGTTCTGACCACTGCCCTCCTCGAAGGGGCCATCGTCACAATCGAAGCTTCGGTTCGCCGCTGCTTTCCCTCGGTGCTCCTGTACTGTCGGTTTCGAGTTGTCAGCCTTCGATGACCGCTTCCGGGGTGACCTCGGTGTCTCTCTACTCGTCCTCGTCGGTGTCGGCGAGTGTAAACGCCGACAGGTCATCGTGGAGGTCATCAGAGAGGGTGTCGATCGTCTCGGAGACGCGCTTGACGTTGTCGACGTTCTCGGTCTGTTGATCGACCTCAGTCGAGATGTCAGTCATGTGGTCGTCGACTTGCCGGCTCTGGTCGGCGACCGCTTCGACGGTGGTTTTGACTGTCTGTGCGTTCTCGGCCTGATCGTCGGTCGCATCGGCGATCTGGACGATCCCTGTCTCGGTTTCCTCGATAGCTGTATCTATCTCCGCGATGTGGTCGACAACGTCCCCGACGGCGTCGGCACCGGCTTCGATCTCCGCACTACTGTGTTCGATCGCCGCCGTCGTCGATTCGATATCCGTACGGAGCGAGTCGAGTGTTTCCGAAATCTCTTCGACTGCGGTTTTCGACTCCTCGGCGAGCGTCTTTATTTCGTCGGCGACGACGCCAAAGCCGTCGCCGTCGCCATCGGTGTGTGCGGCCTCGATGTTGGCGTTTAACGCCAGCAAATTCGTCTCCTCGGCGATATCAGCGATCATCTCGGTCATCTCCTCGATGTTTTCCATCTGCGCTTCGAGGTTACTGACGTGGTCGAGGTTCTCTTCGGCGCTATCGACCGCGGCGTCCATCCGGTTTACTGCGGTCTCTGCCGATTCGGTCCCCGTATCAGCCAGCGAGCGAGCCTGTGAGGCCTGCTCGGAGATCTTCTGTGTGGTCGCGGTTATCTCCTCGATAGACGCCGAAAGGTCCGTTGCAGACTGCTCGGCCGCTGCAGCGGTATCGACCTGTTCGCTGACCGTCGCCGCGGCGTCGGTACTGTAGTCGTCGATGCGAGCGGCCGCGTTCTCGGTCTCAGTGGCGGCGGTTCCGAGACGGGTGCTGAGGGTGTCGAGCTGGGCGGCACCGCGCTCGACATCGGCTAGCATGTCGTTGGTGCTGTCGACCGCGACACCGAGGTTGTCGGCCATCGAGTCGAACACCTCGTAGACGGCAGTGATGTCCTCGAAATCGGCGTCGGGTTCGGGGACCGACGGATCGATAGCGTAATTCCCGCGGCTGAGTGCGGCGAGCCACTCCCCGAACTCCTCGGCGACATCCGACTGGTAGGCGCGCAACTGTTCGAGTTGTGCCTCCCGGCGCTGGGCGCTGACACGCTCGGAGACATCACGGTTGATCTCGATCCCGCCGACCAGCGTGCCGGTATCGTCGAACAACGGGTAGAGATACCGCTCGACCGAAATCGTCTCACCGTCGTCGGTGACGATCTCCTGGTCAAGCCCACACAGGGGTTCGCCCGTATCGAGTACCTTCCGCATCGCCGTGTTGTCGGCGTTATCGTACTCGAACAGGTTCGTGTCCATGAGTTCACCGACAGTCCTGTCGAAGAGCTCGCGACAGCCACTGTTCGAGTAGACGAACCGTCCATCGGCGTCCACGACAAAGATCGGATCTGGGGAGAAGCGGAGATAGCTACACAACAGCGCATCTGCTTCGGCTGTCTCGAACGGAGAGTCGATCGCCTTCTCGACCTCCTCATCACTATCAACCAAACAGCCATCCCGGCTGTCCCACTGTCTGTGGGGGGAAGACTCCCCGGCTGAGTCGGACTCATCAGCACTGACGGTCGAGAACAGGTTTATCATGTGACCTGTAATCAAACTACGCAAGCATAAATGACTCGCAATCGCAACAATTGCCGTTTCGATCCCGACACAGTTATCTGAATAGGTGTTCAATTACTCATCCATGAGCTCCCAAACGGACCGACTCGAACGACTCATCACCGAAGAAAACGGTGGGTGTTGTGAAGCCGACGTTGAAGACCGGCTCGATTCGTTACGCTCGTACCAATCAACGGCTCCGGAAAGCCCCGACGCCGATCTCACGGCGCTCAAAACCCTCGGGAACGAAACACGGTACAACATCGTCCGGTTGCTGAACGCCGCGGATCGAGAAGTATGTGTCTGTGAGATCAATCCCGTCTTCGAGGTCAGTGACAGTGCGATCAGTCACGCGCTCTCAGATCTCTACGACGCCGGACTCGTCACGCGGCGCAAGGACGGAACGTGGAGGTACTACGAGACGACTCTACGGGCCGAGGCGCTTCTGGCTGCCCTCGACGAAACGCAAGGGAACGACCGATGACCGACACACCGATTCGTGTGGCGTTCGTGTGCGTCCAGAACGCCGGGCGATCACAGATGTCGACCGCGTACGCCGAGCGCGAGCGGGAACGCCGGGGACTCGAAGCCGACATCGAGATCCTCACCGGTGGGACACGCCCGGCCGAGCACGTTCACAACGTTGTTATCGAAGTGATGCGTGAGGACGGAGTCGACCTCTCGGACCGAACGCCTCGGAAGATCTCGACGGCCGAACTCGAATCGTGTGAGTACGTCGCGACCATGGGTTGTTCGACGCTCGAACTCGACGCGGCTAGCGATGTCGACATCCGCGACTGGGCGCTTGCTGATCCTGATGGTACCGACCTCGACCGCGTCCGGGAGATCCGCGACGAGATTCGAGACCGTGTGAGTGCGCTTTTCGATGAAATCGAGCAAGAGGTCCCGGGAGATGCCTGAAATGAGCGCCGTCTCGACGGAGTCGACCCGTGACACACAGACCACGGGACAACACCACTGTCTAGTACTACCCGAGCGTCGGGAGGGCTCCGATGAGTAACGCCGAGGCCCACGAGCACGGCCCGAGCTGTGACTGTGAGAGTTGTGGCGATCCACGGTCGATGGATTTTCTCGATAAGTACCTCACTGTCTGGATTCTCGGTGCGATGGCTGTCGGTGTCGGGCTCGGATTCGTTGCTCCCTCGGTGACCCAACCGATTCAGGACTTTCATCTCGTCGAGATCGGCCTCATCGCGATGATGTACCCGCCGCTGGCGAAGGCCGATTACTCACAACTCCGAACCGTCTTCAGCAACTGGCGCGTTCTGGGGTTGAGCCTCGTCCAGAACTGGCTGATCGGGCCGACACTCATGTTCGGGCTGGCGGTGGTTTTCTTCAGCGGACTCGTCCCTGGGCTCCCTGCCCGTCCCGAGTTCTTCCTCGGCCTCGTCTTCATCGGGATGGCCCGCTGTATCGCGATGGTCCTCGTCTGGAACGAACTCGCAGAGGGGTCGACCGAATACGTCACCGGCTTGGTCGCGTTCAACAGCCTCTTCCAGATCATCACGTACGGTGTCTACGTCTGGTTCTTCGGGCTGTTTCTGCCGCCGCTGCTCGGGATGGAGACGCTCGTCGCCGGCATCGAGACGTTCAACGTGACGCCGATGCAGGTGGTCCGGGCCATCGTGATCTTCCTCGGTATCCCGTTCCTCGGCGGATTCCTCACACGGTACGTCAGCATCCGAGCCAAAGGCGAGGAGTGGTATGACCAGGTGGTGATCCCGAAGATCGATCCACTGACCCTCGTTGCACTGCTGTTCACCGTCGTCGTGATGTTCGCCACCCAGGGGGAGAACATCGTCGCCGCACCCGGTGACGTCCTCCTGATCGCCGTCCCGTTGACGATCTACTTTGTCGTGATGTTCCTCGTGAGCTTCGGGATGGGGAAGGGGATCGGCGCGGACTACTCGACGACGACGGCGATCGGCTTCACGGCCGCCTCGAACAACTTCGAACTCGCGATTGCGGTCGCCGTCGCGGTGTTCGGTGTCGGTTCCGGGGTCGCGTTTACCACCGTCGTCGGCCCGCTTATCGAGGTTCCGGTGTTGCTCGCGCTGGTCAACGTCGCACTGTACTTCCAGCGTACGTTCGATTGGAGTGGGGCCACGACCGGGCAGCACACCACGTCAGCTGCCAAGCCACCGGAGGACGATTGAAGACCCGGTTCGCTGACTGTTCAGCCGGACAGGTGTCGCTAACTGCCGCTGATCGTTCGGCCGAATATCGACGATACCGGGAGGGGACGACAACACTCCGTTCAGGCATCGCTTCCCTCGACACCAGTGATCTCGAACCGTGCTCCGCCGGTCGCGCTACTGGTCACCCGGATGTCCCACCCGAAGGTATCGGCGATCTCCTGGACGATATTCAGACCGAATCCAGTGCCACCCTCCGCAGTCGAGTACCCCAGGTCGAACACCCGGTCGTGCTCGTCTTCGGGAACTCCAGGCCCGTCGTCGGCGACGTAGAACCCGTCCGCTATCGCTCCGACTGTGACGGTCACGTCGGTGCCACCGTGTTCGATCGCGTTCCGGAAGAGGTTCTCTAACAGTTGTTGGAGTCGGCTCGGGTTCGCCTGGAGCGTCCGTTCGGTCTCGACGACCAGTGTGGCGTCCGCCGTCGCGACAGTCTGCCAGCAGCCGGTACTCACGGCTGCGAGATCGACCGGTTCCGACTCGGACCCTTGTTTCCCCTCCCGCGCGAGCGCCAGGATATCGTCGATGAGCGCCTCCATCCGGTCGTGGGCGTTGCTCACACCATCGAGGTGTTCACTCGTACACTCCTGTCTGGCCAATTCGAGATGCCCCGTTGCGACGTTCAACGGGTTCCGGAGATCGTGGGAGATGATACTGGCAAACTTGTCGAGGCGCTCGATCTGGCGTCGCAACTCCTGTTCACGTTCGACTCGATCAAGAGCTGCTGTAAGCGCCGTGGCAAGGATCTCGATGACCGTCTTCTCGGATTCGTCGAAGGCGTTTGTGGCTGTCGAAGAAACGATGAACACACCGTGCTCACCCAGCGGATGGATGACCGCACTCCGTGTCGGCGTCACCTCGGCTAACCCGTCGTACTCGCGTGTATCCTCGATAACGAGGTGCTCACCACGTTCGAAGGTATCCCAGACGATCTTCGAGGGCGGGTCAGTGTCGGCCTGCCGGTCGTAGGTGGGCGGTTCGTTCGACCCCTCGCGAACAGCGTCCAGAAACGCGATCGGTTCGAGTCGGTCCGGATCGTCCCCCAACAGGTGACAGCCGCTTAGTTCAGCGCCCAACAGGTCCTGTGCGGTATCGACGGCAACTTGGGCCGTCTCTTCTACCGTCGTGGTTTGCATCAACGTCTCTGTCCGCTGTTGAAGCTGTGTGAGGGCTTGCTCGCGTTCCCGCCGATCGGTGATGTCCCGGCTGTTGGCCACGATCCCACGAACCGCGTCATCGTCGAGGTAATTCGTCCCTCGGATTTCGATCCAGCGCCAGCCCTCGTCGGCTGTTCTGAAGCGGCATTCAGCGGTTACGGTGTTTTTCGGTTCAGCGATCAGGTCGGTAAATTCCTCGAATACCGCCGCTTCATCGTCGGGATGGACGAAGTCGAATCCGTTCTGGCCGATGAGTTCGTCCGTCTTGTAACCCAATATCCGCTCGACTGCGGGACTCTGGTACGTGATCGTACCGTCGTCGTCGAGAACCGTAATGATGTCAGTCGATCCTTCGAGGTAGGCCTCGTACCGCTGTAGTTTGCGTTCCCGCTCCGTGCGCTCGGTGATATCGCGGTCGGAAATGAGCAGTGAGACGACCTCTCCATCGTCGTTAGTGACCGGTCTGATGACGCCCGCGACCGTATACGGGTCGCCGCTTGGTCCTACGAGATCGGCCTCGAACTCCACGTATTCCCCGCCGGCAGCACGTTCGATCCACTCACGGACTTCCCGCTGGATCGCCGCCGAATGATCGAACCACGGTGTCGTCGGGAACGGCGTCCCGATAATCTCCGCACGCGTCGCAGCGACATACTCCATCGCCGTCTGATTGATATCGATGACCGTCCCATCGATATCGATCAATCCGACGAGGATGTTCGGATCGTTGAATATTGATTGGTAGCGGCGCTCCTTCCGTCGGAGTCGGTGTTCCCGCTCTTTCTTGACAGTCACGTCCTGTTGAAAGCCGACCCAGTTGGTTATCTCACCGTCGCCACTCCGAACTGGCGCGATCGAGACACGGTTCCAGAAATCGGTCCCGTCGGAGCGATAGTTCCGCAGTTCGACAGTTACCGGTTCACCCGCATCGATCGCCGTCCGCATCTCCGTCACTGGCTCACGAGCAGTCTGTTCACCCTGCAGAAACCGGCAGTTCCGTCCGAGAACCTCCGCCTCGGTGTAGCCCGTTATGTGTTCGAACTGTTCGTTCGCGTATACGATCGGGTTATCGTCGCGGGACGGGTCCGAAATCGTGATCCCGACCGGAGATTCGTTTATTGCCCGGTCTTTGAGTCCGAGTTCTTTCTCGCGCTCTCTCCGATCCGTGATATCGCTGAACTGTGAGAAGATCGCCACAATCTCCCCGGCGTCGTCGGTGACAACCCGGTTATGCCATTCACAGACGATCCGCTCACCGTCCTTGCGGACGTTCTCGTTGATACTGTGATACCCGTCTTCGGCCGCTAAGAGGTCCGAAACGATATCTGCGACCTGCTCGCGGTCGGGTTCTGGAACGAGCCGTTCCCACGACTCACCCACCAGATCGTCCTCGGTATACCCGAGGATTTCTTCGGCTCGCTCGTTGATGCGGACAACTTCGAACGCCTCGTTCCATTCGATGACGCCAAGCGGTGATTGATCGAAAAACAGCGACAATCGCTTGCGGCTGGCTTCGATCTCGTGTTTCGACCGGTATTGTTCGACAGCGTTTGCGATCCGGTTTGCGAGGACCGTATACTGACTGGTACCGGTCTCTTTTTGGAGGTAATCCGTCACGCCGGCGGAGATCGCTTCGCTGGCGACTTCCTCGCTTCCTTTGCCGGTATAGAGAATAAACGGCAGATCCGGATACTCCGCACGGATGGTTTCGAGGAAGGCGATTCCGTCCTGTCCCGGCATCTCGTAATCAGAGACGATACAGTCGAACTCCTCGTCAGCGAGCCGTTCTAGCCCCTCGCCGGCACTCGGAGCCGTCTCGACAGCGAACCGTTCGTCCGCGTTCTCGACGAACGTCGCAGCCAGATCAGCGAGGTCCGGATCGTCGTCAACGTGAAGCACACGTATCTGTGTACTCTCCAACCCAACGGCGGGAGCCTCCACGGAGTCAGTCATACTGCAGATACGCTTGAGGAGCGCAAAAGGCATTTGGGAAAAGTTCACACAACGGAATCCGGGATCGTATCCCGAAGACCTGTCAGCGCACACGACAGCGAACCGGACGTTCCAGCGATAGTACCCAGTGAAGGAGGGTATCACAGAACGATCCAGAAGACGGGGTTTTCACCCGAAATCCGGTGAACAGGCCGTAGAAAGAGTATGCGCACTTACGATTACGTGGATGCGCCTCGCTCCGAGGACTCGCAGAGTGCGATACGTGCCTCGTCGGCAGTGACGCTAATTATGACGACTTCCAAACCGTGTCGAGTAGCGATGTTCCGTATGCTTTCCGGGGCATTTTCTGGGTCGGTTTCCACAGCACTACGCCCCGGTAGCGCGAGAATCCGTATCCAAAGTGGTTGGTTCTCGTGTTTCAATCCCCCCTCGCGTGGGATTTTCCCGGATACCCACTCACCGGACAGTCCCGGAACGGCCGTAGTGCCGCTATCGAACTCGAATCCAGGATAGCCCGCCGCTTCGAGTTCTCGTCTCACACGTTCCCAATCGATCATTAGTCGGTTACTCGAACGAGACCGATATAAAATCTCATCTGTACACAACGATCCTCAACTGAGTCACAAGAATACTCTCCATCCATCAGGGACAGTGTCGCTTCGAACAGCGATGAGACGGTCTGTTCTTCCGCGTGGCCGGTGAGAACATTCCGAGAACTACATCGTAAATAATTGGTCGTTCCTGACTGACTGCTTCTGAGTTTGTGAGGGTCCGTCAGCCAATACAGAGATTCAGTGACTATTAACCAGTATCAAAGTGTATCTAAAGAGCGAATGAAGCCATATTCTACAATAGTAGAGTGAATCCCACAATATTCTCGATTTTCTTGGATTTTGAGTTCAAAGTTGGTGAGTTGTAATTCTATTTGAGGTTGTTCTGATCTCAATTCGTCGTAATTCTTATTTTTTCTATATGGGTGGGAAGAGACACAGCCGAAGGATCGTCCTGCGTCGTTCGCAGTGGACTCGGAAGTGGCTCCTCTGTGAGGGGATCGAAACAATCGGATCGATTTCCAAACCGGTCACGCTGTTGCCGTTCGGTCGAGTATGGATTGGTCTTCACTGGCTACGTTAGCTGTGAGGCGAGGCGGTTGGCTGGGTGATCGTCAGGAATCCACCGATATCATTCCTTTCAGGACGGTCGGCTCCATCGCTCGGTGGAAGGCGTCGTCGATCTCTTCGAGCGACGTTTCGAAGTCGATGATGCCCTCGACATCGACCACGCCGTCTGCGAGCAGTTCGACGGCCGCGTCGTACGTGTTCTTGTACCGGAAAGAGCCGCGGACATCGATCTCGTTGTCGATGAGCGCCAACACGTCGAGCGGGACCGTGGCTTCGTCGGCCAGTCCCACGAGGACGACGGTCCCACCACGCCGGACGGTATCGACCGTCGACTGGATGGACGAGTCGGCTCCGGAGGCTTCGACGACAACGTCCGCACCGACGCCGTCGGTGTACTCGTCGACGGCTGTTTCGATGTCCGTCTCGGTGACATCGATAGTGAGATCGGCGCCACGTTCCTCGGCGACGGCCAGTTTCTCGGCGACGACATCGGTGACGACGATGTCTGTCGCACCGGCGGCGCGGGCGGCCTCCATCACCATCAGCCCGATCGGACCGGCCCCGGTGACCAGTACCGTATCGCCCGTGCCGACGTTCCCCCGACGGCAGGCATGGATACCGACCGAGAGCGGTTCACAGAGGGCTCCTTCGGCGGTGGAGACGGAATCGGGCAGTTTGTACGCGAAATCTGCCGGCCACGCGACGTATTCGGTAAACGCGCCGTCGTGAGGTGGCGTCGCCATGAACGTAACGTCTTCACAGAGATGGTACTCGCCCCGTTTGCAGTGGGGACAACGGCGACAGGGGACGCCGGGTTCGAGGGCGACCCGGTCACCGACATCCAGCCCCGTGACGTTCTCGCCGGTCTCGACGACTTCCCCGGCGCTCTCGTGACCGAGGACCAGCGGCTCCTCGACGACGTAGTCGCCGATACGACCGTGCTCGTAGTAGTGGACGTCCGACCCACAGATACCGACATCGTGGACGGCGACGAGGACGTCCTCGGGACCCGGTGACGGTCTGGGGCGGTCTTCGAGTTCGAACTCCGTAGGCTCGACTAAGACGGCAGTACGCATAGTCGGGAGCACGTCTTACGGCCACAAAAATACACGGGGTCACCACTCGGCGATGCTGCCGTCCTCGTGGTGCCACACCGGATTGTACCAGTTGACATCCGACTGGGCTTTCTCCCGGACGTACGCTTCGTCGATTTCGATCCCGAGCCCGGGACCAGTCGGCCGTTCGACGTACCCGTTGTCGAACTCGAAGAGCTCGGGGTCTTCGAGCAGCGCCAACCGCTGACTCGACTCGGGGTCGTGGAGTGTGAGGTCCTGTTCCTGCATGACGACGTTCTGGGACGTGAAGCCGACCTGCAAACTGGCGGCGAACGCGACGGGACCGAGCGGGCAGTGTGGGACCACGGCCACGTCGAAGGTCTCCGCCAGCGAAGCGACCTTTCGCAGCTCGCTGATGCCACCGACGTGTGTGACATCCGGCTGGATGACGGAGACGGCGTCGTCGACAAGGAGCGATTTGAAGTCGTATCGGGAGTAGTGCCGTTCCCCGGTCGAAAGGGGGATGCTGGTCTGCTCGTTGAGCGTGCCGTATGCCTCGCCGTGTTCGGGTGTCAACGGCTGATCGACGAACATCAAGTTGTACGACTCCAACCGTCGGAGCAGTTCCATCGCCATCGGCTTCGAGACGCGGCCGTGGAAATCCACACCGACGAACGCGTCGCTCCCGACTGCCCCCCTGAGTGCGGCGATCCGATCGACGACTCGATCGACAGCCGCAGTCGTCTCGATCGGCCGGAACTCCCGGGGGTTGTTGAGCTTGAACGCGCGATAGCCCCGTGCGTGGTCCTGTTTCGCGGATTCGGCGATCTTGTCGGGCTGGGACCCACCGATCCACTGATAGACGAGCATCCGGTCGCGGACGTGGCCGCCAAGCAGGTCGTGGATCGGGGTATCGTAGTGGCGCCCCTTGATGTCCCACAACGCCTGGTCGATGCCGGCGAGCGCGCTCATCAGGATCGGCCCGCCCCGGAAGTAGCCGCTCTGGTAGAGCTTCCGCCAGTGATACTCCGTCCGAAGCGCGTCCATCCCCAACAGATACCCCTCGACGAGTTCCGAGACGGCTGCCCGAACCGTCTCCAGTCGCCCCTGGATGATCGGCTCGCCCCAGCCGACGACTCCCTCGTCGGTCTCCAACTTGAGCAGTAACCACCGGGGCGGGATGGCGAACAGTTCGTAATCGGTGATTTGCATGCATCCCACATCGGACAGTACACACTTGAAACAGCAGGTCAGCGACGCGGTCACTGGCACGCCAGTGTGTGGTTTTATAATCGTGGAAATCGCTACCACGACTGTTAGCATGAGTCTACTCGAGAGTTTCTCCCTCGACGGAGAGACGGCTATCGTCACCGGCGCAGCGCAGGGACTCGGGAAGCAGATGGCCAGCGGCCTCGCCGAGATGGGTGCCGACGTCGCTATCGCCGACGTAAACGAGGAGAAAGCCCAGCGAACAGCGGCCGAACTCGACGGCGAAACCGAAGTCATCGCGACCGAGGTGGATGTCACCGACGAAGCGTCCGTCCAAGCGATGGTCGACGACGTGACCGATCGCCTGGGTCCGATCGACGTGCTCGTCAACAACGCGGGCATCGTCGAGAACTCGCCGGCCGAGGAGACGAACATCGACTCCTGGCGACGTGTCGTCGCCGTCAACCTCGACGGGGTCTTCCTCTGTGCCAAACACGTCGGCCAGCAGATGCTCGACCGGGGGGAGGGCCGCATCGTCAACATCTCGTCGATGTCCGGCTTCGACGTCAACGTCCCACAGAAGCAAGCGAGTTACAACACCACGAAAGCCGGGGTCAGGATGTTGACCCAGTCACTGGCCGTCGAGTGGGGGGACCGCGGCGTCCGGGTCAACGCCGTCGCGCCGGGGTACATGCGCACGGAACTCGTCGACGAGGTGCTGGCAGAGAACCCAGAGATGGAGGAGACCTGGCTGGAGAACACGCCGATCGGACGGCTCGGCCGGCCGGAGGAACTCAAGGAACTCGTCGTCTACCTCGCGTCGGACGCTTCCTCGTACATGACCGGCTCGACCGTCGTCATGGACGGTGGGTACACCTCGCGGTAACGGATCGGGCAGTACGTTTCGACAGGGAGAACAGCCCGGCGGGTTACGCCGACGGGAGGTCGGTCAGCCGTGCTTTCGCACGCTCCCACCCGTCGGTGTCGGTCGGTTCGTACCGCGTCGTCTCGAAGGCCGACTCGACGAGTCGGCGACCCGCCGCGAGATCAGGCACGGTGTCGACGGCGAGTGCCTGGGTCAGGAGGTTCCCGATGGCTGTCGCCTCGACCGGCCCGGCGACGACCGGAAGACCGGTCGCGTCGGCGAGCAGCCGACAGAACAGTTCGTTCCGGACGCCACCGCCACCGAGGTTGATACTCGACGGTGGATCGTCGACGACGGCGGCGAGTCCCTCCAGTTCCAGCGCCGTCTTCGTCACCAGACTGTCGAGGAGACAGCGGACGATACCGCCCTGGCCAGTCGGGACCGGCTGGTCGGTCCGACGGCAGTACTGCCGGATCTGCTCGGGCATCGGCGCGTCGATACCGAACGCCTCGGCGTCCGGGTCGACGAGCGCGGCCCGCGGGGCGGCGTTGCGGGCCGCCGACAGCAGGTGGTCGTACGCGACCGGGTCGCCGGCCTCCCGCCACGCCTCGCGGCACTCTTCGAGCAGGAAGAATCCGTTGACGTTCTGCAGGAGGCGAACGGTCCCGTCGACGCCGAGTTCGTTCGAGACGGCGTGTTCGAAGCCCGCGTCGGAGCGGATCGGCTCGTCACGTTCGACGCCGAGGATGAACCACGATCCAGTGTTGAGGAAGGCGGCGTTCCCGTCCAGCGGGAGGCCCGCGACGGCCGCCGCCGTGTCGTGGCTCGCCGGCGTGACGAGTTCGGGCGCACCCGGCACCCGCTGGGCCACGTCGTCAGCGATCGGTCCCAGTCGCTGACCGGGTTCCTCAAGCGGCGGGAGGATCTCCGTCGGCAGCGACAGCTCCTCGAGCAGGCCCGTCGCCCACGACCGCTCGCTCGGGTCGACCATCTGGGTGGTCGAGGCTACCGTCACCTCGCCGGCTTGTCGGCCGCCGAGCAGCGTCGTCAGGAGCTGGGGCATCATCAGCAGACTGTCGGCCCGTTCGAGCAGTTCCGGTTCGCGCTCGGCGAGTGTGTGGAGTTGCCAGAGCGTGTTCGGCGTGTTCCAGTTGGTGATGCCGGTCGCCTCGAAGAGCCGGCGTTTGCCGACCGCGTCGAACAGCTCCTCCCGGGTCGCCGTCGCGTCCGGGTCCCGGTAGGAGACCGGATCTCGGAGGACCGCACCGTCCGAGAGGAGGCCGAAGTCGAGCCCCCACGTGTCGACGCCGACGGTATCGAGACCGTCTGCCTGTTCGGCCGCGATCTCGATACCCTCGACGATCCGCTCACGGAGCGCCGAGAGGTCCCAGACGTACCGGCCGTCCCGTTCGACCGGGCGGTTGTCGAACCGGTGGACCTCCTTGACATCGAAGGCAGTCGGCGTCACGCTCCCGAGATACACGGTGCCGCCGCTGGCACCGATATCGATGGCGACGTGGTTCATGGGGTCACTGTCCGTAGCTGTCGAGTTTCCCGCGGAGCCGATCGATCTCTTCGTCGGGCAGGATCTCCGGCTCACCGATCGCACACGCCTGGTGGTGGATGCGCGCACAGTACTCGACCATCAGCGCCACGGTGTAGGCGTCCTCAAGCGAGTCGTCGGCGGTCAACACGCCGTGGTTGCGCAGGAGCGTCGCGTTGTACGAGTCACCGAGGGCCTCGACGGCTGCGTCGCCGAGGGCCTGGGTCGCGTGTGTCTCGTACTCGGCGACGGGCACCTCTGTTCCGGTAAAGGCGAGCAGGTAGTGTGAGGCCGGAATCGCCTCGCCGAGCGAGGCGAACGTCGTCGCGTACGGCGAGTGAGTGTGGACGACGCCCCCGACATCCGGTCGCTGTTCGTACACTTCCAGGTGCATCGGAAGTTCGGTCGACGGGTCGATCTCCCCCTCGACGACGGTGCCGTCGGTACGGACGACTGGCACGTCCGAAGGGGCGATCTCCTCGTAGGGGACTCCGGAGGGGCTGATCGCGATATGGTCCTCGTCGAGGCGGGCACTGAGATTTCCGCCGGTCCCGGTCGTCAGGTCGTCTTCGAGCAGGCTCCGTCCGTACTCGCAAATCGCGTTACGTGTGTCGTAATGGGGAATGTTCTGTGTCATCGGGGTTGTTTTTGATCGGATAGTTGCTGTGTGGGCGTGACTGCCCGTCGGGGCTCAGTCCGCGGAGCTCTCGGCGGTCTGAATGCCTTCTTCGAGGGCGAACTCGATATCGGCGTCGAGTTTCCGCTGGTGGATCGTCACACCGGTGTTCGCGTCGAAGAGATGGATGTCTTCGTCGGGGATCTCGATGTAGACCTCCGCCCCTTCCTTGATGAGGCGTTGGCCGTCCGTCTCGACGATGAACGTCTGTTCGCGGTCTTGCTGGACCGCACGCAGGTAGACGTACGAGATACTCCCCATCGGTTCCACGACATCGACTTCTGCCACGAACTCGTGGCCGCCGGTGGGTTCGTCGTGGAGCACGATGTCTTCCGGTCTGGCACCCAGCACGAGGGAACTCCGGTCGTCGACCGAGGTCTGCATCCGCTCGGTCAGGTCGAAGTCGAAGCCGTCGGCCCGCAGGGTCCCGCCTTCGACGTGCCCCTCGAAGAAGTTCATCGACGGGGACCCGAGGAACCCGGCGACGAACTGGTTGGCCGGCCGGTAGAAACACTCCAGTGGCGTCCCGATCTGCTGGAGTTCGCCGTAGTTGAGGACGACGAGTCGGTCACCCATCGTCATCGCCTCCGTCTGGTCGTGGGTGACGTAGAGAGTGGTGACATCCAACTCGCTCTGGAGGCGGTTGATCTCGGTGCGCATCTCCGCCCGGAGTTTCGCGTCGAGGTTCGAGAGCGGTTCGTCCATCAGGAAGACGTTCGGGTCCCGAACGATGGCACGGCCCAGCGCCACGCGCTGTTGCTGGCCACCGGAGAGTTGCCCCGGGCGGTCCTCCAGTAACTCGCCGATGTCCATCATCTCGGCCGCGTTGGTGACCGTCTCCTCGATCTCGTCGTCGGACAGCTCCGTCGACATCTTCAGACCGAAGGACATGTTCTCCTCGACGGTCATGTTCGGGTACAGCGCGTAGTTCTGGAACACCATGGCGATGTCGCGCGCACGCGGCCCGAGTTGGTTGACGACGGTATCGCCGATCTTCACGTCGCCCTCGCTCTGTGTTTCCAGTCCCGCGACGATCCGCATGAGCGTCGATTTCCCGCTGCCGGACGGGCCGACGAAGACGACGAACTCGCCGTCTCTGATGTCCAGGGAGACGTCATCGACTGCGACGACTGACTCGTCTCCCTCTCCGAACCGTTTCGTGACATCGTCTACCGTGATTTTAGCCATTATGTTGCCTCCGTTGTGCGGCTGTTTCCCGCCGCCGCAGGGGCGTGGTTCGCGAGCAGTGCGTGTTCTCGACCGGCAGTCGTGCTCATTCTTTGATCACCACACCGAAGCTGAGTCCGGCGGCGAGATACTTGTTGACCGCCACGAGGAAGACGACGACGGGAACGATCATCGCCGTCGAGGCGGCCGCCAGCAGCGACCACTCGATGGATCGAGAGCCGATGAAGGAGTAGACGAACAGCGTCACCGGCACCGCTTCGAAGCTCGTCAACACGAGGCCGAACAGCAACTCGATCCAGGCGAAAATGAAGCTGATGATGGCCACCGAGAAGATACCCGGTTTCGCTGCGGGCAGGACCACCTTCCGGAAGCCCTGGAACTGCGTCGCGCCGTCGACGCGGGCGGCCTCCTCTAAGGTCTCGGGGATGCCGTCGAAGAAGGCCTTCATCACCCAGACGACCAGCGAGAGGTTGATGCTGACGTACATCAGCACCATCCCGATCCGGGTGTCGAAGAGGTTCAGCGCCCGGAAGATGACGAAAAACGGGATGACGACGGCGATGGGCGGGAGCATCCGCGAGGAGAGAATCCACACGAGCACGTCCCGCTCCATAGGGATGTCGTACCGCGAGAGCACGTACGCCGCGGGCACGCCGATCAACAGGACGATGACAACCGACGCCGACACCATCAACACGCTGTTGGCGAAGGCGGCGACGAAATCGGACTGCTGGATCAACTGGATGTAGTTGTACACCGTCGGCAGGAAGATCCAGTCCGGCGGCAGCGAGTTTGCCTGTCCCGGCGGCTTCAACGACATCGAGACGAGCCAGTACAGCGGGAACAACACGACAAAGGACCATCCCAGGAGGATCGTGTGGCGAACGACCGTGACGAGGGTCTCCTTCGTCCCCTTGTCGAGTCGCTGCGAGCCGATCGCGGCGTCGGGATCGGAGGTCGCCATCAGTCCCACACCCCCTCGAAGCCGACCTTCGCGATGATGATGTTACAGAGTGCCACCACGAGCACGAGGTAGACGATGGCGATCGCCGCGGCTACGCCCAGTTGGTTGTTGATGAACATCTGTTCGTAGATGTTGATACTCACGAGCTGGGTCGCCGTCCCCGGACCGCCGTTGGTCAGCCCGTAGACGACGCCGAAGGTACGGAACAGGTCGATGAGCCGGATGAGGGTGGCGACGAACACCACGGGCTTCATGTACGGGATGATGACGTGGACGTAGCGGCGCCACAGCGGCGCGCCGTCGACGCGGGACGCTTCGACCAACGTATCCGGCACCGACGAGAGGCCGGCGTAGAAGATGATGAACATGAACGGCGTCCAGTTCCACGTGTCCAGCAGGATCACCGTCAACAGCGGCACTTCCGAGAGGAAGTTCGGCGCCGCAAGCGGCGTCGCGGTCTCGATGACGTACGGGATGATGCCGATCTCGCTGTTGAGCATGATCCTACCGATGGTCGCCAGCGAGACCGGTGCGACGGCCATCGGGATGATGAACAGCACCCGGTAGAACGACTTCGCTTTCCCGGAGTCGACGCCGGCGACGAGTGCTGCGAGGACGAACCCGAGCGCAGTCTCTAGGGCCAGCGCGCTGACGACGACGGTGATCGTGATGACGAACGAGTGGAACGCGCCGCCGCGGGTAAACGCCGTCTCGAAGTTCTGGAACCCGACGAACTCCGCCTCGAAGACGTTGAACGTCGGCTCGGCGATCACGCTGAGATAGAGGTCGTAGGCACCGGGGAAGAAGGTGATCATCACCATCACCAGCACCATCGGTGCCATGAACCAGTACGGGAGATAGTCGTTCCAAAGGTCCCGGACTCTGCCGAGAGCCGTCTGGTTTGCCGTTTCTGTTTGCGTTGGTGTGCTCATGTGTTTCGAAGTGGGTTCATGATGCTGGCTCGGTGTGACACGTTAGCTGCTGTAGATGTCTTCGGCGACTTGCGCGGCCCGCGTCATCGCTTCCTCGGCCGACTTCTGGCCGGCGATGGCGCGCTGGAGTTCCTCGGAGTAGCGCTGGCCCCATTCGGGGTACTTCCGGTCGAACGGGTCCGGTGCGGCCGCCTGCAGGGATTCGAGCGTGACCTGTGCGAAGTTGTCGCCGACACGCGAGCGGAACTCCTCGTTCTCCCAGACCGACTGGCGCACCGAGAACGCAGCGCCGTTGTCGACGTGCATCCAGGTGTTTGTCGGTTGCGAGGACGCCCACAGCATGAACAGGAACGCCTGCTCGGAGTTCGAGGCGTTCTTCGACGTGGAAATCTGCCAGTTGAAGGCGTTGGGCGAGAACGTCCCGTCGGCGGGCTTGGGCGCTTTCGCGATACCGATGTTATCGCCGACCTGGGAGTCCTCACCGGTCAGACCGGGCCAGAACAGGTTCGCGTCGGCGACGATGTGGCCCGCTCGTCCCTCCTGCATCGTGGCGAGAACGTCGGACCACGTCTGGGTCGACGCGCCCTCGGGACCGAACTCCTGGAGCAGGCTGGTGTACCACTCTGCCGCCTGGATGACACCGTCGGTGTCGAGTCCGGAATCGCTCGGGAACTCGGTCCAGAGTTCGGCACCGTACTCACGCAGGAACGTGTTCAGGATGTAGATGTTCATCCCGTACCCCTTCTGGCCCCGACCCACCGTTCCAACGACATCCGACTCGTTTTCGTGGATCGTCTTCGCGTTCTGGCGGAACTGTTCGAGCGTCTCCGCGACTTCGAGGTCGTGTTTCTCGTAGAGGTCCGTCCGGTAGAACTGGGTCTGGACTTCGACAGTGATTGGGATACCCGTCCAGGTATCGCTGTAGCCCCCGCCGTGGGCCTGCCATTTCGACGCCTCGAAGAGGTCGTCGGGCTGGTACCACTCCTCGTCGTACAGACTGCTGTCGTTGAAGTACGGGTCGAGCGGTTGGATCCAGCCTTCCTCACGGAACTGGTTGACCACCTGGTCCATGTAGAAGATGTCGAACTGGCCGGCGCCGGTACTGACATCGGTCTGGCGCTTGGTCCGGAACTGCTGTTCCGGAAGGACGTTCCAGACGACCTCGATGCCGGTCAGCTCCTCGAAGACGGGCACCGCGGGCTTGATCGCCGACACCCACGGGTGCTGGACAGCACCGATGTTGATCTGTGACCCTTCGAACTGTCGCCAATCGATGTCGGCGCTCTGGTACTCTTCGAGCGGGATCGCGAGATCGCCGTCGGAGCCACTTCCGGTATCCGTCGAGCTACTCCCTGAACCGCCGCTACTCGATCCGTCACTACTCGATCCGTCACTACTCGATCCGTCCCCCGAACCGTTCGAGCCGCCTCGCGTACAGCCCGCGAGGCCACCGAGCAGTCCGACACCTGTCGCTTTGATGAAGTTCCGCCTGTTGCGCTCAGTCATTCTGACTTGCCTCGGTTTAGCAACAAAGTTCATGCATAATAAACCTATCCCCTTCTTCGGCGCTGATCGGCTCCGTGAGCGACCGAAGTCCGGGGAGTTTCGGGCCGAACCGTGAAAAGATTTTAATAGAGGGTCAGCCAACAGTTGGCTCGAAGTCACGGAACGACGGCACCAGTCAGCCAACCGGTCCACGGCGTCGCTCTGATCGAGTGTCGGCACTCGCCGGGGGTTCGACGCCGAGCCACTGACGGGAGTCTGACCGACCACTAGCTATCATGACCAGAGAGAAACGCATCTCAACACAGCACCGAACCATCGCAGATACCGAACTCACCGTGGAGGTGCAGTAATGCGAGCGACCACACTCACGGGCGTCGGAGAGATCGAAGTCCAGGAACGGGACCGTCCCGAGCCGAAGGCCGACGAAGTCCTCGTCCGAGTCGGTGCCTGTAGTGTCTGCATGACCGACTATCACATGTATCACGGGACGTTCGCCGCGCCGACTCCGCTGGTCCTCGGCCACGAGAGCGCCGGAACCATCACGGAGGTCGGGACGGCGGTCGAAACGTTCGACGTCGGCGACCGCGTCGCGATCAACCCGACCGTCCCCTGTAACGCCTGTTCGTACTGCAAGCGCGGCGAGACACACCTCTGTGAGAACAACACGAGCATCGGTGGGGCCGGCGAGACGATCCTCGACGGCGCGTTCGCCGAGTACGTCCGCGTCCCTGCGATCAACGTCGAGGACATCGGTGACATGTCCTTCGAGCGGGCCGCACTGGCCGAACCGCTGGCCTGTTGTCTCCACGGCGTCGAGCAGACCGATCTCACGCCCGGCGATAGCGTCGCCATCATCGGCGCGGGTCCGATCGGACTCCTGTTGTTGCAGTCGTTCCGCAACGCCGGCGCCGCCCCCATCGTCGTCTCGGAACCCGACGACGAGCGGCGTGAACTGGCCGCCGAACTCGGCGCGGACATTGTCGTCGACCCCAACGAGAAAGATCCCGAGACGGCCATCCCCGACGCCGCCGGCGGCAAGGTCGACATCGCCGCGGAAGCGATCGGGTTGGTTCCGACGATCAAACAGGCCAACGCGGTGACCGCACAGGGCGGGTCGACACTCGTGTTCGGTGTGCCCGACCAAGCGGCGACGATGGAGGTCAGCCCGTTCGACATTTTCTTCGACGAGGTCGACTACCGCGGATCGTTCTCGCTCACCGTCGAGGACTTCGAACGGGCGGTGACGCTGCTCCAACACGGCCGTATCGACGCTGAGACGCTGATCACCGAACGGATCGGGCTCGACGACCTCCCCACCGCGTTCGACCGCATGGAAAACGGCGAGGGACTGAAGAAAGTCGTCGTCCCCGGTATCGACGACTAAGCGGGACTGTTCTGCTCACCACGCCGGTGCTCTACTGTTCGCGATGGTTGGGAGTCGATAGCGACGCTGCCCGGTCGTCACCGGGACCTCTCGGTATCCCAGATCTGTTCTGCTCTCAAGAACGATATGATTTCACGCCAAATACTGTGTACAAACATATTCTACATAGTCATTCATGATATGGGGGCAGGAGGTGAACAGTTGTCACTCGACGCTCGTTCTGTTCTAAAGAACAGAGTTATACCAGTGGGAACCGTACGCAGAGGAAATATGAGCGAGACACCAGGCTACACGATCGACTCGACGGAAACGTCGCTTGATCTGCTCGAAACACTCGTCGACTCGGCGGACCCGATGGGTGTGACGGCACTTGCCGATCGTCTCGGGGTCTCCAAGAGCGTCGCTTACAACCACCTCTTGACGTTACGGACCCGTGGCTACGTGATCAAACGGGGCGATCGGTACGAGCCCGCCCTCAAATCCCTCGATCTCGGATCGCGGACGCGGACAGCGATGCCCCTCTACGAGTCCGCGCGCCGGCATCTCGACAACCTCGCCGCTGCCTCGGGCGAGACCACAGTGCTGTTCGTCCTGGAGGAGAACTCCGGAGTCCCGGTCTACATCGCGGAGGCTAGTGAGGGATGGTCACCTCGTTTTCACGAGGGGCAGCGACTCCCGCTCCACGTGAACGCACCGGGAAAGGCGATTCTGGCATCGCTCTCCGACGAACGCGTCGACGAGATCCTCGCAGCGACTGATCTGGTCGAGCCGACAAGCGCCACGATAACCCAACACGACGAACTCAAGGCTGCGTTGCGAGGCGTACGGGACGATACCGTAGCGTTCTGCAGAGGAGAACAGTACGAGGGGATCGTAGGTGTCGCCTCACCGGTGACGAACAACGATGTCGACCGCGTCGCTGCGCTGGGCATCTGTGGCCCAGTAGACCGACTGAACGGCCGATACCTGGAAGAGGATATCACGGGTCAGGTCCTCAGCACTGCCAAATCGATACAGGTCGATCTCACAGGACAGTGACCAGCACGCACTCAATAACAATTGTACACACGTTAGTCCATCTGAAGTGGATTCGTCGGCTAGGAAATCAGCTCATACCAAGCGGGGATAACAAATGTTGATACTCGGGAGAGCGGAACCGATTCCATTTTATCCAGGCATTCAGATACAACCTGGAAAATGCGATCCTATAAACGGTTTTTATATATTTATATGAGTCGTCTTCTCCCAATATCCCATATTTATATCCATTTTTCACTATGCAGGAGTTTATTTTTCATAATTCCTACTATTTTTCCGGATTATATATTCATTTCGGACAGATAGAGTTATTACTGGCAGAGTTTCCAAACGTGGGAGCACCCAGTGTTAAATACCCCAGTCCAAGTTCACAATCCGGAGGACGACGATGCGATTTGGAGTCCGTTCACCGAACGGGGTCCCGGCTTCTCGGTCGATTGGATTGATCTCCCTGGGACGTGGAGCCCGGCGAAAAGGCGACTGTACGAACTCGTCAGCGCCCCCTCCCTCGCCGATCCGGTCGCCACGACGAACATGCAGAACTGGACCTGTATCGTCAGCGGGGACAGCTGAGAGGGACTATGAAGAGCCCTGCTTACAAGGGTGGACCAGCACCGAACCGCTGTTGTCGAGTCAGCGGCCGACAACGGGGGGATTAAGTGACTGGTTCACACAGGGAAACGTACATGCGCGACGACGATAGCGATGCCGCCACAGACGGTGGTATCCAACTCGCCCCGACGGCGAGCGACGACCGAGCGGACTACGACTACGTCGGCGGGTCCGTGGAGCGACCGGGCCTCGTTTCCGATCTCGAAGCCCGGGTCGACGGCGAGGTCCGGTTCGACACCTACACCCGCCAGCTGTACGCGACGGACGCGAGTGCCTACGAGGTGACGCCGATCGGCGTAGTGTTCCCCACATCGACTGCGGAGGCGGCCAGCGTGGTCTCGTACTGCGCCGACCGCGAGATCCCCGTCCTGCCGAGGGGTGGCGGGACGAGCCTCGCCGGCCAGACGGTCAACGAGGCGGTCGTCCTGGACTTCACACGACACATGGACGCTGTCGTGTCACTGGATTCCGAGAGTCGAGCGGCCCGTGTCCAGGCCGGCACAGTGCTTGCGGACCTGAACGACCGAGCCGCCGAGTACGACCTGACGTTCGGTCCCGACCCGGCGGCAGGTAACCGGAGTGCCATCGGCGGCGCAATCGGCAACAACTCCACGGGAGCGCACTCGCTGGTCTACGAGAAGACCGACCACTACGTCCAGGAGTGTGAGGTCGTCCTCGCTGACGGGAGCGTCACCACGTTCGGCGAGGTATCTGTCGATACGCTCCGGGAACGGGCAGATCCGGAGAGCGACGACCTCGAAGCACGGATCGCGGCGGGCGTCGTATCGCTGCTGGAGGGCCACGCCGACGAGATCGACGACCGTTACCCCGAACTCAAGCGCAACGTCTCGGGGTACAACCTTGACCGCCTGGTCGCCGAGTACAAGGGCGAGTACGGTGAGACGGGAACGGTCAACCTCGCCCGGTTGCTCGCCGGCAGCGAGGGCACGCTGGCGATCGTCACCGAAGCGACGGTCTCGCTGGAACCGGTCCCGGAGACCAAATCGGTCGCCCTGTTGACTTACGACAGCGTCGTCGAGGCAGTCAGCGACGTCCAGCACGTGCTCGAACACGATCCCGCGGCCGTCGAACTCATCGACGACGTGCTCATCGACCTGGCGTCGGACACGACGGAGTTCGCAGACGTGGCCGCGCGGCTCCCGGACCGGGCGCGGGCCGCGCTGCTCGTAGAGTTCTACGCGGAAGACGACGACCACGGCCGCGAGCAGGTGGCCGGGTTGTTGGCCGATCGGGTCCCGAGCGATAGCGACGACGGGGAGGACGAGACAGAGTCGGACCCGGACCGCTACGCCTTCGACGCGCTGGAGGCATACGACGCCACCGAGCGCAAAGAACTCTGGAAACTCCGCAAGTCGGGGCTGCCGATACTGCTGGGCCGAACGAGCGACGCGAAACACATCAGCTTCCTCGAAGACTGTGCGATCCCGCCCGAACACCTCCCGGCGTTCGTCAGCGAGTTCCAGAAGGTACTGGAGGAAAACGACACGTTCGCCTCCTTCTACGCCCACGCCGGGCCGGGCGTGTTACACGTTCGCCCGCTCGTGAACACGAAGTCCCAGACCGATCTCGACGCGATGGAGGCGATCGGCGAGGCCGTCACCGACCTCGTCGTGGAGTACGGCGGGTCGGTCTCCGGCGAACACGGCGACGGGCGCGCCCGCACCCAGTGGAACCGGAAACTGTACGGCGACCGGCTCTGGCAGGCGTTCCGGGACCTGAAGACGGCCTTCGACCCCGACTGGCTGTTGAACCCCGGGCAGGTCTGCGGGGACGTCTCGTTGACGGAGAACCTGCGGTTCGACCCCGACTACGAGTTCGACACCGGCTTCGACTCGGCGCTGGAATGGGACAACGAGAACGGGATGCAGGGGATGGTCGAACTCTGTCACGGCTGTGGCGGCTGTCGTACCCAGGAGTCCGAAGGGGGTGTGATGTGTCCGACGTTCCGGGCGGCCGACGAGGAGGTCACGTCCACGCGGGGCCGGGCGAACATGCTCCGCCAAGCGATGAGCGGTGATCTGCCCGACAACCCGACCGACGACGAGTTCGTCACCGAGGTGATGGACCTCTGTATCGGCTGTAAGGGGTGTGCCCACGACTGCCCGAGCGAGGTCGACATGGCGAAACTGAAAGTCGAGGTGGAACACGCCCACCACCAGGAGCACGGCGCGAGCCTCCGGGAGAAGGTGTTCGCCAACGTCGACACGCTCGCCCGCGTCGGGAGCGCGCTGGCCCCGCTCTCGAACCTCGGTCCGAAGGTGCCTGGCGCCCGGGTCGTCATGGAGAAGACGCTCGGGATCGCCCGTGAGCGCTCGCTTCCGACCTTCGAGCGCGAGAGCTTGCAGGACTGGTTCGCGGCGCGCGGCCCGCAGGTTCCGGAGACCGAGGCCGACCGGAAGGCCGTCCTCTTTCCTGACACCTACACGAACTTCAGCCACCCTGACATCGGGAAGGCGGCAGTGCGGGTCCTCGAAGCCGCCGGCGTCCACGTCGAGGTGGCCGACGTGACCGACAGCGGGCGCCCGTCGTACTCGAAGGGGTTCGTCGACGCGACCCGCGAGACGGCCCGAGAGGCTGTCGACGCACTGGCTCCCCGCGTCGCGGACGGCTGGGACGTCGTCGTCGTCGAGCCCAGCGACGCGGTGATGCTCCAGTCGGACTACCTGGACCTGCTCGAAGGCGAGGACGTGTCGGCGCTTGCGGCCAACAGCTACGGCGTCTG
Organism: Haloarcula montana; assembly: GCF_035666295.1. Lineage (NCBI taxonomy): Archaea > Methanobacteriati > Methanobacteriota > Halobacteria > Halobacteriales > Haloarculaceae > Haloarcula > Haloarcula montana. The sequence continues at coordinate 102,249 of NZ_CP142028.1, forward strand.
TGAGTATCTCGATAGCTTCCGGCTGGACGAGGACCTGACAGTCGAGGCCCCGGAGCGCTCGCTGGCGTACCACGGCCACTGTCACCAGAAGGCGACCCGGAAGGACCACCACGCCGTCGGCGTCCTCCGGCGGGCCGGCTACGAGGTCGACCCGCTCGATTCGGGCTGTTGTGGCATGGCCGGCAGTTTCGGCTACGAGGCCGAACACCACGCGATGAGTATGGCGATCGGTGACACGCTCGAAGGACAGGTGGACGCGAGCGAGGCGTCGTCCGTCGTCGCGCCCGGCGCGTCCTGTCGGACGCAACTGGCCGACCTCGCTGTCGAGACCGACGGGGCCTTCGCCGGCGTCGACCGGGATGAGCCACCGACACCGATCGAGGCACTCGACGCGGCGGTGGTCGGACGCGATCGCTGACCGACGGCTACGCTTCGGTCTCGGTGGAGCCGATAGTGCTGGGCTGATAACACCGATGTCACCAAATCTTCATGGTTGGTTCGCCATATGTTGAGGTATGGCACAAGACAGCCTGTCCAGGTACAGCATCGACGCCGACTGGAGCACCCACTACATCGGCGGCGAGTGGGTCGAAAGCGAGAGCGGAGACACCCTCGACGTGACGGACCCGTCGACACGCGAGACAGTGACGGAAGTCCCGCGAGGCACCGAGGCGGACGTCGACGCGGCCTACGAGGCGGCGGCCGCGGCACAGACCGAGTGGGCACAGACACCGCCGGCCGGTCGGGAGGAACTCGTCCAGACCCTCCTGCAGACGATGGACGAACACAGCGAGGAGATCGTCGAGTTGCTGGCCACGGAGGCCGGCCAGATCGAGGGGATGGGCGAGACCTCCGTCCACCTCGCCGAGGACCAGATCGCCGAGGCCGCGACCCTCCCACGGCGGATGAAAGGCGAACACGCCGCGTCGAACATCCCCGGGAAGGAGAACATCGTCCAGCGCGAGCCACAGGGCGTCGTAACCGTCATCTCGCCGTGGAACTTCCCGCTGAACCTCTCGGTGCGCGCCATCGCCCCGGCCGTCGCCGCGGGCAACACCGTCGTCGTCAAGCCCGCGACCAACACGCCGATCGTGGGCGGGCTCCTGTTCGCTCGGCTGTTCGAGGACGCGGGCTTCCCCGACGGCGTCATCAACGTCGTCACCGGCCGTGGCTCGGAGATCGGTGACGCGGTCGCCAGCCACGACGAGAGCGACGTCGTCGCCTTTACCGGGTCGACCGAGGTCGGTCGCCGCGTCGCCGCCGCGGCCGGCGAGAACCTCGCTGAGGCCGCGATGGAACTGGGCGGGAACAACGCCCACGTCGTCACGGCAGACGCCGATCTCGACCAGGCGGTCGACGCCGGCGTCTTCGGGTCGTTCGCCCATCAGGGCCAGGTCTGTATCTCGATCAACCGCCATCTCGTCCACGAGGAGGTCTACGACGAGTACGTCGAGAAGATCACCGAGCGGGCGGCGAACCTGCCGGCGGGCAGCGCCCACGACCACGTCGTCGTCGGCCCCATCATCGACGAGTCACAGCGCGACGAGATCCTTGAGTACGTCGAACGGACCGTCGAAGCCGGTGCGACCTTAGAGACCGGGGGCGAGACAGTCGAGGTCGACGGCGTCGAGGACTCGCTGGTCGTCGAGCCGACCGTGCTCTCTGACGTGACAAACGACATGGCCGCGGCGTGTAACGAACACTTCGGCCCGGTCGTCCCCGTCATCCCGTTCTCGGACGTCGACGAGGCCGTCGAGATCGCGAACGACACCGAGTTCGGGCTCTCGGGGTCGGTCCACGCGGGCGATGTCGGCGCGGGCAAACGCATCGCCCAGCGGCTGGAGACGGGGATGGTCCACGTCAACGACCAGCCGATCAACGACGAGGCGCACGTCCCCTTCAGCGGGACCGGTGCCTCCGGCGTGGGCGGCTACAACACCGACGACTTCCTCGAGGAGGTCACCGAGCAGAAGTGGATCTCGCTCCAGCACGAGGCCCGCGAGTTCCCCTTCTGAGATGCTGTCGGGAACCGTCTGTGTCGTCGCCGGCGGTGGGAACGGACTCGGGGAGGCGGCCGCACACCACCTCGCCGATCGCGGCGCGACCGTCGTCGTCAACGACCTCGGGACCGGCGTCGATGGCGAGGGCAGCGACCCCGAAGTCGCGGAAGCGGTCGCCGCCGACATCCGCGAGGCGGGCGGCGAGGCGACGGCCCACCACGGCGACGTGAGCGACTTCGAGTACGCCGAACGACTCGTCTCGGAGACAGTCGACGAGTACGGCCGTCTCGACTTCGTCGCGAACTTCGCCGGGGTCCTCCGGGACGGGATGAGCTACAAGCTCGACCCCGAGGACTGGGAGGCCGTCATCGAGACGAACCTCACCGGCCAGTTCGCCCCGCTGCGGGCGGCTGCGGCCCACTGGAAAGCGGCCGGTGAGGACGGCGGGTTCGACCGCCAGCGCTCGTATCTCGCAGTCAGCGCCGGGGCCGCCCGCGGGAATCTCGGACAGGCGAACTACGCCGCCGCGAAAGCCGGCGTCCTCGGGATGGTCCGTTCCGTGTCGACGGAGCTGTACCGCTCGGACGTCCGGGTCAACGCACTGGTCCCGAACGGCTACACGCGGATGACCGAAACCGTCCCCGAGGAACACCGCCCGTACACCCGTGAGGAGATGCCCCCGGAGAAGGTAGCCCCGATGGTCGCGTACCTCGCGAGCGAGGCCGCCGAGGACGTGACCGGCTGTACCCTCTACGCGGGCGGGGACCGCGTTGGTGTCCTCGCGGACCCATCGATGGCTGCCGTCGGCGTCGAACCCGACGGCTGGAGTCTCGACTCGCTGGCCGACCACTTCGCTGACGACGTGGCCGCGGACGTGGAGTTGACCCGCACGGACAGCCACTTCTGAGCGGGCCACCCGCTTCCCCGGCGTTCGGACACCGGTCACCGACCGGACAGAAAGGCATCTTTTATGCCGGTCTCGGACGATAGTCTGACTATGCGATTCGTCCGCTACGACGACGGCCAGCTCGGTTTGCTCACAGACGACGGTACCGGCATCGTCGCGCTGAACGACCGGCTCGGCATCGACGCCGACGAACCACTCGTCGAGTACATCGAGGGCGACTACGACGCCAGCGAGTACGTCGACGCCGACCCGGACCACGACATCGACGACGTAGAGGTCGGGTCGCCCGTCGGCCGGCCCGGGAAAGTCATCGCCGCCCCGCTGAACTACGAGAACCACATCGAAGAGGCCCTCTCCGACCGGGACATCACCACTGACGAGTGGTTCTCGATCAAGGACAAGGGCTACTTCCTGAAGGCCCCCTCCAGCGTCGTCGGCCCGGACCACGGCATCGAACTCCCCTTCTCCGACCGCCGGACGGACCACGAGGTCGAACTCGCCTTCGTCATGGAAGGGGACATCAAGGACGTCCCCGCCGAAGAGGCCTGGGACCACATCTTCGGCTACACCATCCTGCTGGACATCTCGCTGCGGGGCGACCAGGACCGCTCGAACCGGAAATCCTACGACACGTTCACTGTCATCGGTCCGTGCGTGACGACCGCCGACGAGATCGACGACCCCCAGGACCTCCAGATGGAACTGCAACTCAACGGCGAACGCCGCCAGTACGAGAACACCGGGGATATGGTCTATACGTGTGCCGATGTCGTCCAGTACGCCTCGCTGGGAGCGACGCTGGAGACCGGCGATGTCATCACTACCGGGACACCCGAGGGCGTCAGCGAACTCTCCGACGGCGACACGATCGACGCGGAGATCGAGTCCGTCGGATCGATGACCGTCGACGTCACCGAACGCGACGTGAGCTACGCCGAGGCCGACGTCAAGAAGGGCGGCCAGGAGTAGCCAGCACCGACCGCGGTCGGCTCATACCACTTCTTCGCGGTTCCACGCCCCAGTGACTACGACGGAGACGACCGTCAGAGAGGGGTAGGCTTAAGAAAACCGCCGACGAAGGACGTGATAATCGATGGCACTCCTCGAAGTCGACTCGATAGACGTGTCGTACGGGAACGTCCAGGTGCTGTGGGACGTGAGCCTCTCCGTCGAGCGCGGCGAGACGGTCGCGCTGCTTGGCGCGAACGGCGCCGGCAAGACGACCACGCTCAAGACGATCTGTGGTGACCTGACGCCGACTGCCGGCGAGGTCCGGTTCAGGGACGAGAACATCGGCGAGATGCCCTTCGAGGACGTGGTCAAGAAAGGCATCGCACACGTCCCGGAGGGCCGGGAGATATTCACGGACAGCAGCATCCGGGAGAACCTCGAACTCGGCGCGTATATCGACCGGAGCAAGATCGACGAACGCTTAGAGACGGTGTACGAGATCTTCCCCCGGCTGGAGGAACGGGCGAGTCAGCGCGCGGGCACGCTCTCCGGCGGCGAACAGCAGATGCTCGCCATCGGTCGCGGGTTGATGAGCGACCCCGACTTGCTGTTGCTCGACGAGGCGAGTCTCGGGCTCGCGCCCGTCCTCGTCGACGACGTGTTCGAGGCCATCGAACGCATCAACGAGCAGGGGACGACCGTCCTCCTGGTCGAACAGGACATCTACAACGCGCTTCGGGTTGCCGATCGGGGATACGTCATCAAGACGGGGCGGATGACACTCTCCGGGACGGCGGCGGAACTCGCACAGGACGAACGCGTCGAGGAGTCGTACCTCGGGGCCTGAATCGGCGGCACCGAACCCGAATTCCGGTTTCTTCCGCAGAATCGACGTGACGGCGACGAGAGCCGTCAGTCCTCGTCGGCGGCGATGTCCGGGTCCGTCTCCGGTGTCGCGTCAGTGGACTTGGGAGCCTGTGCCCCACCGCTCTTCCCGACATCGGTGATGAAGTAGTCCTCCGCGAGGCCGTACAGCCCCTGCGGGAGGTAGATGATGAACAGGATGATGAGCGCGCCCTCGATGGTCGTCGCGACGCTCCCGACGATAGCCGCCAGTCCGGTATCGAGCAGGAGGAACAGCGCCGCACCGAGGACCGGGCCGGCGAACGTCCCCATCCCGCCCAGGATGACGATGACCAGCGAGTCGATCGTCCAGGTGACCGCCAGCGTCGACTCGGGGTTGATGTACAGCGTGTAGTGACCGTACAGTCCCCCCGCCAGCCCAGCGAAGAACGAGGAGACGACGAAGGCGTACATCTTGTACTTCAACGGGTTGACGCCGAGGCTGCTCGCGGCCTCCTCGTCGTCGTGGATGGCCTTCATGCCCAGTCCGCCCGCGCCACGGACGATCCGATAAGTCACGGCGATGGTGGCGATCGTCGCGACGAGCGTCAGGAGGAACATCACGTCCCCGTGGCTGACGAACTCGTTGAGACCGAGGTCGCCCTGGACGTAGTAGCCCGTCGAACCGCCGGTGAGGGACCGTTGGTCCAGCATCACCAGTTCGATGACCGCCGCCAGCGCGAGGGTCCCGATGGCGAAGTAGTGGCCGCTGAGCCGGAAGATGACCGGCCCGATCACCAGCGCGATCAGTGCGGCCGCCAGGCCGCCCAGGACCACTGCGGCCAGTATCGGGAGCTGTATCGACGCGGGAAAGCCCGCCGCCGAGGGCGTGGTCAGCCAGGCGGCGACGAACGCACCCATACCGAAGAAGGCAGCGTGACCCAGCGAGATCTGTCCCGCGTACCCCGCGAGCAGGTTCCAGGAGACGCCCAACATCACGAACACCAGTCCGGTAAGCACGAGACCGGTCAGCGCGTCGGTCGTCACGAACGGGACCGCAAGCAGCGCCAGCACGACGACGCCGAGCACGGCCTGGAGCCGCCGGTTCGAGACGAGCGGTTCCTCGGGGTGGCGTTCGAGGAAACTCACTCCCCGCCACCTCCGCTGCCGAACAGCCCCTCGGGCTTGAGCAACAACACGCCGAGGAAGATGAGCAGGCTCACGACGTTGCGGTATCCGCCGCCGAGATAGAGTGCGCCGAGGTTCTCGGAGACCCCCAGGATGACGCCGCCGACCAGCGTCCCGAGGATGCTCCCGACGCCGCCCAGAACGACGACGGCGAAGGCCTTCAGCAGGTACGACCAACCGACGAAGGGGTTGATCGGGAACAGCATCGAGAGGAGTGCCCCGGCCGCGCCAGCCAGCGCCGTCCCGACAGCGAGGGTGATGACGTAGATACGGTCGGTGTCGATCCCCATATAGCGGGCCGCTTTCCGGTTCTGTGCGGTCGCCCGGATCGCCTGTCCGGTCTTGGTGTACTGCAGGAACGCCCACGTCGCGCCGATGAGCACGACAGCGACGACGAACGTGACCGTCCGGGGCAGCGACAGGAAGGCGAACCCGAGGTCGATCCCGTCGCCGGGAATACCGAGGTCCGCCGTCCGGGCGTCACCGCCAAGCACGAGCTGGCCGATGTTCTGCAGGATCAACGCGAGGCCGAACAGCACGATGATCGGCTGTTCGATCCCCTCGCCGACGACGTGTTTCAACAGCACCTTCTGGAGGACGACCCCGAAGACGAACAGCAGTCCCATCGCCAGGAACATCCCGACCAGCGGTGTGATGCCCGTCGCGGCGAACACGAGGATCGCGACGTAGGCTCCGACCATCAGCATGTGGCCGTGCGCGAGGTTCACGATGTCCATGATACCGAACACGAGCGACAGCCCGAGGGCTGCGACGGCGTAGATGCCGCCCAGCAGGATGCCGTTGACGATCGACTGTGAGACGAGTTCGCCTGCGACCATCGCTCAGCGCTCGCCCCACGGCGGGATCGGGTATCTGAAGTCGAGCGACCGCTCGGAGTCGGTGTTCGGGTACGCCAGTCGCTGTGCACCGTCCCACCACTGCCCGGTCGGGGCGGTCAGGTCGCCCTCGGCCGGGAGGCCGTTGTCCTCGAAGCCGAACTCGCCGATGACCGTCTGGAACGTCTCGTTGCGGAGAGCGTCCCTGATGGCCTCGGCCTCGGTGGAGCCGGCGGCCTGGACGGCCTGGAGCGCGACCTGCGTGAGGTTGTACGATCCGCCGACGTTGACCGGCATGAACTCGCTCTCGGTCTCGTACTCGCTCGTGTAGGACTCGCGGAGGCGCTGGTTGCCGTTGCCCGTCAGCCCGGGGACCCACCCCGGACACATCAGCGCGTAGGCACCGGCCTCACCCAGCGCCGACCACCACGCCGAGGGGTCGGCCCCGCGGACGAACTTGAGCATCTGTGGCGACCAGTTGTTCGACTGCATCTGGTTGACGGCCGTGATACCGCCCGGCGGGGTCGGGTTCGACAGCAACACCTCGACCTCGGCGTTTTGCGACTGACTGATCAGCGTCGAGAAGTCCTGGGAGCCGATCTCGAACGTCTCGCGCAGCACGATATCGTACCCTTCCTCGCCCAGCCGGTTCTCCCAGTATTCGGCCTGTTCCCTGCCCCATCCGGAGTTGGGCTCCCAGATGCCGACGTTGGTCGGTCGCTCGCTCTCGGGGATGAGTTCAAGCGTCCCGAGCGTCGATCGGGCGACATCGCGGGACTTCGGGAACGGGGCGTACGTCCACTCGTAGTTGTCGTTGCGGTGTGGCTCCTCGTAGGCGAACGCGATGCCCAGGAACGGGAGGTTCTGGTTCTCCGCGAAGGCACTCCCGGCGGTGACTAACAGACTAGAGAAACTCCCCCAGATCATGTCGACGTCGTTGTTGCTGGTTATCTGCTGGAGGTTCTGTCGGAGCGTCTGGGCGTCGCTCTCGTCGTCCTGGAGGATGAGCTCCACGTCGCGGTCGAGCTGCTCGTTCATCCGTGCCTGGCCGAGTTCGTACCCGCGCCTGAGGTCCTGTCCGAGCGACGAGAACGCTCCCGTCTCGGGAACCGTGCCGGCGATCGTCAGCGTGTCGTCGCCGCCACCGCCGCCACCGCTAAACGCACACCCTGCGAGGCTGGCGACCGCAGCAGCACCGGCAGTTCCTTTGAGATACGACCGACGTGAGACTGGACTATCGTCGTTTACCATACCGTATAGGCTGATGTAGATGATCGATTATAAAGATACCCGTTATTGCGGGGGTGATGCCACACCGAACCCGTCGGACGAGCGGCTCAGACGACCCAGTCGGTCGACGGCGCCGCTACGACGAGGGGCTGGCCTCGGCGTAGAAGTTCATGGCCTCGAACACCGGTCGGTCGGACATCCCCAGCAGGATAGCCTCCTCGCCGTCCGGTTCGTGGTGGTGGGTGGCGTCCGGCGGGACGACGAAGATGTCACGCTCGGACCACTCCAGGGCCTCGCCGTCGACGTGGGTCGCGCCCTCCCCGTCGACGACGAAGTAGACCTCCGTCGTGTTGTGGAAGTGGGCGTCGGTCGCCTCCTGGAGCAGTTGTGCACGGAACGACATCGTCGGGAACAGCGGCGGCGACCCGGTGGCGGGGTTGACATACGAGAGGCTGTAGCCGTCGTAGGGGTCGGGTTCGTCGTTGTCGGCCCGCTGGCGCAGCGACTGGACCATCTCGGACCATTTGAAGCGATACGGCGGTGTCGCCTCCCGGATCCCCTCGAAGGGGCCGGGGATGCCGTCGTCGGTGGTCGATTCCTCCGGGCGACCACGGCCGTATTGGGACTCCCAGTACCCCTGTGTCTTGGTGACCGGCTGTCGTTCGAGTTCGTGGTTCTCGAAGGTGTTCCGGGCGTTTAGCGAGTCCAGCACCAGCGGGAGGTCGAGCACGTCGAGCCAGGCCGCCGTCTCGTCGGAGTCGTTGACGTGGTCGTGCCACTCCCACTGGGGCGTGGTGATGAGGTCGTTGTCCTCCATCGGGAACTCCTCGCCCGCGACGACGGTCTTCATGTCCTCGCTGCCGTCGATAGAGAACCGGAGCGCGTTCGCACCGTGTCGGTGGGACGGCGCCGTCTCACCGGGCGAGACGGTCTGGACGCCGACGTAGATCGTGTTCGAGATGGCGTTCCCGAAGGAGGCGTTGATCGGGACCGCCACCCGGCGCTGGAACCCCGGTGGCAGGTCCGCAATGGGAACGTCAGCCTCGACACCGTCGATGGCGGCCTGGATGTCCTCCCACTTCCAGATGTCCGCCTCCAGATCGTCGATGGTGTTGCCGAAGTCGTCCTCGACCTCCCACAGCGGCCGGAGGTTGTGCCGTTCGAGGATCTCTCGCGTCCCGGAACTCAGCTCCAGTTGCTCCTCTAGCTCCTGATCGTCGGGCTCTGTCTGTGCCATACTGTACAAACACGTTACCACACGATCATCATAAGTCTACTGGACAAACACCACTGAGCAGCCGTGAGATGGCATAAAACGGGAGTTCAGTGCGTACAACTACTCCTGATCATCCTCGACAGACACCGGCTGTGTTCCGTATCGGCGCGCTGGCTCTATGCCTGGACCTCGAAGACATCGGCAGCGGCGAACACCGACCGGCAGTCCTCACAGACCATCTGTCGTTGGATCGCGTACTCCCAGAGTTTCCCGCCACAGTCCAGACAGTCGAAGTGTGCTTCGACGAACGGGTCTTCCTCGGCGTAGGGGTTCTCGAACTCAGCCATGTCGATACGTCGTTTCGGAATCGATAAAAACGCTTCGCTACCTCCAAACCATACTTTCGTCCGCACGAGTCACTCCTCGTAGGGCGCCATCGCGTCCCGGAGATCGGCCGGGACATCGATGGCACCGCCGCCACCGTGTTCGGCACACACCCGCTGTTCGTACCCCTCGAACGCGACGCTCCCGTCGCACGTCGCCGTGTAGTCGAAGCGGACGCTCCGGGTGCCGACCTCGGGCGTCAGGGCGATCGTCACGTCGTCGCCGGCCTCGACAGGGGATTCGAACTCGAAGTCGATCTCGACCAGCGGCAGGCCGAAGCCGTGGTCCTGTGAGATCTCCCAGAACGGATAGCCGATCTCCTCCATGAACATGTCCGAGGTCTCGTGAAGTGCGTCGACGATACGCGGGTAGTGGGCGATGCCGAACGGGTCCGTATCGGAGAACCGGACCGTCCAGACACGGTCGTAGCTCATCGGTCCACCTCCGCGGCCGCGGTTCCATTTTCAGGGTTCACAGCGGAGTCCGGGTCGAGGACCACGAGCGCGTCGAGCGCGACGGCGCCGTCCGCCGAGACAAGCACGGGGTTGACGTCGAGTTCCGCGATCGGGTTGTCGGTCACGAGGTCACCGACGGTCGCCACGACCTCGGCGAGGGCCTCGATATCCCCCGGTTCGCTCCCCCGATATCCCGCTAACAGTTCCGCTGCCTGTAGTTCCTCGATGGCCGCCCGTGCCTCGGCGTGATCGATCGGGGCGATCCGGTGGCTCGTATCCTCGAAGACCTCGGTGAAGACGCCGCCAAGTCCCGTGAGCACGACCGGGCCGAACGAGGGATCACGCAGGCCACCGACGATGACCTCCGTTCCCGCGTCGACATCCATCGCCGCTTCGACGAGGACATCCGCGTCGATGTCCTGCGCAGTAGCCGTCTCGAAGATGCGTTCAACGGCAGTTCGGACGCCCTCGGCGGACGTGACGCCGACCGTGACGCCCGCGCCCCCGCCCCACTCGCTCTTGTGAGTGACCGACGGCGAAGACACCTTCAGGACGACGGGATAGCCGATCTCCTCGGCCGCCTCGACGGCTTCTTCGACACTCGAACACACCGCGAAGGGCGGTGTCTCGATACCCGCCTTCGCGAGCAGCCGTTTCCCTTCGGCCTCCGTCAGCGTGTGCCGGTCGTCCGCACGGGCGGCCGCGATGGGGTCGTCAGTCATCGGCGACCACCTCCTGATCCGCAGCGGGGCCAGCCATCCCGGCGTAGCGGGCCAGGACCGCCGCGGCGTCGGCGGCCCGCTCCGGCGTCTCGAACACCGGGACACCGGCGTCGGCCAGTGCCGCCAGATCGTCGGCCATGTCCTCCTCGATGCCGTCGGTGGAGAACAGGATCGGCTTGTCGACACGCTCGGCGAGGCCGGAAAGCGCCTCGACGGGGAACCCCATCGCCTGTTCGTACAGTTCGTAGACCAACACGACGTCGACGCCGTCGTCCTCGGCGACGGCCGTGACGACGTCGCCGAACGCCGGCATCGGCCTCCCGGTGTCGACCGGGTTCCCGGTGTAGGTGACCCCGGTCAGGATCTCGTCGACCCGCTGTTGGGTCTCTGAACGCAGTTCGGGAAGCCGTCCGCCGCCGCGCTGGATGCGGTCGCTGATGATGATACCCGGGCCGGCCTGGGCGGTGACGACGCCGACGTTCGGGCCGGCCGGTTCCGGCGAGTCGGCGAGCGCCGCGGCCGCGTCCAGCAGATCGTCTGTCGCGTCGACCGTCGGCACGCCGTACTGGGCGAAGCCGGCGGTGTACAGTTCGTGGTCGCCCGTGAGCGCCCCCGTGTGAGACTCGGCGAACGCACCCACGTCCGACTGGCCCACCTTGTAGGCGACGACCGGCGTCTCGCTGGCCCGACAGGCTTCCAGCAGACCACGCCCGTCGTCGGTCCCCTCGACGTGGAGAACGATAGCGTCGGTCCGGTCGTCGCCGTCGAAGTAGTCGATAGTCTCGGTGAAGCCGACGTTCGCGCGGTTTCCGAGGCCGACCATCGCGGAGACGCCCCGTCCCTGCCGTCGGGACTGGAAGGCGAGCGCGTGGGCGACGCCGCCGCTCTGTGCGATGACAGCGGTGTTTCCAGCCGGGAGCTTCTCGGCCCCGCTGGCGAAGGAACACAGCAGTTCCCGTTCGGGGACGACGAACCCGCTCGTGTTCGGCCCCAACAGCGAGACGTCGTGGCGGTCTGCCGCAGCGACGACCGCCTCCTGTAACCGCTCGCCCTCCTCGCCGGCCTCGGCGAAGCCGCCGGCGTAGATGACCGCCGCGCCGATGCCGGCCGCCCCACACTCCTCGATGACCTCCGGGGTCGCCGGGCCGGGCACACAGCAGAGCGCGAGATCGACATCGTCCTCGATGTCGGTCACCGAGTCGACGAAGGCTTCGCCGAACAGCCCCCCCTCCCCGGACGGGTTGACCGGGTACACCGGGCCGTCGAACTCGACCGCGTTGGCCATCGCCTCGTAGCCGATCTTGCCCTCGGTCGCGGAGGCGCCGACGACGGCCACGGCGGCTGGATCGAACATCTGTTGCAGAGTCACAGCCGGTAGTTATCGCAACACCCTCAAATCGTTTTCCCCCGTCAGGACGTGACAGGGGTAGGTTTATCTGAGTGGATAAGGTACCAACTGGCAATGACGCTACTCGAAGGGCAGCATCTGACCAAGAAGTTCGGGGGCGTCGTCGCCATCGACGACGTCTCGTTCTCCGTCGACCGCGGCGAGGCTATCGGGCTCATCGGGCCGAACGGGGCCGGCAAGTCCACGCTGTTTCGGACCGTCACCGGCGTCCACGAACCGACCGAGGGGCAGGTGTTCTTCGACGACGAGGAGATCACCGGCAAGGCACCACACGAGATCTGTCACCGCGGTCTCGCGAAGACACACCAGATCGTCCGCCCGTTCGAGAGCATGACGCTGCTGGAGAACGTCGCGGTCGGCGCGGAGTTCGGCGGCCGCGAGTTCGACGACGTTCGGGGCCGTGCCAAGGAGATGCTGGAGTTCGTCGACCTCGCCGACCTCCAGTACAGCGAACCCGACGAACTGAGCGTGGGCCAACTCAAACGCCTGGAGATCGCACGGGTGCTGGCGACCGACCCGGAACTCGTCCTCTTCGACGAGGTCGCCGGCGGGCTCGACCCCGAGGAGACCGAGGACATCATCGACCTCATCGGCGACATCAAAGACGAGGGCAAGACCGTCTTCCTCATCGACCACGTGATGCGCGCGCTGATGAGCGTCAGCGAGCGGGTCATGGTGTTGAACAACGGTCGGCTCATCGCCGAGGGAACGCCCGACCAGATCCAAAACGACGACGAGGTCATCGAGGCGTACCTCGGTGAGCACGCGAACGAAGACCTCTCAAGCGCCGTCGCCGGCGACTGAGGTGTCCGGCGAGACGACGACAGCGCCCGCAGTTACGGTTTTCCGGCGAAATCGACGAACGACGCGAGCTTCTCGCTCGCGCCCTCGGTGACACTCGATCCGTGATACACCAGTCCCACCTCGAACTCGTAGTCCAGCAACCGTTCGAGGTGCTCGTCGGCGGCGGCCACGTCCGCCGAGAAGAACGCCGTCGGGAGGACGAAATGCCCCGCAGGGAGCCCCCGCGCGTCCGATCCGAACACCGCGTCTCCTAACACCGCGATCCCGCGTGCCTCGTCGACGAGCGCGTGATGGTTGGCCGTGTGACCGGGGACGTGGACAGCGGTGAACGGGCCGACCGTGTCGCCGTCGCCGTATCTGTGGTCGACGGCAGCGGTAGTCTCGACGCCCGCCGGAACCCAGGATTCGACATCGTAGCGGTCGACAATCCCTGCGAGCCCGCCGATATGGTCGGGATCACCGTGGGTGACGACCACGCGTTCCGGCGTGATACCGAGATCGTCGAGTTCCCCGGCGAGGACTTCGACCGTGTCCTCGAACCCGGTGTCGACGAGCGTCGGCGTCTCGCCGTCGAAGACGTGGACGCGCCAGCGGGCGTCCGGCGCAGTCTTGACCGTGATGTCGTACACGTCCGGGGCGATTTCCGTAGCCATACCTGGTCGTGGGTCGACAGCAGCAAGCCTCTTTCGGGACCGATACGCTGATAGTGGTTCACACTGTGTCACTCGGTACTGAGAATGTCGGACCGAACTGCGAGTCCCGCAGCCGTCCTTCGTGGTGTCGATCCGGCCTGGCTCTCCGTCCCGGCCGGAATACTCGCGGCGGGTGCCGTCCTCCGATTTGCCCCGCTCGCGCCTGATGCGGCCCGGATGCTCGGCATCACGCTCTTCTGTATCGCGCTGTGGGTCGGTGCCCCGGTCAAGCCGTGGTTCACCGCCCTGATCGGCATTGGCCTCATCGGCGTCACCTTCTCGACCGAACTCGCGTTGACGGGGTTCCAGTCCCCGGCGACGTGGCTCGTCGTCGTGGGTATCCTCATCGGCGAGGCCGCCCGACAGAGCGGGCTGGCGGACCTCGTCGAACGGCTGGCGTTGTCCCGGATGCCGGCGGCTGTCGCAACCGACGCCGTCGCAGCCTACCGATATCTGCTGGTTGTCCTCTCGTTCGGAAGCCTCGCGCTCGCGGTGTTGATCCCGTCGTCGCTGGTCCGGGTACTCATCCTCGCGCCCATCCTCCAGTCCCTGGGGGAGCGCTTCGAGGAGCGGCGGGCGAAGATCGGGATCTTCCTGGGGCCGCTGTTCGCGACGTTCTACGGCGCATCGGGTATCCTCACGGGCTCGCTGGCGAACATCATCGTCACCGGCCTCGTCGAGTCAAGTGGCGGCCCGGCAATCACCTGGACCGAGTGGACGCTGTGGCTCGGGCCGGTGATGGGGATCGGTCGGGTCGCGCTCATCGTCGGTATCACGTACCTCCTGTACCGCCCGCGGGACCGTGACGGCGTGACCGCCCCGGACCGCGGCGGGAGCGTCTCGACGACGCCACGGGAACGGCGGATGCTGGGCTTTCTCCTGCTCGGGGTGGCTATCTGGGCGACGGACTTCCTCCACGGTCTGCATCCGCTGTTCGGCGCTGTCGTGGTGACGCTGCTAGCGTTCGCACCGCGGATCGGTGTCGTCGGCGCTGACGCCGTCGGTGACGCCGACTTCTCGATCCTCTTTTTCCTCGGGGCGATCTTCGCCATCGCCGAGGGGCTCCGACAGACGGCCTTCACCGACCTCGCGGCGAACCGGCTGTTGTCGACGCTCCCGGCGGACCCGTCCCTACCGCTGGTGCTCGCGGTCGTCGTCGTGGCGGCGCTGGCGCTGACACTCGTGATGGAAGGGCTGGCCGTCGCTAGCGTGCTCACCCCGGTGTTGGTCTCGTTCGCGAGTAGCGCCGGAGTTCCCCTCGTCCCCGTGGCGATGATCGAGGCCGTCGCGCTGAACGCCTACTTCTTCCCGTACCAGTCGGCGGTACTGGTGGCGATTCTGGGCCTCGACATCGTCGACTCGATGGAACTGACGAAGATGGCCAGCGTCTGCTCGCTGGCGACGCTACTCCTGTTGGTGCCGATCCAGATCGGGCTGTTCGCGCTGTTTTTCTGAGCTACCGGTCGGGGAAATGGTCCTCGACGAGTCGGTTCCGGAGGACGGTCCCGGTGTCCGACCGCGCGAGGGGGTCGCTGGTCACGGCGTACTCCCGGGGGCGTTTGAAGTCGGCCAGCGACTCCGTTTCGAGGCAGTAGTCGTCCAGTTGCTCGGCCGTGAGGTCGCTGTCGGTGACGACGACCGCGGTGACGACCTGGCCCCACTGTTCGTCGTCGAGGCCGAAGACACAGACCTCCTCGACGTCCGGGTGGTCCTCGATGACGGTCTCTACCTCAGCGGGGTAGACGTTCTCGCCGCCGCTGACGATCATGTTGTCGACCCGGTCGACGATGTAGAGGTAGCCGTCCTCGTCGACGGTCGCCACGTCCCGGGTGCGGAGCCAGCCGTCGAAGTACGTCTTCGAGGCCGCCTCGGGGTTGTCGATGTAGCCCTCGGACTTCCCGGGGCCGCGAGCGATGATCTCGCCCCGCTGGCCGGCGTCAACCGTCGCCTCCGGGTCCGGATGCTCGTCGAGGGGTGCCGTCTCGACGACGCGGATCTCCCACGAGAACGATTCCTTCCCGATGGTACCCGGATGGTCGTCCTGGGCACTCGGGTGGGCGAAGGTGAGATCCGGGCCGGCCTCGGTCATCCCGTAGGTGTTGTAGACTTGATCAGTCAACTGTTCGGTCGTCTCCTCGACGAGGTCCTCGGTGACGATGGAGCCACCCGTCCTGATGTACGCAAGCGTCCCGACATCGAAGTCAGCCTCGCGCTGGACGTCGTTGAGCGCCGTCAGTTGGGTCGGGACGGCGAGCAGGCCAGTCGCGTCGTGCTCTTCGATGAGCGCCAGCGACGCCGCCGGATCGAACGAGGACTGGAGGACGATCGTCGCACCGGCGACCAGGTGGGGGTAGAGCCACGCGTCGGTGGTCACCATGTGGTACCACGGTGTCGTACACAGCGCCGTGTCCGTCTCGTCGACGCCGTGTTCCATCACGACCTGGATGGCACCGTACCACAACTGTTCCTGGTCGAAGGGGACCGCTTTGGGCGTATCAGTCGTCCCGCTCGTATAGAGAATGCCACATTCGTCGCCGACCGGGAGCGCCGGGTCGCTGTCGGCGTCAGCGTCGGCAACGACGGCCTCGTAGGACTCGACCAGATCGTGGTCGATCTCCCGGTCGCCGGCGTGGATCGCGGCCTCGAACCCATCGCGGTCGAGCAGGTCGAGCGCTACCTCCGCGTTGTCGTCGTCGAAGACGAGCGCACGCGCCGACGCCGTCTCGACCATCCGTTCCAGTTCTGCCGGCGGCGCCCGGTAGGACAACTGGACGGTCCCCACCCCGCGCTTGTTGTTGGCGAGCATCGATTCGATGGCCGGAAGTCCGTTCAAGGCAAGCACGGCACACCGCCCGTCACCGATCCGCTGCTGGAGTGCGTTCGCCAGGCGTGTGCTCCGCTGGTCGAGGGTCGCATAGGTAATCGACCGCCCGGCCTCGGTGATGATCGCCGTCTCGTCGGGGTAACACCGTACTGACCGGGCGAATGCCTCTCTGAGTTGCATGGTGGTGTCGGTACCGAATACCAGACTAACTGCAGTATTAATAGTTCTGGTTACACCGGTGTGACCGGGACAGTGTGGCTTATGCCGGTCTATCGAGTACCCGGTGGTATGGCAGGACGCCTCGCCGGGCTGGCCGCACACGTCCGTCCCGCGTTCATGCTGCCGGTGATCGGGACATCGGTCTGTGGAGCGATGCTCGCACCGACCGTGAGCGGGTGGACCGGGGGCCAGCACGCTGTCGCCGTCGGAACGGCGCTGTTCGTCGCCCACCTGCGTGACGGCCTCGTCGACGGCCACGTGCGTGGCGAGGAGGAACCGCCGCTGTCGGTATCGGCGTATCGATGGGCGACGGGGGCTGGGACCGCCGTAGCGATCCTACTGGCGGCCTCGCTGACCATGAGCGCCGGCGCCCTGGCCGGCGGGTCAGTCCTCGTGCTACTCGGTCTCGCGCTGTTGCACGCCCCGTACCTCGACCGGCATCCGGTCCCGGTGACCGTCGACTACCCGGTCGGTATCGCGATCACGCTCGCCGGCGGGTTCGCCACACAGACCGGGCGACTGCCGACCGGCGTCGTCGCGGTGGCCGCGAGCACAGCGGTGCTGTTGGCGGGGATCAAGGTCGGCATCGACCGGCTCGACGCCGCCTTCGACCGTACTATCGGGAAACGGACCGTCCCCGTCATCACAGGGACCACGGGTACCCGGGCGGTCGCGGTCGGGAGCTTCGCTACCGCGGCGCTGTCCGTGGGCGGCATCGTCTGGGTGGGCGTCCTCCCGCCGATCGCGGCCGTCGCCGCAGTCGCTGCGGGCGGGTGTGCTGCGGCCACGCTGCTCGTCCCGGCTCGATCGGCCGTGCGAGTCCAGATGGTCCTGAGCTACGTGTTCGTCGGCACGCTGGTTGCCGCTCGCTGTGACGGTGCGTGTGCCGGGTGGACGGTGGTGACCAAGGTGGCCCCGCTCTCAGCGGTACGCCAGGTTCAATTCGATCTCGTCGGTCGCGGCCCGGAGCTGATCGAGTACCTCGCCCTCGCAGCGTGCCCGTGAGAGCCGGTGAGCCGGGCCAGCGATGCTCAGGGCACCCTGTATCTCCCCCTCGAACGTCAGCGGGATACCGATCGCGTGGACGCCCTTCAGGTCCTCGCTGAGGTTCAGCGCGTACCCCTGCTCGCGGATCTGTGCGAGTTCGTCGAACAGGGCCTCCCGCGTAGTGATCGTGTTCTCGGTCCGGGCCGGCAGCCCGTGCTCGTCGACGATGGCGTGGATCTGTTCCTCGGGCAGGTGCGCGAGAATTGCCTTCCCGCCGGAGTTGCAGTGCATGTACGCCCACGTGCCGAGGATGGTGTTGATATCGATGTCGTTCTGTCCGCCACGGCCGTAGAGGTACATAGCCTTCCCGTTCTCGTGGGTGATGAGCCACGCCATCTCCCCGGTTGCCTCCTCCAGTTCGTCGACCGCCTGCATCCCGGACCGGAAGATGCTCTGCTGGCCTCTGACGTACTGTCCGTAGTCGAAAAACCCCAGCCCGAGATGGTACTCCGTCCCGTGTTTCACCACGAAGCCGTGCTCGCGCATCGTCGTCAGATGACCGTGGATAGTACTCTTTGCGACATCGAGGCGTTCGGCCAGTTCAGTCACGCCTGCTCCGTCTAGCTCCCTGAGTGATTCGATGAGAGCGAACAGCGTTTCGTCCGATTTGATCCCGCGCCCGGTCTTCGCAGGCTGTTCCATACCCACAGCTACGGATACATCACAATTAAGCATTACTGACCGTCCGAGGAGCCGTCGACAGCCCTTCGAAAAGCTGTTCGATACTATCGAACCAATGATCCACGCGGTCGGCGTCAGCTGGATAACAGCCGTACATCTATTATCCCGATCCGGTGCCGCCACGCTGCCAGCTTTCCGTGAACGCGGATGACTGCGCGAACGGCCGTTATTCGGCCTTCGATCAGTCGTCGGTTCCTGCCTCGGCCGCCGTCCCACGGTAGGTCGCCGCGAGTTCGACGTAGCTCTCGTGGGTCTCGCCGATCTGTGCCAACTGTTCGTCGGTTAGTGGGCGTGTCTCGGCGGGAATACCGTAGGCCATATGTCCCGACGGGACCCGCTGTCCCTGCCGCACGACCGCGTTCGCCGCGACGATACAGTCCGACTCGACCGTTGCACCCCCCATGACGGCGCTCCCCATCCCGACCAGTGCGTGGTCGTGGACGGTGGCGTAGTCGACGACCGCCCCGTGGCCGATCGTCACTTCCTCGCCGATGGTCGCCCCGTGCAGCATCGTGAACTCCTGAACGTTGCTTTCCTCGCCGACCGTGACCGTCCCGCCATCGCCACGGAGACAGACGAACGGCCAGATACTCGCCCGTGGGCCGACTTCGACATCGCCGACCGCGTATGCCATCTCCGAGACGAACGCCTCGTCCGCGACCCGTGGAGCCGTACCGTCGAACGGTCGTTGCATAGCTACCGCACCGTCGGCGAGCGACTAAAACCTGGCCAAACGTTCCTGACAGACCGTTCGACGTTATCGAACACATCGACCCGGTCGGGATGACAGGTCGCTTACCCCTCACGCTCGGCCGGTGGACGCTGGACTGCGTCGACGACTGGGGACGCAAGCGAGAGGTGCATTTCGAGTTCGCCGCCGAGTTGTTCGATGACATCGAACCCAACGTTGTCGTACACGGTGATAGCCGCGTCGTTGTCGGCCTTCACAGTCAGCACGAGCGTCTCGTGACCGCGGTCGGCCGCATAAGCCACCAGTTGCCGTATCAGTTCCGAGCCGATACCCCGGCCCTGGGCCTCACCGGTGACGAAGACGACGAGATGGGGTGCCGCCGCGTCCCCCGGTGTCACGCCCGCGTGCCCGACGACCGTCGAGTCCACCTCCGCGACCAGACTCCAGCCGTCGTCGACGAACCGGTCGAGCCACCGCCGGAGTTTGGTCTCCGTAGCAGGGGGTAGTCCCATCGTCCGGTCGTCCGGATCGAAGTCGAGGTACATCCCGACGAGTGCCTCCAGGTCTTCGGGTTCGTGGGGCCGAACGAGTACCGTCGCCGCCTCACGGTCGGTAAAGCGTGGACAGCGCGGCGGACAGTACGGTGTCCCCACACACTGACTGCTGTCCCAGCCGTCACAGGCCAGGTCGTCTTCTCGACCCATGTGAACAGATGACAGCTATGGATACTTAACAGATACCGCGAACGCCGCCTGCCGAGAACACACAGTAGTTATAAGGACGCATACAACGAACGGAACCTCATGGTACGATTGCTGGTGGCGCTCGACGACGATCTATCCCAGGCACAGGCACAGATCGAGGCGATCGAGGACATGGTGGAGACGGCGGAGGGCGCGGAGGCGTTCCTCCTCCACGTCTTCGACGACAACCCGGAAGGGGCCTCGGTCAGCCAAGTAGAGGCGGTCAGGGAGACCAAAGACCGTCTCGAAGCCGCAGGTGTCACCGTCGAACTCCTCGAATCCAGCGGGGACCCGGCGGAGGAGACACTCAAACACGCCGAACAGTACGACGCCGATCAGATCTGCGTCGGTGGCCGCAAGCGAAGCCCTGCAGGGAAAGCGCTGTTCGGAAGTGTCACACAGGACGTGATTCTCGGAACTGACCGCCCGGTGCTCGTCTGTGGGAGCACGGCGGAGTAAACGTCAGTTCGTCTCGACGACCTCGTCGAGGTTCTGCTCCAGGGCTTCCACGCCCTCGCGAATCGTCCGGATCTGTGCGGTCTGGCGCTGATTCGCCGATGCGAGTTCGGCGACCTCCTCGGCGACCTGCTTGACACCCTCGACGGTTCGATCCAGTACTGCCGCGATCTCCTCGGCGCTTGTCGCCTGGTCGTCGGTCGCATCGGCGATCTGGCCCAACTGAGTCGAGATATCCGTGATCGCGTCCTGTATCTGCTGTTGGTTCTCGTTCACCGCCCGGATCTCCGTTTCGATGTCCGCGACTTGCCGGGTCGTCTCTTCGACGCTATCGACCGTCTCAGTCGCTATCGCGGAGATATTGTCGATCAGTCGCTCGATCCGGTCGGCCTCGGTCTGGGACTCCGAGGCCAGGTTCTTCACCTCGTCCGCGACGACGGCGAACCCCGCGCCGGCCTCCCCGGCACGCGCCGCTTCGATCGAGGCGTTCAGCGCGAGCATGTTGATCTGCTCGGCCAGGTCGTCGATCGTCGCCACCACGTCGTCTATCTCGTCGATCTGCTCGGCCAACTCGGTTGCGTCCGTCGCCATCTGCTCGCTCGCATCGGTGACGGCGTCGACCGTTTCCAGGAGGTCCCGAGTCGCAGTCTCGGATTCTTCGGCCAGCGTCTCCGTCTCGGTGCTCTGTGTGCTGATCGTCTCGACGCTCGACGCGACTTCCTCGGTCGTCGCGCTGAGCGTCTGTACCTCCTGGTCGATACCGTCGATGTTATCGGCCTCCTGTTCCGCGATGTCGGCGATCTCCTCGGCGTTCTCGGTCACCTGTGCGGACGCGGATTCGAGATCACTGACAGATGTCTCGATGTCTCTCTGGACCTGTTCTTGGACCTCTTGCATCGACTCACGCTGTTCGACGAGTCCGGTGACGCGACTGACGTACTCGAAACAGCCGACGACATCGCCACCGGGAGCGACCAGTGGCACACCGGTCGCTCGGACGTGCCAGTCGGTGCCGTCCTCGTGGGTCCCCGATCTGACATCGGTCTCCCGGACGGCCTCGCCGGTTCTAGCGACTTGTTCCGCGAGGGTCTCGGTCACGTCGTCGGTTCCGACCACCTCGTGTGCCGGGCGGTTCAGCGCCTCGTCGGCCGGAGTCCCGATAAACTCCACTTGCTCGTCGTTCCAGTGTGTCAATCGCCCGTCGTCGTCGACGACGATGACCGGTTCGGGGAACGACGCGACCAACTGGTCGAAGAGGTGACGCCAGTGGTCACGCTCGGCACGGAGCCGTTCGGTCTCGTCTGCTTCCTCCGGGAGGGGCGGATCAAGTGTCGCGTCGTCCGAGGCGGTCTTTGACATACCCTGACGTGTTGGATCATCTGTGATAAAGGTAACTGTCCACACACTAACACTTGTCGAGGGTGACCAGTCGCACTAGTGCCGCATCGTCTTGGAGAGCACGAACCCGATGACCCTGTTCGGCGGCCCGGGAACGGCTACTCGTCGCTGCGCCGCCGGACCATCGCGGTCGCCTCGTAGGAGATGACCAGATCGTCGTCCTGGTTCACGCCCTCGTGGCGGGTCGTCACGAACCCGCGATCGCCACGACTCTCGGAGGGACGCTTCTCGATAATCTCGCTGCGGAGTCGGAGTGAATCACCCGGCCGGAGCGGACGGTGCCAGCGGAGGTCGTCGATGCCGACGCCGGCCTGGATCGCCGTCTCCTCGCTGCTCTGGACGTGGAGACGCATACAGAGAGCGGCAGTCTGCCACCCCGAAGCGACCAGTCCACCGAAAACAGAGTCTTCGGCCGCCTCCGGGTCCGTGTGGAATGGCTGGGGGTCGTACTTCTCGCCGAACTCGATGATCTCGGATTGGGAGATCCGGTAGGGCTCCGAACGGGACTCGTCGCCGATCGGGATGTCGTCGTAGAAGCGCATGTTGGTGTGGTCGCGACGGATAGACAAAAAACCGACGTGCTGCCGCCGCTAGTCCCTCGGGTGTCCCCGAAGTGCCGCGTAGCCTCCAGTGTGCCATCCTGTTCAACAGAGCAGACGACCGCGACCGAACTGCACAGTCGAAAATTATATTCAATCCACTGGAGAAGCGTACGTGTGAGTCTCACAGCGTTGTTCGATCCGGACAGCATCGCAGTCATCGGTGCGTCGAAGACACCGGGGAAACTCGGAAACGACGCGATGGCGAACGCGAAGGAGTTCGACGGCCCGGTCTACCCCGTCAACCCCTCGGGCGAGGGAGCCGTCTACGGCTACGAGTTCGTCGACTCCGTCGGCGACACCGACGCGGACCTCGCGCTCTGCTGTGTCCCCGGGCCGGCGACCCCGGAGGTCATCGAGGAGTGTGGGGCGGCCGGTGTCGGTGCCGCCGTCGTCTTCGCCGGCGGTTTCGCCGAGTCGGGTGACCGCGGGAGAGAACTCCAGGCCCAGATCCGGGACACTGCAGACGAGTACGACATCGCCGTCCTCGGGCCGAACACCGCCGGACACATCATCCCACACCGGGACCTGTTCAGTTCCTTCGTCCCGGGGTTCGACGAGATCGAGTCCGGTGACGTCGCGATCGCCGCACAGAGCGGGGGTGTCGGCGTGACTGCGACCTTCCAGTTGGACCGCGAGGGGTACGGGACCGCCGGGATGTACGGGCTCGGAAACCGCGTGAACACGGACTTCGACGACGTCGTTCCGATGCTCGACGAAGACCCGGCGGCCGAGGCCATCGCGCTCCACATCGAGGGGACCAGCGAGATCGACGCCGCGATCGACGCGATCGACGAGGCCGAGACGCCCGTCGCCGCGCTCAAGTCGGGCGACCGGATGGCGGAGTTCGTCCAGGCACACACCGCGGCGCCGATACAGGAGTCCGAACGCTACGAACAGGCCTTCAGGGACGCGGGTGCCGTCATGGCCGACTCGTTGACCGAACTGCTCGACGCGAGTCGCGTCCTCGCACAGTGTCCGCAGGCGGACGGCCCGAACGTCGGCCTCGTCACCGCACAGGCCGGCCCGGGGATCATGATGGCGGACTCCCTCCAGGAACGCGGCGTGACCTTCCCCGAACTGACCGAGGAGACCCGCGAACGACTCGACGAGATCCTGCTGGGGTTCACCTACGATCAGAACCCTGTCGATACGGGCCGGCCGATGCCGGAGTTCGGCGACGTCATCGACGCCGTGGGACGGGACGACAACGTCGACATCGTCCTCGTCTACGAGATCTTCGAGCATTCGCTGGGGTACCCCGTCGAGGAACTCGAACAGCTCACGGCCGACATCGACAAACCCGTCGTCTTCACCGTCGCCGGCCCGGACGACGCGTTGACCGAGGACCGCGAACGGTTGGAAGAACTCGGTGTCGCAACGTTCGATACGCCCGAGCGTGGTGCCTACGCCGCGTCCGTCCTCGCCGAAACATCGCGGTAGGCACGCGTACGGCACCAGAAACGTTTAGTTGATATCGTCCATCATCGACTATATGGTTCGAGAAAGCGACTTAGCGGAAGTGGCTGCTGAAGCCGACGACCTCCCGCACCCGCGTGACGTCGTCGGTGAACACGAGGAGATCCCCGTCGAGGAGATCTTCGACCAGCCGTTCATGCAGGAACACACCGACTTCGAGATCTTCGACGAGATGGTCGCGGCCAGTCCGTCGGACGCAGAGGACGCCGCGGAACTGGAGCTGGTGCCCGACGGGAGCTGGGACGCGTTCGTCGCCGAGACGACGGTGTTCGAGGACGAAGAGGCGATGGTGTTTGCGGCCAGGGACCACTGGGTCGAGACGCAACTGGGCCTATAGGTGGCCCTCACGGGGCGTCCGCTCCTCCCGATAGCCGTGGGCGTCTCCGCCGATATAGCGTCTGTATTCCCGGATTTCCCGGGAACACCACAATAATTATGATGGTCGTGTCACAAGGATCGAGTAGACACGATGACCACTACTGATGCGGAACGCCCAGTGTTGATTGCAGGTGCGGGGCCAGTCGGGATGACCACGGCCCTCGCGCTGAACGCACGCGGTGTGCCCGCGACGATTCTCGAAGCGGAATCGGAGGACCGCGACCGGTCAGGGAGTCGCGCCATCTACGTCCACGGCACGACACTTCACACCCTCGAACGGGTCCACCCGGGCCTGGGCGAGAACCTCGTCGAGGAGGGGTTGGTCTGGCCCACCCGACGGACCTGCTGGCGAGGGAAGGAAGTGTTCAAGCGGACCTACGAGAACCCCGGTGGCGACGGGAAGTTCCCACACTTCACCAGCGTCCCGCAGGTCCGCACCGAGGAGTACATGCACGAGGCACTCGACGAGGCCGGTATCGACATCCATTGGGACGCTGCCGTCGAAACCGTCGAGAGCAGCGCCGACGGCGTCCACGTCGAGACGGCCGACGGCCGTGAGTGGGAGACACCGTACCTCGTCGGCGCGGACGGCGGCGGTTCGACGGTCCGCGACGAGATCGGCGCACAGTTCGAGGGCGACCAGTCGAAGAACTCCTTCATCATCGCCGACGTGGACGAACTCGACGACGAGGACGAACAGTGGCCACTGGAGCGTCTCTTCCACTACGACGACCCGAGTGTCGGCGGCCGCAACGTCATGCTGGTTCCGTTCACGGGCGGATGGCGCCTCGACATCCAGTGTATCGAGGACGACGACCCGGACGAGTTGGTCACCGACGAGAAGATGCGGGAGTTCGTCACCGCGGTGATGGGCGACGCCTACGCCGACAACCTGACGTGGGTGTCCAGCTACAAGTTCCTCCAAGTGATGGCGGATACGTTCGTCGACGATCACCGACGGGTCCTGCTGGCCGGCGAAGCGGCCCACCTCCTCGCGCCGTTTGGCGCACGCGGGATGAACTCCGGGGTCGCCGACGCCGACGAGGCGGCCTCGGCGATCGCTGTCGCCTATCGCGCCCAGAGTGCTGCCGTGGCCCGTGACGAGGTCGAACTGTACGCGGCTCGACGGGAGAAAGCCGCCGAATACAACCTGAACGCGGCCGGGCAGGCCCTGGAGTATCTCCAGGGGGACAATCCCGCGACCGTCCTCCGCAAGGAGGCCGCCGCCTCGCTGGCCGACTACTTCGAACCGGCCGGCGAGTACCTCGACGACGCGCCCTACGGCCCACACGATGCGCCGCCGATCGTCTCGACCGGCAACTACTGAGCGCAGAGAGGAAGACGCCGGTAGTAGCTCCGTGCCGTTCTCGCGTCTCTCTCATTTTCTGGAGTTCTGGAGATAGAGATGCCATTTCATCGTTACTTATAGCCGATAGAGTGTTTTTCTCGGTTCTAAAGAGATGTATTGGCCGTATTTACTTCCGTAATTTACCACTACCGTAGTCGATTCGAGAAAGATGCGGTTTTGAGGGATGTTCTAACTGTGAGAGGGTTCGATCCAGAGCCGTTTACTGTGATTTCAGTTCCTCAGGCGTAATTCGGGAGAGCCGCATCGCGTTGCCAGTCACACCGAGGCTCATTCCCATGTCACCGACGACGACGGCCAGCGCGACACTCACTAGTCCCAGGGGGACACCGAGTGCGAGCAGGAACTTCACGCCGAGACTCACCCAGATGCTCTGTCGGATCACGCCGTTGGCGGTGTGTGACAGGTCGTACAGGTACGGTAGCTTCCCGATGTCGTCGCCCATCAGCGCGATGTCGGCGGTCTCCAGTGCGGTGTCGGTGCCGGCCGCGCCCATCGCGACGCCGACCTCTGCGGTGGCCAGCGCCGGCGCGTCGTTGATTCCGTCACCGACCATGGCCACCGCACCGTACTCGGATTGCAGTGCCTCGACCGCGTCGACCTTCTCGTCCGGGAGGAGTTCGGCGCGGTACTCGTCGACGCCGACCGCCTCGGCGATCGCCCGGGCGGTCCCCTCGTTGTCGCCGGTCAGCATCACGACCCGTTCGACCCCGAGCTCGTGGAGACGTTCGACGGCCCGCTTCGAGGCGGGACGCACCTCGTCGGCGATGGCGATGGCGCCCAGTACCTTCGATCCCGTACCGACGACGACGACCGTCTTTCCCTCCCGTTCCAGCGCGGCGAGGGTATCCTCGGCGAATGCACCGCTGTCGGACTGGCTCGTCTCTTCTGCAACGACGCCACCGTCGGTCTCACGGCGCGCGAGAGAGAGATCGAACCCTAACTCCTCGAAGAGTGCGGGCTTCCCCGCGTAGTACGTCTCACCGTCGATTTCCCCACGGATGCCTTTGCCCGTCAGGCTCTCGAAGCTCGTCGGCTCGGGCAGGTCACCCATGCCCGCCTCGTCGGCCCGGGCGAGGATGGCCGCGGCGATAGGGTGTTGGCTGCGGCGCTCCAGTCCGGCAGCGTAGCGGAGCAGGTCGTCGTCGGTCGTGTTGAGTGAGACGACATCCGTGACGGCGAGTTCCCCCTTCGTGAGCGTCCCCGTCTTGTCGACGGCGACGGCGTCGACTCCCCCCATCGCTTCGAGGTAGTTGCCGCCCTTGATCAGGACACCGTTCTTGGCAGCGCTGGTGATACCCGAGACGACGGAGACCGGCGTCGAGATGACGAACGCACAGGGACAGGCGATCACGAGCAGGGTGAGTCCGTGGACGAACCACGTCTGCCAGTCGCCGGCGAAGACGAACCCGTATCCCGCAAACTCGACCGACACGGGATCGGCAATGACCAGCGGTGGGATGGCAGCAGTCAGGATCGCCAGCACGACCACGGCCGGCGTGTAGTACCCGGAAAAGCGGTCGACGAACTGCTCGGTCTCGGTCCGGTTTGCCTGTGCGCCCTGTACCATCTCGATGACCCGTGAGAGCGTCGAATCGCCCGCCGTCGACGTGACCTCGATTTCGAGATAGCCCTCCTCGTTGATGGCCCCGGCGTACACCTCGTCGCCCGCGGCCTTGTCCACGGGGACGCTCTCGCCCGTGATCGGCGATTGGTCGACCGCACTCTCGCCCTCGCGGACCGTCCCGTCGAGCGGGATCTTCTCGCCGGGCCGGACGACGACCGTCTCGCCGACTTCGACCTCGCCGGCCGGTACTGCCAGTTCCTCACCCGCGCGGAGGACGGTGGCCTCGTCGGGCGACAGTTCCATCAGTTCACGCAGGGAGTCCCGCGCCCGATCCATCGCGTAGTCTTCGAGCAGTTCGGCGATACTGAACAGGACGGCAAGCGTGGCAGCCTCGACGAAGTAGCCGATGCCGGTCGCGGCGATGATCGCCGTCCCCATCAGTAGGTCGATGTCGAGACTCCTGTTTTTCGCCGAGTAGTAGCCGCTCCGGACGACAGGGATGCCGCTGGCGGCGACGGCAGCCAGGAACAGCACGTCCGCGATGGAAAGCGGATAGTCGAGGACATTCGCCACCGCGACGTTCTGTGTCGACAAGAGGAACTCGAAGAGGAGCCCAACGACGACAAACACTGCGCCGATCCAGGTCTTCTTCGCGCGGGGCGTCGTCCAGATCTCCGACGGCGGCGCGATGTCGACGCCATCGCCCGTCTCCCCTCGTTCGTCTTCGTCGGTACCCGAACCACCTGCGACCTCGTACCCGGCGGCCTCGATCGCCTCGATGACATCGGCCTCGCTGATCCGGTCGGAATCGTAGGTGACGGTGGCTGTGCCGGTAGTCGGCTGGAGTGTCGTGTCGACGACACCGTCGACGCGCTGGAGGCTCTTGTCGACCTTCTGCGCACAGGAGGGGCAATCCATTTCGGGGACGACGAGGCGGGCAGTCAACTCCCGGCGTCGACCGTCGCCGCCCGCCCGCTCGTCTTCGTGTGATCCGTCGGTCATTACCCTGAGGTAGGGGTGTTAGTTCGATAAGCCTTTGTTGGAATATTCCAACCCCTGGCGTCAGATCGGTGGTGACGGCCCCTCGGTCACTCCCTCGCCGGTGACGTGCTGTTTCGCGAGGTGTTCTTCGGCCCGTCGGAGTCGATACGTGAGCGTCGACCGTGGTACGTCGAGGTGTTCGGCCAGTTCACCGACATCGACCGCACGCGGGGACTCGTAGTATCCGTGTTCGACGGCGCCCCGGAGTGCGGCTTCCTGCTCCGGAGTCAGATCAGTCGACGCCCCGTCTCTGTCGCCTGCTGATGCCGCCGTCTCCGCCGTTCGGAGCATCTCCATCTGTGCACACTCCCCGACGGCAGCCTGGAGATCGTCGAAAAACGCCGCCACGTCACCCGCACCGGAATGGATGAGTCGCCACGTGTAGTGACGGCCCTCGTGGCGAGTCTCGAACAACACGCCGTCGCCGAGGTGATCGTGGGCGATATGCGGGACAGACGCACAGGACGGGGTGCGCTCCCAGTCGGAGTAGAGGACGAGCGTGTCTTCGGTGCGGTCGAGGACGCGAGTCGTCTGGGTGGCACCGCAGTCCTCGGTTGTGAGACAGTCGGCGTAGTAGTCGCTGTTGAGAAAGGCCTCTTCGATAGCCGCAACTGCGGCCGGGGGTCCGGTCGCATGGTCGACCCGCCAGAGACGTTCGGCGGTTGCGTGCAGCGAGAGCGAGCGGACGCGGGCGTCGGGGTGGTCAGCGAGAGCGTCAGCGACCCGGTTACAGCCGGGTTTGTATTCGAGAGCGAAGACCAGCTCGCGCATAGCCTGTCTTGGTGCCGGCGAGATATAAGCCATCGGCTCGCCGAAACCGGTTGTATCGTCACTGTCGGCGTGGCAACGGGCACAGCTGGCGGTGTCGGTGGAATCACTGCCACTGTCGACGGCGGTACACCGGATGCAGGCGAAGCCTTATCATCTCACCGACACGAATGGTACTGTGTCACAACGAGACGAATACGAAACCGAGCTGACCGGCAGTCGTGCGGAGATCGCGTCGGTATTGCACGGTGTGGCTGACGGGCTCCGGACAGGTGCCGTTCGGTTAGGTGACGAGACGGGCGCTGTGACCGTGGAAACGCCGGAGGAACTCACCCTGGAGATCGAATTCGAAACCGAGGACGACGGTGCGAGTCTGGAACTGGAGCTAGAGTGGTCCGTATCGAGCGATACGGCCGCTGTCTCGTCCGCCGAGCCCGCTTCCGAGGAGACGGCCGAAGAACCAACACCCGTGGGAGCGGCCGATGGCTCACAGTCGCTGGCCCGGTTCGAGGTCTACCAGGCTCGTGACGACACGTGGCGCTGGCGGCTCCGCCACCACAACGGGAACATCATCGCGACCGGCGGGCAAGGGTACACGCGTAAGCACAACGCCCTGAAAGGGCTCCGGAGTGTGATGGCGAATTCGCCGGAAGCAGCGGTCAACGGGGAGTTCACGGAGTAATGGTCAGTCCGAGCCCCGACAGGCGATCGAAGCCGGAATTCCGTTCGGATCGGCCCTGCCGTCGTAGTTCGACGACGGCAGAGTGAGCTTGCGGTTCGCTTTCTGAGACGCACACTCGTCGCTGGCGTTCCGGGGGACAGGGATGTAAACGGGATGCCGTGCGAGAGAGAACGGACCGGCAGTTGTCCCGTCTCAGTCGGTTTACCCGGCGATACCAGGCCACTGTACACATCGATAGAGGTGTGTGAACACTCCACGAGAGGTCCGAGTCGACAGGCGCGTACCGATCGTGAGGCGGTTCTGCGCTGTCCGACCCCCACCCACGCAAATCTTTATATCCGAGACGGGGGAACGCCAATCCACGATGAATCGAACAAAACTCATCGCGATCGTCGCTATCGTCGCTATCGTCGTCATCGGTCTCCGCCGCCGTGGCGGGAACGACGAAGAACCGACCGAATAACGGATCGGCGTCCGCGTCGGGTTCCCTCCGATCGACTTCTCGCGACGCGTGAGAGCCCACGGAATCGAATGCCGAGTTCAGCGAGAGGTGCGGCGTCCGAAGGTATTATTTCGGTAAGTACCTTCAAGAAACTATTGGGGAGAGCGGCGAGCCCGTTTTATCGTGCGGTTCGTTCGAAACCGCCAGTACGGTGTCTCGAACCGCGGGACGAACGATACCGGTCGAATGTCCGGCCAGCGAGTTCAGTCGTCGTTGAGCACGCCGTCTGCGACGGCGACGTCGTCGACGCTCGGATCGTCCGCGGACTGCCTGAGCACGAACCGCTTGCGGACCAGGTCTGCGGCGTAGATGACCGTCCCCAGGATGATCAGCGTATCACCGGGGAGTCGCGCCCAGAACAGCGTCTGGACGATCGGTTGGTTGTAGAACGCCAGGCTGCGCGCGGCGTCGTAGCTCTGGGTGAACGCCGTCTCCAGTTGCAGGAACCCAACCGGCAGGACGGAGACGAACACCATCAGCGCGAGGCCGACGTTCCAACACCAGAAGGCCGCGCGGAGCCAGGAGGCGTCCCAGCGGCGCGGCTGGATCGACAGTTGGAGCATGTAGCTGACCATCCCCAGCGCGAGGAAACCGAAGGCACCGAACATCGCGGCGTGGGCGTGGCCGACGGTAAGGTAGGTCCCGTGCTCGTAGTAGTTGATCAGCGGGAGGTTGATGAAGAAGCCGAGCACGCCGGCGCCCACGAAGTTCCAGACGCCGCTGGCGATGATGAACATGAACGGGAGTTTGTAGGGGAACCCGCCGCTCTCGGACATCGCCTGGTACTGGCCCAGCGCCTCGTAGAGGATGAATACGAGCGGGATCAGCTCCAGGGTAGAGAAGGCGCTCCCGATAGGGATCCACATGTCGGGCATCCCGACCCACCAGTAGTGGTGCGAGACGCCGATGACGCCGGTCCCCATCACGAGCAGCGCCTGCAGCATGACGGCCTTCTCGGCGCTGCGCCGGGAGAGGAGGTTCATCGACACCAGCGTCAGTCCGACGATGGCGACGATGAAGAACTCGAAGGCGCCTTCGACCCACATGTGGACGACCCACCAGCGCCAGAACTCCGTGACGGCGATGTTGGTGTCGGGGGTGAAGAGGAACCCGGCGGTGAACAGCAGGGCGATGGAACCCCCCGCATAGAGGATCATGTGGCCGAGCCCGAAGACGGGCTCCTCGTCGAGCAGCGGCTTGAGACCGCGGATCGACAGCACTGCCCAGATCCCGAAGCCGGCGAGCAGTCCGACCTGCCAGATTTTCCCGACTTCGAGGTACTCCAGCCCTTCGTTGCCGAAGACCCACCAGAGGTCGCCGAAGTAGCCGTGCGAACCGAGCCAGATGCCGCCGAGGCCGCCGACGGTCACGACGACGATGGCACCCAGCAGGCCGTCGATGTACGTCGACTGCCGCTTGGGCTCGTGGCCGGTCAGCAGGGGCGGGAGGAAGAGCCCGGCGCCGAGCCAGGTCGCGGCGATCCAGAGGATCCCCAGGTCGATGTGCCAGGTCTTGGCGATAGCAAAGGGCAGCATCTGGAGGATGTGGACGCCGAAGATCTCCTCGATACCGAAGAAGCCGGCCCGTTCGATGTAGAAGTGCGCCAGTAACCCGCCCAGTAACACCTGTGCGAGGAACAGTCCGGCCGCGACGGGGATGAACCGCAGTGCCGCCCGCTGGCTGGGGAAGATCTCTACCTCGCTCGGTTCGGGCACCGAGAGCCCGTCGGCGGAGGGTTCCGGGAGTTCGACCGACCGGTAGAGCCAGATCCCGAAGCCGGCGGCGCCGACCAGCAGGACCATCGCGATGACGCTCCAGGTCATCGCGGCGGCGGTGGCGTCGTTGCCTGCACCGGGCGCGTAGGGCCACTCGTTGGTGTAGGAGTGGTCACCGTCTGGCCGGTCGGTGTGGGAGAACCAGGCCGTCCAGAGAGCGAAGTCCGCGAACTTCCTGGCGTCGGCCTCGGAGTCGATCATCTCGACCGGGACCCCGCGCTCGTGGCTACCTTCGTGGTAGCGCTCGACGTATTCTTCCCGGACCTGCTTGTGGGCGAACAGTTCCGCGGCGGAGTACTGGATGTCGCCGCCGTCGTACTTGTCGTCTAAGTCCTGTCTGACGACGTCGTCGATCGCGGCTTGCTCGCTGCTTTCCAGGGCCGTGTAGTCGTCGCCGTAGCGCTCACGGGCGTAGTACTGGCGCATGTACTCGGTCTTCAGATCCAGCGTGTCGGCAGTGTAGTCCGCGCCGTAGTACGCGCCGTTGCCCAGGATCGACCCGTGGTTCATCAGCCCGTCCCGCTGGAATGCCTTCTTCCCGTCTCTGATCTGTTCGTCCGTGACGACGGTCGCCCCGTCCGGACCGGTGATCTCGTCGGGGATCGGCGGGGCCTCCTGGTAGGCGAACCAGGCCCCTGCCCCCATGACGACGAGGTTGAGGACGAAGGCGGCGGCGATGAATTTCGCGATCGTCTTGCGTTGTACTTCCATACAGGCGGTGGTTCGATACGGACACTCCAAAAGTGCCTACCGGGTTCCCAGTCGCCGGGCGGGTACGCGAACATGTTCGATACGGGGGCGAGCGTTCCGGACCGGAACTAGATCTGGGCCAAAATTGTCGGTCCAGGAACTATTATTTGGATGGATACTCACAGTGGTAGTAACGCAGCCGATGGGTGGTTCGTATGTTCCATGGAGAGATCGGGGCGTCTCGTCACTGATCGGTGTGGTCCTCATGGTCGGCGTAGTCGTCCTCGTCGGAACGCTCCTGACGGTGCTCGCGTTCTCGTTCGGTGACAGTGTCTCGTCGGTCGCCCCGACGGCCGACATCGAGTTCGAATCCCGCTACTTCGGTGACGGCGTGGCAAAAAACGACTCGGTCGTCATCACACACGGCGGCGGCGACCGACTTCGACGGACGCGCCTGGAAGTCGTCGTCGGCGGGACGACAGTGTTCAACGATACTGCCGACAGCGAGAGCAACAACGCCTCGCCGTCGACCGACGTGAAAGGCCTGATCGTCGAAATCAGCGACGACGAGTTCAACGACCTCAACAAGCCCCCGTCGATCGCACCGGCAGACACCCGTGGCGGACCACCGGGCGACGGGGACGGCTCTGACCCCGGTGTGGTCAACGAATGGGAGGAAAACGTCACGGCCGGCCAGCGACTCGTCATCCAGGAACGGAACGCTCCGAAGGCAGTCGACGTTCTCGAACCCTGTGATCCGATCACGGTCATCTGGCGTGGCCAAGAGGCGACGGCGATCATCGACGAAGGGACGGTCGCCCCGGGGACAGGCTGTGATGGGTGAGAGAGCGACCCGGTGGCTGTTCAACCGTCCTCGACGGCGGCGGCGACGAGCGCGGCCTCGGCCTTCCGGAGGAGTTCGCCGGCGGTGCTGTGGGCGCAGTCGAGTTCGGTCGCCACGTCGGCGACACTACCGGTTCTGGGTATCTCGTAGTAGCCGACCGCCGACGCCGCATCGAGGGCTGCACGCTGGCGATCGGTGAGAACGCCGGTCGCCTGTCCCCGCTCGAAGGGGCGGACCCGCCGGATCGTCGTCGGGACACGCTCGTCCAGTGCCTCGTAGAACTCCCCCAGTGCGGCCCGACTTCCCACGGCTTCGACCGTCGCCGCTCCCGCTTCCTGGAAGACGACCGGCGGGAGGAAGATGACGCGTGCGTCGGCAACGACAGCCAGCACGCCCGTATCGAGTTCGTAGTGGTCCTGTTCGAGAAACGCGTAGGTGCCCGCTCCCTCCCCGATCAGTTCCCTCGTCGTGGAATCGACCGCATCGAGCAGGTCTTCCGCCCGGTCCGGCGGGCAATCGAGCCACAATAGCGACGTGATCCGGCCCGTCGGCCCCCACATCAGCAGTTCGGCGCGCGAGACGCCCGCAGTCGTCTCGACGGCGTGGTGGAGTGGATGCCTTCGATCCGGCGGATACGTGACGGCGAACTCGACGCGTTGCACAGCCGCCCGATCGTCGCTTGTATATAAATAACCGGATGCATCCGCCAGAGGACATTCGTATCGAGGGGCGGTAGCGACAGGCGATGCAAGTGAGCGCTACGGCCCTTGAACCAGACCGTGAGCGTGACGGAGCGACGCGGGTGTCCCGCGTCCCGATCGGTGGCGACCGTCACGTGGCCTACGCCGAGTACGGCGACGCCGATGGCACACCGCTACTTCTGTTCCACGGCACGCCGGGGTCACGCCTCGTCGGTGCGCTCTTCGACGGCCCCGCCAGCCGGGAGTCCGTTCGGGTGATCGCGCTCGATCGACCCGGCTACGGCCGATCGAGCGCCTGGCCCGACCGTCGGCTCGACGATACCGCGGCGTTCGCGCTCCCAGTGCTGGACGATGCCGGCGTCGATACGGCGACGGTCGCGGGGTTCTCCGGCGGTAGTCCCCACGCACTCGCGCTGGCGAGGACACGGCCGGAGCGTGTCGACCGTGTTGCGGTCCTCTCCGGTGCGGTGCCACCGAGCCTGCAGGAGGAACCGCCGGCCGTCCAGCGGTTCCTGGGCGTTCTCGGGACCCACGCTGGGTGGCTCCTGGCCGGGGCGTTTGCCGCCACTGGCCGCCTGGCACGTGTCCTCCCGCCGTCGTTCGTCGTCTCACAGTACACGACCGCGGAGGGGCCGGCGCTCAGTGAGGCCGAGGAAGAACTCGTCCGCGAGGAGTTCGTCGCCGCCATCGAGCGAACCCGGAGCGGCGCGGTAACTGAGGCAGGGCTACTCGCCGATCCCTGGGAGTTCGACGTGGCAGCCGTCGAATCGCCCGTCAGGCTCTTTCACGGGGAGTTGGACACGAACGTTCCGCTGGCGGCTGCCAGACGCTTGGCCGACACGATCCCTGGTGCCGAACTCCACGTCGACGACACCGATCACCTCACGACGCTGCTTCGCGCTCGGGAACGCGTTCTCGCTGCCTGTACGCAGTGATGGGACGCCACTCAGTGCATCCCTGGTGACGGTCACCCCGCGCCCGGTCGCTCGGTCCCTGCAGTGATCGTGCGGAGCTGGCTGACGCCGGTGTAGGCGACGTGTGAGAGGACCAGTAGACCGACAGCGATCACCAGCAGACCGATCGGCGAGGTCGTGACGCCGAAGAGCACGGCGCCGACGACCAGATCGATCGCGGCGAGGGCGACGGCACGGAGGGCGTGGAGGGAACTCGTCATGGTACTAGCGACGAAACGCGCGGTCCCCCTAAAGCCGGCTTTCGCTCAAACGGCGACTGAGCGACGCCAATCGGCGGCGTCACTTACTCCTCGCTCCGTTCCGTACCGCCGCTATGCACGACGTCTCGGCCGGGAACGCCGACGTTCCGGCACTCGGTGTAGGGACCTTCCAGATGGACGACGGGGAGTGTCGGGAGGCCGTGCGAACTGCCCTGGAACTGGGCTACAGACACGTCGACACCGCGGAGTACTACGGGAACGAGGCGGCAGTCGGGGACGCGATCGAGGCGTCCGCCGTCGACCGCGACGACGTGTTCGTGACGACGAAGGTATGGCGGTCGAACCTCCGTGCCGACGACGTCCGGCGGGCGGCACGGGCGAGCCTGGACCGACTGGGGCTCGACTCCGTCGATCTGTTGTTGATCCACTGGCCCCACCCGCGGGTCCCCGTCGGGGAGACGCTGGGCGCGATGGCCGACCTCCGGGCCGAGGGGGTGGTCGAGCACGTCGGCGTCAGCAACTTCACCCGATCGCAACTGGCCCGGGCTCGGCGAGCAGTCGATATCCCGATCGTCGCCGATCAGGTCGAGTACCATCCCTACAAGGACCAGCGGGACCTCCGGGAGTACTGCGCCGACAACGACCTCGCGCTGACGGCCTACAGTCCGCTCGCACGGGGCGACGTGCTCGACGACCCGATCCTCGACAGCATCGGGGACGGCTACGGCAAGAGCCCGGCCCAGGTCGCGCTCAGGTGGCTGGTCCAACAGGAGGGGGTCGTCGCGATCCCGAAAGCCCGCAGCCGGGACCACCTGGAGGCGAACCTCGACGTCTTCGACTTCTCGCTGTCCCGGGCGGAGATGCAGCGAATCCAGGATCGGACCGGCAGCATCGGTCGTCGACTCCGCAACCAACTCCCGAAACTCGTCCGGTCGTTCCCGCTGTAACGGCCGGTGTTTCAGCACGGCGGGAGGTTTTATCATTGCTTGCGGCCCTCATATCCATATGGTAGATTCGGTCGAGCGAGAGCGGGTCCCGTCCGGAACGCCCGGCCTGGACGCCGTGTTACACGGCGGATTCCTCCGTGGGCAGACGACGATCGTCAACGGAGGGCCAGGGACCGGCAAGACAGTGCTCGCACTGCAGTTCCTCGCTGCCGGCGAGTCGGGACTGTACGTCGGATTCGAGGAGCGAGCGGACGATCTCCAGCGCAACGCCGCGACCCTGGGAATCGATCTTTCGAGCAGTACGATTCTGGACCTCAGCGAATCGGGATCGCGGTTTTTCACCGAACAGGGGTACTCCCTCCTCTCGCCCGACGAGGCCGAGGGGACGGATCTCATCGGGAAGATCGGGGACGCGATCGACCGCGAATCGCCCGACAGACTGGTGATCGACCCGCTGACCGAGCTCCGTGCGCTCCTGCCCGACGAGTATCAGTTTCGGCGCCATATCTCCTCGCTCGTCAACGCACTCAAAGAGCGATCGATCACGACAGTCTGTACTGCACAGGCGACGAGCGAGAACGAAGAGCGGGACATCCAGTTTCTCGGCGACGCGTCGATCGAGATTCGCCGGACGACGAATCACCGGAGTCTGGAGGTCACGAAGTTCCGCGGCTCGGACTACGCCAGTGGCAGACACACGTACCGCATCCGCTCGGGGGCTGGCGGCCACGTCTATCCGGAGTTAGTCCCCGGCGACCACCAGGACGAGCGCTCGCGGGAACAGGTCGGCTCCGGGATCGAATCGCTGGACGGCCTCCTGGGTGGCGGAATCCAGCGTGGGTCCGTGACAGTGATCTCCGGACCCTCGGGCGTCGGGAAGTCGACGCTCGCGACCGTGTTCCTGCGGGCGGCGGCCCAGCGCGGCGACCGTCCACAGGGGTTCCTCTTCGAGGAACTCGCCGCTGATTTCCAGTATCGGGCGCGACAACTCGACCTCGACCTTGACGAGTTGGTCGCACGAGACCAGTTACTGCTGACCGAGATCGAATCGCTCACACAGAGTCCCGACGAGTTCGCCGCGATGGTCAGAGACGGTGTCGAAGAAGACGGCGTCGGGATGGTCGTTATCGACGGGATCTCGGGGTACCGGCTCGCCCTGCGTGGCGGCGATTCGGAGACCCAACTCACCCGGGAACTCCACGCGCTGTGTCGATACCTCAAACGGATGGGCGTGACGACGATTCTCCTCGACGAGGCCTCGACCGTCACCGGTGATCTGACCGCCACGAAGGACCAGATCAGCTACCTCGCCGACAACATCGTCTTCCTCCGGTACGTCGAGATCGACGGGGAGATCCAGAAGGTCATCGGCGTCCTCAAGAAACGATACGGTGACTTCGAGCGGACGATCCGGAACGTAGAGATCGGCGCCGACGGGCTCACCGTCGGTCCCTCGGTGGCGGGTTATCAGGGCGTGCTGACCGGCGTGCCCAGACGGGCCGACGAGGGAGACTGATGGCCGACGACCGCTCGCCAAACCGGCTTGCGAGTGGTGGCAGGGGGGCTGGCGAAATTCCGCTCCCCGAACGAGGAGCGATCACAGTCACAGTAGCCGTCCCGGACGGGCGTGATCGGCAGCTTCTGACCGAGACGCTCTCGGAGTACGAACTGCGACGCGTCGAGGACGGAATCTCCGAGGGAACGGATATCTGTGTGGTCGGCGTCGGTCAACTCGAAGACTGTCGCACACGGCTCCGTGACTGGAAACGGTCCGAGCAGCCGGCGATGGCGCCGGTCTTGCTGTTGGTTCCCGACAGCGTGTCCGACCCCTGGTCCCAACACGCGGGGGAGTTCGGTGACGTGATCGACGGGATCATCCAGATACCGGCATCGAAACGTGCGATCCGCTCACACGTCGACGGACTGATGGCCATCCGTCAGTACTCGCTGGTCGCTGCACGCCGCTGGGAGCGCCTCGAACTGTACAGCCGCGCGATGGACAACGCGGACATCGGCATCAGTATCGCCGATGCGCGTGCCGAGGAGGACCCCCTGATCTACGTCAACCGTGGGTTCGTCGATCTGACCGGTTACTCGCTACCGGAGGTGTTGGGGCGGAACTGTCGGTTTCTCCAGGGGGACGGGACCGACGAGAC
Source organism: Haloarcula montana (assembly GCF_035666295.1). Lineage (NCBI taxonomy): Archaea > Methanobacteriati > Methanobacteriota > Halobacteria > Halobacteriales > Haloarculaceae > Haloarcula > Haloarcula montana. The sequence continues at coordinate 140,613 of NZ_CP142028.1, forward strand.
GACGGTGACGCAACTGCGCGAGGCGCTGGAGGCCCGGGAACCGGTCTCCGTCGTCATCCGGAACTACCGGAAAAGCGGTGAGCCGTTCTGGAACCAACTGGATATCGTCCCGGTCTACGACGGTAGCGGGACGGTGACACACTTCCTCGGGTTCCAGCGGGACGTGACCGAAGAGATCGAACGCAAGCAGTTGCTCGAACAGTACGAACACGTCTTCGAGTCCGTCAGCGATCCGGTCGTCGTGTTGCGTGCGGATACGACGGTGATCCACGCCAACGGCGCCGCGACAGACGTGTTCGGAGCCGGGTTCGGCGGTCCGGAGCCGACCGTTTTAGCGGACCACCTCCCCACAGAGCTTGCCGCCATCGTCCGTCGAGCCTGTCGGATCGTCGTCGAGACGGGCCAGACCCAGGAACGGGAACTGTCGCTTTCGGTTCCGACAGGCCAGAAGCGGACGTTTCAGGTGAAGTTCGAACACGAATCCGTCTCGGAGCGCGACGGCGACCAGATTATCGCGATCGCGCGTGACATCTCCGCGATCCGCGAACAACAGGGCCGACTGACCGTACTGGATCGAGTCCTCCGGCACAACCTCCGGAACCGGTTGACGGTCATCTCAGGCCAGGCGGAATACGTCACGACCCACGCCGACGAGCTGGACCCGTCAGCGCTGGCGGATAGCGCCGGAGCGATCCAAGCCGCGTCGGACGATCTGTTGGACATCGTCGATACCGTCAGACAGTTCGAGATCGGGCGAAACCCCGAGAAATCGAGCGATCCACTCGACGTGCCGACACTCGTTCGGTCGGCAGTCTCGGCGCTCCGGACGGAGTATCCGGACATCGAGTTCTCGGTCGACGGGCCGAGGACCGCGAGGGCGCGCTGTCCACCGCAACTAGAACTCTGTCTCGAACAGCTCGTCGAGCGCGCTGTCGACGGGTGGGAACGTCCGTCGGGCCGGTTCGCCGTACGGATCGTCGACGATCCGTCGAACGACACAGTTCGAGTTCGGGTGGAGGTCCCCGGCATGGAGTTCTCGGAGATCGCCCTCAGTGCGCTGGAGGCAGGAAGCGAGACGCCGCTGGAACACACACAGGGAATCCGACTCTGGCTCGTCAAGTGGGCTGTCGAGAACGCTGGCGGCTGGGTGTCGCTCGAAAACACCGAGGGCGGTGGCGTGGTGATCCTCTCGTTCCAACGGGACGCAGAGACGGAGAGCCGACAGACACATTGACGGTTCTGCGGTCGCTGGAACGTGTACGGACTATGGAGGGGTGCCAAGCAGTCGTTTTCAGTCACGACGAGGAGTACGTCGACCGGATTCACGCGCACGTCACGGAGATCGAACTCGGACAGGCCGAGACGGTCGACGACATCGTCGGTACCGGGATCGACATCGATATCGCCGTCCTGGATCTCGCGACGTTGGCGGTCGAGGTCCCGGCGATCGTCGAGGAACTCGACGCCAGCGGTGCCGGAGCGGTGCTTCTGATCGCGGGGAGCGAGACGGCGCCCGAGACGGTCGTCGATAGCCTGGAAGCCGGTGCCGTCGGGTACGTCGAACGCGATCCGCCCAACGGAGGCCCGGCCCGCGTCGCGTCGTCGATCGAGGCGGCGAATAGAGCCACCGACAGGGCACGGGAGACCCCGTTTGTCGATCTGTTCCGGGAGGAACTGATCACCCGCCGACACGCCGACGCACGGTTGGCCGCCGTCATCGACTGTGTCCAGAACCCCACGTTTCTCAAGGACGCTGACGGTCGATACGTGGTCTGTAACGACGAGTTCGTGTCGTTTGTCGAGCGGGACCGGGACGCGATCATCGGCAAGCGAACCGCGGAGTTCCGCCCGGATCTCGCGGAGGTCTGTGATACCACCGACGCGCAGTTGCTCGCCACTGGTGGCACCGAACAACTGGAGTTGACGATCGAACTGGCCGACGAGAACCGGGATATCGTCGTCGAGCGGCGCGGCTACGACGGGGACGAGTTCAGTGGGATCGTCGGTGTTATTCAGGACGTGACGCTCCAACAACGCCGTGAAACCGAACTCCGCGAGCAGACACGGAACCTGGAGATACTGAACCAGGTCACCCGCCACGACATCCGAAACGACATGCAGGTCATCCTGGGAATGGCCGACGTGTTGCGCGGGTACGTCGACGAGGAGGGACAGCAGTACCTCGAACGCCTCACCGAAAGCGGCAAACACGTCGTCGACCTCACGCGGCAAGCCCGGGACCTGACCGAGACGATGTTGAGCGGCGACGAGGAGCTGACGGCGATGTCGCTTCGCCCCGCCCTGGAAGCACAGGTCGACGAGGTAGGGTCGGCATACGACAGGGCAGTCGTCACTATCGCCGACACCATCCCGGAGGCGGAAGTCGTCGCGGACGAGATGCTCTCGTCGGTCTTCCGGAACATCATCGCGAACGGCATCCAGCACAACGATTCGGAGGTCCCCAGAGTGACCGTCACCACGACAATCGACGACGACTTCGCCGAGGTGCGGATCGCCGACAACGGGCCGGGCGTCCCGGACGAACGCAAAACCGAAATCTTCGGCCGCGGCGAAAAGGGCCTGGAGAGTTCCGGAACCGGGCTGGGGCTGTACCTCGTCGATAGCCTCGTCGAGAAGTACGGCGGCGAAGTCCAGGTCACCGACGGCACGGAGGGCGCCGAGTTCGTCGTTAGACTACCGCTCGCGACTGCAGCAAGGACTGGGGTGTGAGCCGTCGCTTCACTCGGCGGTCGGCAGGGTCACCTCGACAGCGGTCCCGCCCAACGTCGACTCGGTAACGTCGAGCGCGCCGCCGAAGTTCTCCACGAGCGTCGCGGCAAGTGAGAGACCGCCGCCACCGGTGGCGGTACTGGCGTTCAACAGCTGTTCTTGGCCCACCGAGTCGATCCCCGGGCCGTTGTCGGCGACCGTAATCGTGACTGTCTCCGGCTCGTTGTGGACTGTTACCTCGACTCTCGGCTCGGCCGAGTCGTTGTGTTCGATCGCGTTCTCGACGAGATTGTCCAGCACCGAGCGAATACCGGCATTCGCCGAGACGACCGCCGACTCCGGGAGATCGATCGTGACCGTCGCCTGGAAAGCGTCGTCGAACTGGGTCGTTATCTCACGGACGATCGGGACGACATCGACGGGATCGAGCTCCGGGTCGTGGAGGAGCGTCGAAGCGATCGCGCGACTGGTCTCGATCCGGGTCAGGGCCTCCATGGACTTCTCACGGACGATCGCTGGATCACCCGGTTCGTTCGTTTTCCGGTCGGCGTCGGCGAGCAGGTCCGCGTGTCCGTGGATCACGTTCAGGTCGTTCCGGAGGTCGTGTCGGATGAGTTCGTTGACGAACCCGAGCGCGTTTCTGGCCGTGGTGGCACGGCGTGCGCTCGCCCGAGCACGGGCGTTGTAGTAGCCCCCCAGAAAGCCGGCGACGCCACCGGCCTCGGCAGCGATCAACAGCGAGAAGCCGGGTTCGGAGACCGTCCGCCCTTCGATGAACTGGATACCCAGCGTCGCCCCGATGACGGCGACGAACAGGATGACACCGGCGAAACACCAGACACACACCGTCCAGCGTTCGCGTTGATCGAGGGGAGTCCGCGACAACCAGTATCCGGCGTAAGTCAGTCCCACCGCTGCGGGGACATCCAACACCAGCGCAGCGATCGGCCCCACGGCGGTGTCGAGAACTAACAGTTCCGTAATATGATGGACGATGGCAGCGACGAGCAACAACACACCGACTCCGGCGATAAGGGCTGGCGAGGAAGACCGGAAAGAGCCGGAGGACATATTTCAACGAATAAGTCAATCCTGCTTAGCTGTTGTGGAACCGTCCTGCGATCCCGACCGAGACCGGGGAGAATCGATGTCGCCGACGAACCGGTCACTGATGTCGTCGTCGGGGATCATACACTGGTCTTTCCGGCCGAACCACTCGTAGCGACGGTCGGCGACGAGATCGTAGACGAAATCGCTGATCCGGACGGGGACGAGTCGGCCGACGGTAGCGAGCCGGTAGGGCCATCCGAGCAGTTCCAGGACTCTGATGACGGCCCGTGACTTCGTGTAGATCTGCTCGCCGTCGACGAGGACGACGGAGTCGAGCGAGTCCGTCGAAAGGCCGTGAGACGTTCGGACCCACGTCCCGTACTCCGATTGCAGTGACGCGAAACTGATCCGACCCTCGGGGTCCCGGGGGACGATCGTCTGGACGAGCCAGTTACAGAGGTTACACACGCCGTCGAACAGGAGGACTGGGCCGTGATCCTCGTCGCTGGCCTGGGCCACCGAGCGGGAGTCGTCTGTCTCTGAGATAGCCGGATGTTGGTGGTTCAGCCCCTTTATTCCGACGGTGCCAGCAGGCAGCGGTGGAGTGGCGGGGCCGGCGATACCAGCCCGTCGGTCGTCGGGAGGCACCGTCTTGCTACTCGTGGCCCTGCTCGATTGTCACGTCGTCGTCGGTGAGCCTCACGACGATCGTCCGGGCCGGGGTGTCGCCGACGAAGACTGTTGCAGTGGTCTCCGTGTCGTTCTCCAGTGTCACCGCGACAGTGTAACGGCCATCTGAGAGCAAGTCCAGCGAACAGCCGCTCTGGCCGGGATTGAGTCGGTACGTCTCCTCGTGGCAGACACCGCCGTCGTCCCTGACGGTGATCCGGACCTCGTGGGCCGTCTCCGAACTGTCGTTGTGGACGGACAGATCCTCGCGGCGTCGGCGCCACTCCGTGGTCGATCCGAGAAGCAGGCGACTACCCGAGACGTTGATGGAGGGCAATCCGGGCATACTGTGGAGAACGGACAGCGCGGACTTATAGTCGGCTAACGGTTCAAGACTGATTTGAGCATCCGACTGGGCGCGGATGGCCTTTCGCAGTCGGGGATCACTCGCCGTCGGCGGTGATCTCTTCGAGTGCCGACTCGAAGTGCGCCTGTGTCAGGACGATGTCTTCGACGGCTGTCGGTTCGTCGCCGGACTGTGACCGGACGTGTTCACGGACGGCGGCGGTCGCCGCACCGCGACACATGGCTGCCACGTCGGCGCCCACGAGTCCGTCCATCTCGGCGGCGAGTGCATCGAGATCAACGTCGTCGGCCAGCGGCCGTTTTCGCGTGTGGATCGTCAGAATCTCGCGTCGGGTCTCCTCGTCGGGCACACCGACCTCGATCTTCCGTTCGATCCGGCCGGCACGGGTCAACGCGTCGTCGATGAGGTCCGGCCGGTTCGTGGCCGCGATCACGACGACGTCCTCCAGTTCTTCGAGCCCGTCGAGTTCGGTCAGCAACTGCGAGACGACGCGTTCGCCGACCTGATTGTCCCCGCCACCGCTGCCGCGCTTGCTCGCGATAGCGTCGATCTCGTCGAAGAAGATCACCGTCGGTGCGTTCGAGCGTGCCTTCTCGAAGATCTCCCGGACGCCCTTCTCGCTCTCGCCGACGTACTTGTCGAACAGCTCCGGCCCCTTCACCGAGATGAAGTTCGACTGTGCTTCGTTCGCGACGGCCTTCGCCAGGAGGGTCTTCCCGGTCCCGGGCGGTCCATGGAGGAGGATACCTTTTGTCGACTGCAGATCGACTTGCTTGTACGCGTCAGGATAGGCGAGGGGCCACTCGATGGCCTCCTGCAGCCGCTCTTTCGTCTCCGCGAGGCCGCCCACGTCGTCCCACGTGACATCGGGTTTCTCGACGAAGACCTCCCGGAGCGCGCTGGGATCGATCTCCCGGAGCGCCGACCGGAGGTCGCTCTCGGTGACTTCGAGCGTTTCGAGGGTCTCGGCGCTGATCTCGTCGCCTTCGAGGTCGAGATCCGGGCGGACTCGGCGAAGCGCGTTCATCGCCGCCTCACGGACGAGGCTTTCGAGGTCCGCCCCGACGAAGCCGTGCGTGTTGTCGGCGTACTGCTGGAGGTCGACGTCCTCGGCGATGGGCATCTCGCGGGTGTGGATCTGGAGGACCTCGTGACGGCCCTCGGTGTCGGGGGCGCCGATCTCGATCTCGCGGTCGAACCGGCCGCCTCGCCTGAGTGCGTTGTCGATCGAGTCGACGCGGTTGGTCGTCCCGATGACGGTTACCTGGCCGCGGTCTTCGAGTCCGTCCATCAGGGAGAGCAACTGCGCGACGACCCGGCGTTCGACCTCGCCCTGCGTGTCGTCTCGCTTCGGGGCAATGGAGTCGATCTCGTCGATGAAGATGATCGACGGCTCGTTCTCGCCGGCCTCCTCGAAGACTTCACGGAGGCGTTCCTCGCTTTCGCCGTGGTATTTCGACATGATCTCCGGGCCGGAGATCGTCGAGAAGTTGGCGTCGATCTCGTTGGCCACCGCCTTCGCGATCAGCGTCTTGCCGGTCCCCGGCGGCCCGTGGAGCAAGACGCCCTGTGGCGGCTCGATACCGAGTGCCTGGAACAGCTCGGGATGGGTCATCGGGAGTTCGATCATCTCCCGGACCTGGTCGAGTTCGTCGTTGAGGCCACCGACGTCCTCGTAGGTGACACTCGGCGGTTCCGAGCCGTCGGCCGTCTCGGCGCCGCGGTCGGCATCGACGGCTTCGGCCGACTGCTCGACGACTTCGACGTCGGTCGACTGCGTGACGATCACGGTCCCCTCGGGATCAGTGCCGACGATGCGGATCGGAATCCGGCGGTTCGCACGGCCCATCACCGAGCCGAGTCCGAGTGCCAGCGGGACGGTCTGTCCCGCCTGGACCGCGCGGTTGACGAGTTTCTTGCGGAGATACGGAGCGAGGTTGCCACGGATCTGGAGTCCGTCGGGGAGTGCGATCGACAGCGTGCGTGCTGGCTCCACGTCGGCTTCCGCGACCGAAACCAGTTGATCGAGCCGTGCCCCGATTGTCTTGCGTGTCTGTCCGTCGATACCGACGATCCCACGCTGTCGCTCGCCGGCCTGTCCGGGCCGGGCACGGGCGACTGCGGTTCCGTCTTCGCCTTCGATGGTGACGAAATCGCCGGGTTCGATCCCGAGTTCCGACATCGCCTCCTGATCGATCGCTGCGATACCCTTCCCCGCGCTCTGCCTATCGAGAGGTTTGACAAGTAATCTCATACTGAGTGGCCGTCCAGTCTGCACTCGAAGGGAACGGGTCCAGGTCGTCGAGACGGATACGAGACTGGGACTTGAAGTATATACTCGGTGACAACTGAAATAAGTTCGTGCCGGCCACCGCGCGTGGAGCCAAACGAGACCGATCAGCCAGTGTCGACGATGGACACCGGACCCGCCTGGAGCGGGTCTCCTTCGTGTCACCGCTCTCGTTTCGACCGAGCCGACCCGATCCGGCTGCTACTCTCGTAGTCCCGTAGCGATATAAAGTGACTATACCGTATAGCTATACTGTTTTTAAAAGATGGTTCGGTCAGGGACAACATCCCCCAAACGGCGGTGAGACGGCGGCAGCGCTGTTTTCCCGACGGAACGTCACTCGCCGACTGCGATCCGTCGGCCGGTCTCGGCGGCCTCGTAGACGGCTTTCAGGGTCTTGATATCGACGAGCCCGTGCTCGCCGTCGGCGAGCGGATCGGTCTCGGTTAGCACACAGTGTGCGAAGTACTCGAACTCCGCCTCCATCTGATCGGCCTGCTCGAAGTCGACGGTGATCTCGCTGTCGCCGTGAGAGACGTGTAGCTGTCGGTCGTCCCAGGGGTAAAAGGCCGGTTCGACGCGGACTTCGCCGGCGGTGCCGGTCACCCGGATATGACTCGACATGTGGGCGTTCTGGCTGGCCGTACAGCAGGCGGTGGCGTGTCCGGGGAACTCGACCTGGAAGGTGGCGTGTTCGTCGGGCACGTCCGCGAAGGCCTCCCCGACCGACGCGACGGTCCCCGAGACCGCGACGGGATCAGCCTCCAACAGGAACCGGGCGGTGTTGAGCGGGTAGATCCCGAGATCCATGGCCGCACAGCCACCGGAGAGGTCGCCGTCGAGGCGCCACTGATCGGGATCGGGAACGAGGTCGAGGATCGGTTCGGTCATGCTGCCGTGGACGACCACCGGTTCGCCGACGTACCCCTCACGGAGGAGCTCCCTGGCCCGGCGAACCGCCGGTTCGGTGTGCATCCGGTAGGCGATCATCAGCGGGACATCGTGCGTCTCGCAGGTGTCGACCATCTGTCTCGCACGCTCGACGGTCGTTTCCATCGGTTTCTCGCAGAGAATCGCCTTCCCCAGGTCCGCAGCCGTCTCGACGAACGGGAGGTGGCGCGCGTTCGGAGTGGCAACGTAGACGGCGTCGAAGGCGTCGCTTGCCTCGCCGTCGTGAAACTGGTCGTACGTCAGCGTTTGCTCGACAGTCGGAGTGTCGGCCGCGACCGACTGGGCTTTCGTGGTGTCACCACTGACGAGTACCGTCGTCTCACTGAGCTCGCCGGCCGCCACTGCTGGCATCGCCTGTTCCCGCGTCCACCACCCGAGGCCGATCATGGCGAAGCGGACCGGATCGTCGGTTTCGGTGACAGTCTGCCAGTCCCGTCGGGTGAACCCCTCGGTCAACGCGTCCAGTTCCATGGAACACGTTTACAACCCACAGTATTAAACTGAGGGCAGGGTCGGGTCGTCCCGTCCACTCCAGCAGGTTCAGTCGTGACCGTCCCGGAGGACCCGACCGGCATTGTAGAAGTGTAACACAGACGATCTGTTTTTCCCTGTCGACTCTGTAGGTCCTAATGGGAACAGTACCCGGTCCGCTGCTGTATCCGCGAACCTGTCAGAGCCACGCGGGGACCTCCCCCGGAGTTTTTGCCGCCTTCGCACTACTCGCCACCCCCGTCACCCCCGCCGCCGTCGCCGCCGAAGCCACCGCCATCGTCGTCGTATCCCCCATCGACGTGGCTACTCTCCCCGGAATCGCTCGTCAGGACAAAGACGGCGGAGACGACAGCCAGGACCGCCGCGACCAGGATTCGATCGGGGCTGGCGAGGACGAACGCGATGACCTCCGGGGGCGTGACACCGTCGGCTGTCGGCACCTCCGTTGTGGCGGTTTCGTCGTGAACTGTGCTCTCCGGGGCCGGGCGAGCGCCGGCCTCGGCGTCCTTCCACCCCGTTGTTCGGATAGCACCATGGCACACTGTATCTTTACTTACATGAAAAGATATCGTCCACCGGGGGACACGGACCCACCCTGGTAACACTCGTGCCAGCACGGACTCAAGTACCTCCATCCCGTATCGGTCGGTAATGACAGAGCCGACACCCGGAATCCACCACGTGACCTGTATCGCATCCGACCCGCAGGAGAACATCGACTTCTGGGTCGAGACACTCGGGCTGCGCCTGGTCAAGCGGTCGATAAACCAGGACGACGACGGGACCTATCACTTCTTCTTCGCCGACGCGGAGGGGACACCCGGGACGAGCATGACGTTTTTCCCCTGGGAAGACATCTCACAGGGGAAGGTCGGCTCCGGACAGGTCTCACGGACCGCGTTCCGGGTCCCCGAGGGGAGCCTGGACTACTGGGAGGATCGGTTCGACGACTACGGCGTCGAGTACGACGACAGGATCGAGCGCTTCGGCGAGACGGTCCTCCCGTTCCGGGACCCGGACGGACTGCCCATCGAACTCGTCGCGGTGGAGATTCCCGACGACGATCCGACAGTTCCCTGGACCGAGTTCGTCCCCGAATCGGCCGCTATCCGCGGGTTCCACTCGGTGACGCTGTGGCTCGCCGATCCCGAGCAGACGGAGGACCTGCTCGATACGATGGGGTTCGAGCGGGTCGGGACCGAATCGTCGCCGGGTGATACCCCTGGCGACGAGCGGACACGCTTTGCCGCCGAGGGACCGGTCGGCAAGTACGTCGACGTGTTGCCGACCATCGAAGGCGGTCGGCAGGGTCACGGGACGGTCCATCACGTCGCGTTCCAGACGCCGACCGACGACCACCAGATGGAGATGCGAAACGCCGTCAGGTCGCTCGGACTCCGCCCGACACAGCAGATCGACCGTCACTGGTTCCGCTCCGTCTACTTCCGTGAGTTCGGCGGCGTCCTGTTCGAACTCGCGACGAGCGGACCCGGATACACGAGCGACGAACCGCTGTCGGAACTGGGCGAACGACTCGTTCTTCCGGGATCGTTCGGGGACCGGCGCGACGAGATCGAATCACAACTCACGCCCGTCACGGTTCCACGGGCCGAACAAGCGGACGCGGACGACTGACACCGGACCAGGCGACACCTACTGACACCTCTGACTCCCCGCTGCACCGTCCACGGACGCTTCGTACTCGGGGACGGGAACGGCGAATACACTTCGATAGAGGTGTGTCTCTGGACGGGACGGGCGATCCGTTCGTCGGGCTCGTCGTCGTCGAGGTGTCGCTCTAGCCGGTCGCCGAGTTCGTCACTGAGTTCTATCGCGTGAGTTGTTCCCTCTCACGACGTGCTGATAGGGAACGCATATAGAGATCGGTCGGGGACCCGGATCGGAGTCGAGATCGTCGATACACATACGTCGGTCGCCCTCAAGCAGCGAATATGGGCGCATCTGAGCGGACTGCGATCCTGGGTGGAACCTTCACTCCGATCCACAACGGGCATCGAGCCTTGCTCCACAAGGCGTTTCAGACCGCAAGCCACGACGGGCCGGGCGCGGGCCACGTCGTCGTCGGCCTCACCGGCACCGAACTCGCCCGACAGACGCGAAGCGACCCGGAGCACGCCGACATGCTCGGTTCGTTCGCCGACCGTCACGATGCGCTGGAAGCGGAACTGGATCGGATCGGCGCCGCCTACACGAGTTCCTTCGAGATCGTCGAACTCTCGTCGCCACTGGGTCCGGCCGCGGTGCGATCCGACCTCGATGCGTTGATCGTCTCCCCGGAGGCGAAAGCACAGCGGCGGGCGTACGAACTCAACGAGCGCCGCGTCGAGAGCGACCTCGACCCGCTGGAGATCCACACACCGCCGTTCATCGTCGCCGAGGACGGCAGACGGATCAGTAGCACGCGGGTTCGGAACGGCGAAATCGACGTGCACGGACGACTGCGGTCGGAGTGACGACACCGGTCCCCACGAGACGGTACCCTGTTCGATCCGGACGCGATCACGACGGGTGATACCGCCTGTCAGACCTGGAATGAGCGGCCCCTGTCGTTCGAACGGTCGGCATCGTCCTGACTACGTATCTCCATTGGGAGGTATATAGCTCACATAGCAACGAACAACGATGTCCCCGCAGTTGTCGTTCGTAACGCCCTCCGGGGTGCCCCGGAGCTTCGGAAACTGCGCTCCGATCGGACCATGCCCATGCCACAAACGACCCACAACCGGATCGAAACTGCGATCGAGACAGTCGACCGTGAGATCACGTACGTGGCCGACGAACGGCAGGCGTTCAGTCGGTTCACGACACGGACGCGGGAGCTGAGTCCGGAACAGACAGCCTCCGGAACGGCAGTCGGCGGTGACACGATGGCCGTCTCCACGGGGGGACAACAGCTCCAGTCGAACGGGTTGCGGTCGGTCCGCGACGCGTACGAGGAGACGGTTATGGCGGTTCCACACTACGAAGCCGTCTACGGGGAGTCACTAGCCGAGAGCCTGGCCGCGGAGTTCGGCACGGCGGTCGCGACACAACTCCTCGACGGCCAGCAGTTGACGCCCGTCCTTCGAGAGACGATTATCGCCGCCGGGGAGCGAGCGATGACCGAACGCGAGGAGTTCGGGGAGACGCTCGAAACCGAACGCGCCGCTCTCGAAGAGATACGGGAGACGCTCTCCGAGATCGAGTCCCGGGCTGCAGTCATCGGCGAGTCGATCGGAGCTGCGACCGAAAGTGCCCAACTCGGGCAGTACGACGCGGAACTGGAACGCCTCGAAACGGACTGTGAACAGTTGGCCACACAGCGTCAGCGGCTCCTCCACCGGCGTTCGGCAGGCCGCCTCTCCGGCGTCGACGCCGACAGTCTGGTCGGATTTCTGTACGACGATCGTGCGGAGACCTGTCCCGCGTTGGCCGAGATCACGGACTGCCTCGGAACGATCCGGCGACAGCGCGAGCGATGTCTCCGGTGAAAACCGGTGTGAGTAGAGTCAGCCGTTCGAGACCTGGATCGATCCCAGATCGACGGTGTAGTTCGTTGTCCGGGTCCCGGTGTCGCTCCGTGTGACGGCCGTCGCCCCCACGGCGTCGGGCTGGTGGCCTTTCGGAAGTACCCACGCCCCGGTGACGGTTCCGTTGCCACCAGCCGGGACCGTCCCGGTCGTCGCGCTACCGGGAACCGTCGCGCTGTCTCTGGTCTGAACCGCGCTCAGTCGGAGTTCGTAGGGCCGGTCGGTCGGGTTCGAGACGGAGACTGTCAGGAGGAACCGCCAGCCGTCGTCGCCGGTGACGACGGTGGCGCGGTCGATCCGTTCGACTGCCGCCGTCTCGGTGAGGATCTCGTCGCCGACACCGGCACCCTCCATCTCTGCGGTCGGCGTGGTCGCCGTGGCGGTCGCCCCGTCGCCCCCGGAACCCAGCAGCGAGTGGCTGACCAGGCTGCCGAACGTCACCACCTCGATGAGGACGGGAATCGCGATCGCCAGGACGATCAGCGTCCGGACCAGTGTCGTCTGTTCGGGGCCGTCGATATCGTCGAGCATGGATAATGAAAATGTGCGGTTCTCAGACCGGGATCGGCGGGCTACCGGGTGCAGTGATGCCGTCTGCGATCATACTCGCCAGCGGCGGCCCATAGGCGATGACGATGAGCACCAGCGCGATCGCCGTCCAGAGCTTGTAGTTGTCGAGGATGCGCGGACTGTGTTCGGCCCCGGACAGCGGGTCCGGGAGCGTCCCGTTGACCGAGAGGGTTCCGCCCCGCCGGGCCAGGAACGTCTCGGCCATCACGATCAGGAACAGCGCGGCGCCGACGAACAGCAGGAACCCGCCGATCGCGATCTGTATCCGCATCTCGCCAACGGTGCCGGCGACGCCCTCGAAGGCGAACTCGTCGTAGGTCGGTTCAGCGGTCCGGCGGGGGATGCCCGCGAGGCCGGCCCGGTGCATCGCGTTGGACATCAGCGTCATGCCGATGAACCAGACGTACGGCTGTGCGACCGCGAGCGAGCGCCGCTGGAGTTTCTTGCCGGTGATCTGTGGGACCAGCCAGTAGCTGATCGCCATAGCCGTCAGCGCGAAGGCGGTGCCGACGGTCAGGTGGAAGTGGCCGGGCACCCACAGCGTGTTGTGGATGAGGTAGTTGATGTTCATCCCGGCGTTGATCATCCCGGAGAACCCGCCGGCGGCGAACATCAGGCCCGCGAGCGCACAGCCGGCGAAGGCGGGGTTACCCCACGGCAGGTTACGGAGCCAGGAGAGATACCCCGTCGCGCCGCGCTGTCGCGCCCCGTGTTCCATCGAGGCAACCACGGTAAAGGCGGTCAGCAGCGACGGCAACAGCAGGAACATCGTGTTCGTCATCGCGATGAATTTGAACCCTTCCGGGATGCCGGGGTCGACGTACTGGTGGTGGAAGCCCACCGGCGTCGACAGCAGCAGGAACAGGACGAACACCACGCGTGCGAGCGGGTCACTGAACAGCCGCCCGCCGGCCAGTTTCGGCAACACGGTGTACCAGACGAGATACGCCGGCATGAGCCAGAAGTAGACGACTGGGTGGCCGAAGTACCAGAACAGCGTCCGGGTCAGGAGTGGGTCGACGTTCTGGATGAGCCCCAGCGACCACGGGATGAGGAAGACGACGACCTCGACGGCGACGCCGATGGTGGAGATGTACCACATCAGCATCGTCGTCACGACCATGAACGTCCGCAGCGGGATGCGCTCGTCCGGGTTCTCGGAGCGCCACTCCCACAGCGACTTGAAGTAGGCCCCGCCGGCGACCCAGGAACCGACGATGATCAGTGCAGCCCCCAGGTAGAACGCCGGGTGCGCCTTCATCGGTGCGTAGAACGTGAACAACACGTCGGCTTTCAGCGAGTGCCCGAGGACACTGGGCGCGCCGACGAGCCCGCCGATGATGGCGACAGCCGCCATGACTGTCCCGACGAGCATCACCCAGAACGCGGCCCAGGCGATGCGGTGTGGGAGTTCCCGTTCGAGGCTGTTCGAGACCGCCCAGCTGAACAGCCCGGCGATGAAGAACGTCGTGAACACCAGCGCCAGCAGGACACCGTGGGCCGTCAGGAGCGTGTAGTAGTCCGCCGAGCTGACGAACCCGCGGAAGACGCCGGTCCGGTGGAGCGCCTGGATCACGCCGAAGAGCGCGCCGATCGCGAGCGCGCCGAACGCGACGATGAACTCGCTACGGACGAGCTTCGACGTTTTCGGGTACTCGTCGACGTAAACCATCAGGCGCTCACCTCCTGGGACTGCTGTGCGGTGTAGTTCGACGGGGCGACCACCTCGACGGAGCCACCCATCGTGTGGTGGGCGGCCCCGCAGTACTCGTGACAGACGAGCCCGTACGTGCCGGTCTCGTCGAACTCTGCCGTGACTTCAGCGACCTGTCCTGGGATGACCATAGTGTTGATGTTCGTTTCGGTGATCGAGAACCCGTGGACGACATCCGCGCTGGTCACCTTGAAGGTGATGCGGGCGTCCGCCGGGACCCGAATGGGGTTGTCACCACTGCCGGGGCTGAACTGGAACTGGCGGGCGACGACGTAGACGACGTAGTGGTCGTCGCTCTGTTTGACGACGCCGGGATCGTCGAAGCCGGTGCCAGTCTCGCCGCTCTGGACTGCCTGTGCACTGATCGTTCCGCCGCTGTCGTCGACCATCGAGATGCCAGCGCCGACCGAGCCGTAGGCGATGGTGGCGATGAAGCCGACGATCAACAGGAGCGCGACACCGAGCCAGACTTTCTCGAAGTTGTGGACCTGCATGGTATCACCCGATCACCGAGACACGGCCGAGGAACTCGACGAAGTACATGAACACCCACAGGACGGCGATCAGGACGAAGTAAAACGCCACCAGAGCGGCCGTCCCCCAGGGATCGTACTCGTCGTGCCCGATCTCCGTCGTCGGTTCCGTCTCTGTGGCCGCTTCGACGACTGCCCGTCCGTCCTCGTCGGTGACCGAGGGCGGACCCTGTCGCTTCCGGCGGCGCGATACAGCGGCGTACAGCAACGGCATGAAAAACGCCGCCATGATCGACCCCGTAAAGAGCCAGCGCGGCCCCGACACTTCGACGCTCGGGCCGCCGCCACCGCCGCCTCCGCCGCTTCCCGGGGGTGCGCCGACGACGACGGCACCTTTCATCCCCAGGGATTCGTGGGGCGTACAGACGTACTTGTAGATACCCGTCTCCTCGAAGGTGTGGCTGTAGGTCGTCCCGGCCTCGGAGACCGGATCGCCCGAGTTCAGCGGCCCGTCACCGTCGGAGACGACGTTGTGGCCGCCACCCTCACCGGTCCAGCTCCAGACGACCTCCGTCCCGGGCGAGACCCGGACTGCGGGTGGGTCGAAGGCGTACGCGCCGTTGTTGCCCTCCGCGCCGACCGTGATCTCGACCGAGTCCTGGCCGGTTTGGTCGGCAGTTTCGCCGTCGAAGTTCGAGACGCCCTCGAAAAAGCCGCCGTAGTCGGGGTCGGCCGGCGGGCCGGTCGGTTGATCGCCGCCGCCACCGGAGCCGCCGGACCCACCGGGCCGAACCACGACCGCACCTTTCATCCCCAGGGCCTTGTGGGGCGTACAGACGTACTTGTAGATGCCCTCGCTCTCGAAGGTGTGACTGTAGGTCGTCCCGGCCTCGGAGACCGGGTCGCCCGAGTTCAGCGGCCCGTCACCGTCGGAGACGACGTTGTGGCCGCCGCCCTCGCCGTTCCAGGACCAGACGACCTCGGTTCCTGGACTGACCATCACCGCGGGCGGGTCGAACGCGAACGCGCCGTTGTTGCCCTCCGCGCCGACCGTGATCTCGACGGTGTCCTGCCCGCGGCTGTCGACGGTCCCCTCGAAGTTCGAGACATCGTCGAACCAGCCACCGTAGTCGGGTTCTTCCTGTGCTGTCGCCGTCCCGGCTCCCGCCAGCGCCCCAGCAGCGGCCGCGGTCTGAACGAACTGGCGCCGGTTCAGCGCCATCGCGACCCCTCCTGTTGTCGCGATCTGTGTGAATCTCCAGCAGTTCCTCTGCCCATGAACGACCGCACTATGACCAGTACAAAAAGTCTACTCCCGCCTTTTCAGCCGACAGGAACGGGCCTATTGTTTTTATGTCCCCTCCATCTTAGGGGCGAGTATGTCCGGATCTAGTCCGCGTCTCGTGACTGTCCTGGCCCTGATCGGGCTGGCACCCGTCGCGTACTATCTCCAAGGAACCGGTCGGACGATCGTCGCGCTGTCGCTCGTGAGCGTCGTCATCATCGCCGCGAGCCTCTTCCTGATGACCGCACCCCACGAGGGCCAGCCTGCCTGAGATGGGGCCACTGACCGCCGGCTTGACCGCGGGCGAGACAGTCGGGATCGCGGCCTTTGCCGGTCTCGGACTGATCGGGAGTGTCCACTGTCTGGGGATGTGTGGCCCGCTCGTGACGACCTACGCCGAGCGGCTGGACGACGGTGGCCCGGTCTCGACGCACGAACTCCGGCAACAGGCCCTGTTCAACGTCGGGCGGGCAGGCAGCTACACGGCCGTCGGTGTGGTCCTGGGTGCCGCGGGCGGCGTCCTCTTCGACGTGGCCGGACTCGCCCGACTCGGGACGGCGGTTCGCGGCGTCGTCGGTGTCGCGGTCGGACTCTGTATCCTCGCTGTTGGGCTGGGCTATCTCACGCGCGGGAGCGCGGTGGATCTCGCGGCGTCGATCCCCGTCGTCGGTGGCCTCTTCCGTCGGATCTCGACGGCACTTGTGGCGCGGGTCGACGCCTGGGTCGACGGCCCCGGGATCGTCGCGCTCGGTGCGATGCACGGGTTGCTCCCGTGTCCGTTGCTCTACCCGGCGTTTCTCTACGCCTTCGCCACCGGTTCGGCGGTGACCGGCGGGCTCTCGCTTGCGGCGCTTGGACTGGGAACGATCCCGCTGATGTTCGCCTAC
Organism: Haloarcula montana; assembly: GCF_035666295.1. NCBI lineage: Archaea > Methanobacteriati > Methanobacteriota > Halobacteria > Halobacteriales > Haloarculaceae > Haloarcula > Haloarcula montana. Next base: position 157,621 of record NZ_CP142028.1, read on the forward strand.
GGGACGGCCTTCGGGTCGCTGTCCCCATCACGCAGGGCCACACTCCACCGCGTTCTCGGGGCCGTCTTCCTGGTGCTGGCGCTGGTGCCCCTCTCGAACGGCCTCGGCGTCTTCGGCGTCTCGATCCCGAACCCGTCCCTGCCGATGCCATGGACCTGAGCCAATGACGACGTGTACGCTCTGTGGACTGGCGGCCGATCCGCCCGTCACCGACAGCGGCGTCGACGGCGAGTTCTGCTGTCGTGGCTGTCTGGAAGTCGCGAGAACGCTCGACGAACCGGCCGACCGGAGCGTCGACGATGTCGAAACGGGGGCTGATCCCGACGACGCCGAGGGCGAGACGGCGTATCTCTCCGTCGACGGGATGCACTGTGCGACCTGCGAGACGTTTCTGGAGGCCCGTGCCACCGATCACGAGGGAGTTGCCGGCGCCGCCGCAAGCTACTCGACCGGGACGATGAAACTCACCTACGACCCCGGGCGGGTCTCGGCCGAGGAACTGCCCGCGGTCGTCGAAGGCACTGGGTACGAAGCCACTGCTGCCGAGGCGGGCACCGACGACGAACACGAACTCGAAGGCCGGTTGCTGGTCGGCGGGTTCTTCGGGATGATGACGATGCTGTGGTACGTCCTCTTTCTCTATCCGGCGTATCTGGGTCTCGGCTCCGACCTCCTGTTCGTCGATCTGACCGGCCCCGCTGGATCGTATCTGTTGTGGAACACCGCCGTCATGGCCGCCGTCGTCGTCGGCTACACCGGCTTCCCGATCCTCCGTGGCGCGTACGTCAGCCTCCGGGCCGGCCACCCCAACATGGACCTCCTGGTGGCGATGGCCGCGGCGACGGCCTTCGGCTACAGCGTCCTCGCGCTGTTGCTGGGCCACACGGAGGTATACTTCGACGTGGCGACGGTCATCGTCATGGCCGTCTCGGTCGGCGACTACTACCAGGACCGAGTCCGCGAGGCCGCTGCCGGGCGGTTGACCGAACTCACGGAACAACGGGCAGACAACGCTCGCCGACGCACCGCCGACGGGACCGAGACGGTCGGTGTCGGCGATCTCGCGTCCGGTGACGAAGTGGTCGTCGGGGACGGCGAGCGGATACCGGTCGACGGAACCGTCCTGGAAGGGACCGCAGCCGTCGACGAGTCGCTGGTCACCGGCGAGTCGCTGCCGGTCCGGAAAACGCCGGGCGACGAAGTGATCGGCGGCGGGATGGTCACCGACGGCGGCCTCGTCGTGACGGTCGGCCCCGACGCACGGAGTACCGTCGACCGGCTCACCGACTTCCTCTGGGAGGTCCAGAGCGACCGGGGCGACGTGCAACGGCTCGTCGACCGGATCGCCGCGGTGTTCGTCCCGCTCGTGGTCGTCCTGGCGGTCGTCGCAACCGGCACACACCTCCTGGCGGGGGCGACAGCCACCGACGCCCTGTTGACCGGGCTGGCGGTACTGGTCGTCTCCTGTCCCTGTGCGCTCGGGCTGGCGACGCCGCTGGCGACGGCTGCCGGCGTGAAACAGGCCCTCGACGACGGCGTCGTCATCACCGACGGGTCGGTGTTCGAGACGGCGACGGAAGCCGACGTGGTCGCCTTCGACAAGACCGGTACGCTGACGACGGGCGACGTGTCGCTCGTCGAGCGGGCCGACGAGCGCGCCATGCGCAGAGCCGCCGCCGTCGAGCAGTTCGCCGACCACCCGCTCGCGACTGCCATCACGGACGCGGCGTCGGTCCCCGACGCGACAGTCGAGCGGTTCGAGAACCACCCGGGACGGGGCGTCAGTGCGACCGTCGACGGCGAGCGCGTCGTCGTCGGCACGCCCTCGCTGCTCACGGACGAGGGGCTGACCGTCCCCGCGGAACTCCGCGATCGATGTGACCACGCGCGCTCGAACGGACACGTCCCCGCGCTCGTGGGCTGGAACGGACGCGTTCGGGACGTCGTCGTCGGTGGCGACCGGCCACGGGATGCCTGGGAGTCCGTCGTGCGCGCGCTGGCCGTCGACCACGAGGTCGTCGTCATCACCGGCGACAGCCCGGAGGCGGCCGAACAGTTCCGCGAACACGAGGCCGTCGACGAGGTGTTCGCCGGCGTCCCGCCGGAAGCGAAAGCCGAGGTGGTCCAGCGGCTCCAGTCCCGCGGGACCGTCGCGATGGTCGGGGACGGAACGAACGACGCGCCAGCATTGGGAACCGCGGATCTGGGTATCGCACTGGAGTCGGGGACCAGACTCGCCGCGGAGGCCGCCGACGCAGTGGTGACGACCGACAGCCTCAGGCAGGTCCCGTCGGTGTTCGATCTCACCGCCGCGACGCGGTCGCGAATCCGCCAGAACCTCGCGTGGGCGTTCTGTTACAACGCCGTCGCGCTCCCGCTTGCGCTCGCCGGCGTCCTCAACCCGCTGTTTGCCGCGCTCGCCATGACCGCGAGCAGCCTGTTGGTCGTCGGAAACTCCGCGAGACACCTGTCGACTGGGTCCGACAGCACCGCCGCCGACGCTGCGGGCGCCGATCCGACGGGAGCCGTCGCCGCCGAAGCCGATTGAGCGGGTCGTTCACGTGCTGATCGGGTTCTGTCCCCCGACGTACAGCGAGCGCACCAGGAAAGCGAGCCCGATCAGCACGAAGACTCCCTGGACGATGAGGACCTCGCCCGTCGTCCAGGTTGTCACGAGCGAGACGAAGCCGCTCGCCGCCAGCCCGACGGCGATGCTACCGAACCCGTAGCTGAACAGCCTGAGCGGCTCCGAATCGGTCCGACGTGCCGCGCGATACGCCAGATGTGCGATGCTGCCGCCGACGACCAGCGTCACAGCGGTCACGACGACGAGCAACACCGTCGCGGTAGTCGTTGGGATCATTGCTCTGGATGCGGGTGTCAAGTCCTCGGCTGTCGGCCAGGCCCGCGCTCGGGGTGAGCGGCGGGCCGAGGGCGACGGTCTAGGAGGAACTTTTGTGAGAGATGTCTTCAATCGATCCCGAGGTTCCCAGCGGCTGGGAACCACACTGGCCTGCCGACGGCCGCGCAGCGGCGAGGGACAGGCCGTCACCAGAGTCAGTTCTGGGCACGAATTCTCGGAAATGAATAATACCCCAAACGAATATATGTTCATTTGACGAATATCTTGGTATGAGCACCAAACGGACGCTCCAGTCGGAGATGCTCGGACGCAACGTCAGGTTCGATTACTCGGAGACCTGGATCGGCTACTCCCTGTTTTTCATGCGGATCGTGATGGGCTGGACGCTGTTCCAGGGTGGGATCACGAAACTCGTCACGTATCTCGACGCGGACCCGTCGAACAACTGGACCGCAGCGGGCTTCCTGCAGAACGCGGTTCCGGCGGGGAACCCGTTGACCGGCTTTTTCGCCTCGATGGCGGGGATGCCGATCATCGACTGGCTGAACATGCTCGGGCTGACTCTGACCGGACTCGCACTCTTAGTGGGCGCCTTCGTCCGGTTCAGTGCGTTCTGGGGCGCGATAATGATGCTGTTCTACTGGCTCGCGGCACTACAGGGCGGACTGCTGGCCGGACTCCCGGTCGCACACGGCTGGGTCGTCGACGACCACATCGTCTACGCGGTGTTACTGTTCGGCCTGGGCGCGTTCGGCGCTGGACGCATCCTCGGATTGGACAGCTACATCGAAGAGCTGTCGGTGGTACGAGACAACGAGTGGCTCAAACTCCTGCTGGGCTGAGCCGGCAGGTACCGCCCGGCGAATGAGTGTCAGAGGGCGTGTGTTTTCGGCATCTAGTCATTCGAGGTTAATATCCGCTCTTTCAGGCGTACACCCCCAGGCCGACCAACACCCCGAGACCGAGCCCATAGGCCGCCTGCAGGATAGGAAGCACCGCCAGGAGGGCTACTGCACGACCGGGCCGCTGGCCTGCAGCGTGAGCGTAGCCGGCTGCCAAGACGCCCACGAACCAGCAGAACATCCCCAAGTCGAACAGCACCATCTCGGTCCCCGAGAGCGGGCGCGGTAGTTCCATGGAGACGGCCTGGAGGTACACCAGGAGGACGGCGATGCCCGAGCCGGCAGCGCCCCAGAGCAAGAGCCCGACCGTCTGGAGCGGCGGCGTCCGGGGCCGGACGCGGGCGAACAGGAGTGTGGCGACGACGGGGCCGGCGACGAGTATCGGGATCGGTCCCGCACGGAGAAACAGTAGCTGGTCGACAGCGTGGGCAAGCAACCCGAGCAGGAACGCGACGGCGACGGGGACGTTCGATCGACGGAGGTCGGTCCCGGCCGTCATGGGTCCCGGATCACCGTGGTGTGAGGTCGACGGTGAGGTCGTCGAGGTAGTGGGTCGCGTCGGCCTCCCAGACGACGCTGGTCCCGGCCGCGACGTACAGCGTGTCCGTCGACAGCGGCGGTATCGTCCACTCGAAGCGGTACTCGCGCCACCCCTCGGCGAGGTGCAGCGGTTCGCGGAGCCCACCGTACGGTACCTCACCCAGTGTCGTCGTGTTCACGCCGGGGTCCGGGAAGTCGGATTCGTCTTCGGGACGATCGGTCCCCAGGCGCATCACGGCGTTTCGGAGCGTGTTGAACGACTCCGACTCGCTCCAGAACGAGGCCGTCACGGTTGCCCGGTACCGACCCGACGATGGCACCGAAACCGGATGGACGACCCAGGCGGTCCCGTCGTCGTAATCGCCTTCCGTGAACAGTTCCAGACTCTGTTGGCCGCTTGCGGCCCGCTCGTCGGTCACCGCCACCGACCACTCGAACTCGTCGATGGCCACTTCCGGACCGATGGCGGCCCCCGAGTCCCACCGACCGAGTCCGTCCTCGAACCCCTCCTCGAAGGCGGAACCACCCGACCGACCCCCACAGCCGGCGAGTCCGAGGACCGCGGCTGTCACGCCGGATCGGAGGACGGTGCGTCGGTCCATTCGAGAGGTCGATGGCCTCATACTCCGCCCTCGGCGTTGTCGCCCGGGGTGCGGATCGACAGGACCGGGGCCGGGGCGGTTCGGGCGAGTTTCTCGGTGACGACCTCCGGCAAATACTGGTCGACGCCCCTGTCTCCCTGGACGACAGCCAGTGGGTGGGCAGCCGCCCGGTAGCGGTCGGCCGGCGGACCCGCGTTACTGACCGCTTGCCGAGCATCGGGGCCGTCGTCGGTGGGAACCACGATGGTCTCGAACATCTGCATGTCCGACGTTGACATCCACCATGTATAAACGTCGGGCGGGACCGACCAGCCGCTCCCGCGGCGTTGCTCGTGACCCGACCCTCACAGGAGCCCGAGGAGGACGAGTAGCAGGGTCACGAAGCCAGCGACCGCGGCGGCCTGGCCCCGCGTGACCGAACGGGCGCGTTCGAGCCCGAAGGTCCAGACGACTGCACCCCACAGCGACCCCACGAGGTTGAGCGCCAGCGCGGCCGGAACCCACGGCTGGAGGCTATCGAGGAGGGACTGTTGAAGCGCCTGCGGGGCGGTCTCCGGTGAGACGGTGACTGGGTCCATCAGCAGCCACAGCGCCCCCAACGCGATCGGCGTGGTGACGATAAACGGCGTCATCCCCCAGAGAGTCACGGTCAGCGTTCGGGCGAACCCGCCGCTTGCGTCACAGATCGCCGTGCCGGCGTGGAGCAGGCCAGCCGTGACGAAGATGACGATGGGGAAGCCGATCACCATCGCGGGGTATAGCTGGCCGATCGCCTGCCGGAGGATCGTGTCGACGTTTCGCTCGATCCGGGCGGGTTGGCTACAGTCGAATCCGGTCCCGTTCGTCCCGGTCAGGTTGTCGTTCATGTCGTCGAACGTCTCGTTCATCCCCGACTCGCAGAACCCTTCCGGCGGTCTGTCGGGGTTGTCGACCGTGACGGTGCCGTCGACCTTCTCGGTGAACACCATCCCCAGACCGGCGACGAACGCGACCGCGGCACCGGTCAACAGGACGCCGAGGACGGCCGCCCGAGCGATCGATAGCTCACGGTTCGCGAAGTAGCTGTCGGGGCGGAGGAGGGGTGTACGCGGGGCCATGTTCGAAATGGCCAGGGGCACATCGCTTATGTCTTTTGTCGACGGGAGCGGGGGCGGTAGGTCGCGAGGGAGACGGCCGGCTCACTCGGGGGTGTCCGACTGTACCTTGTAGCTCCGTGCCTTCTCGTAGCGCTTGTAGAGATACGTGAGCGGGAAAGGCACCAACAGGGCAGTCAACAGGTACGCCCCACGGGCGAACGTATAGCCCACGAGCGCCGTCGAGAGCAGGATCGTCACGTGGCCGTAGATCCAGAGCGGGCGCGTGACCGACTCGTACTGGCCGTACATGTGCCGATAGAAGAACGATTCGATCCAGTCGAGCATATCCCAACGGGGCCGCGGTTCGAACATAAATCCGCGGGACCGGAGCGACAGCCGTGGGGTCCCCACTACGGGTCCTCGCAGTTCGGTTCCGAGTCAGTCGCCAACTCACCGTATCGCCTGAGAAACGTCCGGCGGTCGGTTCGGCCGGCCCCGGCGGCCACGAGCGTCCGTTCGAGGCCGTCACGAGGCTGGTGACAGCACTCACGGTCGCAGGGTTTACAGAGGTATTCGAACGTCTTGTCCTCGCGGTCCCAGCGCTCGCCGTGTTTGTCGTACTCGCGGGCGTCGTCGCGGTCGACCGTCTCCCCACAGGCGATACACGTGACCCGGCGGGTGTGATCGTCGTCCCACAGCGTCGAGGGAGTGAGCGTCATCGGTCGCTCCCCGCTTCGGTGACCGCCACATCTCCGGGCCAGTCGTCGGTCGAGGGTCGTTGCTGTCGCATCGTCTCCCGTGCGGCAGTTGCCGCTGGGAGCCGGTGTGTGCGCTGCCTCACCAGTGGCGGGGTATTAATACCGGAGAGCCCTCCCCGTCGGGTCGGACCCGATCGACTCAGCGAGGGTCGTCCGGGTACGCTCTTGTCGCGGTCGCTTTGAACGACGTCGTGACCGGTTCGCCCGGCGCCAGGGCCAGCGTCTCCGCGCTCGTCTGTGTCACCAGCGCCTTGAGGGGGGTTTCGCCGCCGATGTCGACGGTGACCCGCACGACGGCGTCGCCGGGCACGACCTCCCGGACCTCGCCGTGGAAGCGGTTCCGGGCGCTGGTCTCCGTCTCCGGGACGCTGTCGGGGGGATGGAGCGTGACGGCGTCGTCACGGATCGCCAGCCGAACCCGGCGCGTCCCGGGGGGGACCATCGCCTGGACGGGTCCCGGATCGGTGTCGACCGTCCCGAGTTCGCCCTCGCGCTCGACGACCGTCCCCCGGAACACCGTCTCCTCGGCCTCCGCCACGCCCGTGAACTCGGCCTCGACGCGGTCGAACTCCGCGAGGAGGTCGCTCGCTGTCGCCGTAAGCGAACTCCCGCCCCCGCCCGATCCCCCGCGCTGTCGTTCGACTAGCTGTCCGAACCCGTCTTCGAGTTCGACGACGCGCTGTTGTGAGCGCGAGTACGACCGCCCGAGTTCGGCCGCCGCCGCGTTGAGCGATCCCCGTTCCCGAACCGCTCTGAGCAACTGCACGTCCCGTCGGGTGACTCGGACACCCCCCTTGTCCAGATGGGCATCGAAGTCCGCGTCGAACTCCATATTCCCTCATTACCGTCCGCGAGCAAAACGGTTATGCTGGAACCGACATAACGGGGATGTGTCTATGGGGAAACAACGGGGGCGAGTTCGGAGACACTCACGGCGACAGCTCCTCCGGACGGCCGGGATCGGGGTCGCCGGCGTGCTCGGGGGCTGTCTCTCCAGTGCGCAGTCCCCAAACCCGGTTTCGATTCTCTCCGCCGGGAGCCTCCAGTACGCGCTGGAGAACGGACTGAAACCCACGGTCGACGTGCCGCTCCGGATCGAGTCACACGGCTCGGCGACCGTCGCCCGACTGATCGACGAGGGCCAGCGCGACCCCGATATCGTCGCCGTCGCCGATACCGCACTGTTCGACGCGCCGCTTTCCCCGCCGTGGTACTCGGCCTTCGCGAGCAACGCCGTAGTCCTCGCGTACAATCCCGACACCAGCGGCGGCCAGCGGATGGAGGAAGCGGGGGCAGAGCGGTGGTACGTTCCCCTGGTCGACGATGCCGTCAGTCTCGGCCGGACCGACCCGGACCAGGACCCGCTCGGTTATCGCACGCTGTTCGTGCTGGAACTGGCTAGCCGCTACTACGACGACGCGCCGGACCTCCGAGCGGTGGTTCCGACGCGCGAACAGCGGTACCCGGAGACGGGGCTTCTCAGCCAGTTCGAGACCGGAAGCATCGACGCGGCGTTCGCCTACCGGAACATGGCCGTCGAACGCGGCTACGACTACGTTTCCCTCCCGAACCGGATCGACCTCAGCGACCGCAGGTACGCCGACGAGTGGTACTCGACGACCGCCTACGAACTACCGAGCGGCCAGCGTGTCGAGGGCGGACCGATCGAATACGGGGCGACGATCCGGACCGACGCCGAGTCGGTTCGGTCGGTGTTCGAGCGGTTGACGACCGGGGCGTACCTCGACGATACGGGCTTCGTCCTCGGCGACCGGTTCCCCCGCTTCGATGGTGACGTTCCGGGGACCGTCTCGACGACAACAACGGAGGACTGAGCGATGTCGACACAGGTGTACAGCGCCGTTCGCTCGCGTGACTGGCTGTCGGTCGCGCTCGTCCTGGGCGGGCTGTTGGTCCTGTACTACCTCGTCCCGCTCGCGTCCCTGTTCCTCTCGGCGTCACCGGGCGCGGTTGCCGGGCGACTGGCCGACCCAGCCGTCCAGCGCGCGGCGGCCACGTCGCTGCTGTCGGCGTCGATCACGACCGTTCTCGCGACTGCCTGTGGCCTGCCGCTGGCGTACTGGTTGGCCCGGGCGTCGACGCCGTTGCAACCGCTCGTACTCGCGGTCGTCGTCCTCCCGCTCGTGGTCCCGCCGACGGTCGGTGGGGTCGTGTTGCTCACTGTCGTCGGGCCGGAGACCCTCGTCGGCCGGACGGCCGCAGCGGCCGGGGTCCCGCTCACACGCTCGCTGGCCGGGGTCGTCCTCGCACAGACGTTCGTGGCCTCGCCGTTCGTCGTGGTGACCGCCAAGGCGGCCTTCGAGAGCGTCGACCGGACGCTGGAACACGCCTCGCGTTCGCTGGGGAAGAGCCGGTGGACTACCGCTCGGAACGTCACGCTGCCGCTTGCCGGTCCCGGGATCGCCGCCGGGGTGACACTCGCGTTCGCGCGGTCGATCGGCGAGTTCGGGGCGACGATGATGGTCGCGTACTACCCGCGGACGCTGCCGGTCGAGATCTGGGTCTCGTTCGTCTCCACCGGGCTCGACGCGGCGTATCCGGTCGCGATCCTCCTGGTCGTCGTCGCGATCGCCGCCCTCGTCGTCCTCAACACCGTCGCGGCCAACCCCTGGCGATGACACTGGAACTCACCGGGCTCTCGAAGTCCTACGGCGGGTTCGAGTTCGGCCCGATCGATCTCACGGTCGGCCGGGAGGTCCTCGCGCTGCTTGGCCCCTCCGGGAGCGGGAAGACGACACTGCTCTCGCTGATCACCGGGATCACCGATCCGGACGAAGGCTCGATCACCCTCGGCGGCCGAGTGCTGGACGGAGTCCCGCTGGAGGGCCGGCAGGTCGGGATGGTGTTCCAGGACGGGGCGCTGTTCCCGCATATGACCGCCCGCGAGAACATCGCGTACGCGGGTGCCGGGGCCGACCGACTCGACGAACTGGCGGCGCTACTCGAACTGCAGGGCGTACTCGACCGGCAGCCCGACGCCATCTCCGGCGGTGAACGCCAGCGCGTCGCGCTCGCGCGGACGCTGGCGGCCGACCCCGACGTGTTGTTGCTCGACGAGCCGCTGTCGAGCCTCGACGCCCCGATCCGGCGACGCCTCCGGAACCACCTCCACCGACTGTTCGAGGGGCTGGATATCCCCGTCGTCTACGTCACCCACGACCAGCGGACGGCAACCGCTTTGGGGGACCGACTCGCAATCCTCCGGGACGGCGGCCTCGAACAGGTCGGCGCGCCGACGGAGCTGTTGGATCGGCCGGCGAACCGGTTCGTCGCCCGTTTTACCGGCAACGAGAACGTCTTCGAGGGGCACGTGACTGACGCGGCCGGTGACGGCGCCACCGTCCGGATCGGCGACCACACACTCCGGACAGCCACGAGGGACCTCCCCGAGGGAGCGGTTACGGTCTGTCTCCATCCCTCGCGAGTCGTCCTCGACGAGCCAGCGGGGAACGGCGAATCCGGCGAGGAGAACGTGCTCACCGGGACCGTCAGCCGCTGGCTGAACGAAGGGACCGCCTATCGGGTCGACGTCGAGAGCGGGGCGCTCACGCTCACTGTGACCGTCCGCCCGCCCGTCTTCGATCGGTTGGCCATCGACACCGGCACCGAGGTCGATGTCTCGCTGCCACCCGAGTCGATCCACGTCCTCGACGATCGGTGACAGCGATGCCGGCCCCTCAACAGGATGCTGAGACAGCAACCCGACGGCTCCGGTCAGGACGGCGCTTGGTTCAAAAACTCCGACAGCGTGTCGGTGAGACGGTCCCGGAACCTGTCGGTGTCGGCGTCGAGCGCCACGCGCCCGTTTGCCGCCTCGTCGGAGATTCCGTGGAGATCACACGCCAGCGCACCGTGTTCGATCGAGGAGTTGGTCCCCACGTCCATATGACAGTCCCTGATCGTCAGCAACTGGTCGTCGAGGAAATGAGCGACGACCGCGGCGTCGTGGATCGGCGCCGATTCGAGGTCGTAGCGGGCGAGTGCCTCCTCGTCGTAGTAGGTCAGCCACTCGGCGAGCAGTCGCCCGCGGCGCGTCCCGCGGTCGATTGACTCGATCCACGCCGGCGAGAGTGTAGCCTGGAGGGTCGCGTCCAGTCCGACCACGGTCGGCGCACACTCCTCGATCACCTTCCGAGCGGCGTGTGGGTCCGAGTGGAAGTTCGCCTCCGCGAGCGGCGTCACGTTCCCGTGGGCCGCGACCGTCCCGCCCATGACGACGAGTTCGTCGAGCAACTCCGGGAGCGCGGGTTCGATGGCCACTGCGAGCGCGATATTCGTCAGCGGGCCGACCGCAGCGATCGAGAGGTCGCCCTCGTGTGCCCGCGCCTGCTCGACGATGAACTGTGCGGCGTGTGTCTCGACTGTGGCAGGTGATCCGGACACCGCCGGGAGGTCCCCGCGGATGCCACCGGAACCGTGGATATGCTCGGCAGTCGATCGGGCGACGAGCAGCGGATGCGCCGCGCCCGCAACGACTGGAACGCCCCCCGAGTCGAACAGTTCCATGATCGCACGGGCGTTTCGCGTGGTGTTCTCTACCGTGCTGTTCCCGTGGGTCGTCGTAACCGCTCGGAGTTCGATGGCCGGATCGAACGCCGCCAGACAGAGCGCGACGGCGTCGTCACACCCCGGATCGGCGTCGATGAGGAGTGGAGATGACATGTACGGTATCTCGCCGCCACGGACTAAACTGCGGCGGCGTCCGGGCTACCGTGAGCGCCGAATGGTGGGGAGTCCTCGTGGCTGTCTCACTCGACGGACGGCGCCGTCTCGTCGGATCGACCCGGGAGTTCCAGTTCGATCTCCAGTTCCGGCTCGCCGACACCGTCGAAGTCGACCTCCAGTTCGACGGGTTCGCCGAATGCAAAGGGGAGTTCCCACTCCTCGTCCGTGATGAGGACCTCGTCGCCGTCCCGGAGTTGTTCGCCGAGTTCGATCAGGAACCGACCGGCCTCGTCGGCGTCCAGCCGGTACTCCTGTTCGAACTCGCGGCCCGTTCTGATCACCGTTCGGTCCGGTTCGTCGTCGGACTCTGTCTCTGTGTCTGACATAGTGGTCTCACCGTGGTTGCTGCGGGTCGGTCTGTGCTGAGTAGCGTGGGACATTAAACGAACCGGGTCCCGGGGTGGGCACCCAGAACCTACAGGGATCCGCGGCCAACGAGGTATCGTATGGCAAAGACAGTCGACGAACTGCGAAACGAGATCAGGGAGGCGACGGGCCGGTTCGAGCGAGAGATCTCGGCGTCGTTCACCAAAGAGGATCTCGCGGCCCTCTGTGACGCAGTCGGGTACGAGATCGACACCGAGTCGCTGCCACCGAAGCCGGAGATGCGGGCCGGAATCCTCTCGGCGATCGGTGCTACTGACGACAGCGACGGGACCGACCGGCCGTTCCGGAAAGGTGAACTCGAAGCGATCGCCGAGTCGCTCGAAGCGTAGGCCGCCCCTGCGCTCCAGAAAACTTATTTTGGACCTGGCCACATCTTCGGGTGGGTCCCGGTTCCCGCTACGGACTCCCCCATCCCTCCCTCAGCATCCCGCCGGGGCCCTGACTCCGACCACCATCTGTTCGGTCGCTGGACGTGTTCGAGACCACGTCCCGACCGGTCCTCTTTGGATGTATTAGCTCGCTCCAGCCGTTCACTCGGCCTCGACGACAGCGGCGAAGGCGACGTTCTGTGTCACGCGTTCGATCTCGACAGTCGGTTCCTCACCGGGTTTGGTCTCGGGGACGATGACGACGTAGCCCCGCTCGACCTTGGCGATGCCGTCACCCTGGTCACCGATAGACTCGATGGTTACCGTTCGGACTTCACCTTCGTCGACCGGCGGCGACGGCGGACCCGGTTCGCGGTCGATCGCGGCCAGTTCGGTCGTCTCGGGACTGGATTCGGTGTCTGACGAGCCCTCACCGTGGTGTGGGAGGACGCCGATACGATAGGTCTGACCGGCTTCGACCGCGTCGAACTCGATCTCGTCTTTCGGAACTTCGATGACGAACCGATCGTTCTCCGCTTCGACGGTCCCACTGAACAGCGACGTGAGTCGTTCGGGAATCTCGACCATACCACACACTGTGGCTCCTGGTAAATAATCGCTAGTAGTCTGGTCCTCCCGTCGACTGGGTGATCCTCCCCCCACCACGCAATACGGTAGTGGGAGATAGCCGGTACGTGGATCAGGGGAACAAAATAAAGAGGCTCGAAACGTTCCTCGAAAGATATGCGAGGGGGGAGTGGGCTGCTGTCGGCTGCAGGTATCCAGTCCGGACCACAGTATAACGGGAGCCGAATACGAGCGGCGTCGGCGGAAGAGCAGTGGTTTAATTGGTCAGCTCTCGCCAGTATGACACTGTGTCCGGGACAGGTGTTCTCCCGGTAATGAGCGTCGGACCGATCGGAGTCGGAGTGATTACCGCTTCAATCACAGCCGGCTTCGGCGCGGCGTACCTGCTCCAGTATCTCTATCACAAGCGGGGGAGCCCGGGTGCGTCGTGGTTCATGGGTAATATCGCGGCAGTGACCGTATTCTGTATCACCTATGGAGTCTCACTGCTCGTGTTCGACCCGCAGCTTCGGGGTGCAGCCGAGGCGGTTTCGTTCGTCAGCGTCTGTTTCATGGGTCCGTTCTTCCTCGCCTTCGGCCTGGATTACACCGGTCGAACCGACCTCATCCGGAGTCCGCTTTTCGGGGTGGTCGCTGCCGTACCGATCTCGACGATACTGTTGGCAGCGACCAACTCGGCCCACGGGTTAGTGTGGACCGACTTCCGCCTGACACCGGTCTTCGGGTTGGCAACGGCTCAGTACACTATCGAAACGTGGGGCGTGTTCGCGCTCCTGTTCAGCGTCGGGACTGCGGCCGTCGGTTCGTTGCTGCTCATCGGGGCGATACTCAGCTACGGGCCGTTGTACCGACGTGAGGCGACGGCAGTCACCCTGAGTACGCTCCCACCGAGCGTCGGTGTGTTGCTGTGGCTCTTCGATCTCGGACCGGTGCCGGAACTCCACCTCACCGGACCGCTGATGCTCATTCACGTCGCCCTCGATGGGTATGCCTTCGTGGGCACCCACATGTTCGAGACGAATCCGGCGACACAGCGCGTGGCCGAACAGACGGGGCTCGACAAGCTCACGGAGCCGGTGATGGTCCTCGATACGGGCGAGAACGTCGTGAAATTCAACGAACGTGCTCAGAAGCTGTTCGAACGAGCGCAAACGGCGGACGGGCTGGTCCCGCTGTCGTCCCTCGTCGGCGACGGGCTGTCGACACTCCGGGAGACGGGCGAGGTGGAGATCGGCGGCCCCGATGGGGGGATATTCGCTGTCTCCTACACGCCGTTGACGGACCCGAGCGGGGACCCCGTCGGGGGGATGATCGTCCTCTACGACGTCCGTGAGGAACGCCAGCGCAAACAGCAACTGTCGGTGCTCAACCGTGTCCTCAGACACAACCTCCGGAACGAGATGACCGTCATACAGGGGTTCGCGGAGTCGTTGGAACGGTCCCTCACAGATTCGGAGTTACAAGAGCAAGCCGCAACGATCTCCCGCGCTGGCGATCGCCTGTTGGCTATCGGCGAGAAGGTGCGCGAAATCGACCGGATGCAAGACGAGGTCGTCCACGTGGAACAGATCGATGTCGAATCGATGTTTGCACGGTTACGACAGGATCTCCTGGAACAGTTTCCCGACGCGACGATCGAGACGGATATTTCGGTTTCTGATCCGACACTGTGCACGCGACCGTCCATCCTCGAACTCGCACTCGCGAACTTGGCCGAGAACGCACTGAAGCATGCGTCCCCGGCCGATCCCACAGTCCAGTTACGGATGAAGACCGTCGATCGAGCGGACAGACCGATAGCCATCGAAGTTCGTGATACCAATACACGGATTTCGGAGAGCGAAACCGCCGTCCTCCGGACGGGTACCGAGAGCCCGTTACAACACGGGCAAGGGATCGGGTTGTGGATCGTCAACTGGTGTGTCACCACCCTGAACGGTGGCATCGAGTATCGCTACGACGAGGGGAACACGTTCATCATAACGCTTCCGCCCGAATGAGACCAGTCACTCGGCAAGTGCAGTAGCGACCCAGTCGGGCCGTTCGAGATCGCGATCCCCGAGGCTGACGACCTCGTAGGTGATATCGACGACACCCGGTTCGCTGGCCGATCCCGACGTGACAGTGTAGTTCCCGGAGGCTTCGAAGACCAGGATTCGGCCGCTGGCGTCGACGACCATCCGGGCCTCGTAGTTCCGGAGGTCGGTACCGTTGGCCGGGAGCACGGCGGAAGCGTTCGTCGAGGTCGCTTCCAGCGTTACCAGATATCGGCCGTCACTGGACAGGCTATCGACGACCTCGAAAGACGACGCGGTAAGATACGCACGCAGTGCGCCGGTTCCAGTGAGATCGGTGGCGGTCGCCGGTGCGCCGGTGGAGTACCGGACGGTATCGCCCACCTGTCCGCGCAGGACTTGCATGCTCTGGTTCCCCCAGGTGTCGAACTGAGAGGTCGGCGTCCCGGCTCCGGACGTCACCCGATACCGGTATTCGGTCTTGTTCGCCTCGACGAGGGTCCGCTGTCGGCCGACGATCGTGACGACCTGTCCGTTCCGGACGGTCGATCGGTTCGCCCGGTAGTCGTTCTCGAACCCGGTGGCGAGCATCGACTGGGCGTGTGCATCGAGCAGGGCCTGCGAGTCGGTGAGCTGTCCGTCGGTGACGCCGGGAACGGCGTTCGGTCCCGAGACCGTCGTGTTCGCGTCCGTGGGAGTCCCTCCGCCTGGCCCACCGAGGGCGTTACAGCCAGCCAGGACGACCAAGAGCAGCAGACAGACGCCGAGTCGCGAACGTCCCATACCCACCGGTCGTCGGTCGACGGTGAAAAAGGGAACAGTTCCGTCCCGGAGCTACCGACTGTCGACGGAGCCTGCTGTCCCGCTGACCCAGGCAGTCAGGCCCGGGTAGTCGGCGATCAGCCCGTCCACGCCGGCGTCGGCGAGGGTCGCGCCACGGTGCCAGGTGTCGACGGTCCAGACGTTGACCCCCATGTCGCGGTCGTGGATGTCGGTGACGACATCGGCCTCGGTGACGAGTTGCCAGGGTGGATGGATCGCCGTCGCATCGTAGCGATCCGCCGTCGTCAGCCCGTCAGCGAGGGATTCGGCGGTGATGACGGCGAGGGGGTGTCCGCTCCCGGCAGCGTCGGCCGCCGCGAGCGCGCCCTCGTAGAACGAGGAGAGCAGCACCCGGCCGTCGAAGCCGTCGAGTACGGCCAGCACGTCGGCGACGAACGGCTGCCACCGCTCGCGTGCGCGCTGTGGCTCGGCCAGCGCGAGCGCGTCGGTGATCGGGGCGACCGGGCCGGTGGGGTGTTTCAGTTCGACGTTGATACCGACGCCGTCGGGGAGCACGTCGAGGACGGCATCGAGAGTCGGAACTGTCGCGTCTGTCCCGAGGACGCGTGCGTCCAGCACCGTCTCGGTTGCCGTCTCCCAGATCGTCCCCTCGGCGTCGGTGATCCCCCGGCTCTCGTCGGTCTCGTGGAGATGGGAGTCGTGAAAGCAGACGACCGTCCCGTCGGCCGTGGGGACCACGTCGACCTCGACCATGTCGGTCTCGTCGTGCCGGCAAGCGTACTCGACGGCCGGGACGGTGTTTTCGGGGGCAGTGCCGGCGAAGCCACGGTGAGCGATCACGCGGGGAGCGGAATCGTCGTCCATCTGTCTGTACGCCAGCCAACGCGGTCGGGATAGGAATGGGTACCGACTGCCGGGACGGAAGCGGGCCGGTCGGCCGTCGGCTCGACCAACCGCTACCTGAATCTTCTTAGCCCTCTGGCACCGCTAGGGACGTACGATGACAGCATACGCAGGCGTCGCTGCTGCCGACGGCCGGACAGACGAAAACGCCGTCTTCACGGTAGGAGCGTCCGACTAATGGGGTTTCACACGTTCGACGCGGAGCGGGCCGGCGACCTCGAAGACCTCGCGCGGTTCCGGTACTGTTCGCGGGACGAACTGCTGGGTCACATGGCAGTCGACCGGGAGGCAGTCGTCGCGGACCTGGGGAGCGGAACCGGGTTCTACACGGACGAGGTCGCTCCGTTCGTCGGGAGCGTCTACGCGGTCGATGTCCAGTCGGAGATGCACGACTACTATCGATCGAAGGGGATGCCGGAGAACGTCGACCCGGTGACTAGCGACATCGCCTCGCTCCCGTTCGCCGACGGGGAACTCGACGCCGCGTTCTCGACGATGACCTTCCACGAGTTCGCGACCCCGGAGAGTCTGCGGGAACTCACCCGTGTGACGGCTGACGGCGGCCGTGTCGTCACGGTCGACTGGACGGCGAAGGGGACCGGTGAGCCGGGACCGCCCCTGGACGAGCGCTACGACGCAGCGGCGGCAGTCGAAAAATTCCAGGCTGCGGGCTTTACCGTCGACCACAGCGTGGAACGGCCCGACACCTTCGTCGTCGTCGCGACCAGTTGAGTCGGCCCGCGCTGTCGCTGATAGCCACGCAGGACTCGGTCCAGGAGCCCACACCGTCAGAGACGGGCCGAACGACTCCCGTCGACGATGAGAGGGCAGTAATGCAGAAAATCCACACACTTATACTCGCCAGAGAAGTACGATCAGTTACACATGCCAGATTCGATGAGTGAGTATCTCCAGCAGGATATGGACTGTGAAGGGTTGTTGGAGTGTTTCCACGGACTGAAGCAGTTAGACCGGAAAGTCTTCGGGCATATCACGGCTGCAGGTGGTTCGATGACTGTCGAGGAGATCGCGGAAGCAGTCGACCGGGACCACTCGACCGCCTATCGATCCGTCCAACGACTGCTCGACGCCGGGTTCATCCAGAAAGAGCAGGTCAACTACGACCACGGCGGCTACTACCACGTCTACCATCCGACCGACCCCGACGAGATGGCCGAGGACATGCAGCGGATGCTCAACGACTGGTACGCGAAGATGGGTCAACTGATCCGGGAGTTCCGCGAGAAATACGACCAGCCAGAGTCTGTCCCCACAGAATAGTACCCACCCCAACGAGTGCTAGCCCCGTGAACAGGCCAGCTTTCTTCGACCGTCGACGCGTCGCGTGAGGGCGTCCTCGACAGTCCAGTGAGGTCGGTACAAAACGGTGTCCGGACGCGTTCCAGTAGTGTGTATTGTACAAATATCGCAAAACAGTTAAGCGTGTGTAGCATCTAGCTCCGACGATGAGCGACAACGACTCCATCGAAGAACTCAGGGAACAGAAGATCGAGAACCTGCAGTCCAACGGTGATACCGGAACGCACAGCCCTACCGATCCGATCCAGATCGGTTCGAGCGCGGATCTCTCCGAGGCCGTCGAGCGCTACGAAATCGTGTTAGCTGATTTCTACGCCGACTGGTGTGGCCCGTGTCAGATGATCGCGCCGATCGTCGAGGAGATCGCAGCGGAGACTCCGGCGGCGGTCGCGAAGATCGACGTCGACGCGAACCAGCAACTCGCCGGCGAGTACGGCGTCCGAGGGGTTCCGACACTGGTCCTGTTCGCCGGCGGCGAGTCGGTCGAGCAACTTGTCGGGGTCCAGCAGAAGGACGAACTCGTCGCCAAGATCGAGCAGTACAGCTCCTGATTTAGAGGTTCTCGTACGCTTCCTCGACGAGTTCGCCGGTCTGGTCGATGATGTCGGCCATCTCGTCGTCGTCCGGAGCCATCCCGGTCAACCGGGCGAGGCGCATGATGCTGACGTGATAGACCGTCTGGAGACCGGGTTCCTCCTGCCAGACGACGACGTTACAGGGGAAGAGCCCGCCGATCCGGTTGTCCGAGGCGTCCAGGGCTCGGTCGGCGACCGCCGGGTTACACGCTCCCAGGACGTAGTAGGGGGCACGGTCGGCGTCGACTTTCTCGTTAAGGAGCTCCGACGGGGAGAACTCGGCCGGGAACCCGAATCCCGCGTCCGCGAACGTCTCGCGGACGTGTTCGACGGCTTCCTCGTGATCCATCTCCAGTGTCGTCCGCTTCTCGCCGATATCTGCCGGGTCGATAGTCGTCGGATCGATTGGGAGCATCGCTAGTTCCGGATTTGGGCGTATGTCACAAAGCTGCTTCGGTCGGGAACGCTCAGTCTGGTACTGGCGTAACGGTCAGTTCGTCGCCCTCCCTGGTCCGGACGTACCACGTCTCGCCGTCCCGGTCGCGGACGGTCCAGGTGCCGAACAACAGGTGCAGGTCCAGTTCGAGTCCATTCAGGTGCGTTCCGGTCTCGACGATGCGATAGGTGGTCATCCGTCGAACGGTTACAGGGCGCTCGCGAACGTCAGGAGGTCGATCACGAGGACGAACAGGATGACGAGAGCCGCGACGGCGATGATGACCTTCAGGTAGCGCGGGAGTCCACCGGGTTCCTCGGGGCCAGATGCGTCGGTCATACCGAACCAGTGGTGGCTTGGCCCCCTGTAACCTGTGGTCGGGACCGTCAACGAGCCAGTCGAGAGGTATGAGCGCTCGTGTGTCGGAAACGTCGCCCGGTATCGTCGTTCCCGCGCATCGGGAGTATCGTCGGGACAGATCATGGTGAGAGTCGTCGCCCCGACGAATGAAAGGAGTGTCCTGTCCAGTGGTTTCAAACCGACCGGGAACGCACGTGGGTCCATGACGGACACCGCCTGGATCGGCGAGACGATCACGAGCGACGTGGGCTGGTCGCACTTGGAGCGCCTCGTCGACATCGGGAACCGGATAGCCGGCAGCGACGGCGAACGGGCGGCCGCCGAAGCGACCCGGGACGTGCTGGCCGAGTACGCTGACCGCGCCCGATTGGAACCGTTCGACATCCAGGGCTGGGAGCGGGACGACAGCGCGATCTCGGCGGGGGGCGAGCCGGTCGCGACGGCCGACCACGAGATCATCGCCCTGCCCCGGTCGCCGGCCGGGGACGCCAGCGGGGAACTGATCGACCTCGGCTACGGGCTGCCGGAGGAGTTCGAACAGACTGACTGTGCGGGCAAGATCGTCATGGTCCGCTCGGACGTGCCCGACTGGTACGACCGGTTCATCCACCGCCGGGAGAAGTACTACCGCGCCGTCGACGCCGGCGCAGCCGGGTTCGTCTACCGCAACCACGTCGAGGGGATGGTTCCGCCAACGGGGAGCGTCGGGACCCAGACCGACCCGCTCGGTGCGATTCCGGCGGTCGGCGTCGCCCGCGAGACCGGCGCTCGCCTCTCCCGTCGGTACGACGGCGAGCCGATCGCCGTCAGCGTCGACTGTGAGACGCCGGCGGCCACGAGCTGGAACGTCCACGCCGAACTCGGCCCGGAGACCGAGGGGACGGTGCTGGTGACGAGCCACGTCGACGCACACGACATCGCCGAGGGCGCGCTGGACAACGGCGCCGGGACGGCGATGCTGGTGGAGGTCGCCCGCGCGCTGGCCGCCCGCGAGAGCGAACTGGACCGACGCGTCGAGTTCGTCGCCTTCGGGGCCGAGGAAGTCGGACTGGTCGGCTCCGAGCGGCTGGCAGCGACGCGGGACCTGGATGCCGTCGGCGCCGTCCTCAACTTCGACGGCGTCGTGCGCGAGCGGACCCTGGAGTTCCACACCCACGACTTCGCGGCCATCGAGGAAGCCGTCGACGAGGTGTCCGATCGCCTCGACCACGCCACCGCGACGACGCCCCAGCAGGGGCCACACAGCGACCACTGGCCGTTCGTCCAGTGGGGAGTGCCCGGCTGTCACGTCATGAGCGAGACCGCCGACGCCGGGCGGGGCTGGGCACACACCCACGCCGACACCCTGGAGAAACTGGACGTGCGGACGCTGCGCGAACAGGCAGTCGTTCTGACTGAACTGGCCGTCGCCTTCGCCAGTGAGGGGTTCGAGCCGAGCCACCGGGACCCCAAGGAAGTCGCCCGACGCCTGGAGACCGAAGGGAAGGCCACGGGGATGCGGCTGACCGGCGACTGGCCGTACGACGACTGATCAGGCCGGAACGATCCGGTGGAGCCCGGCCTCGGACTCCCCGTTTGTCACCACGTAGAGTTCGCCGTCCGCGTCACGCCCGAACGATCGAACCTGGGCGAGCTTTCCGGTATCTTCCTCCCTTACCGGGAGGGTCGTCGTCGGCCACTGCTGTCCCGCAGCGGGTCGGCTCGCCACGAACAGACGCCCCTGCGCGACGTAGTCGCCGAAGACGTACCGCCCGTCGAGGCTCGGGAGCGCGTCGCCCCGATAGACGTGGCCGCCGATGACGGAGATGCCGCTGACGGGCGCGCCCTCGTGTGGGTACTCGACGATCGGGTCCCGGAGGGGTTCGCCGCCACGGACCGAATCTGGCGTCTGATTGGGACACTCCGAGGCCTGGTAACAGTGGGTCCCCTCGCGAACGTTCCAGCCGTAGTTGCCGCCCCGCTCGACGAGGTCGACCTCCTCGAAGCGACCCTGCCCGACATCACCGACGAAGAGATCCGAGCCATCGAAGGAGAACCGCCACGGATTGCGGAGTCCCCAGGCGTACTGTTCGTCGAGTCCCGACCGACCGACAAGCGGGTTGTCTTCGGGGATCGCATACGCCTGCCCGTCGTCGCGGTTGTCCACGTCGATCCTGAGGATGCTTCCCAGCAGGTTCTCCGTGACGTCCTGGCCGTTGCCCCCGCCGACGCCGTCGTACCAGTCCTCGACGTGACCACGCCCCTGGTCACCGCCCGCTCCGCCGTCGCCGACGCCGACGTAGAGGTATCCACCGGGGCCGAACGCGATCGAACCGGCGTTGTGGTTACTCTGTGGCTGGTGGATCTCCAGGAGGGTCCGTTCGGAATCGCGTCTGGCCCGCGTCCCGTCGTCGGTCGCGCGGAACTCGCTGAGGACGAACGTGTGGCTGTATCCCGACGGGAGCCCCGGACGGCCCGGGGCGCTGTAGCGGACGTAGAACCGACGGTTCTGTTCGAATTCGGGATGAAGCGCCAGTCCGAGCACCCCCTTCTCCCCGCCGGTGGTGACGGCGTCCCGAAGGTCCAGAAACGGCGTCGACGCGAGGCCGTCGGGGCCGTGTCTGGCGACGACACCCTCCTGTTGGGCGATATACCGAGCGTCGATGTCCGGCGGGAAGACGACATCCAGCGGTGCCGAGAGCGCTGTTGTCAACGGGTCGAGGCCCACGGCGTCGGGTAGCTCTGTCGGCGTCGTCGCCGTCTGTCCCGTTCCGGTATCGGGGTCGGTCTGTGTCCCCGTCGGAGTCTCGCCGCCGGAATCGGTCGTACACCCCGCAATACCGACCGTCGCCACGCCAGCCAGCGCGGCCAGGTATCGGCGTCGGGTACGGTCGTCGGTCATAGGGAACGTTGGATTCGCACGTTGAAATACCATGAGGACGACGGCCGTGGATCGACACCGCATCGAGATTGTTTCAGTTATTTATACTATCCATTATTTTAGATATTCTCGGAATATTCCGAGATAGGGAGATATGTAAAACAAACATTTTAGTTACATGGTAATCCATAACATAGACATGGCCGAAACTACCCTCCCTGACGGCCCACGACAGTATCTCAGGGTCTTCAGACACCACGTTAGAGAGCCTATATCGGACGCACAGGCGAGAGTCGCCCGGGAACGCGAGGAGATCGCGGCCGAGCGGTCGGCCTTCGAAGCGTTCAGGACGGCAGTGGCCGACCTCCGTCCCGTCACAGCGTCGCCGTCGAACCGTCAGCGGTCCGTCGTCAGTCTCGACAGTCAGCCAGACCAAGTCGAGCGACTGTGTGAGACCTTCGAATCGACTGTGATGGGTGTTCCACACTACGAGGCGGTCTACGACGAGTCGCTGTCGGAACACATGCTCGCCGAACTCGGAGATCCCGCCGCAGCGGTCGTCGACTCGCCCACGAACACGATCACTCCCCAGCAACGCTCCGCGCTGCTGACCGCAATCGACCGTGCGATCGACGACCGGACTGCGTACGCGGACGTACTCGCCGAGGAAGCCACCGCGCTCGCGACAGCGGACAGTGCGATCAAAGAGATCGTCGAGGGACTCGACGACGTGCTCATCCAGGACTGGTACAAGGCGGAGTTCGAAGCTCGACTCGACGAGATCATCCGGGACCGCCAGTCGGTCGTCCACGGACGGATCTCCCCGTCACCGATCGACGGCCGCTCGCTCTGTGTCCACCTCTATGCCGACCAACCCTGGACGTTCCCGGTCCTGACTGCTGTCGCCCGGTTGCACGACGCCGTCGTTGTCGAGTGAGACGGTAGCTGGTGGCGGTGCCCAACTCAGCCCGCGTCCGGACACGTAAACGCGAGGCTGTACATCCGACCGACCGATTCCTGTTCGATCCCCTCGACGAGGGATCGCGCCCTGTCGCGGATCGATCGGAGGTGCGCCGACCCGTCTTCGGCCGCCAACTCCTCGATCACCGCCGTGTGTGCCGACAGATGTGAGTGTGTCCACGGGACTGGGTCGAGCAGCGTCCGCTCGCGCTGGAACTCCCAGCCGGCACCTTCGAACCAGCGCCGGAGCGCCCCGGACGGGTAAAACGAGAGTGCCGGCGTCCCGGTAGTGGCGTTCGCAGCCGCGTTCTCCAGCCCGAACAGTGTGCTGACGCCCGAGTCCGCCGGCGGCGGGTCGTAGTCGTCGACCACGAGCCGACAGCCCGGGGTAGCGACGCGGGATAGCTCCGTGACGACAGCGTCGAGAGCGGCCGGCGGGAGGACGTTACAGAGTCCGTGAGCCGTGGTCACGTCGACCGTCTCGGCATCGACGGGGAGGGATCTGAGGTCCGCCTGAAGGACGTGGAGTCGGCCGTCGTCGCGGCCGACCCGCTCACGGACTGTCCGGGCGTGGTCCCGGTCTTTCGTCACCGCGTACACCCGCCGTGCACCGGCATCGAGCAGGCCAGCCGTCGTGTTTCCGACGCCGGCGCCGGCTTCCAGACACGTCGTGCCCTCGACGGAGACATCCGCCAGCGCCGCCCGGACCGTCTCGGGAACGTCCATCCCTCAGTGATGGAGTTGTTCCGGCACCGGGCTCTCGTCGTGGCGGAGCCGTTCGACGAGCGAGCGCTGGGCGGCCTCGTCCATGCCGTCGTACCGACTGGCGGCCTGGAGGACCATCGCGACCAGTTTCGGGTCGCCGGGGCTGACGACGCTCGTCAGGCCCCGAGAGGCGGCGAAGTCGAACCGTTCGGAGATCTCTTCGGGGGAGTCGACCGGCTCGTACCAGTTCGCGTACGGCCGGTCGGTCTCGGGGAGGTCGTCGGTCGACGGCCACCGACCCTTCGCGAACGCTTTGATCCCGAGCGTCCCGATCCCGGCCTCCTCGGCGGCCTGTAAAACCCCGGCGTAGTCGTGTTCGGCGTCGTCTTTTCCGACGACCACCGGGTTCAGCGGGAACATCAGCGTCTCCAGATCGTCGATGCGATCGATCGCGTCGCGAATCAGCCCGGGGTTGCCGTGGCTCGTGAGTCCGATATGGCCGATCTTTCCGGCCTCCTTGGCCTCCCGAAACGCCCGCAGCGCACCGTCCTCGCCCGTGATCTCGTCGAGTTCCGAGTCGTACTCCAGCCCGTGGACCTGATAGAGGTCGATGTGGTCGACGCCGAGCCGGTCCAGCGAACGGTCCAGTTTCCGTTTCGCGCCCTCGTAGCCCCGCTCCTGTGTCTTACAGCCCAGGAAGATTTCCTCGCGGTGCTGGCGGAGTTTGGGGCCGAGTTTCAGTTCCGCGTCGCCGTAGCTGGGCGCTACGTCGAAGTGGTTGACGCCGTGGTCTAACACCAGTTCCACCATCTGGTTGGCGCCCTCCTGTTCCAGCAAGCTGAGCGCGATCGCACCGAAGGTCATGACGCTGCTGTCCTGTCCGGTGTCGCCGAGTGGTCTCGTCTCCATACCGAATCATACGGGTCCGGAGGCATAACAGTTGGTCGTGACCGCTACGGGTCCGTCCCCGGTCGGGTTACCACCAGCGACGGCAAACGGGCATAATAAAATAGTTATATGATATAGCTATACCGTATAGACAGAAGGATTTTCCGAGAGGGTTACGCGGACGGGGTCCGCCGGAAAACGGTCGGTCGCTGGGACTTTACCGGGACTGCGTCGGAACGGCGTCGCTGGGTTCCGCGCCGGTTCCCGCCGGTTGTGGTGCCGAGTGATACACCGCTTCCCCCGACTCGATGTCGAACAGGTGGAGCCGGTCGTCGTCGAACTCGAGTTCGACGGTGTCGCCGGGGTAGATCTCGCTCCGGGGTTCGACCTTGGCCCGGAGTTCGTCGCCGCCGACATCACAGTGTAACAACAGCAACTCCCCGAGTGGTTCCCGAACCGTGACGGTCGCCGTAAACGTCTCCGAGCCGGGCGAACAGTTCGCTGCCAGAGAGATGTCCTCGGGACGGACGCCGAAGGCGACCTCGTCGTCAGTCGCCGGACTGCGGTCCGCCGTGGGAAGCGTGACCGTGAACCCGTCGTGGTCGACGACCGCTCGCTCGTCGTGGTGTCGAAGACCGGTCGTGAATACGTTCATCGCCGGCTCGCCGACGAACTCCGCGACGAACCGGTTGGCCGGATAGTCGTAGAGTTCCTGTGGGGCTGCGACCTGCTGTAACCGCCCCTCGTTCAACACCGCGACGCGGTCGCCGAGTGTCATCGCCTCGGTTTGGTCGTGGGTGACGTACACTGTCGTGGCGTCCAGATCGCGGTGGAGTTTCAGGAGTTCGGCCCGCATCTGGACCCGGAGCTTCGCGTCGAGGTTCGAGAGGGGTTCGTCCAGCAGGAACACGTCGGGTTCACGGACGAGCGCACGACCGATCGCCACGCGCTGGCGCTCGCCGCCGGACAGCGCCTCGGGTTTCCGGTCCAGTAGGTCCTCGATGTCGAGCGTCTCGGCGGCATCCTCGACCCGGCGCTCGATCTGTTCGTCCGAGTAGTCGCCGACCGATTTCATCCCGAAGCGCATGTTCTGGGCCGCGGACATGTGTGGGTACAGCGCGTAGTTCTGGAACACCATCGCGACGCTCCGGTCCTTGGGCGGTCGGTCGGTGACTACCTCGCCGCCGAGCAGTATCTCCCCGTCCGTCGCCGATTCGAGGCCGGCGATCGTCCGCAGCGTGGTTGACTTCCCACAGCCGGAGGGACCGACGACGACGAGAAACTCGCCGTCACGGACCGTCAGATCGATGCCTTTCACCGCGCGAACGTCGTCGTATCGTTTCTGTAGGTTCTGTAGTTCGATCGTGCTCATGACTCTCACTTCTGCTGGATAGCGAACGTTTCGAGGAGCGGCCGATGGAGTGCGATCAGGACGAGCAGCGGCGGCAGGAGTGCCAACACCGCGCCGGCCATGATCAGCCCCCACCGCGTGAGTCCGGCCTGAGCCGATCCCTGGATGTACCGAATCCCGACCTGGACGACCTGGCTACTCTTGTCCGTGACCGCGACCAGCGGCCAGAGGAACTGGTTCCAGGCGTAGATGAACGTGATGACGGCGACGCCGGCGATCATTCCCCGGGACATCGGGATCAACACTTTGACTAAGAACGTCAGCGGTCCGACCCCGTCGAGGCGTGCCGCCTCGACCAGCGACGAGGGGATCGACATGAAATGCTGTCGGAACAGGAAGACCGCGGTCGCACTGGCGATGTAGGGGCCGGTCAGCGCCAGCAGGGTGTTCGTCCATCCCAGGTCCGCCATCAACTGGAACAGCGGGACGATCCGGACCGGGACGGGAAGCAACAGCGTCAGCAAGACGAACATGAACACCCCTCGCTGGAAGGGGAAGTCGTAGTAGACGAGCGCCAGGGCGGCAAGCAGTGACAGGGTGACCTTGCCGACCACGATGACGACGCTCATCACGAGCGAGTTGAGCATGTAGTTCGCGAACCCGTACTCCGTGAGCGCCGTCTGGTAGTTGCTGAGTCCCTGACTGCCGATGCCGAGGTTCGTCACCTGATACACCTCGGTGGTGGTCTGGGTGCTCATCACGAGCGCGAGCACGAGGGGGGCCGACATCAAGGCGATGGCCCCGACGAGTCCGGCGTGCATCGCGAGGTTCTCCGGGAGCCGTGTCTCGACCGCGTCGGCAACTGTCGTCTGTTGTGTTTTCGTTCCCATTGTCACACCCCGTACTGTGCGTACTCGTCCGAGAGTCTGATCTGTCCGTACATCAGGACCGCCACGAGGACGAACAACACGACTGATTCGGCCGACGCCAGGCCCAGACTGCTGAACTCGAAGGCGTCACGGTAGAGCTTGAAGATGAGGAAGTTCGTCGCGTCGCTTGGTCCGCCGCTGGTCATCAGATCCACGAGCGGGAACGTCGAGAAGAAGGAGTAGATCGTGTTCATCACGGCGAGGAAGACGAGCGTCGGCGAAACGAGCGGGATATACACCTTGTACAGCAGTCGGAGGTGTCCGACCCCGTCGATCCGTGCTGTCTCGCGTAAGCTCTCCGGGACGTTGTTCAGTGCCGCCACGAGGAAGATGATGTTGTAGCCCAACTGCTTCCAGATGGCGACGACCGCGACGACCCCGAACGCCTGGGGGCCGCTGTTGAACCAATCGAGCGTGAACGGGGTCAGCAGTTCGAGATAGTGGGTGAAGATGCCGAGGTTCGGATGGAGGAGGAAGTTCAGCAGGATTGCCGCCACGGCCGGGGGGAGCGCGTACGGCCAGATGGCCGCGACGAGATACGTCGAGGAACCGACCTCGACGTGAAAGAGCATGTAGCTGATCACGAGCGACAGCGAGAGGGTCCCGACGACGACGATCGCCGCGAACAGGACCGTGATCAGGAAACTGTTGTGGTAGGCCGACGATGTCGCCAGTTCGGCGAAGTTCCCGAGGCCGACCCAGCTGGTCTGTTGGCCCAGAAACAGTGTCTCGTACAGGCTCAGCCGGAACGTCTCCAGGCCCGGATAGTAGAGGAACGCGACCAGCACCACCGCTGTCGGGAGGAGGAGAACGGCAGCCTGCGGGATGGAATCGTACGGTTTCGTTTGGGTCGACATGCTCCCGTGGTTATTCGCTGCCGTCGTAGTTTCCGCTGTAGCCGCTGAGTGCCTCTTCGACCTGCGTGTCCATCTCCGAGAGGCCTTCCTGGACCCCGACCTCGCCGTTGATGATGCTGACAGAGAGCTCCTCGTTGATCGTTCGCGCTTCGGGGAACACGCCCATCACGGCCCCTCGCGTCGCGGGGGTGTCCTGTGTGTCCTGGAGCTGGTCGAACGCGGTCCGGAAGTTGGGGTTCTCCTCGAACCAGCCGTCGTCGGTCAGTTGGTCGATCGCGCTCTGTCGGACGGGGAAGTAGCCGCTGTTGCGGTGCCAGCGAGCCTGTTGCTCGGTCCCAGTCAGGTGGGCGACGAACTCCCCAGCGGCGTCCTTCTTCTCGTCGGAGAGGGCGTCCGGGACCCACAGCGACCCCCCGCCGATGACGACGCCGGTGTTGTCGCCGTCTGGGGTCGGGAGATACGCCGACCCGAGTTCGAAGCCGTTCTCCTGTGCGCCGGATTTCATCGAGACCATGTTCGAGGTCGAGTCCCACAGCATCGGGACTTTCCCGGTGAGGAACGCCTGACGCGCTTCGCCCCAGGCCTCGATGCCCGGGTTCAGATACAGCCCTGCGTCGGCCATCTCCTTCCACCAGTTGTAGACGTTCCGGCCCGCTTCGCTGTCGAAGTTCGTCGCGTTGGGACGGCCAGAACGGCCGTTCTGGTTGTTGACGAGGGTCTGGTCCTGTTTGGCGAACTGCTGTTCGACCTGCATCCACGTGTGGTTGGGCCAGGTGATCCCCTGCTCCATCTCCGTCTGATCGACGATGGTCTCGGCCGCGGTACGGACCTCCGCCAGCGATCGTGGCGGGGACTCGGGATCGAGACCGGCCTCCTCGAAGGCGGTTTTGTTGTACAGCATGATCGTGTTCGAGGAGTTAAACGGCATCGAGTTGAGGGTCCCGTCGATCCGGTAGTAGTTCAGGACCGAGGGGAGGAAGTCGTCGAGGTTCATCTGGTCCTGGGGGAGGATCTCGCCGATGGGCGTGAACGCACCGCTGTCCAGCGCCAGCCGGGTCCCGATCTCGAATATCTGGATGATCCCGGGCGGGTCACCCGCTCGCGAGGCCTGGAGCGCCTGGTTGAGGTTCTGCCGGTACCCGCCGTTGTTGACCGCCTCGATAGTCACCCCGTCGGTTTGCTGGGAGAACTCACCGGCCATATCTTCCAGCGTCGACCCGAGTTCGTCGCCGAAGATGTGCCAGAACTCGATCGTGTTCGACGAACTACCGCCGCTCCCGCCGGTGCTCCCGCCGTCGCTCGAACCGCCACTCCCACCGTCACTCGATTCGCCGCTTCCGCCGGTACAGCCGGCAAGTGCGGTAACGCCGACCGCGCCGGCGCCGGTAACGAACTGTCGTCTCGATACGCCATCTCCGGACTTCGTAGTGCGTGCCATCAACTACACCCGGCAACCATGGACCCATTAACCATACTATGAGTTACATATAGCAGTATCGAGTAGTATGTCGAGTTTTTTCGCTATTGTTCCCGAAAAACCACTATTGAGAGTATATATCCGTCACTGGAGTGTTATCGTCGATTAGGAGCGAGGGTGAGCAGCGTCGGTCGTGTAGCCCGTCGAACGCACGTCCCGGTCGGCGCTCTCTCGGTATGGGGCAGTCGTCCGTCGGATCGGTTTCCGACCACGAACGCTTAACACAGGTCCCGTCGAACCGTCGATTACGGCCATGGAGGGGGTTCGAGGCCGCCCGCCAGTGATTCCAGCTATGTACGATACCATCCTCGTTCCGACGGACGGCAGCGATCACGCGCTCCGCGCGGCAGCACACGCGCTCGCACTCGCAAACGCTTTTGATGCGACTGTTCACGTTCTCACCGTCGTCGACGTGGACGCCGCGGCCGGGCCGATCAACGCCGGTGGTGTCACTGACGACTACGTCGAGCAACTGCGCGAGAGAGGGCGGGAATCGATCGACGCGATCGAGGCACTCACAGCGGCCGAGTCGGTGCAGGGACACGTCGTGGAGGGGTCGCCCTCGGATGCCATCCTCGACTTTGTCGAGAGTCGCGATATCGACCTCGTGAGTATGGGGACCCACGGCCGGACGGGTGTCCGCCGCTTCGTCGCGGGGAGTGTCACAGAAGACGTGGTCCGGCAGTCGCCAGTCCCCGTCCTTACTGCTCGGGCACAGGACGACGACGCCCCGGTCTCCGGCTACGACGATATTCTCTTTCCCACCGACGGGAGCGAACGGGCCACAGCCACCGTCGATCACTGTCTCGCCCTAGCGAATGCTTTCGACGCCACCGTCCACGTGATCAACGTCGTCAACCTCGGTGCAGTATCGAGCGGCCCTGACCAGCCAATCCCTGTTGGATTGTTGCAGACGTTACGCGAGAACGGCCAGTCGGCCGTCGACTCCGCGGCCGATCGAATCCGAGAGGCGGGCTGTACTGTCGAGACCGAGGTCCTGGAGGGGTATCCCGCACGCGATATCCTCGACTACGCCGAGGAGAACGGGATCGATCTACTGACGATGGGGACGGCCGGCCAGACCGGTCTCAGCCGGTTTCTGCTCGGGAGCACGACCGAACGGGTCATCAGACACGCATCGGCCCCGGTGGTCGCGGTCAACGCTCGGGACACCACAGCAGAATAACGGCGCTTGTGCGTTCGAGGGGGTCTCGGCCGTATTTGGAGTTGATCCGGGGTGATTGTGTCGCTCGTCGCGAATCCGTGCTTGCGTTCCGGGGGCGGAATTAACTATCGGCAGTACCAATCAAGGGATATGCGCGTCCTCGTGACGGGAGCGACCGGGTTCGTCGGTGGCCATCTCGTCCCTGCGTTACTGGCGGCCGGTCACACGGTGGTCGCGATGGTTCGGAACCCCAGCGAGTACGACCCGCCATCCGGGGTCGAGGTGTGTGAGGGGGACGTACTCGATTCGAATCTCACGCTGCCACCCGCCGATGCGGCGTACTATCTGATCCACTCGATGGGTGCCGACGGGGACTTCTCCGAACTCGACCGTCGGGCCGCCCGGAACTTCGTCGAGGCCGTCGACGCGGCAGGAATCGGCCGGATCATCTATCTCGGTGGCCTGGGTGACGACGACGCGGATCTCTCGGAACACCTCCGCTCTAGACGGGAGGTCGAACAGCTTCTCGGTGAGGGTGAGGCCGAACTGACGGCGCTCAGGGCTGCCATCGTCATCGGCGACGGGTCGGCCAGCTTCACCGTGATCCGGCAACTCACCGAGCGATTGCCCGTGATGGTGACGCCGAGTTGGGTCCGGACGGACTGTCAACCGATCTATATCGACGACGTGATCGCCTATCTCGTCGGAGTGCTGGAAGCGCCGGCTACAGCCGGCCGGACCTTCGAAATCGGTGGTCCGGAAGTATTGACTTACCAAGACATCCTCGTCCGGACCGCGAAGCTCCACGTCGGCCGGCGACCGCTCATCCTCCCGGTCCCAGTGCTGACACCAGGTCTGTCGGCACGGTGGCTGGGTCTCGTCACCGACGTACCCGTCGGTGTCGCGAAACCCCTCGTCAACGGACTAAAGAACAGGGTCGTGGTCACCGACGACAGCATCACCGACTACGTCGACATCGAGTTGACCGCATTCGAGGAGGCTGTGCGGCGGTCACTCGAAGACGGTACCGCTCGGCGGCGGGAACGTCCCCAAGCCTGATCGGTGGTAGCTCGGCGGACCTGAGTGCGTCGCGGACGATCCGTGAAACGCCATCGGGAAGTTGTGGATCGGGAGTAAGGAATTAACCAACAGCCTGCGGGATTACCCAGGTTTGTTGGTTAAGCTATCCGCCAACGACGACCGCCACACACCTCTATCGATGTGTTCGGATACGAGTGGGTCCGTCCAGACCCACCAGACACACCTCTATCGAAGTGTTCCAGCGGGTATTTTCCCGGGACAGAGGGAGGGGCACACACCTCTATCGATGTGTCGCCGTAGCGAATCAGACAGAGATTCACGATCTATCCGAAGCCGTTGGAAAGTCCGAAAACGTCTACTCGACAAAGAGGCCAGAGATCGAAACCACTGGTTCAAGCGGTAAAACTGGTGAGTACGGTGTCCGGTCGAGGTATGGCCCGTCCATCGATGGAGAGCCAGCCAGCACAGACACACCCCTCTATCGATGTGTTCGGGACGATCATGTGGGTGGGACGATGGTACCGGTCCGGGCCGACTAGTCAGATGGAAGGGACGGGCAGAACCGAGGACCGTGAAGAAAGTGCAGATTACAGGCAGTAGCAGTGCCGAAAAGGCAATTTCGGAAAGTTGAGAGGGTAGAGTGAAAGATGGACGAGTCTAGTGGTCTGTCCGTAGAGATCCATGGAGGTAGTACAGATCGAACACTTCGATAGAGGTGTGTGTGGGTTCCCTACTAGAACTAGCTAGCTAGAAGCGACTAGAAGAAGAACGAACAAGACAAGACCGGAGAAAGAGCGCTTCAGCGGCCGGTTTAGGTGTCTAGATCCATTCCAAAGAATACTCGAAACAGCTCTTTCAGGCCTGCTATCCGGTACGTATCGTAGATATACTCCGATTGTTTCCTCCGTTTGGATCGACGTTTTGACCCCCTCCCCTCCATTACTCCCGAACACATCGATAGAGGGGTGTGTCTGTTCCTCTCCATCACGAGCACACACATCGTCGGACCACCCCTCGTATCGACCGACTCTCTCGCTCATACTCGTCTGAAATGACCGTGTCACTCCTGAGAAGCCGTATTTCATATCGATAGGGGTGGGGAAGTTATTTAAGCCCAGCGTTGTTGGGAACTGACATGGATACAGACGACGCCCAGGACAACACCGAGGGCCGTGCGGCGTCGAACGGGGGGGACGGGGAACAGGCGAGTCTCTCGGAGCGGATCGGTACTTCGGAGGAACAGTCCGATCCGCCACCGACGGAGCAACAGGATGCCGCCGAGTCGTCGGAAGCGACCGTCGATTCGTCGCCCAACGAGATATCGGCCGATTCGGACTCCCAGTCGGACACTGGGTCTCAGTCGATCGAGGAGATGCTTCTGGAGTTCGACGAACAGGAAGGACTGATCCGGGACCGATCGCTCATCGACCCGAACCACGTCGTTGCGGAAGACCGGATCGTCGGCCGGGACAGGCAACTGCAGGAAGTCACCAAGATGCTCCGGGTCGCGCTCGGCGACAATCGCCCGCCGAACCTCTTTCTGTACGGTCCCTCGGGGACCGGCAAATCCCTGATAACCAAGGCAGTCTGTAAAAACATCAGTCGGATCTGTGAGTCCCGGGATATCCGGTTCGGGACTGTCGAAGTAAACTGCCAGGACATCGATACTCTTGGTGTCGGTGTTTACGAACTCGCCTGCCGTGCAGCAGACGAAGCGGGTGTCGAGGTGGAAGTCCCGAAACACGGTGTCGCGACCAAAGAGAAGTGGGACGAACTGTTCCGGATCGTCAACGAGAACTTCGACTCGGTCGTCTTCGTCCTCGACGAGTTAGATATGCTCGTCGGCCGTCGCGATAAACAGGAACCGGCGTTTTCCCGCCTTCTCTATCAGCTCTCGCGGGCGGGTGCCAACGACGAACTGACGGCGTATCTTTCAGTCGTCGCGATATCGAACGACACGAAGATGATGGAGTCCGTGGGGAGCCGCGCACTGAGCTCGTTCACGCCGGAGGATGTCCACTTTGACGACTACGACGCCAATCAACTCCAGGCGATCCTCCGACGGCGGCGTGATGCCTTCCACGAAGATGTCCTCGACGACGATGTCATTCCGCTCGCGGCGGCGTTTGCCGCACAGACTCACGGCGACGCTCGGAAGGCGATCGATCTCATGCGGGTCGCCGGCGAACTCGCAGAGCGCCAAGGTGACGAGCGGGTCCGCGAACAACACGTCAGGGCCGCCCAGGACAAGGTCGAGAAGAACCGCGTTTTGGAGGTCGTTCGAGGGATCAGTCAGCAAAAGAAACTCTGTCTCTACGCCACAGCGGCCGTCGCAGAACAGACGGAAGACGGTACGGCCCGCAGCACGACTGGCTACAAGGTGTACCAGTTCCTCACTGAGTCGATCGACGCCGACCAGTATCACCAGGAGACCTACGTCAACAAGATGAAAGAGATGACGACCTACTCGTTGGTCGATTTCGAGCGCCGAAGCCACGGCCCGAGTTCCGGGATGTTTCTCGAATTCCAGTTCGGCGAGCGACCGGCAACGATCCTAGAGACCCTCCGGGAGGATTCCCGGATCGAAGTCGCTGCCTCCGACGAAGTACAGAGTGTCGTCACCGCACAACTCCGCAACGAAACGTGAGCCGTTGCTGTGGTTGTCTGCTCTGGACGCCGGCGCGTGGCTGACACACACCGTTATCGAAGTGTTTCGTTTCACCGTGTCGTTTCTCATCAGTGAACGGCTCCGGGTTCGAGAGACCCCTCTATCGATGTGTTCGTCCGGCTCCCGAGCACGCTGCGTGGGACCCCCTATCGACCCTCGGAGCAGATCCCATCAATTCGGAGGCCGTCCGGGATTCGGGAGGTTCGGATCCGATGTCGGTGCTGTCGTCGGCTTCGATGGAGACCGCCGACGGCTATCGTGACTGGACTCACTCCT
Source organism: Haloarcula montana (assembly GCF_035666295.1). Lineage (NCBI taxonomy): Archaea > Methanobacteriati > Methanobacteriota > Halobacteria > Halobacteriales > Haloarculaceae > Haloarcula > Haloarcula montana. Next base: position 192,020 of record NZ_CP142028.1, read on the forward strand.
CGCGGTTGCCGTATGTGTCTTCACCCCACCCGTAGTCGGACTCCTCGTCGTTCCGTTCGAGGTAGTCTTCCAGTATCTCCTGTACCGCTCGGCCGAGATCATCCAACTCACCGTCGATCATCGAAACTGTGCTCGAATCGAGTGATTCGGTCGCGTCCCGCTCCCGCCAGTCGTCCGAGATCGTGGGGGCGTCGAAGCGAAGGCGGTCCTCGCTCGGGTCCCAGTAGAAGTCGAACGATTGGAACAGGCCGAGATCGTCGACAGTTTGCCCGTGCGTTTCATCGAGACTCGTGTACTCGGCCCATTCGTTGAACCCCTCCTTCCACGCACCTTCCTGAAGCAGATCCTCGATGTCCTCGCGGTAGAAGTCCTCCGAGCCGAGTGTCTCTTCTTCCCACTCGAACCCGCGTGGCGTTCCTCGGTTCGAGAGATCCGGTGGCTCAGGGACCGCTATATCGAATGTCATACCACTGATTTCGCCGGTAACACAATAAAGCCCACAGACGGTTCTAACCGAGTAACAACGGACATCGTCGGGTTATACCCCGAGCCACTCGTCGTCTCGTACCTGATAGCCGTTCGTCCGACAGAATTTCGCCGCTTCTCGGCGTACCGCCCGGGAGGACGGGAGTCGTTCTTTGTCACGAACTCGCTCGGTGATCCAATCGCTGATGGCTTGGATCCCTTCGTCGTCGTCATCGGCGTCGATCGCTTTGAGTTCCTCGAAGGTCTTCTCGTAGGCCTTGCGCTGTGACCAACTGAACTCCGTATTCCGAACCGTCTCGCTGGCTTCTACGACCCGTTTCATCGCTGCGGCGACTGTCGGCCGCTGTACTTGGACTCGGATGGCATCCGGGGAGTCAAACGTCTCCTCGTCCGTCTCGGGGAGTAGCTCCGCGATACTGTAGCGTCCCTCGGTGGATTCGATCTCGTGATCGCCGATCGCCGCGACAACCGCTGTCCCCGTCGCTGGGAACGTCAGCGCTTCGAGTTCCACCTCGAACCCGGTGAGCTCCGCCGGGTCAACCGGTGGTTCTACTTCGTCGCCACGCTCCAGTTCCGTGGCGAGTTCACGTTCCTGCTGACGGTTCTCGGCGTCTTGTGCTTGCTTGTCTCGGCCGCTCTTATTGTCTGCCATTCTGATTGATACGTTCTCCAGGCTGATAGGTCTGTGGTCGAGACCGGGGTCCAGGATCTCCCTGGAGGACACACCCCTCTATCGAAGTGTAAATCACCTTCCCAGCGTCGTAGCGGGACGCAGGAGTCAGTTCTGTCGACTGAGACGTGACAGCGCGATCTCGACTGCGAGGAACCGACCGGCGTAGAAGACAACGACACTAGCGACGAACGCCAGGAGCGAAACTGTACTGACCGAGATCCCTAGACCGGACGCCGCAAACGGGTTCCGTCCCATCACTGCGACGTAGGATTCGATCGCACTGGCTCCGCCGAGCCCGATCGCAAAGAGCAGCGTGGTTACGAGGATCGCCACCCCACCCGTACCCAACGCCACGTACCGGGCGAAGTCCTCGACGTTGAGAACGCTGTGGGCCTGCTCTTCTGTCAACGGTGCCTTCGAGACCCGATAGAATACCGCTCCGACGAGCAGTACGGCACTGATAAGCTGAAAGAGACCGCCGAAGACGCCCATCAACAGGACCTTCGGTGAGGCGACTACTGGGTCGACCGCCGGGAGGAACTGTGCCGCGCTGTTCGGATAGAGTCCGTACATCGGGAGGACGAGCGCCAGCATCCCGAGCGACGCACTCTGCAGCGCGAGTGTCCGCGGAACTGTCTGCCGGAAGTACGAGTGTCGCTCGTAGCGGACGCGCTCGTACGCTGAGTCGGAGAGCAATGCAGTGGTGATCCTGTCTTCGTTCATCTCTGGTGCCATAATCGGGCCGGTACTTACTGAGCATGGTACGCCGGACCTTCTATATACGTCTTTCCTGTGTGGACGACCTTTGACCTCCGCTAATCGACGGTGATACTGTGGGTTTTGGGTACTGTCTCTGATAAACGTCATACCCTTGGGGGATGATAACATGGGTATGAACTGGAAACTCCTCTTCCTCGGGATCGCCGTCGGGTTCCTGGTAGTGATCGCGACCGTGCTCGTCGGCGGCTGGCTGGTCGTCACCGACGACAGCCCGCTGCTCTTCTACGATTCGCGACCGGCGACAGTGGACGAACCGGCAGTTTCCGAGGCAGGGTATACGTCGTTGAACACCACGTCGTTCAACGCCAGCTACAGCCCGGTCCCGGGGGTCGGCCGAAACGTGAGTCTCAGAGTCTGGGTGAGTACGTACGTAACTGGACTCTCGACGGGGAACCAGACGGCAGGTCCCCCCTCGGAGACACCGACCAGTGGCAACGCGACGGTCGACGTGGCAAACACCTCTGTGGTGACGGTCGTCTCGATGTCCTCGCTCGAACTCGGGCCGGTCGCGTTCAACCCACTGGTCTATGGGTCGGACCCTCGTGTCTTGAACCAGTCCGGATTCTTCATCGACCAGGGAGAGGCCTACTTGCCGTCGAACGTGACCAACGTCACCGACCTGACTGTCCGCAGCGACAGACCCGTCCGGATGGTCGGACAGGACACTCAGATGTCTCGGCTCAGCGGCTCTGTCGTCGCTTCACCCGAGGCTGATCCGGTCAACGTTACCGTCTACGTCGCCAGGGTGACCCACGAGGGAGATCTGGTGATGCTCATCGGCGTCACACCGGCGTCCGGGGACGCGAGCGAGGAGTTCGGGAGACTCGTCGAGAACGTTCGTCACTGGGAGCCAGACGCCGGGACCCCACCGACTCCAAGTGGGGTCGGACAACAGAGCGAGCAGACGACTTCCGACACAAATACGACGGGAAGCGCGTAACCTCGCGACCTCTCCCGGTAATGTAGCCACTCACCGACGGACGACGCTGTCGCAAAAACCGCGTGCGGGCGAAGCCGTCACGCGATGACGGTCGCCGCTGCGATGAACGACCAGTTCGTTCCGCTGCGGGTTTCTGTCTGCTTCTGTGCTGCCGTGGTCTCGTTGCGGCGGTGCTTCCAGTTCATTGTAACAGAGAGAACGGGCCCCACTCGTAAATACCTTTTCTATTTTTGATATGTTATGGCCGAACAACGATGACAGTTCAGACTCCCGAATTCTGGTTATACACGCAATTTCGGGAACGTACCCGAACGTCTATTATATTATTTCATATAATTTGTCGAGTGGTACCAAGACACAGTACCGGAGAGGATCCAGCGGCGCTCGTCCCACTGCTTGGACGACAGCAGAGATATGCGCCTCCGGAACAAACATCAGCCCATGACCATCCTCGTGGCAATCGCTGACGACGCTGCGCGTGATCGGGTCCTCGAAGTGGCGACGGAGTTGGGAGCCGGGCTGAACCGGGAGCTCTATATCGTCCATCTCATCGAGCAGACGGACGCGAGCCCGGACGCCCGGCGGGTGCGTGAGGAGACCCGGGACCGGATCGGCGACGAGACCGTCGTTTCGACCATCTCCGTCGAGTACATCACCCATCAGGGGAACCGCAACGCCACCCGGACAGCGAAGGAACTGCTCGATATCGCGGCCGATGTCGATATCTCCCACATCGTCATGGGGCACCTCCCGAAAGGCGTCGTCGAGAACATCACCCAGGGCAACACTGCCTTCGCCGTCGTGGACGAGGCGACCGTTCCCGTGACGATCGTCCCAGTCGGGGCCGAGTGAACCGCCAGGCGCTCACTCCGGCCGATCGGCGAGTTCGGTTCGCTCGCTCTCACTGACCGGTTCTGCCCCCCGCTCGGGAAGTCGAACGAACCTGGTTCGGCTGTACAGCGTCAGATCGTACTCCGGATACGTGTGGTAGGTCTCGTATCCGTTCTCACCGAGATCGATCGCCGTGACTGCGTCCGCTCCGAACCAGTACGCCAGATCGAAGGGCGCTTCGGACGGGAACGCTGCCAGTGGTTCGTGTTCGATCACCGTCTGGCATTTGACCCGGTCAGTCTCGTGGCTGAGTCGGCGGCGCTCCCCACCCGTCTCAAGCGGAATCACCGCACCACTGCTGTCGACGGGATCACACGACGAGAGTTCGTAGAAGTCGTACTCCGGCGCGCTCACGTAGTGTGAGCTTCCGATCACCCGGAAGCGGAACTGGGTACCGACGAAAGACTGGGTCAGTTCGTCGTAGACGGTGATCTCGTCGGTGGGCGGGGTCGAACTGTGGACGAACGTGAGCGTTTCTCGTGTCATGTGTAGCCAACGATGATGTCGTAGTTGGGATCGAAGACGCTGTTTGGCTTGATACCACGATACGTCGCGAGGCGCTGCCACTCGAAGGGACCCAATCGATCCGCGTTGTCCCTGACGTACGCTCCGTGGGCGTGCTCCAGATCCGGCTGTGGCGTGGGACCGTCCGAGAGGACGTAGAACTGCTCCCCGCGTTCGTACTCCCCGTCGCCGTCGAGGTCCTCGACGACGGAGTACGGCAGGTGTCGGTCGAATCCTGCGGCGGCGACGGTGTTGTGATACGCCTTGTTGTGCTGTGGGTAGGCGTACTCGGAGTACACCCAGGAGACGACGATGCCGCGATCGGTCAGATGCCGATTCAAGAGCGTGTAGAACTCCCGGGAATACAGCGGGAGCGCGTCGTCGCTTCGCGCGCCGGGAATGTCCAGCAGTATCAGATCGTACTCCTTGTCGGTTCCCCGGAGGTAGGTGTAGGCGTCACCGACGGTGGTGTTCAGCCGATCGTACTCGTAGGCATCGTCGTGGAACTGCTCGAAGTAGCTCCGGTTCTTGGTGTATTCGAGGAACTCCCCGTCGATGTCGACCTGGTCGATCGAGACGTTGTAGTCCCGGAGGTGGTTCACCGCGACGTAGTCGCCGCCGCCGACGAGCAACACGTCGACCGACGACTGGTTGTCGTACATCGACATGGGCACGTCGACGAGACCGCTGTGGTAGGAGTCGACCCAGCTATCACACAACTGGAGGGCGTTATCGAGACGCAGGCACTGCTCGGGGCCGGCGTGGGTCGCGACGCGCCGCTCGTACATCGTGATCCGCTGGTAGGCGGTCGTATCGTAGCTCTGTACGTCGATTTCGACCGAACCGGGACGGTACTCGTCGGCGATTCGGTCGCCCATGTACGCACCGGTGACCGTCCGGTCGACCGCGTCGCCGTTGGCGACCAGCCCGCCGTACGTCCCCGTCACCAGCAGGCCAACGACGAGTACGGCACGCCAGTTTCCGACGGTCGGCCTGGAGAGCGTCTCCGAGCGGCCGGTCAGCGTCCAGGCCGCGAACGCCAGGGCCGCAAGGGCGTTGAGCAGCCCCAACACGAGCACTGTCACGACCAGCCCCAGTCGGGGATACAACACGAGTGCGTAGACGACAGTCCCGAGGAGGCTCCCGATATAGTCCGCGCCCAGGACCTCCGACAGCGACCGACCTTCCGAGTCCGAGACGCTGAAGAACAGGCCCATGACACGACGGACGACTCGGCGGGGGTAGAGACTCCCCATCGCCGAGAACAGTGACCCCTCGCGGTCCTCGACGAGCGAATCGAGCAGGGGGATCTCGAACCCCGAGAGGACACCGACCACGATGATCGGCAGGTGTGCTGCGACGAGCGTGACGGTGTATTTCCCCGGGAAGGCGACGTTCGGAAAGGAGTTCAACGCGATGATGAATCCGGCGCCGACCGGCCCGGCCACGGAGAGATACACCTCGGTCCGCAGGAGGTTCGATTCGGGATCGTCGAGCTGACCCGACAGCAGCGCGCCGATGCCCAGCGAGAACATGTACAGTCCGATGGTGATGGAGTACCGAACCACCGTCCCGCCGTAGAAGACGGTCAAAAACTGTGAGTAGACGAGTTCGTACGCGATCGAACAGAAGGCGACGACGACTGTCAAGCCGAGTTTGAACCGCCGGTCTGTCACCATCGACCGCCGGGGAGAATCAGGACTGTCCATGTCGTTCTTGCTGTCGGTCGCGGACTGGGACATCCGGTGGGAGGTTCACACGCGTGGCCGGACGTGCCAGGCCTTGTCGATCTGCCAGGTCCCCTCGTTGTCGATCTCGAAGTCAGCGCCCTGCCAGCCGAAGTCGGCGCCGGACTCCTCGCCGACGAGTTTCGTCCCGACGCGGTACCACCCCTCCCGGGGGGCGTCCGAGGGTGCGGCTTCGGAGAGGGGGACCGTGTGGGACTCGCCGTCCTGCTGGTTCTCCCATTTCTTGTCCCACGGTACCGGTCCCGCGTCCGGCGGGTCGTCCTCGTAGCGCTGGTCGCTGCCCAGATAGGCGACGCCGGCCGCGCCGATCATGGCTGGGTACATTCGCAGTTCGTCCTGGTGGTTCTCCCGCCAGTCGTCGTCGTTGTTGCCGCCGTGCCAGACCGCCCAGCCGTGCCGGCCTCGGGGGGCGCTGCCGTAGGCTCCGGACCCGCGCGCCGCGCCACCGCCACCTTTCTGTGCACTGGCGACGCCGACCGGGGAGAGCTGACCCACCGCCAGCGACCCCTCGGTCGTCTCGACGCGAGATTCGACTCTGGGGTCCGAGACGAACTGGATCTGCAACTGCCGTCCGTCCAGCGAGACGCCTTCGAACACCTGTGCCCGTCGCGGTGGAGGGGAGCTGCTGCCGCTACCGCCGAAACAGCCGGCGAGGGAACTCAGGGCGGCTCCTCCGACCAACGCCGAACTGCTCCGGAGGAACGATCGTCTATCCATATTCCATCCACGTATGTACAAGGGTAAATAAGTTCCGTTTATCTCAGTTGTCGATCATCTTCCCACTGTTTGAAGTGGACTGGTTCGATAGCTAGGGTAAGTATGGCTGCCGACTGGAACGCCCCGACCGACGAGTTCTCCGGCGACGTACGCCTGCAGCACCGCGAGGAGACGATCGGACTCCGGGGAGCCGAGGACGTGTACGTCCGTGGCGACGCCGTCGACGGCGAACTGGCGTTTCTCGATGCGGAATACGTCTTCACCGATGTCGCAGTAGAGGGGTCTCCATCGCTGAGCGGGACCGATATCGACACGGCTGTGACCGGGAACCTGGAAGACGGCTACGTCGACGGCGTCGCCGACGACGTGGTTATCACCGAGATCGAGGACGCGTTCGTCCAGTATGGCGGGGCCGAGCAGGTCACTGTCGGCGGCGTCGAACAGGTCTTTCACGACGACTCGGCGGCACCGACGAAAGCCCCCGAACAGTACGAAGTCACGGTCAACGGCTGGAACCACTCGACAGAGGCGACCGATCCACGTGACGGCGTCTCCGTCGTCGGGGCGAAAAACGAGGTGACGATCAGGGAGGCGACACACGACCTCACGGTCTACGTCGTCGGCTGGGACAACGAGGTCCGCATCGAGGGGCGGAACGCTGACGTGACGGTGTTTTTCGTCGGCCGCGACAACACTGTCAGTGTCGGTCCGTATCTCTCGCAGTCGCTGGCAGCCGAGAGCGGGTTCGACAACGCGGTGGATGCCGACCCGCTTCCGCCGGAAGCGGTCATCCAGACCTCGAAATCCGAGGCCCACAGCGACGCCGTCTTCGGCCGGCACAAACTCACTTGGCAGGAACCGGCAACGGACAAAGACTGGTGTCCCAACTGTGGCAGCAACGCTGACGCCGTCATCGAACGGAAACAGCGAGACGCGCTGTTCCTGCTCAAAGTCCCGGTCAGAACCTACGACGACGGCGGTATCTCCTACGAGTGTGAGCACTGCAGTCACCACGCGCCCGGTCACGTCTCTCTTTCCGAGGACGAACGGCGGGACGCACTAGAGTAACGGGACACTCATCGGGGGACAGATTTCGACCGTCATTGCAGAAATATTTCCCCTCACGGAAAAACACTTTTGACGGTTCTGTTGAACTATATAGCAATGCCAGACTCTGACGTATCACGCGCCCGTGCCGTCCTCACGCGGTCGCCCCAGGAGCGTGAGAACGAGGGTATCGGGACCGAGGCGGTCCAGGACGCCCTGAGGACGGTTCTCCGCCATGGAACGGCCGACGAGAAGACCTTCGAGGGCTGTACCTTTCCGGCGCTGAACCTGGATTACGAAGTGGTTCACGGCGCCGACAACCACCCTGCTGTCTTCGAGAACTGTACGTTCGAGGAGGGGATCAGCGCCGAGAAGGCGGACATCGACATGCCTCTCCGGTTTCACGACTGTACGATCGGCAACCTGTTTCTCTACCACGCACGTTTCGAGTACGATGTCGAGTTCGACGGCTCGACGTTCGGCGGGACCGTCCAGGCCGACGAGACCCGGTTCGAACAGGACGCGGAGTTCGACGACGCCGTCTTCGAGGACACGGTCGACCTCATCGAGACCGGGTTCTACGACGACACGAGTTTCGTCGACGCTCGGTTCGAGGCCCCGGCGTCGTTCCGCGGGTCCCAGTTCGAGGGCGAGTCGAACGAACTCGACGACAACGTCTCTTTCGCCGGTGCGGTCTTCGAGGCCGAGACGACCTTCGAGCAGGCCCACTTCGAGGCCAATCGCTTCGACGGCGCCACGTTCCAGGCCCCGGTAGTGTTCACCGAGGTCCTCTTCGACCACGACACCGAGTTCGAGGGTGTCGTCTTCGAAGCCGACGCCACCTTCGACGAGATCGAGTGCAACGAGGACGCTGATTTCAGCGATACGCACTGGCAGGGAACGGTACAGTTCCGTGGTGCGGTGTTCAACGGCGGGGCCCGGACGATGGAAGACGACGCCTCCTTCGAAGGGGCCACCTTCGAAGGGGAGACGACGTTCACGGAAGCCCAATTCCGGTACAGCAACTTCACACGGACCACGTTCGAGGCCGACACGACGTTTCAGGAGACGCGGTTCCGCGGGGACGCCGACTTCACCGAGGCACGCTTTTCGGGCCTGGCCGACTTCGACGAGACCCGGTTCCACCAGGAGGCCCTCTTCACCGACAGCGTCTTCGACGGGCAGGCACACTTTCGCGGTGCCGAGTTCGAGGGCCACGCGAACCAACTGGAACAGAACGTCTCCTTCGACCGGGCCAGGTTCGCCGACGCAGCCGAGTTCACCGGAGCGAAGTTCAGATCGGTCTCCTTCGACGATACCGAGTTCGCAGCCACGATGGATTTTTCCGGGACAGATTTCACCGACGACGCGTTGTTCCTGTTGCGCGCTGTCGGCGACGACCCGTACGTGAACTTCACCGACGCCTCGATCCAGGGTGGATCGATCACACAACCGACCGAGGGATGGGTCAGATACGACTTCACCAGAGTCAGCCTCGGCGACATCGACCTCTCGGCGGAGCGGGAGCGTGACTACCGCGAACTGTTCGACTACTTCCGGTTCTGTGAGACCATCTTCGACGAGTTCGACGGCAACGAGTTCGACTTCGAGGCCCACACCGACTACCTGGACCGAAACGAATGGAACATCCATACCTTCCAGGACCCCGTCGAACGGAGCTACGCCATCGAGATGACACCGGAGGCGATCGAGGCGACGTATCTCCGTGCGAAAAACAGCGCTTCGGCCGCCGGCGACATGAAAGCTGCCGGGGAGTTCCGCGTCAAACGCCAGCAGTACGCCCGGAAGAAACACATCAACATCGCGCTGGACGGGTCAGCCGGGACGACCGCACGCGCGAAAAACGGGATTAGAGCCGTCGAAAACGCGTTCTTGGGGATCTCCTGTGGCTACGGGATGCGGATCTTCAGGATCTTCGGCGTCTTTGCCATCACGCCGGCGGTGTTCTCCTTGTTCTATGCGTTCGGTGGGCAAGTCTTCGCGACGAGTGCAACGCAGCCGGCGTCCGTCACTGCGGCGCTCACGACGCCGGAAGGCCAGGCGGCCTTCTACAAACTCGTCTCCTTTAGCTACATCTCGTTCCTGACGATCGGGTACGGGAACATCGGTCCCGTCGGATGGGGAGCCCGGATTCTCGTCGCAGTAGAGGTGTATCTGAGTGTCATCCTCAGCGGGTTGGTACTGTACGCGCTCATCAAGCGTTCGGAGATGTAACAGTACGACGAATCCCTGCTCAGTCCGCCGAGCGTTCGCAGTCAGCGAGGAAGGCCTCGTAGCACAGAGCGTCGATGAACCCGTAAACGATAGCGGAACGAAAACGATAAGGGCTCAGGATGGGTACGCTTTGCCACCTAGTTACTCGCGTGACGTGACGCCCGATGAGGCCGCTCACGGCTGAGGGAACTGGTGCCAGACACCGCTCAGGGTGATGGTACCGCATGCACCGGGCATGTCGAGACCGGGCGCTCGGACAGCGCTTCGGTCCGCTCTCTTGCCTCTGGACCACTGTCGCAGTTGGGTAGCGTCGCGATCGATTCCGGAAATCGACATCCGTAGGATCGCATACGCGAGCCCGCCGACGCGGTTCCATCGGAGAACCGTCTGACGACTCAGCCGACCAACTGGATCGTGTTCCCGTTCGATGTCACGTGGAGGTCCCGACCGAGTTTGTAGCCCTGGTTGCCGGCCAACTCGACGTAGCCCGAAAAGCCGGCCATATCCTGGTGGGCCGGAATCACGTGCTGTGGTTGCAGTGCATCGAGCATCTGGTAATGTCCCTCCTGTCGGAGATGTCCGGAGACGTGGACGTCGTCGTAGATCCGAGCCCCCTGCATCCCGAGCAGCTTCTCGGATTGATAGCGCTGACCCACGTTCGTCGGCTCGGGGATGACCCGTGCCGAGAAGATGACCTTGTCTCCCTGATCGAGTTCGTACGGCGTCTCACCGCGACCCATCCGTGTGAGCATCGCACGCGGTTCGCCCTGATGGCCGGTGACGACGGGGAGATAGTTCTCTTTGCCCTCATTCATGACGCGTTCGAACGCACGGTCGACTGAGCGCCGGTGGCCGTACATTCCGAGATCGTCCGGAAAGTCGACGAGTCCGAGTCGCTCGGCGGTCCCGGAGTACTGTTCCATCGACCGACCGAGCAACACCGGTTGCCGGCCGATACGCTCGGCGAACTCGACGATCGACGTGACACGTGCGATGTGGCTGGAGAACGTCGTCGCGACGATGCCGCCGTCGTAGTCTTCCAGACTCAACATGACGTCTTCGAGTTGCTCACGGGCGACGGCCTCACTCGGTGTCCGCCCCTTCTTGTTCGCGTTCGTACAGTCCTCGATGTAACAGAGGACGCCCTCGCCCTCCCGTCCGATCTCCCGGAACCGCTTCATATCGATCGGGTCACCGATAACGGGAGTGTGATCCATCCGTTTGTCGAGCCCGTAGACGATCGCACCTTCCGGCGTGTGGAGGACGGGGTTGATCGCGTCGATGATCGAGTGTGTGACGTTGACGAATTCGAGTTCACACCGCTCGCCGATCGACATCGTTCCGCCGGCGTTCATCTGCACGACGTCGTTGTCGGTGTGGAACTTGTCCTCGTCGTCGATCTCTTCTTCGACGAGTGCCGAGGTAAACGGCGTCGAAACGATCGGTGCGTCGTATCGGTGCGCGAGTTTCGAGATGGCCCCGATATGGTCCAGGTGGCCGTGTGTCGGGACGATCGCCTGGACAGTCCCGTCGAGATCCGAGAGAATTCTGTCGTCGGGAATCGCACCCATATCGATGAGGTCCAGTGAGTGCATACCTTCCGTCCGGAGATTATCGTGAATCAAGACCTTCGAGAGGTTGAGTCCCATATCGAAGATCACGATATCGTCGCCCGCACGCACTGCTGTCATCTGTCGTCCGACTTCCTCGTACCCGCCAACGGTCGCGATTTCAATTTCCATAGGTGGAGCCGATCAGAGCAGTCCCAGAACTCGCCCCTGAGCGCGCCTTCAGCAGGAGAGCAGGCAAGAACGGCTGACAGTGGAGTGGAATCGAGAGATGCCACAGTGAGTGAGGCGTATGCGTTCTACGACCCGCCCGGGGACAACGCGTTTTTCGGATATAATATACTTCGTGGCCAACACGTAAATACTCCGTGCAAACTCAACGTCATGGGGCGATGGACTCGACGTTCTTACCGACGAAGCCCTCTCGGACATCGGTTGGAATCCGACTCCGTCCGCTCCGTTGCGTCTGTTCGATAGTCGCACGATCACGAATCGGAAGCGGGCTCGATACTCGGGCGTCCGCCCCCAGGGTATCCCTTACCGACGGGGACGCCGGACCGGGCGTCATAGTGAGTATTGTAGGTCTGTTCAGGATCGATCGCACGCTCGTGCGGTCGTCCCGGTAAATCGCTACACAGTCGGGCTTGCTCCCAGTTAGTCGACTCGAGCGACCGCACGAACCGGGGCACCGTCGCTATCGGTCAGCTTGAGCGGGAACGCGACGAGTTCGAATCGGTCCGGAAGTTCGGCGAGGCCGGTCAGGTTCTCGAATATCAACAGTCGCTCGCTCAGGAGCTGTCGGTGGACGGGAAATCCCGATGGCTCCGTGCTGTCGGCCCGCTCTGTCGGTGTCGGATCGGGATTGAGTGTATCGATAGCCACATTGTACCCCTGTTCGACACAGAACTCCGCGGCAGCGGGCGTCAGATACGGGTGATCCAGGTACTGCTGGTCGTCCCAATGATCGCTCCAGTCAGTCCGAACAACGACGACATCGGCGTCGGAGGCGGGCAACGACTCCGGACCGATCGATTCCCGCTGTTGCCGTCCGCTACAGTCGGCCAGGACCGCGTCCAGGACGAACCGCTCGGCGGGGAACGTATCGATATGATCTCCGTCGCTCAGGATATGGCTCGGCGCGTCGACATGCGTCCCCGTATGTGACCCGCAGTTCAGCGCGTGAACCTGGTACCCATCTGTCGGCACCGTCGCGTGTTGGTCGAGTGTGACTTTTGGGTCACCGGGGAAGACTGGCATCCCGTCACGAACCGGTTGTGTCAGGTCTCGGTACGACATACCACCACTGTTGGGGGAGTCGAAATATGTACTATTGGTATGCGAACTACCGTGGTCAGTCTGGCGTGAACTGTGGTGGACAGCGAACGCTTCGAGCCAGTTTCGAGCTGTCTCTAGTTCGACATAGCTGAAAACATTTATAATCGATACTGTTTGGTTTATATATCGGAATCCATACGTTTAACGAGATTCGCACTTCCATCTGCGAGCGTCTGAAATCGGGAGCCGTTTTCAGCGATACCGGGACCGAGACAATCCGCATCACCAACGAGAAACGGCACGTCGGTAACCTGTTATCGGTGGTAGCGGTTGGCAAGGAACGATCGCGTCGTCTGCTCCGTGGTCACTGCCGACTTCGACTGTAGAGCGGACTTGTGGATTCACTCGTGAAGCGAGATCTGACTGACAAGTGATACTGGATGCCTGCTTGCATCGCTCACTCGGACGTCCGCCGCTCGACAAACGACAAGTCGGTCCACTCGATACGGCCACTGCGGCGGTCGAATCCGGACATAGACACGCAGAACTCGTCCGCTTCATTCACAAATGAAACGCGACCCACCAGTAGCCTGCAAGTTATTTACCATAACAGCAGATACGTTGTGATATGCCCCAACGGCATCGTGCTGTTTCTTCGATTATTTCGACTGTTCTTCTGGTCGCTGTCGTTGTTGTACTCAGTGCAACTATCAGCGTCTTCGCGCTCGATCTCGGTTCTAACATACAATCGGAAGCGCCGTACGTCGAGGTATCGGGTGAGTTTGTGGAAGCCGTGGATGCCGGCGAACAGGCCATAGCGATCACGCATCTCGCAGGTGATTCGGCACAGACCGAACAGCTCTATGTTTCTGGATCGAAGCCACTCGATATCGGCGGCCGCCCCAATAGCAGTTCCACACCTGCAAACGATGCGTACGCAAGCAGGCGAGAGAAGTTCACCGAAGCAAGCGGGAGCAATCCCCCACAGGTCGGGATCGGAGCTACTTGGGACGCGGGGGAGACGATCTACGTCGATCCCGAAGGAACTGCTGACGGCGTCACTGTATCCATCTACTGGACGAGCGTGTCCGTCGAGGGTGTTAATCCGGGGGAGCCGGAGGGAGATACCACTTACAAACTCACAACAGTGGAAATGGGATCGACATCGTAAGTCGCGATCCTCGGCGTCGTGTGCGACGTGCTGGAGCGTCGCTGTCGAGTGTGTTGACGACGTGGGAGAAACGTATTGCCGAACTGATCGTCGACAGCCGTTGCCCGGTGGCCGGTGTAGATCTCGTGGCGTTCCCGGGCAATGTCGGTGAACGTCTCGGCGATGTCGGAGTCCTCCCGAGGGACCAGCGCCTCCATACTCTCCACGATCGTGACCTCAGTCCCCACGGATTCGAAGAAGTAGCCGGGTTCGACGGTAATGTAGCTACCACCGAGAATCACCAGTGAATCCGGCTGTTCGCGACGGTACAGCGCATTCTGGCTTGTCATGTAGTCGACCTCGTCGAGTCCGTCGGTGGGCACCACGAGCGGACGGCTCCCCGCAGCGACGACTACGTGTTCGGCTGAGAGCCGTTCTCCATCGACAGTACGTCCGCTCGTCGACGAAAGCCGCCTCGGTTTTGTACAGTATCGGGTGGTCCGTTCGCCGATAGCTGTCCGATTTTCAGCGCCCCGGGGGAGGGGCGTCCTCGTAGGTACACTATCGCGCGCAGTCGTGGAGCGAACCGCCGACAACGTGGGTCTCACTGCACAGTGGAACTCGACGCGCGGTTGAGCAGGTAGACCATGGCGCCGCCGAATACGATGTCGAGGGCGAGCAACACGGCAATCGCCGGGACGAGCGTGTTCCAGATCCCGCCAAAGCGGGTGACCTCGATGACGGTCATGACGTCCTGGCCGAGCATGAGCGCACGGGCGGCGTCGACGCCGTAGGTGATCGGGTTGAACGTCGCGACGACCTCGATCCAGTCGGGCATCGCGTCCAGCGGGAGGAAGGCCGTCGAGACGAACAGCAGGGGGAACTGCAGGAGGTTCGCGCCGATGATGGTCGACTCCTGATCGCGGGTGACGACCGCAATGATGTTCGAGAGGGCGATGAACCACAGCGAGAAGAGGACCCCGATGCCGAGGATCCCGACGGCGCCGACGAACCCGGTGGCGACGTTCGCGCCGAGGAACGCGCCCAGCGCGAGGATGATAGCGATCTGGACGACGATCCGGAGGATCTCCGCGGCGGTCTTGCCCAAAAACATCGCCGAACGGCTCATCGGCATCACGAGCGTCTTCTCGAACATCCCCTCTTCCATGTCGTTGACGAGGCCGATCCCCGACCCCGCGGCGGCCGCCAGCGACACCTGCATCGCGATAGCGGGCAGCAGGAACGTCTCGTAGGTGATGCCCCCCGCCCCGCCACCGCTCCCGAGCGCGCTCGTCGCGATCTGGCCGAAAACCTGTGTGAACAGGACGAGGAAGATGATCGGCTGGACGAGCGACCCGACGACGACGAACGGATTGCGTATCGCCTTCAGGTTCCAGCGGACGAAGTTCACCCAGAAGTCGCTGAGAACGGAGTTGCTCGACGGCGTCGTGCGGACGTGCCCACCATCCGCGCGGGGCTTGTCGGCGGCCCGATCTCCCGAGGGTTCGCTCATTCGGCGGTCACCTCCGGTTCCGTCACGTCAGCGGGGTCGGCCGACCGTTCCTCGGAGTCGAGTTCCTCCCCGGTGATCGCGAGGAAGACGTCGTCGAGCGTCGGGGCGCGGATATTGAACCCAGTGACGGTGATCCCGGCGTCGCGCAGGGCCACCAGCAGGCCCGTTCCGTGCTCGCGTGCTCGCTCGGCGGTGACGCTGATCCCGTCGTCGGTGACGGTCACGGCCGCGTCGGCGTCGAAGACGTCGCCTTCGCGGGCGATCTCGGCGGCGCGTTCACGGGCGTCCTCTCCGTCGGGGACCTCCACGTCGAGGATCTCCCCGCCGACTCGCCGTTTCAGCTCCGCGGGCGAGCCCGTGGCGACGATCTCGCCGTCCATGATGACGGCGATGCGGTCACAGAGTTGGTCGGCTTCTTCGAGGTACTGCGTGGTGAGAAACAGCGTCGTTCCGCGCTCGTTGATGCGCTCGAAATAGTCCCAGAGACGGTTGCGTGCCTTCGGGTCCAGCCCGGTCGTCGGTTCGTCGAGGAAGACGAGCGGCGGGTTGTGGACGAGGGCCGTCGCGGCGTCCAGTCGCTTCTTCATCCCGCCGGAGAACTCGCTGGCCTGCTTGTCACTCACGTCCGCTAGGTCCACCAAATCCAGCAGTTCGTCGATGCGCTCGGCGCGCTCGCTCTTGGGGACGCCGTAGGCCTGAGCGGCGAAGCGGATGTTCTCGCGGGCGGTGAGTTCCTCGTCGACGCTGGTCTCCTGAGCCATGTAGCCGATCGTTTCGCGGACCCTCCGGGGCTCGTCCCGCACGTCGAAGCCGTTGACGGTGATCGAGCCCGCAGTCGGCGACAGTAGCGTCGAGAACGTCTTGATCGTCGTCGTCTTCCCCGCACCGTTCGCACCGAGAAAGGCGAAGAACTCGCCCTCAGGGACGGTCAGGTCGATCCCTTTCACCGCCTCCGTCCCGTCGGCGTAGGTGAGTTCCACGCCCTCGGCATCGATGGCGGCACCGCGCCCGTCCGTCCGTAGCGTGTCGTCGATCACAGGGGTCTTTGTGACCACGGACCTGTAGTCCGTACCCTAATCTGTTCGGGGCTTTATACTGGTGGTGCGTCGAAACTCCGCGACGAGGTGGGTCTGTGCGCGTCGCAGTCGCTCGGAGAGCGACGCGGACGCGACGCCGAGTTCGTCGGCGATGTCGGCCATCGTGGCGGTCCGCGGCGTGTCGAAGTAGCCCATCTCGTGGGCGGTGACGAGCGCCTCCCGCTGGGCGTCGGTCATCTCGCGCGGCCGGGAGCGGTCGCCGTTCCCGAAAGGGCTGGACACCCTCCCGTCCGGCCCCTCGTCGGTCTCCACAAGACGGTCCAGCCGGAGTCCGTAGTCGTTGGCGCGGCAGAACGTCCGGAACTGGTCGAACTCCTCACGGTCGGCGAACCAGCGGCGCTCTTCCCAGCCGTTCGGCGTGGCGAGCACCCGATCGGGGATCGACCCGTTGTCCGCGAGCAGTTCCACGTCAGTCGGCGGGTCGCCGGTCGGACGACAGCGGTAGCGCCGCGTCGCCCCGTCGGCGACGAGCAGCGAGTAGTCGGTCACCGAGTCGGCGTCGGCAAACGCCGCCTCGATCGCGTCGGCGTCGGCACCCACGATCCGTACGATGAACGTTGGCGCCCCCGACGGGCGCCCCTGGACCGACTCGAACTCGACGGTTGCTTCGGACACGCCCTCCGCTACGTCGACCAGCGGCAGCTGCTCGGAGGCCATCCGGAACTCCGCAATCAGTCCCATGGCGGTCGTAGGACGGACGAACAGTTAGCGCTGGCGGCGGAGCGTTCCGGAGACCAGTCTTGCGGGTCGTCCGCGACGACGGTGTAGTAGTCAACGTCGTCGGCGATGATCGCGCCGGCCACGACGACGGCACCGTTGCCGATGGTGATGCCCCGCTTCAGCGGCAGCCAGTTCGCCGTTCGCGGCTCCGGCAATTACCGACGACCGTCCGCACGCGGTTGTCATCCGTAGTCCGCTTCTGTCGGATTGCCAGAAATAGTAATTTCCTATCATTTAAGAGTTAGTCTTAATCGAATCTATGCGTTGCTATCGATTCGACTCTGATGAGGCGAGTCAGCGCAAATTCAAACCCCGGTCTTCCCCTGGCAAAGCGGCATCCTGAGGCGGTTACAGCAGTCGTGCTTCTCCGAGGGCGGCGACCCACTCCAACCCACAGCACATTATTGGAGTAATGTTTTGTGTGTTGTGGGAGCCAGAGTTACGGCGAAAAAACCCGCTCTGGCCGCTGAAGCGCCCATATCCACGTCTATATATCATATTATGCTATACAAAAACTCCCTCTTTGGAAGTTGAGACTACAGTGGGTTTAGCGGGCCTGTGATGTGTGGTTTCGGGCGAACCGACGAGCGGAATCTGTTTCAGATCCCTCCCCAAACGGGGGTTCTTGTTGAACTGGAAACTAATCCGAGGCATTTCGTCGACTTCCGACAGCGTTGCCACTCAGACGCCGCGCTAACACGGGGAGAGCCCCCTCATTATCCAATTCCGGTTTCTTTCTTCAACAGCGTCAGCGTATTGTCGGCTGTTACGATCGGTGAATGCTCGTACTCATCGGTCAACTCAACCCGTACCAGCAGGTCCACCGCTCGCCAGATCGAGTACAGGAGACACGCGAATGCGAAGTAGAAGAACCGCAACCCGAAATCCTTCGACGTCGTTGCGGCCATGAATCGCTTGATCGACTTGTAGCCACTCTTGATTTCCCAGCGATAGCCGTACTCAGTAAGAAGGCCACTGCCTCGGTTCGTCATAAACACAGAGTACTGTCTGTGATCGTCGTGTTCGGAGTTCTCCTTGCGACGGTAGATCAGCGTCGTCTCGTGCCATTCGTTCTTCCCGAGATGCAGTTTCCTGTCGGTCTCGTATCGATCTTGACCGCGCTGGAGCAATCGCTTGGCCTGGGCTTTCTCGCTGGTCTGCATCCGTTTCGGGACGACGGAGGAGAACCCGCGTTGGCTGAGCATCTCTAGAATATGCTGACTGTCGAACTCGCGACTCATCAGCATATAGCAGAAATAATTCAGTTCACAATAGATATATACCAGTCCAAGTGTTAGTTCCGGTACGGAGGCGTCACGAATGGATATCACTGACATTCCCGACGATGCGTACGCTGGCGACGAGTCACCGGCGGATCTCGATGATTTAGAATCGCCCGATTCGCTGGTCAAGGATGGTCCGATCCGCGAGCGACTCCTCGATATCGTCACCGGGCTTCGAACCCCTACAAAGGTTTCCGACATCGCCGATCTCGCTGACTGCGATACTGAGACTGCCCGCGACTACTTGGAGTGGTTCGACGGGATGGGATTGGTTCACCGTCACGACGGCCGCCCCGTCCGGTATGAGCGCAACGATGCGTACTTCCAGTGGCGACGTATCGACCGCATCCGCGAGAACTACTCCGACCAGGAGATCGTTGAGGCGCTTTCAGACGCCATCGAACAGATCGAGGAGTACAGAGAACAGTTCGACGCAGACGATCCTGACGCCGTCTCTCTTGTCGAAGCCAGCCGCGAAATGACAACTGAATACGCGTGGGAAGCGCTCTCCAAGTGGAAAACGCTCGAACGCAGAGCTACCCTCCTCGACGCGGCGCGGCGTGATCACTCAACTTCTGGTAGTTCTCCCGATCATATCGATGCCTGACAACCAGGACGGGCCGTCCAGTACCGGCCCGATCGATGCTGAAATTCTCGACCGGATTACCCCGCATCTTTCCAGAAGCGCCCGCTTCGCCGATGTCCAAGTACGCCCTGAGTATGCACCTAACGCCGTCGTTGCTGACTACGACCTCGGGTACTTCCCAAGCGGGGTCACGCGAGCGTATCTTCGTATCCGATGGTTCGAAACCGATGACTTCAGCATCCATTACTCCGAGCAATACCGGACGGGGAACTCGTGGGAGTGCCGCTGGGACCGCCACCCCAATGACCACAACACCCGCGAGCACTCCCACCCGCCCCCGAATGCGCCGACGCCAGGCGAGGACGAAGACTATCCAGATGAGTGGCAGGACGTGCTCGCCACCGTACTCACTCGTCTTGACGAACGAATCGAGGCATTCTGGAGCGAGTGACGAGCCAGGATGGAAACGAGGTGTGCGGTTCTACGGAACGCTATCGGGCCAAATACGACTCGGGTCGGGGAAACGGATTACTGGCGTTCCGGTGTATCGCCGCATCGATACCTCAGGTATTCGAGTTCTACTATACGAACCCTGACTAGACTTTGTGGCATTCGGACCGTATGCATTGAGAGTGTCGGTCTTCCACCCGATGAACTGGAAGCCGTGATCAACGGCCCCGGTTCAGCAGGCAGCGATGATCCCCGGGCCGGAACCGAGGATCATCTGCCTCAACTCCGTCGATATCCACCCCTACAGCTGTCCCCACGCCGATGCTGATGAACTCTGCTACAACAAATACGCGATGGCACCTCTTCGTGGCATCGCTACCTCGCTGGACTCGTCCTCTGTCGAGCTAAACTACTTATCGTCCAATGACAACGACACTCGGGGACCGCCGCCCAGTTCAGGTCATTCGCCAGTCACGGAATACGTTTTGTGGTCGTCTCTTTGCCACAGCATCCAGTAGTATCTAGTTTGTTGACCGCTCACTCGGAAAGTGGGCGTGATTTGGTGCCGTCACGGCGGATTGATAGCCGTATTTATCGTAGTCATTGAGAATCAATGCACACCCGATCACATGACTGCAGTGCGATCGGTGCGTACAGCGTTTCAATTGTTATGATAGGGTACCGAAGTGGGGAAATTAGAGTCGGTCCGCTCCTTGTTCAACCATGTGACCGGAGAGCATACCGTTCTTCTCCAACAAATAGTATCCTATCGTATGAGAGATAAGTGCTGCGACGAGACCATTGAGTGCTGCACCTCCGGGACCTGGCAGGAGTTGGGGTGCAGCGACTCCGGGCACAACTTGGCCAGCGGTGAGCATCGCGACAAGAATTCCGGCGACGTAGGCGATGACCCCGACCCAGCGAATCCCGGTAAACCGAACGTTGTCCATCTTCGGGATCTCCATGCGCCAACAGAGTAGGAAATCAGCGATGATGACACCGCCAAGCGGTGGGACGTACTGCCCGAGTGTCGAGAGCCAGGGGATAAGCAAACTATCGGCACCAGCAAGTGCAAGGAGAATACCGATAGCGCCACCGCCGAGGACGAACGGGCGCTTACGGTTAAAATCGAACGCCTCGCTTCCGGCGACGCCGAAGGCGTAGGCGGCGTTGTCGTTCGTCGTCCAGATGTTCAGGACGAGCGCGATGAGGCCAATCGCGGCCAGTCCCTGAGCGGCGAGCACTTCATAGAGATCACCCGCGGGCGTCACATCGTAGACGGTTCCGCCGACAGCACCCGAGAGAAACAGGAAGCCGTTCCCAAGCAGGAACGCAATGAGGCCTGCCCAAAACCCGACTCTCGTGGATGCTGAGAACCGCGCCCAATTCGGGGCCTGTGTGCCACCGCTGATGAACGTCCCCACGACGATCGTTACGGCCGCGGCGAAGCCCATCTGCCCGCTGCCACCCCCAGCGAACAAACCCCCGATACCGCCGGCATCCTGGACAGCGATACCCATCGAGAGGAGACCGACGACCACTAATATCGGGACTGCGACGAGCGAGAGTTTCTCCATCCCTTCGTACCCGAAGTAGGCTGTCGCGAGGTGGAGAAGACCCCAGATGAAAATGAGGGCCAAAACGAATGGCTGAGAGTCGATCCCGAAGAAACTCGCCGTCGGGATCGCGACCATAGGAATTGTGACGCCAAACCATCCGACCTGTGTCCCCCCGAGCAGGAGGTCTGCAAACTTCGCTCCCAACCGCCCGAAACTGTATCGTGCGAGGAGCACTGTCGTCAGCCCCGCTTTGGCGGAGATGCCACAGAGCGCCGCGACGTACACCCCCAGAATCGCGTACCCGACAGCCATCGCGCTGAGCATCGGTCCAAAGCCCATCGCCGCCCCGATTTCGGCTCCGGACCACAACGTCCCTGCAAAGAACACAAACCCGAGAAGGACGGCGGAAATGCTGACGAGCCCTTTCCGTTCCTCCTGAGGAACATGATCAATCGGATAGTCCGGGTCAGGAAGTTCTTCATTACCGAATACGAACTGACGCCACGTCGATGTGTCTTCGTCTGTTGCCATAGACATACCTAAGTCTGCGATAAATTCGAATAAAATAGGCCTATAGACACAATATTTGTCCCAATTTGGAAAATAGCAACACATATGCATCTCTTTTTCGTCAGTAGCATCCATGTCGGAATATCTCGTCACAAGCGCGACGACACTAGACGGCAGCACCGTCGACATCGAGATTGCGGACGGAGTCATTGACCGGATCGTTCCTGCAGGGGAGAGCGATCCGGAACAGTTCCCAGCAGACCGTCGCTACGAGGCCGACGGACGGTTCGTGACGCCGCCGCTGATCGAACCACACGTACACCTTGACGCGACGGGGACCGCGGGGGAGCCGTCGTGGAATACGAGCGGGACACTGAGTGAGGGTATCGACATTTGGGCCACATATAAGCGAGATATCACGGCCGAGGATATCCTTGAGCGGGCGACGCGTACCGTCGAGTGGTACGCGGCCAATGGGGTGACCCGAATCCGGACACATGCCGACGCGACAGAGCCGTCACTGACCACCGTCGAAGCGCTCCTCGAACTACAATCCCGGGTCGCGGACATCGTCGACATCCAAGTCGTCGCCTTCCCCCAGGATGGGGTGTTTACCGATGAAGAAAACGAGGATCTGCTCCGTGAGGCGATTGAGATGGGCGCTGACGTGGTCGGAGCGATCCCACACGTCGAACACACTCGCGAAGACGGCGTCACGAGTGTCGAACTCGTGTGCGACCTCGCCGAACGTTATGATCGTCCCCTTGACGTACATATCGACGAGACGGACGATCCACAATCGCGGTTCACCGAAGTCCTGGCGAGCGAATCCTTGAAACGGGGTATCGGGGAGCGAACGACAGCGAGTCATACTACGGCGATGCACTCGTACAACAATGCGTACGCAGACAAGCTAATCCGGCTTCTCGACGAGAGCAACGTGAGCGTTATCACGAATCCACCTGATAACTCTGTTCTCCAGGGGAGTTACGACGACTATCCGCGGCGACGTGGACACACGCGCGTAGACGAACTTCGCGCTGGGGGCGTGACCGTTGGCCTCGGTCACGACTCTGTCCTCGATCCGTGGTATCACTACGGGATGGCGGACCCGCTTGACGCCGCCTTCATTCTCGTCCACTACGCCCATATGGCGGGCCGCAATAACGTGCCTGATATCTGGGAGATGCTGACCGCAGCGAACGCCGAGATTTTCGGCGTCGACGAGTACGGTCTTCAAGAGGGACACGAGGGCTCGCTCGTCGTGTTCGATAGTCCGGACGCGTTCAACGCCCTCCGAACGCGGGCACCGCGGACACTCGTGCTACGCGAAGGGGACCTCGTCGCACAGACGGAGCCTGCCGAGGTCAAAGTACACCGTGAAGCCGGCCAGAAAGCGATCGATTTTCACCGGTAGCACCTCTTAGTCCTCCAATCGATACAAGCAGCCATTCCGAATGTATCGACGACGGCAGGGCAGTCCCCCCGATTGCTTCTAGCCGTTTCGTTCATCTATTTGAGCGCGGCCCCAGTTTTTCCCGTTGTGGCTGTGAGTTCTGAGTCACAACGCATTGTCATTCAACGAACCGCTTAACAGCCGTACGCTAGGTGGCTGTCTTTGTCTACCTATCACGATCGACGGGTATGATATGTTCCGGTCGGTGTCACCGGCACAACAGTGTCGCTCGAACGCGCATCGTCATCCGCGCCGGTGGAGTGAGTATGCAATGAAGAGGACACCGACGAACTGAAGCATACGCGTGATGAGAGTGAGCGGTTGCTGGAACTTCGACGGGAGAAGATTGCCCCGTAGCAGGGCTGAACCGACGAACGCGACAGTAAACGCGGCGGCAGTGAGGAGAAACAGGCCCACGGACAGGTACTGCATGGTAGGGCTGTCGTGCCGGCGGTAGCCCCGGTATGCCTGGTACCCGATGTACGCACCAATGATCGTCGACCCGAAGGCCAGTGTGAGAATGAGCCAGTCAGTAATCGTGGATACCAGAACCATATTATAGATTCTCCCACATCTTCGTGAACCGGTCCGCCGTATCGTCCTCGTTCTGTCCCGGAAACGCCGGCGTCGAGAGGCGTTCGATACGTGGCTCGAACGCCCCCTCTTCGAGGGTAAGTGTGAACTCCGAGAGCGTCGCTCGGTAGACGCTGTAATCGTTGCCGCCAGTTTGTATCTCCGTTCGCTCTGCCAGCAATCCGTGTTCCTGTAACCACTCAACTCGGCGGTATACCGTCGGTTCCGACATATCACACTGCTGTGCGAGTTGTTGGGCGGACATTGGTTGCTCACTCGTTGCTGCGAGGATATCCCGGGCGTACTGGTCGCTGAGCAACTCAAGAACGTCCTCCAGCGCCGGGTCTTCGCTCACGTACCCGAACAAGAGTTGGGGCGCGAATAAAGTACCTTGCCACTTGCTGACCCAGAAAACGGTCGGGGGATGGGATGGAGGGGTGTGCGCGTCAGGGGACCGAGGGAGGGACGGGACCAACATACCGTTACTGGAGTCAGGCGACGGACTGGACCGGTGAAGCGATCCAGGCCATGACTTGCCCTCGGTGTCAGGGTCCAACTGGGGGTGACTGCGGGCCGAGGGTGTTCCGTACCGTTAGCATAGCCGTCCGTGATCCGTCGCAACTCGACGATAGTGGCGTACCATCTTATAATATGGAACCGGCTTTCTGACCCAGAAGCCGGGGGGAATGTATTTGGACCCACACAGGCACCTGCACGGATCACGTAGCTGGACAGCCGACCGACTGACCGACAGCAATTAGCTGTTGTCTGGTGGTTCCCGTTGCACGAACGGTGTATCGGTATCTCTCACAGTTCCAGGACAGCATCACTGTCGGGCCAAACGAGAGCACCGCCTGTCGCCCATCGATCGTAACCTCCGTTTCTCCGTTCTCGGGCGGATACGTGAAGTTGTACGCCGAGATCGAGATACTGCTTGTTTCGTTGACGTACTGGAGGCCGACGCTATGGACTTGCCCCTCAGTCCTCGTTGCTGTGGTTAATTCGTACGACATCGGTAGCTCCGGCGTCGGTACTGTGACCGTCGTATCTGACCGCAACTCGCCGATACTGTCGTACTGTCGGACAGTGGGCGTTGCCGGCGTCTCGAACGTCGTGTTCGGACCCGGTTCGAATCGGAACGTTCCTTTCGGGAGTTCAGGAGTGACATGCACGTCGGTGTACGTTGTCGTCAGTTCCCGCTCCACCTCGTTATGTACCCACGTCGTCTGTCGCTGGATCGGATACAGCCACTCCGTGTCGATCCAGAGTGTTTGCTGATAGCTGATATCTTCGTCGGGACTAGTAATATTGATAACATACGCCTCCCGTCCGTTCAGCGTTTCCGTCCCGGTGTATCGAATATCGTACGTGGTGTTCGGAACAGTATGTGGTGGGCTCATGCCGCCGCGGTCGCCGGGTACGACCGGTAGTGGCTCGACAGGCATCGAAGGTCTCGAATCGTCGCTAACCAAGCGCGTGCGAACGAGAACCCGTTCGATCCGCTCTTGGGTCGAGTCGTCCGTGGGCGTATTTTGAAGACCGATTCGGGTTACTGCTTGCTCACTCCGATCGTGCAACCAGAGGGTCGAACCGTTCGAGACGCGGAGGTCGTATCGTCGCGACGAGTTACTTTTCAGTCGGAGACGGCGTTTGTCACTCCCTGGTACCGTCGTGACATCGTACGTGGCACGAGCCGTAACTGTCCCGTTCCGTTTGACAACGGTTGTCCGAGTCGCGTTGAGGCCGTCGATGGAATCGTACGTTTCACTGACGTTCGATCGTACCGCTGGTGTCTCGGCGGTCGCTGTGGAACCCGCTGCCCAGACGGCGGTGGTAATCGATATAACGGCGACAGTACAGGCGAGGGCGATAACAAGGGTGGTAACTGAGAGGGTCCGTCCGTAACGGTCTGCGGGTCTCGACATATCAAGCGCTCCGTGAGAGGGGAGTCAGGTAGGACGTGTATCGCCTGTCGTATTAAACCCGCTCTTTCTGAAGGGAGAGCAGTCACCCCGCTCTCACATCTTCTCACGATCTGCCACCGGTCCTCTGGAACCGCACAAAACGGGGGTTTCGGTGATGAGTAGAGCAACGGAGTGGCTCTTACGAAGGTATCTGTACCAGTCGAGAATGCTGACGTTCATTACGGTACCTGTCTAGGTCGTCACGTACCGATGGCACAAGGGCGAGCGAAGTGACAAAAACGGATGCTCGGGAGTTCACGCTGCTCTCTACGTTTCGACACCGAACGAGTGTGGAACTGATGGAAGCCAAAGGTCGGCGAGTTGGGACCACTCCGTATAGCGGATATTACTATACTTCTCGCGGTCCCCTGCTGTGAAACTCGGGAACATCCGATCACTGCCACGGGATTTGAAGATAGAGTACCGATAGTATCCCTCTTATTCACCAATTGTGCTAATTATACCCAGCAAACGCCGGTAGATAGGAGATATGTTTTCTAACTTGTTTAAATAGATAGAGATCTTCTAAAGTAACTATGCTATCTCCTATTCTGGAAGTATTCTGGCAATTCTATATTTGAAATCGAATATCCACCGAAACAGCCCTCAAAAATGGAGGTATAAAAACACATTCGATTCGAGACGGCGTAATAGCGTCTTATCGGTGTGTCTGAGTGAACTGGATCTGGCTTCTGAGAGCAAGCGTCACGACCCTCACACACATCGTGTTCGCGAGTCCCGAACGCATCCCCTACTGGCCCGGGAACAGCACCACAGGGCTGTCTGTCTCGGTGTTGGCTGTGTACCACAGATAAAATAACAGCCGTACACTTGTTTTATCGAGGGAGATCGGTGTTGATAGCCGACGAAAGGGATAACAGCCGCACGGTTGTTACGTGTTCCCTACAGCTCGGCGTCCGATCCAGTTCGGTGTCATAGGGAACTGCACCATGGATTCGGGACAGTCCCGCCATTACTTTCCCCTGAAAAGCCGGCTCCACACCGAAACACAGTGGCTGGCCGTATTCGCGACTCGCGAACGGACTACGAATCGGGGAGAGCCGTCGTCGTGGACGCCTGTCAAATACCGAATAGCTGATCGGTGGCCGGTGTATCGGAGACGAGAGCAGCAGTGTCTCAGCGATACCGTCAGGGACCATCACCGGCAGCCCAGGAACACCACACAGTTGTATTCGCCTCTCACAAACGACGACGAGCGACCGTACGTAGCGACGCTCCAGATACTGTTTCTTCCCACAAGACGGCCTTACAGTAACGGGGAAAGAACAAAGCTCTGTTCGGCTACTGCAAACGGCCTAGACTTGCGTCGCGTTCACTTCGATCACGTTCGCCGCTC
Organism: Haloarcula montana; assembly: GCF_035666295.1. Lineage (NCBI taxonomy): Archaea > Methanobacteriati > Methanobacteriota > Halobacteria > Halobacteriales > Haloarculaceae > Haloarcula > Haloarcula montana. The sequence continues at coordinate 219,102 of NZ_CP142028.1, forward strand.
CCTGGACGATCTCGGGGAGTTCCTCGTGGAACCGGTCACCTTTGAACCGGCTCGTCGGTCCGGAAATGCTGATCGCACCGTAGATAGCGCCGGTCGGATGTTCGATCGGTGCAGCGATACATCGCAGTCCCTTGAGGATCTCCTCGTCGTCGAAGGCAACGCCCTCCTCACGGATCCGTTCGAGGACCTCGAACAGTTCCTCGCGGCTGGTGACGGTTTTCTCGGTCCGCTGTGGCAGTCCATGCCGCTGAATGATCTCGTCGATCCGCTCGGTCGACAGTTGCGAGAGGATGGCCTTCCCCAGCGCGGTGCAGTGAAGGTCCTTCCGGTTACCGGTGTAGGAGGCTGTCTGGATGGCGTTCTCCCCACGTGCCTTGTGGAGGTAGACGCCCCGGCCGTGTTCCTCGACCATGAACTGGGCCACCTCCCCGGTCTCGGCGGCCAACCGATCGACTTCCTCTTTGGCGACCTCGTAGATGTCGATCTGGTTTTTCGCGTACTCGCCGATATCGACGAACCGGAGACTGATCTCGTAGGTGTCGCCGTGCTTCACGACGTACTCGTTGTCGGTGAGCGTCGCAAGGTGGCTGTGGATCGTCGCTTTCGACCGGTCTAACTGTGCCGCGAGTTCGGAGACGCCGGCCCCGTCGTTCTCACGGAGCGCTTCGAGGATGTCACAGGAGATCTGGACTGCCTGTACGCGTCGTCCCGATTCGGGCTGGCTCGGTGGCTCGCTCATACTCGATGGTATGGCGAGTACACACTTAATTGTTCGCGAGAAACAAACGAAGGGTTACGCCCGGACCGTGTCGAACGTCTCGTCGAGTTCGCTGTTCTTGACTGCCTCTCCGCTCCGGCCGTCGAAGAGGTGGATCTTCTCTTCCGGGAAAACGACGTGGACATCGTCACCGGCCTCGATCCGGCGTTCACCGTCGATGCTGGCGGTGTAGTTCTGGCCACCGACCTCGAAGTACGCGTAGGTTACTTCGCCCATCGGCTCGACGACCTGGATGGTCGTCGGGACCGCGTTCGCCTCGTCACCGCCAGCCAGTTGGATATGCTCCGGCCGGATACCGAGCGTCAGGCTCCGGCTGGCTTCGGTGAGTGCCTCCTGGGTCTCAGTCGAGATATCGTACGTAAACTCGTCGTGTTCGAGCTGGTCGTCGCCCTGACGGACGGAAAGGAAATTCATGCTCGGAGAGCCGATGAACCCGGCGACGAACTGGTTGACCGGCCGGTGATAACATTCCAGGGGTTCACCGATCTGCTGGAGTTCGCCCTCGTCGAGGATCGCGATCCGGTCGCCCATCGTCATCGCCTCGGTCTGGTCGTGGGTGACGTAGATCGTCGTGATATCCATATCCTGCTGGAGTTGCTGGATCTCGGTACGCATCGTCGTCCGGAGCTTCGCGTCGAGGTTCGACAGCGGCTCGTCCATCAGGAACACCTCCGGTTCACGGATGATCGCCCGACCCAGGGCGACGCGCTGTTGCTGCCCACCGGAGAGGTCACCGGGCTCCTTATCGAGCAGTTCCTTGATCTCAAGCAGTTCCGCAGTTTGTTCGACGCGCTGGTTGATCTCGTCTTTGTCCAGGTCGCTCGTGATCTTCAGCCCGTAGCCGATGTTCTTCCGGACGGACATGTGGGGATAGAGCGCGTAGTTCTGGAACACCATCGCCATGTTGCGCTCCTTGGGCTTGCGGTGTGTAATGTCCCGGTCGTCGAGGAGGATCTGCCCGGATGTCGTCCGTTCCAGCCCGGCGATACACCGGAGTGTCGTCGACTTCCCACAGCCCGACGGGCCGACCAGGACGAGAAACTCCCCGTCCCGAATGTCGATGTTCAGTTCGTTGACTGCAACGATGTCGTTCGCGCCCGATTCGAATACTTTCTTCAGGTCGTTCAGTTGTAGGCGTCCCATTGTATCACCGTGGTTCGTTATCGCACCATTCAGCATCTCGATTAATAAATCCACCCCTCAGACGACGATCGTCACACCGGTCCCGGTGTCGGTCCAGGTACCGGCATCGGGGTCGTCGTCGACCGATTGCAGCGTCTCCCCGTCGACGACGACCGTCTCGGGGGCCGCGTCGCGGACGGTTACGGTCACGCGATCGGCCGTACACGCCCCGAGGTCGACCGACAGGGTGTCGCCGCCGGCCTCGACCGTGAACTCGACGAGTGCGTCCGCGTCCGCGTCGTAGAACCGACCCGCCGCGTGGCCATCGGCCAGCGTCGCGTCGAGTTCCAGTTCCGCGGGCGTCCCGGGCTGGACCGACTGGGTGGGCTCGCGTTCCGGGAGGACACTGCCGGCCCGGACGAACACCGGCATCTCGTCGATGGAGACGTCGACGTCGACGGTCCGGCCGCCCTCGTGACGCTGCCCCGTCCAGTAATCGCGCCACTCACCTTCCGGGAGATACACCGACCGGGTCCCGCTGTCCTCGAAGACGGGCGCGACAAGCAGATCCTCGCCCAGGAGATACTGCGTGTCCATGCGGTGGACCGTCGGGTCGTCCTGGTACTCCAAGACCAGCGGGCGCACGACCGGGAGGCCGGTCCGGGCGGCGACTTCCGCGTACGTGTAGAGATACGGGAGCAACCGGTAGCGCAGGCGGGCGTACTCCCGGAAAATGTCCAGGGCCTGCTCGCCGAACTCCCAGGGCTCCCGCGGCGTGGTCCCGTGACACCGGCTGTTCGACGAGAGGAGGCCGAACTGCGCCCAGCGGGTGTAGACGTCGTCGTCGGGCGTGCCGCGGAAGCCGCCGATATCGTGGCTCCAGAAGGCGATTCCCGACAGCGAGGCGGAGAGTCCGCCGCGAAGCGCCGCGCTCATCCCGTTCCAACTGGTCTGTGGGTCACCGCCCCAGTGCATCGGGAACGCCTGGCTCCCGGTCCAGGCCGACCGGCCCCAGACGACGGCCTCCTCCGGCCCGTTGACCTCGCCGACGGCCTCGTAGACCGCCTCGTTGTAGAGGTACGGATAGAGGTTATGCATCGTCTTCCCGCTCCGGCCGTTGGCGAAGACGGCGTCTTCGGGGACGTACTCGCCGTAGTCGGTCTTGAAGACGGCGACGCCCTGTTCGAGGAGTCGGTGGTGTTTGGCCTTCCACCACTCGACGGCGTCGGGGTCGGTGAAGTCGACGAGCGCCCCGCGGTAGTCGCCCTGGCAGGTGTTGTCCATCACGTAGGCGTCGCCGGTGCCGTCGGTGACGAAGTAGCCCTCGCTGACCCCCTCGTCGAAGGCCTCGGTCCCGACGGGAACGTGGGGGTGTTCCCACAGGGAGAGCCGGAAGTCGTCCTCACGGAGTTCGGCGATCATCCCCTCGGGATCGGGGAACTGCTCGGTGTCCCACTCCAGGTCCGTGGACTTGTTCGCCCGCATCCAGAACGGGTCGAGGTGGAGCACGTCGCTGGGGATCTCCTCCTCGCGCAAGCGCGCTGCTACGGCCTCCAGTTCTTCGCGGGACTCGTAGCCAAGCCGTGACATCCACGTTCCGAACGACCACTTGGGCGGCCGCGAGGGACGGCCGGTGACGGCGGTGTACCGCTGGAGGATGTCCCGGAACTCCGGCCCGTAGAAGAAGACGAACGAGAAGTCGTCGTCGGCGACCGACATCGTCCCCGAAGCAGTGGAGGTCTTCCCGAAGTCGTAGTGGACCCGCGCGGTGGTATCCAGCAGAAGGCCGTAGCCGTTCGTCGAGAGGTGGAAGGGGATGTTCTTGTAGGCCCGCTCGGTCTCCGTACCCAGTGGTTCCTGGTGCCAGAGGTCCAGTTCGCGTCCCCGGCGGTCGAACTCGACGAACTGCTCGCCGGCGCCGTAGATCTTCTCGTCGGGCGAGAGCCGGAACGAGGTTCCGGTCCGGTCGACCCGCCGGGGGTTGTGGTTGATCTCCTCCTGGGTGAACCCCAGCGCGTCGACTCGCTGGCGGCCGAACACGTCGGGATCGGCCCGCTGTTCCTCGAAGACGGTCTCGCCGGTGTCGGCGTCCACCACGGCGAAGGACCACTCGTCGAGACCGACGGTGATCGAGAGCGCGCCGGTGTCGACGGTGAGCGTGCCGTCGGACTCCGCGATGTCCAGCGCCACGTCGGTCTCGACGGCGTCGGTCTCGACGGGCGGGTACTCGCTGTCCGTGTGTGTCTCGGGGTTGGCCAGCAGTTCGAACCGGAAGGTCCGGGGGTCGTAGACGGTCAGTGTCACCGGGACGGTGCGGTCGGTCACCGGCTCCGGGGCGTCGATCTCACAGTCGAACCGGACTGTCTGTCCGTCGACCTCGTACTCGCTCACGGCGGCGACGGTAATGCGTTCGCTCGTCATCCTATCGGGACGGGGGCGTCTCTGGATAATAAAACTACCCCGTCGTGCGTGGCTTTTTCTCGATGGGCGTCGACGTTCCGAGTCAGAACACCCCATGACAGCCCCAGCGATCGGCGACCTCGTCGCCGAGATGTCCCTCGAAGCCAAGGTGGCACAGCTCGGGAGCGTCCGGATCGGGTCCCTGCTCGACGACGGCGCGTTCTCCCGCGAGCGAGCGCGTTCCGAGATCCCACACGGAATCGGTCGCGTGACGCGGGTCGGTCGGGAGAGTGCCCTCGAACCGACCGAACTCGCACGGGCCGTCGCTGCGCTGCAGTCGTTTCTCCGCAGCGAAACCGCACACGGCGTCCCGGCGCTCGTCCGGGAAGAGAGCCTCTGTGGCTACGCTGGCCGCCGCGGGGCGACGGTTCCACAGGCCATCGGAATGGCAAGCGCCTGGGACCCCGACTTGGTGCGCGAGGTAGCGGCGGCGGTCGGCGAGCAACTGCGGGCGGTCGGCTGTCGGGTGACACTCTCGCCGGTCGCGGACCTCGGCGTCGAACCCCGCTGGGGACGGATCGAGGAGACCTTCGGCGAAGACCCGGCGCTGGCGGCCGAACTGACGGCGAGCGTGGTCCGGGGACTGGCCGACAGCGGCGTTGACGCCACGCTCAAACACTTCGTCGGGCATGGGCGACCCGCGGGCGGGCGCAACCGTGCGCGCCCGACGGCCTGCCTCGGGGAGCTGCGCGACGCCGATCTGATCCCGTTCCGGGCCGGGATCGACGCTGGCGCACCGTCGGTGATGGCGGCGTACAACACCGTCGACGGGGTACCGTGTCACGCAAACCGGCGGTTGCTGACCGAACTGCTCCGCGAGGAGTGGGGGTTCGGGGGGACCGTCGTCTCGGACGGCCGAGGAATCGAGATGTTGGCCGACGACTACGGGGTCGCTCCCGACAGGACTGCGGCCGGCGTCCGGGCCATCGAGGCCGGGATCGACGTGGAACTGCCCGAGACCGAGTGTTTCGGCGACCGACTGGTCGGCGCGGTCCGGGACGGCCGGGTCCCCGAATCGACGGTCGACCGGGCGGTCGGCCGCCACCTCCGACAGAAGGCCGACGCGGGACTGTTCGACGATCCGGGACCGGCCCCCGAGCGGGCGGCCGACGCGTTCGGGACCGACGCCGTTCGCTCGCTCGCCCGCCGGGCCGCGCGCCGGTCGCTGGTGCTGCTGGAAAACGACGGCGTCCTTCCGCTGGCGGATGCCTCGTCGGTCGCCGTCGTCGGCCCGAACGCCGACGCCGGCCGGAACCTGCTGGGGAACTACTCGTACGCCGGCGCTGAGAACGCCGACGGCGGCATCGAGGTGGTGACGCCGCGAGCCGCCCTCCGCGAGCGCGTGGCCACGGTGGCGTACGCAGCGGGCTGTGGGGTCCGTGCCGGCCCGGACGACGACATCGAAGCGGCGGTGGAAGCCGCCCGCGGCGCGGACGTGGCGGTCGCCTGCGTCGGCGGCCAGTCCGGAATCGACGTCGAGCGTGACTCGCCGGGGACGGCCGGTGAGGCCCTGGATCGTACCGAACTCGGGCTCCCGGGCCGGCAGTCGGAGCTGATCGAGCGAGTGGCGGCGACGGGAACCCCCGTCGTGGCCGTCATCGTGAGCGGCCGCCCGCTGGCGGTCCCGGACGTGGTCGAGCAGGCCGACGCGACCGTCGCCGCCTGGCTCCCCGGGCAAGAGGGCGGGGCCGCTATCGCGGACGTGTTGCTGGGAGCCGACCCCGGCGGCCGGCTCCCGGTCTCGCTCCCGCGGTCGGTGGGCCAGTTGCCGATCCACTACCGACAGGACGCTGTCTCCCGGGGCGAGTACGTTTTCACCGAAGGGACGGCGCTGTTCCCGTTCGGCCACGGGGAGAGTTATGCGGCCTTCGAGTACGGCGAGTGCTCGGTCGCCACGGAGGAGAGTCAGACTGACGGGACGATCACCGCATCCGTCAGCGTCGAGAACGTGGCCGACAGGGATGGCAGCGAGGTCGTCCAGCTGTACGCCCGCCACAGCGGCGGGCGTACGGTCCGGCCCGAGCGGGAACTGGTCGGGTTCGAGCGCCTCGACCTCGACGCCGGGGCGCGGGCGATGGTGACGTTCGACCTCCCGACGGCGACGCTGGCCGTCCACGACCGCGACGGACGGCCCGTCGTAGAGCCGGGGACCGTCGATCTCGTCGTGGGCCGGTCGGCTGCCGACAGCCGCGGGCGGGCGACCGTGGAACTGCGTGGGGAACCCACGCAGCCCGACCGGCGGCCCCACCGTGCCGACTCGACCGTCACTGTCCGGTAGCCCACCACAATCTTTAACCCGGCAATACACGACTCCACAGGTGATGACACAGGACGAGCAACCCGACTACCGGATTCCACAGGGCGGCGGCGTCCCCTGGCGCGACATGGGGATGGAGGAAACTCACCGCCCACCCGAGCGAGACGTCGAGATCACCGACATCAAGACGATGGCCATCGCGGGCAACTTCACCTGGGGCATCGTCAAGGTCGAGACCGATTCGGGCGTCTACGGTCTGGGCGAGACGTTCCGGGCCGAGGCCGCCCTGGACATGGCCGGCCGGATGGACGTCGACCTCGTCGGCGAGAACCCGCTGGACACCGACCGCATCCGCGAACTGCTCGAACAGCGCTACACCGGCTGTGGCCGCATCGGACAGGCCGCCTTCACGGCCATCGAGACCGCCTGTTACGACATCAAGGGCAAACTGTTCGACGTGCCCGTCTACGAACTGCTGGGCGGGAAATACCGCGACGAGATCAAGATCTACTGTGACACCCACGGCGGCGAGTCGCTGGGGGAGGCCCGCGACCACGACCCGAAGGACGTCTACACGCCCGAGGGCTACGCGCGTGCGGCCCGCGAGGTCGTCGACGAGGGGTTCGAGGCGCTGAAGTTCGATCTGGACGTGCCGACCCACGCCGAGTACGACGAGGCCAACCGGCGGATGGACAACGAGGCCCTGGAACACAAGGTCAGCCTGGTTGAGGCGGTCCGGGACGAGATCGGCTACGATATCGATCTGGGGATGGACCTCCACTGGAACTTCACGACCGAGACGGCGATCCGGCTGGGCAAGAAGCTCGAACGGTTCGACCTGGCGTGGCTGGAGGACCCGGTCCCGCCGGAGAAGACCGAGTCACAGAAACGGGTCACCGAGGCTCTGGACATGCCGGTCCTGACCGGCGAGAACCTCGTGAAGACGGACCAGTTCAACAAAGCGGCCCGCGAGGGGATGATGGACATCGCCGCGCCCGACGTGAACAAGTGCGGCGGACTGGGCGAGTACGTCGACATCGCGACGGTCTGTGACCTCTACGGCGTGCCGGTCGCCTCGCACAACATCTCCAGCCCGCTGGGGACCGTCGCCGGCGCTCACGTCTCGGCGGCCATCCCCAACTTCCTCTGTATGGAGTGGCACTCCCGCGACGTGCCGTGGTGGAACGATATGTGCAACCGGGTCGAGGGCTCCGGTCCGATCCTTGAAGACGGCTACATCGACGTACCCGAAGGCCCCGGTCTGGGCGTCGAACTCGACCGGGACATCTGCGAGGAGTACCTCGTGGACGGCTACGACCTAATCATCTGAGTCCCGCGAACACTCTCACACTATGTCTGAACACACAGTCGTCGTGACCGACCACGACTTCACGGATCTCTCGATCGAACGTGACGGCCTCGACGGGGTCGCCGAGGTCGTCGAACTGACCGGCGACGTGGGCGAGGATGTCGAGGACGCCCACGAGACGCTTGCCCGTGCGGACGCGGTCATCAACCTCCGGTACGACCTGGACGCCGAGGCGATCGACGCGCTGACCGACTGCCGGGTGATCTCCCGGTACGGGATCGGCGTCGACAACATCGACGTGGAGGCAGCCGACGAGCGGGGGATTCCCGTCACGAACGTCCCCGACTACTGTCTGGAGGAGGTCTCCGTCCACGCACTGACGCTGTACCTCGCGCTCGCGCGTGGGCTGAAGTCCTACGACGCCGACGTGGCCGCGGGCGGGTGGGACCGTGACGTGGCGACACCGATCCACCGGCTCTCGACACAGACGGTCGGCGTCGTCGGCTACGGCGCCATCGGCCGCGCGGTCGGCGAGCGGGCCGACGCACTCGGAACTGACGTGATCGCCAGTGATCCCTTCCTCTCCGAGGCGGACGTGGCCGACGACCCCGCGACGCTGGTCGAGTTCGAGGAACTGCTCGACCGGGCTGACTTCGTCACCGTCCACTCCCCGCTGGTCCCCGAGACCCGTGGGATGTTCGACGCCGACGCCTTCGAACGGATGAACGAGGACGCCTACTTCGTCAACGTCGCTCGCGGTCCGATCGTCGACGGCGAAGCGCTCGTCGACGCGCTGGACGCGGGCGAGATCGCCGGCGCGGGTCTGGACGTCTTCCCCGAGGAACCCCCGGCCGCGGACGACCCGCTCCGGGACCACCCGAAGGTGGTGACGACGCCACACGTCGCCTGGTACAGCGAGGAGGCCAACGACCAGCGCCGGCGGACGGTGACCGACATCGTCCGCACGGTCTTAGAGGGCGGCGAGCCCTGGAACGTCGTCAACGACTGACCCGCCGCTGCTTTTCGCGGTTCGCTCGTCGGGCAGCAAGCGGTGAACCAGAGCGTGGTCCGGAACGCGTCCGCTGGCGAGCGAAGTAAAGTCGAATCGGACGGGAAAATCGGGGGCCGGTCAGGCCTTACCGGTCGCAGTCAGGCCCTCGACGACCTTCCGCTGGAAGAACAGCATGAAGAGGATCAGTGGCATCACGGACATGAACACGGCGGCCGAGATGGTCCCCCAGGGATACTGGAACTCACCCTGGTACAGTGCGATCCCGACAGTGATCGTCCGCATCTGGTCTTCGGTCATGAACGTCAGCGCGAACAGGAACTCGTTCCACGCGTAGATGAAGACGATGATCGCCGCCGTCGCCATCGCCGGCGCGGAGACCGGGAGGATGATCCGGAAGAGGACGCCGATCCGGGAGAGGCCGTCCATCAGGCCCGCCTCCTCCAGTGAATCGGGGAGTTCCTTGAAGTACGCCTGGAAGATCCAGACTGCGAACGGTAGCTGGAAGGCGGCGTAGGGGATGATCAGCCCCAGGTAGTCGTTGAGCAGGCCCCACGAGCGCGCCAGGCTGAACAGCGGGATCAGCCGGGCGATGAAGGGCAACATGGCAGTTCCGAGGATGAGCAGGAGGACGGGGAGCTTGAACCGGAAGCGGAGCCGCGAGAGGGCATAGCCCGCCAGCGCGCCCAGGAACACGTCCAGGATAGCGGTCCCGGAGGCGACGATGGCGCTGTTGAGCATATAGCGGAAGAACGGGGCCTGTTCCAGTGCTGCCTGGTAGTTCGCCAACGTCGGGTTCCGCGGGATGTACTCGACGGGGAACGTGACGACGTTGCCGGGCTGTTTGAGCGAGGTAATCAACATCCACAGCACTGGGAACACCGAGACCAGAGCGATGATGAAGATGCTCCCGTAGAAACCGACCTTCTTCCCGACCCACTGGAACCGGTCGATCTCGAGGGGGTTGGAATCGTAGCTCATCTCACCGCACCTCCGGTTCGTACAGCGTCCCGACATAGAGCATCGCGATGCCGAGCGCGATCAGCGTGATGATGCTCGCGGTCGCAGCTCCCTCTCCGAAGTTGAGGCGGTTGAAGGTGATCTGGTGGTCGAACAGCACGAGCGTGGTCGTCGCGGAGGCCGGGCCGCCGCCGGTCAGTCCGTACGGGAGGCCGAAGGCCTGGAACGCCGGGAGGGTCCGGAAGATCAGCGCTACGAGCAGCGTCGGCTTCAACAGCGGCAGCGTGATGTCCCAGAACTGTCTGATCCGACCGGCACCGTCCATCCTGGAGGCCTCGTAGAGAGTGTCCGGGATCGACTGGAGGCCGGCGAGCATGATCAGCGCCATGAACGAACTGGTCTTCCAGATCGTGATAAACAGCATCGAGAGGAGTGCGGTGTCGGGTTTCGCCAGGAACGGGAACGGGGTCTGGAGGAGGCCGATCCGGATCAACAGATCGTTGACCACGCCGTACTGGCCGTTGAACATCCAGGCCCAGATCCGGGCGTTGATGACCGTCGGGATGGCCCAGGGAAAGAGGATCGCGGCCTGAGCGAAGTACTTCCCACGGAAGTCACGGTTGAGCAGCAGTGCCAGGCCCAGTCCGAGGGCAGTCTCGATGGGGACGCTCACGAAGGTGTAGATGAGCGAGACCCGCAGCGCGTTCCAGAACCCGTCGCCGCTGAGGAACTGCTCCAGCAGGGGGCCGCTCCCGTAGAGGCTCCGGTAGTTCTCCAGACCGACGAACTCTTGCGGGGTCATCTCTAGGACGTACCCCTCGTAGAAGCTCCCGACGACGGTGTCGAAGATGGGGTAGAACGACACCGCCAACAGGAACGAAACGACCGGTGTCAGCAGGATTACCGCCAGTTCCTCCTCGGAGAACCGGAGGTCACGATACCGCTGTAATCTGTTCTGCCGTCCCGGACCGTCGCCGTAGTCGGACCCGGACGAACTCTCGACTGTATCTGCCATTCGTCCCCGACGTGGGTCGTCTTTCGTTATAAAACTACGGGGGCGCGCCCGCGGACCGTCCGCACCGGACTGTGAAATTTTATATAGGAGGCGTTCCGGGTTCACTCATATGGACGTGAAGCGTTCGCGCACTCGGACCGAGAGACTCGTGTCCCGCTGTCGTCGGAAAGTCCTGGCCGTAGACCGGGGCTGGAAGGCGACCGCGCTCGGAGTCACGATCGTCCTCGCGACGACGCTGGCTCCCTGATGAGTTCGGTCCGCGAACTGGTACCGGGACTGGTGGTCCTGTCGGTGCTGGCTGCCCTCGCCCGAGTCGTGGGTGACGCCACGCCGCTGAGTCCGTTAGTCGTCGCCATCGCCAGCGGTGCAGGAGTCGCAGCCACCGTCGGCGTACCCGAGTGGGCCGAGGCCGGGATCGACCGTCACAAACTCATGTTAGAGACCGGGATCGTTCTGCTGGGCGCGCAGTTGACCGTCGGCCAACTCGTCGAGACCGGGCCGCTGGTGATCGTACTGGCGATGGGCGTCGTCGTCCTCGGTGTCCTGTTCATCGAGACCGTCGGGAAACGGGTGGGGATCGAGTCACGGACCCGATCGCTGCTCGCTGCCGGTGCGAGCGTCTGTGGCGTCTCGGCAGTACTTGCCGTCGCCGGGAGTATCGACGGCGACGAGGCCGAGATCAGCTACGCCGCGGGCACGGTGTTGCTGTTCGACGCGATCACGTTAGTCGTCTTTCCGATCGTCGGGTCGGCGCTTGGCCTCCCGGATCGTACCTTCGGCATCTGGGCCGGACTGAGCCTCTTCTCGACCGGTCCGGCGGCGGCGGTCGGCTTCGCCGTCTCGGAGACGGCCGGCCAATGGGCGACGATCACCAAACTGGTTCGCAACACCTTCATCGGCGTCCTGGCCGTCGGCTACGCGATCTACTACGCGACCGGGACTGACCGGGCCGACGCGAGGGAGATCTGGTACCGGTTCCCGAAGTTCCTGATCGGGTTCCTGCTCGTCGCGGTCGTCGTCAACCTCGGGCTCATCGGGGCCGGGACACAGGCAGCGATCGGGACGGCCGGGGATTGGCTGTTCGCGCTCGCGTTCGTCGGTCTCGGCTTCGAACTGAACCCACGCCAGCTCAAAGCGACCGGAGCCAAGCCGATCCTGGTCGTGCTCGCGCAGTTCCTGGCGGTGAGCCTGTTGGCACTCGGCGCAGTGACGCTGGTGCTGTGAACATTCGTCGGCCCAGGAGAAAACGTTATCAACTGGGGCGTCCGTCAACCGAAGTGTATGGCCGACAGATATCTAGAGGTCGTCGAACCGGAGGATAACGTCGCGACAGCGCTTCGTGACGTTGAGGCCGGGGAGACAGTCACGGTCGCGGTCGGTGACCAGGAGCGAACGATCGAGATGCTCGACGACGTGAACTTCGGGCACAAACTCGCGATCGAGGACATCGCCGACGGCGAGACCATCACGAAATACGGCAAGAGTATCGGCAACGCAACAGAGGACATCCCGGCTGGGACGTTCGTCCACGTCCACAACGTCGAATCGAACTACGGCCGCGGTGACCTCGCGGGTGACGAAGAAGTCGAGGCGGTCAGCGAGTAACCATGTCCGAATTCCTAGGCTACGAACGGGACGACGGTAGTATCGGCATCCGTAACCACACAGTCATCGTATCGACGGCGCCCTACGCCAACGATACGGTCAAGCGCGCGGCGGACATCGTCGACGACGCGATCCCGATCACACACCCGCTGGGTCGGTGCCAGACCAAGCCCGACGTGTTCCAGACCTACCGGACGCTGCTTGGGTACGCGACCCACCCCAACACGTACGGGGCAGTCGTGGTCGCCCACGCCGGCGAGATCGTCGACGGCGATGAACTGGCCGGAGACGTCGCAGAGACCGGTCGGCCGAGCGCGTCGATCAACATCCACGAGGAGAAGGGTGTGATGAACGCGCTCGACGCCACCGTCGACGCCGCACGAGAGATGGTCCAGGACGCAAGCGCCCAGCGTCGCGTCCCGGCGGACATGTCGAATCTCACGTTCGGGATCAACTGCGCCACCTCGGACACCACCAGCGGTCTCTGCCAGCACAAGGCAACCGCCGGTGCCGTCTGGCGGCTCATCGACGAACACGGCGGTCGTGGCTGCTTCGCCGAGACGCCGGAGTTCTTCGGCGGCGAAGAGGAACTCTCGGAACGGGCGGTCAACGACGAAGTCCGCCAGGAGATCCTCGACCGTGTCGGAAACTGGGACAAGCGTCTCCAGGCCACCGGCTACGACGTTCGTGGCGCCCAGCCGACCCCGGACAACATGGACGGCGGGCTCACCACCATCGAGGAGAAGTCTCTCGGCGCGCTCGTCAAATCCGGCGACGGCCCGATCCAGGACATCGTCGACTACGGTGCGAAGATCCCCGACCAGTCCGGGATGTACATCATGGACACGCCCGGCCACGGGGCCGAGTCCGTCACCGGCATCGGTGCCGGCGGCGCCCACTTCATGGTTATCTCGACCGGCCAGGGTCACACCCTCTCGAACGCCGTCATGCCGACCCTGAAGATCACGGGCAACCCACACAGCGCCGAACGGGTACCCGAACAGACCGATGTCGACGTGAGTGAGGCGCTGGTCGGCGACGAGACCATCGAGTGGGCAACCGACGAACTCTGGGACGAGGTCATCGACATCGTCAACGGCAAAGTGACCCTCAGCGAGGCGATGGGCGAGAGCCAGTTCGCCATCCACCGCATCGGCCCCTCGACATAATGGAGGTCGACCGGCAGCGCGCGGTCGCGGTCGCCGCCGACGCCTTCCGCGCGCACGGGATCTCCGACGCCGACGCCGAGCAGACGGCCGAGGTGCTGGTGAGCGCCGACGCCCGCGGGAAACACTCACACGGACTGCTCCGACTGCCGCGGTTCGTCCGCGGCATCGAACACGGCAACGTCGACCCCGACGGCACGATCGATGTCGTCGACGACCGGGGCGGCGCGGCCACGATCAGCGGCGGCTCGCGGCTCGGTCCGGTCGTCGCCAGCGCCGCAGCCGGGGAGGCGATGGACCGGGCCGACGAGTTCGGCGTCGGCGCGGTCGGCGTCCACGACTCGAACCACCTCGGAATGTTGGGCTACTACACCGACCAACTGCTCCAGGAGGGATACGTCGGCGTCGGTATCACGAACACCGAGCCGGCGATGCCCCCCTACGGCGGCGCCGAACCGGTGTTGGGAACCAACCCCATCGCCATCGGCCTGCCGACCGAGCCGGCGTTCAATCTCGACATGTCCACGTCGGGGATCGCCCGCGGGACCGTTCTCCACTACAAGGAGACTGACCAGGAACTGCCCGAGGGCGTCGCGCTCGACGCCGACGGCCAGCCGACGACAGATCCCGCCGCTGCCCTGGACGGGACGATTCTCCCGTTCGGTGGCGCGAAAGGCTCCGGACTCGCCATCGCCGTCGAGGTGCTGGCCGGCGGCCTGGTCGGCGCCGCGATGGGAACCGACGTTACCGGGACCTACCACACGGAAGACCCCTGTACGAAGGGGGACCTGTTCCTGGCGATCGACCCAGAAGCGCTGGGCGCTCGGGAGTTCAGCGAACGGGCGAGTACGTTCCTGACGCGGCTGACCGAGAGCGAGCAGGCAGCCCACGTCGACGAGATCCGACTGCCGGGCCAGCGCTCCGTCGAACGTGACCGGACGGTTACCACCGTCGAGATCGAGGACGACCTCTGGGACGAGGTCCGAGCGATCGCCGAGAGCGCCTGAGTCCCCTTTCTTTTCCCGTAATTGTAGCATAAAAAACAATAACAATTAATAGGGGTTGTTCCGAACGTGAGTGTGTATGACAGACGAAGTCTCTGACAAGCGTAGGCGGCAGCTTATCAAGACGGTAGCCGGTGGCAGCGTCGTGATGCTCGCCGGATGTGGTGGGGATGGCGGCTCCGGCGACGGCGGGTCCGGTGACGGCGGCTCCGGCGATGGAGGCTCCGGTGACGGTGGCTCGGGCGACGGCGGCTCCGGTGATGGCGGCTCCGGCGACGGCGGTGGCGGATCGACATCGATGACCTACGTCTACCCGGGCTATTTCAGCAACGACGCCGGGAACCTGGTCCCGATGTTCGAGGAGGCCAACAGCAGCATCACCGTCGAGTCCCAGCAGACTCCTTCGGACGCATCCTCGACACGCGAGTACTACGTCAATCAGTTCGTCTCCGGGTCGTCGTCGTTCGACGTGGGGAACATGGACGTCATCTGGCCGGCGGAGTTCGCCGGAAACGGTTGGGCCGCGGAGGTCAGCGATCCGGAAGGTCACACCGACAACATGCTCCAGACGCCCATCGACTCGGTGACCGTCGACGGCACCATGTACGGGATGCCGATCCACACGGACGCCAACGCGCTCTACTACCGGACTGACCTCCTGGAGGAGGCCGGCTACGACGGGCCGCCCGAGACCTACATGGAACTAGTCAACATGGCCCAGGACATCAAAGAGCAGTCCGACGATAACCTCAACGGCTACATCTGGCAGGGTGGCTCCAACGAGGGGCTGACCATCATGTGGCTCAACTGGCTGTGGGGCATGGGCGGCAGCGTCCGTGACGGTAGCGGTAACCTCGTGGTCAACACCGAAGAGGGGATCGCGGCGCTGCAACACGCCGTCGACCTCATCCACGAGTACGAGGTCACACCGGAGTCGATCCCGGCCTCCTCGACGGACCAGAACCGGCAGACGTTCCAGCAGGGCAACACCATCTTCATGCGCAACTGGCCCTACGCCGTCGCGCTGATGAACGAGGACGGCTCGGCCGTCCAGGGGAACTTCGACGTGGCGCCGATGCCGAAAGCGGAGGGCAACCCCGACGCCCAGAACTCCTGTCTGGGCGGGTGGAACCTCTTTATCAACGCCGCGTCCGAGAACAAGGAGGCCGCACAGCAGTTCGCCAGCTACATGGCCTCGATGGAGGCCCAGGAGACGATGGCGCTGGAACACAGCCGTCTCCCCGTCCGGGAGGAACTGTACAGCGACGAGTACTACGAGCAGGCCTCCCAGCTTGAGACGTTCGCAGAGATCGTCGACCAGACCAGCGCCCGCCCGGCGACAGCCCAGTACTCGACGTTCTCCGAGATCGTCTACACCAACTGCAACGCCGCGCTCGTCCAGAACAAAGAGCCCGAAGAAGCGCTCAACGACGCCCAGGAAGAGATCGACAGCGAGGTCAACAACGCCTAACGGCCTCTTCTCGGCAGTCCGACGCCCCAGTCTGCATCACGCCGTTTTCCGGTCGCAATTCCGAGAAGCCCCCGGCTCGCCAGTGTCGTGAGTCCAGCGTCCGAGAAGAACGTGTCGCCAGTCCTCAGACCGTCTGTTCGCCGACCTGCTCGGTGATCCGGCTGTAGGTCGCCGCCAGCGACGCCCGTTCCTCGTCGGTCAGTTCCGGCAACGGCGGGAGTGGACCGCCGATCCCCAGTCCGTCTACCCCCGAGAGGTGTTTGATCGCTGCGGCGGTGGGCATGTCGCTGGTCGCGGTGACGAACGGCGTGACGATTGCCTGCATCAGCCGGCGGGCCTCCGCTAGATCGTCGGCGGCGTAGGCCTCGTAGAGGGCCGACAGTGGGCCGGGAAAGACGTTCGCCGGGCCGGCGATGAGTCCGTCGGCCCCGAGTTCGAGCGAAGCCGTCGCCAGCTGCGTCGCCCCCTGGAAGAGCAGGAAGTCCTCCGGGGTCTCACTGGCGATCCGGTGGTGATAGGTCAGATCGCCGGACGTGTCTTTCAGGCCGGCGATGGTGTCGTGGTCGGCGAGCCGCGTGATCAGATCGACACCGAGTTCGTTGCCCGTCAGCGGCGGGATGTTGTACAACAACAGCGGAAGCGGCGATTCGTCGGCGATGGCAGTGAAGAACCGTTCGAGGCCGGGCTGTGTGGTCCCGAGGTAGTACGGGGAGACGACGACGGCCGCGTCGGCGCCCGCGGCGTCCGCGGCCTCGATGTTGTCAAGGACCGCGTCGACGCTGGTGTCACAACAGCCCGCGAGCACGTCGGCCTCGCCGTCGGTCTCCTCGACCACGATCCGGACGACTCGACGGTTCTGTTCGGTCGTCAGGCTGGGGAACTCGCCGATAGAGCTCCCCGGAAAGAGTCCGTGTACGCCACCGTCGACGAGTTTTCGCGTGAACTGCCTGAGAGCTTCGTCGTCGACCGACCGCTGAGACCCATGGGTAGGCGTCGCCATGGGAACGACTGTTCCCGAGAGATTCATGACTATCGCATGGAGGAGGACTTAGTTATAATTTGGGATGACCCAACACACTCCCGCGGGAAGACTACTCCCGCGTCTCCGGGTCCGAACTGCCCGTCTCGTTCACTTCGAACGTCGAGAGCCGATCCGAGAGTGTCGTGGCACGGTCCCGAAGTTCCTGGGCTTGTTCGGTGACCGTCGAGACGGTCTCACTCTGTTCGGTAGCGGCGTCGGCGACGGACTCGGCCCGTGAGGTCACGTGTTGGCTGATCTCGGCGACGTCGTCGATGTCGCCGGCCACCTCCTGGGTCGTCCGGGCCTGTTCGCCGGTCGCGCGATCGATCTCGCGAGCGTTCTGGTCGGTCTCCTCGATGTGCTCGACGATATCGTCGATGGCAGCGAGCACCTCTTCGACGGTCCCAGCGGCCTCGCCGACGGCGCTGTGCATCTCGTCCATCGCGTCGACGGTCCTGTCGGTCTGTGATTGGACGGCCTCGATCCGGTCGGCGATCTCGTCGGTGGCGTCCCGTGTCTCCTCGGCCAGCTGTTTGACCTCGTCGGCGACGACGGCGAAGCCGTCGCCCTCTCCGCCGGCGGTCGCCGCCTCGATATTGGCGTTCAGCGCGAGCATGTTGGTCTGCTCGGCGATCTCGGCGATGAGGTCCGCCACGTCCCCGATCGCACGCACCTGCTCGTCGAGATCGTCCATCTGCTCGACGGTCTCACCGGCGTGTTGTTGCAGGGCGTCCATCTCATCGAGGGCCGTCCGGGCGGCCGCACGACCCTCGGTCCCGCGCTCGACCGACCGCTCTGCGGACTCGGCGACCTCGCTGGCGCTCGCGGCGACCTCCTCGACGTTCGCCGACAGCGTGGAGGTCTCTTCCGCCATGTTGTCGAGACGCTGGGACTGGTCGCTAGCCCCTTCGGAGATCTGGCTGACCTGACCGCTGACCGTCTCGCTGCGGTCCTCGACGTCCGCTGCCTGCTCGACCACGTCGACACTTGCGGCCGCCACGTCGTCGGCGAACCGTCGGACCTCGGCGACCGTCCCCTCCAGGTCGTCCATCATTTCGTTGAACGCGGCGGCGATCTCCGCCATGGCCTCCGTGTCGACGTCCTCGTCGAGGCGACGGTGGAGTTGTCCGTCGGCACAGGCCCGCATCGTCTCGCCATAGGCGGCCGCTCGCTCCTGGAGCTGTTCGGAGAGCCGGTGTGCGCGGTCCCGAGCGTCCTCCGCGTCGGCCTGTGCCGCCTCGGCGTCGGCGCGTGCGGCCTCTGCGTCATCCAGGGCGGCCTCGGTCTCGGCGAGTTGCTCTTTGAGCGAGGTGCGCATCCCGTCGAAACTCTCGAAGAGCCGACCGATCTCGTCGTCACGCGAGGTCGACAGCTCGACATCGAGATCGCCGGCCTGCATCTGTTCGGCCCGGCGGCGAAGCCGCGTGAGCGGGACGACAGTCTGGCGACCGAGCGCGGTGGCGACGACCCCGAGCGCCAGGATACTGCCGAGGACGATCCCCAGCACGTTCTGGCCGACCGAGCGGCCGATGGCGTAGGCCTCGCTGGTCGGGAGCGACACCGTCACTACCCAGTCGGTCTGTGCGACCGGGGCGAAGGCCAGTACCCGGTCTGCCCGCTCGACCGAACTGACGGTCCCGTTCTCCGCGGTCGCCGAGAACGCAGTGGTATCAGTCACCGTCGCGACCGAATCCGGGTCGTCGGCGGTCCTGCCGCCGGGAGCCAGAACGACATCGCCGCCCGCGTCGACGATCGTCGTCTGTGATTCGGTCCCGCCCGCGACTCCGTCGAGTTGGGCGTCGATCGAGCCGACGACAACGACGGCGCGGTCGGTGTCCGGGACAGGGCTGACGAAGGCCATCACCGTCTGGTTCGAGCGCCGGTAGGCGGCGTCACTGATCGCAACGACCGAGGAGACACTGGAGTACTGCTGGACCGCCTCGACCTGGCGCGTCCAGGGTTGGTCGGTCTCGGCGACCGACTGGCCCGCCAGGTCGAAGGCAGTGCTACTCCGGACCTCGCCGGCTTCGGTGTCGACGACGTGGACGGCGAGGATGTCGAGCGTTCCGAGGTTCTGTGCGCTCCCCAGATAGCGGTCGACGGTTCTGGGCTGTTGGGCCTGCATCGGTCCGGCTGCGGAGATGAACCGCGTCTGGACTTGCATCTCCTCGACCCACCCGCCGATCGCGGTCGCCTGCATCGACGCCCGGGACTGGAGCTGGGTCCGGGTGTCCTCTTGCAGTTCCGATTGGATCTGGAGGTAGCTACCGGTTCCGATCGCCGCGATGACGACCAAGACGACGAGCATCGAGATGGCGAACTTCGCGGCGTACCGCCGGCGCACGAACTCCGGGGTGAGACGACGCGCCACTGCCCCGGCGGCAGAGGCCACGCGGGAGCGTAGCTTTGACTCTTCGTCCGACGAGGCGGACGCTGAACTCGCTGGCATGTGTGAGGCGAGTTAATGATAGTATTTAATAATTCGCCTCCAGCTATCACGTTCGAAGCCGACCGGGCGTTGTGTCAACGATAGTCATAACAATTATGCTATCCGCGTTCGAGAGTTCGCCCGTGCCATCACGACGACAGTTCCTTACGGCACTTAGCGGCACAGCCTCGGCGATCGCTCTGGGAACGGGGACGGTTGCTGCACAGGAGAGTGACGACGACACGGGCCTTCCGGACGGGTTCCCGGAGGCCGAAGAGATCAGTACCACCAAACCGCCGTCGGTCCCGGAGTCGTTCCCGACGGTCTCGACGGACGGCCACTTCACCCCGCTGTCGGACCCCGGGGAGGCCTCGCTCGTCGACGGGGAGACGCCGACGAGCTACGACCTTCAGGGTGACTGGAGTGGGTTCGACGACGCCGACGAGATCCAGGTCCTCGTCCACGGGTTCGTCGATAGCGTCCCACATCTCTGGGGACGGTACCAGACGGACCAGGCCCGAACCGGGCTCAGAGACGCGGGGTATACCGACGCGTTCACCGCCGCGTTCACCTGGGATTCGGACGTGAGCTGGCCCGACGCCAACGAGATCGCCGAGCGGAACGCGCTCAAGTTCGGCCAGTGGGTCCGGGACATCCGCCAGTCGGACGACCGACCGATACGGATCATCGCCCACTCGCTGGGCGCACGGGTCACCTGCTCGCTGCTGGAGGAACTCCACCTGGACGTGAGCCGGTTCTACTCCTCGCAGGGCTCTCACCACACGCCCGAGGAGGGCGTCGTCGACTCGGTCGCCCTGCTGGGCGGGGCGATCGACAACGACGCCGTCCAACTGAACCGGCGGTGGGGCGAGGCCATCGAGTACTCGGCCGGCGAGTTGTACAACTACTATTCAGACAACGACGCCGTACTCGGACAGGGCTACTACGCGATCGACCAGACCGACGCAGTCGGGCACACCGGCATCGCTCACGCACCCGAGGCACCGGAGAACTACACCGACCGGGACGTTACCGACGACGTACAGGCCCACGGCGACTACGACAGCGCCGACAACGAGGTCGGTGTTCTCGACGAAGTCGTCGAGGACTTCGGCGCCTAAACGGCCCCTCCGCCGTTCGGGGCTGCGTAACACTTATAATTCTGATGACCCACCTCACGAGTATGAGCCAGCAAGCAGCGACACGTCTCGACAAGCAGATGCTCATCGGCGGCGAGTGGGTCGACGCCGACGAGCGCACGGACGTCATCCACCCGTACGACGGCGATCTCGTGGGGTCGGTCCCGATGGCCAGCGAGCAGCAGGTCGCCGACGCGGTCGACGCCGCCGAGGCCGCCTTCGAAGCCTCCGACCTGTCCGCCTACCAGCGCTACGAGTTCCTCCATGAGACCGCCCGCCTGGTCGAGGAACGCGCCGACGAGATCGCTCGCATCCTCACCAGCGAACAGGGCAAGCCGATCTCGGAAGCCCGCGGCGAGGTCGACCGGGCCGTCCAGACGCTCGACCTCTCTTCCGAGCAGGCCAAGCGGATGTTCGGCGAGTACGTCCCGATGGACGCCCAGAAGGGCTTCGCCCGGGACCACTGTTTCACCCAGCGCGAACCACTGGGCGTCGTCGCCGCCATCACCCCGTTCAACTTCCCGCTGAACCTGATGGTCCACAAGGTCGGTCCCGCTATCGCCGCCGGCAACGCCGTCGTCGGCAAACCCGCCTCCAACACCCCCCTGACTTCCATCGCACTGTTCGAGTGTCTGGACGACGCTGCCGACGCTGTCGAGTTCGATGTCCCGGACGGTCTGGTCAACGTCGTCACCGGGTCCGGATCGACGACCGGCGACGTCATCCTCGACCACGACGCCGTCGAGGCCATCTCCTTTACCGGGTCGACGCCCGTCGGGAAGTACCTCGCCGACAACAGCGGCATGAAAGAGATCACGCTGGAGCTGGGCGGCAACGACCCGACGATCGTCTGGGACGACACCGACCTCGAAGAAGCCGCGGTCCAGGTCGTCGGCGGTGCCTGTTCGAACGCCGGCCAGGTCTGTAACAGCGTCGAGCGGGTCATCGTCCCCGAACACATCGAAGAGGAGTTCGTCGACGCACTGGTCGACGCCTGTGAAGATCTGGTCGTCGGTGACCCCTTCGACGACGAAACTACCATCGCCTCGATGGTCGACGACAGCCAGTTCGAGGACGTCGTCGAACTGTTCGAGGCGACCGTTGAGGCCGGCGCGACCGTCGAGTGTGGCGGTAACTACGGTGGAGACCTCGGCCCGCGGACCTTCGAGCCGACGGTACTGTCGGGCGTGACCCCGGACATGCCGGCCGCGAAAGAGGAGACGTTCGGCCCGCTGGTCCCGGTCATCACCGTCGAGGACTTCGATGAGGCCCTCGAAGAGGCCAACAACACCAACTACGGCCTCGAAGCCGGCCTGTTTACCCAGGACATCGACCGCGCGAAACGCGCGGCCGACACGATCGACGCCGGCGGCGTCAACATCAACACGGTCAGCGGCTTCCGGGCTGACCACATGCCCTACGGCGGGTTCAAGGACTCGGGCGTCGGCAAGGAAGGCATCAAGTACGCCGTCGAACACTTCTCGCGGGAGAAACTCGTCGGCTTCCACCAGGGTTTCAACGCCTGAGTAGGTCCCGTTCTCAGTCGACGCTGACCCACCGATCCGTCTCAGCGGCTTCGTAGACGGCTTCCATGGCACGCATGTCGACCAGCCCGTGGTCGCCGTCGGCGTCGATCGGTTCGTCGCCGCGGACGCGGTCGGCGAAGTAGTCGAACTCCGCCAACATCTGGTCGACTTTCTCGATAGTCACGGAGGCGCGCCCGTCGCCCCGCGAGACGTGGAGTTCGCGGGTCTGGTCCTGGAAGAACGCCGGTTCGATCCGGACCTGCCCCTCGGTTCCGGTGACGGTGATCCCCGAGGACTGGCGGGCGTTGTGGCTCGCGTAGAACTGACCGTACACTTCCTCGGGGAACGCTACGGAGAACGCGACCGTCTCGTCGACGTCGTCGAAGGCGTCGTGAGTACTGGACGTGTTGCCGGTGACCGAACGCGGGTCGGCGTCGAGCAGGTACCGGGCGGTGTTGAGCGGATAGATCCCGATGTCGAACAGCGCGCCGCCGCCGGCCAGGTCCTCGTCCAAGCGCCACTGGTCGGGGTTCGGATCGATCCGGTCGAGCAGTCGCTGAGACATGTCGCCGGTGACCGACATCGGTTCGCCGACGTAGCCCGCCTCGATCAGGTCCCGCGCCCGCCTGACTGACGGCTCCGTATGCATCCGGTAGGCGATCATCAACTCGACGCCGGCCTCGGCAGCCACGTCCCGGAGTCGGGCGGCTCGCTCGCTGTCCCGTTCCATCGGTTTCTCACAGAGGACCGCCTTGCCCAGGTCGGCTGCTGTCTCGACGTACTCCAGGTGGAGCGCGTTCGGCGTGACGATGTAGACGGCATCGTAGGCGTCGCTCGCGACGCCGTCGTGGAACTGCTCGTAGGTGATCCCGCGGTCGGCTCCCTCCGTCTCGGCGGCGACACGTTCGGCTTTCTCCGTCGAACTGCTGACCATGACTGACGGCTCACAGCGGTCGCTCGCTTCGAGTGCGGGCAGCGCCCGCCCCTTCGTGAACCAGCCCAGGCCGATGACCGCGAACCGTACCGGCTCGACGGTATCGGGGTCGACCGTCACCCAGTCACGCGCACAGCTATCCTCGACGATTGCACTCAACTCCATATCGGCACCACTGCCCCGTGGCTCATAAATCGAACCCCTGCGGTGAACGAAACAGTTTTATGGACCAGGTGAATGAGTCTACCCGTGCCACCGGAGGATACAGATATCTGTCCGTATCCGGGCCACGATACCGTCAGGTGCCCGGAGTGCCGGGCGGATATCCCCGGTCTCGTCCCGGGCGGGACAGCCGAGGACCCACAGCCCCGCTGTCCCGCCTGTGGCGAGGTCATCGATACGGTCGTCATCACCGACGACTAACCCGCCTCACACGGCCAGCAGAGAGTAGAACGAGTCGGACGGATATTCCGTACCACGCACCTACTTTTCCACACCGAGTGCAGCTCTTCTGAGATATACGAGTAAAAACTGAATATCGATACGAAGTTTGCATATCCAGTATTAGAATGTGGGAATATAAGTCTAGATAATCATCTATTCTGGAAATACACTCCTAAACGAACCAAACTCTGAACGACCGGAGTGAGAAGACTTCCATCTTCCTTCTGAGCCGCGATCGGGAGGACGGTGACCGACCTATCCGTTCGACTCCGGGATGCCAGTTATCTCGAAACGAGCGCCCGAGCTATTGGTTACGTGAATGTCCCAGTTATGGGCTTCGACGATGTCGTGGACGATAGAGAGTCCGAATCCGGTTCCGTCATCATTCGTCGTGTATCCGTGTTCGAAGATTCTTCCACATTCCTCAGCGGGTATGCCGTCCCCATCGTCTTCAATATATACGCCGATAGACCCCTCACCGTCTGTCAGGGTTTCGTCAGCTCCGAACGTGCCAACGTGAACGGTAACCGGTGGCTCATTGTGATCGAGTGCATTCCGGAAGAGGTTCTCGAAGACGGTGAGGAGACGATTGCGGTCTGCCTCGACGAGTACGTCCTCCGAAACCCGCATCTCGAACGTGGACTGATCGGTATGTACGTGTTGCCAGGCTTCGGTAGCGACCCCCGCGAGCCGAACTGATTCCCCGGTTTCGACAGTTTCGCCGGCTCGAGCTAGCTTCAATACGTCGTCGATGATTGTCTCCATTCGCTGGAGGTTCCGTTGGATCGTTTCAAACTCGTCGGTCGAGATGTCTTCTCGGAGGAGTTCCAGACGGCCCGTAACCACAGTCAGTGGATTCCGGAGATCATGCGACACGACACTGGCGAATTCGTCAAGCCGCTCGTTCTGGCGCTGAAGCCGGTTCTCCTGGTGCTTTTGGGCAGTGATATCCCGGAATACAACGGTCTGTCCTGTCGCCCCGCGTCCGTATTCAACTCGGGACGACTGATAGGAATAGTACCGCTTGGCACCGTCGACGTGAGTGACAATGTCTTGGGGGCGCTCTTCGTCAAAGATCGGGGCTAATTCCGGATTCAGTTCTCTGAGATGCTCCGCGTCCATCCCAACCTCGATGTCAAAAACACGTCGAGCAGATGGGTTGACATCGGTAAGGGTGTATTCCGAATCGAAGTTCAGTATGGGGTCATCGATATCATTGATAGCCTGGTCCCAGGCAAAGTGATTGACACTAAATAAGTGGGGGTTGGATTCCTCTCGAATGGCGACTAAGAAAATCACGCCAGTTGCTGCGATTCCATACGCCGTGAAGTTGACAGACGTGAGATCGAGCGTATATGCTACTGAAATTACTACGGGAATACTCATGCCTCCGATTAGTAGGCCTACTTGAATTTTCCGTGCCCGGTTGTCAGCAGTCAACAGTTCGCCAACCAGGACTGCAAACGCCGCGAACGTGAGGCCGTATCCAAAAACCCAGAGGTCGAACATCCCCCAAGGGCCAAGCGTCGTCGTAAGCAGTCCGTTCGTCATAGTGACCTGGGAGTAGACGAGCCACTGAGATTGCGGTATCCATACGAAACACTGAGTTATGACTGGAACAATCAACAAGACATGAAATGTATGATCTGAAACCGTTTGTTTGTTGGCGAATTCGGTGGCGAACAGGAACCACGAAATCCCCGTGAACGTGGCTGTAAAGAGGAGGAACCTATCGAAGACCATCGATACCGTCGCGTTCCAGAATATCGTTCCGATACCACTGGTGAGTGCCCAACCCACGCCAGCGAGCATCATCAGAGAGAACCACTTTATCGCCGGTTTATCTACATCGGATCTGACTCGCAGCGCGAGGAGGCCAGTAATCGGTGCCGCTCCGATCATCACCAACCCGATGAGCGGTTTTGCAAAGAGCGGCATTACGTTCTCCCAGACGATTTGACTGCCACCCGGGCGCTATTATCCGATGTCAATATCACATTTCAAAATGCTCAACGATGACGGCGTAGTGGGATCGGCTACGTACCAACAACGATCCTCCACCGAAATCGGTCTCCCTATTCACTCCCGATTCAGGAGTGTTCGTATATAACTCCCCGGGCGCGCTTTTCAGATTTGGGAACTCCATCCCGGACGACCCGATAGTCGAACCCAATTCACACATCGGTCCACCGTCTCGTGTGATCGGGTACAAACACGTCAACATTACCGTCGTCACGTACCGGTGGAACCGGACCAGGGGACGACCGTCTCTTCACCACGGATTGTACGTGATTTTATCAAATATATGGGTATTAATACCATTTGTTAGTTAGAGACATAGAGCAGTGCGATCGACCAGTTTGTAGACACCCGCACTGGCCGGGAGAGTTATTCCAAGAACACGAACACCGGATACGAGGCGACAATCGCCAGCGACGGCGTCAACACCCACATCGTCACGATACGCTTGGCCGCCGCCGGATCGAAGAGGCTTCGCTCATCGATGTCAGCCGGTCCCTCGGCCCCGACATCTGGGATGTCCGGGATCTCGTCTGGCTTCTCTGCGGGTTTCTCTTCTCGGGCGACATCTCCGATGGTCGGCCCGGCAGGCGCGTCCTCAGCGCGTGACGTGACCAATGCGCCAGTCGAGACTGCGACATCCGGACGGTCAGGCGATGGCGTCGCTAACTCCGCCAGCGTCGCTGCCCGACTCGCTCGGCCCCAGCCGAGCCCAATGATCGTTGATGTCGTACTGACGGCGAGACTCGCTGGGATTCCGAACGATGAGAGAACGGTAATAACCGTCCCACCGACCACGGACACGATCAATGACGCGAGAATCGGGAGTTCCGTGATGTCGTCCCCAACCGTCTCTAGCGTGCGACGGGCGATGGTGAAACTCCCTATCCCGAAGGCCCCCACCGCGAGCAGGACGCCCTGATTGACGGTGAGCGATCCCCCCGAACCGACGAGCGGGGCGACGGCGTTCGCAGCGTTCGATGCCCCAGCCGAGAACGCCATGTAACAGCCGATGACGACAACCGAGAGTGATCCGATGGTATCCTGCAGTGATGCGTTCGGATTGATATACGGCCGTGGAATCGCTCCCGATCGGTCGAGTTGGACGAAGTGGAGAGTGAACGTCGTAAACGCGACGTACCGATCGAGATAGGGGTAGATATAGCGCCCGACCACGACCCCGATACACAAACAGGTCAGTGGAGCGACGATCCACGCTGAGACGATCACGAACATCAGTGCCTGATTGAGCGTCCCGGATGCGAGTCCCAATCCGACGATGGCACCCACAGCGGTCATCGATGTCGAGGCCGGGACGCCATAGAGGTTCGAGATCAACAGCGATGCGCCGGTAAAAAACAGCACGGTGACACTGGCGATGGGCGTGAACTGAGCTGCCGGCACGATACTGCTGCTCATCGTCGCGATGACTTCCCGACCGACGGTCCACGCCCCGAGAAAGCCAAAGCCGACGAACAATGCCCCCGCAGTCGTCTTCCGAATGAGGCGTGATCCGACTGCAGGACCGAATGCAACCCCTGTGGAAGACCCTCCGATGTTGAACCCGACGAATATCGCGACACCGATACCGACGACTGCCAGGAATGCCACCATCGTAACTGTCTTATCATTGTCAGACCCAGGTTTATGAGTTCTGCCACCAGTCCAGGTTGACAGCTCCCGTTCGACGCTGGACCGGGGGTTGATTACAGCCAGCGGTGTCAATAGCGCCGGCACCGACCGCTCTCTGGCGAGGACAACGAGGATACCATGCGTCTGTGGCGTACGAGCAGGCCGGAAAGCGGCCAGCAGCGGAGGACGCCTGACCGGCCCTCGATCGGCTCGCGTCGCCGACGAACCACGCTTCTGTGGCTATTGCAGTACCGGACGGAGACGTGCGAACCGATCGAGATCCGACTGATGTATTCGTTCCCAGAGCAACACTGCAGGTGGGAGTGCGACCACCGCCGCGAGGAACGAGTAGGTAACACTCAGACCGATCAGGACCCCGAAGTTACCGAGAATCGGGGTAATGGCCAGTGCGAGCGCGCCGGTCCCCAGCGCGGTCGTCAGCATGCTTCCGAACAGTGCGCCACCGGTTCCTGTCAGCGTCACCATCATCGCTTCGTGTGCTCCTGTCGTCGCATCGTATTCGTCGATGAACCGGTGAGTTGTATGCACCGAATAGGCGATGCCAACCCCGACCGAGATAGAGAGGATCGTCGCTGTCAGTGCGTTCAGCGTGATGTTCAGATATCGCATCGTCCCGAGCAAGAACGCGATGGCCACCAGTATCGGGAAGACGTTGACCACCCCGAGCAGTGGCTTCCGTTCCAAGACCCCGTAGATAATCACGAGGAATGCAGCGGTCAGTCCCACTGCCATGACGAGCCCCTGAATCGCAGACTGGAAGATGCGATCCATCACCGCCGCGAGGACGACGACGCTCCCCGTGGCCGTCGCTTCGAACCGGAGCCTGTCGGCTAGTTCAGCCCCGCCAGCGGTCACTTCTGTCTGTGTGGCGTCGGAGTCTGTCCGATATTCGATCTGAGCGGACTGGTAATCCTCGGTGAGGTATCGTTCGGCCCGATCACTCGCCGAGGACGAGAACAGTTCGTCGTAAATCTGTTCGAGGTTTTGGTCGGGAATTCCGTTGTCGTTCTGGTCGTTTCGGGCGACCAAGGCAGCGAATTCTTCGTTTTGATCCGCGTGGGATTTGATGACGGTGATGATGCTCCGTGCCTCCGCCTGCCCGCCAGGTCCAACTGCAAGTGACTCGGGCGGATTGTCGTTCGGAGCAGCGAGGGCTTCGAGCGCGTGATCTTGCTTGAGGTTCCCCTGGACGTGTATTTTTACAGTACTCCCCTGACTGCTTCCGAACTTATCGTCCAGCAAGTTGATCGTCGACGTGATGGTGTATTCACCTGGACTAAACGGCGCAGGCAACTCTGTGAGATAGGTTGGAATCTCCTCGGGCGGCAGGAAGTCCTCGTTCTCGAACGAGGTACCGACGCCAGACCCGTACGCGCCCATCAGGCCACCGGACAGGAGTAACCCGACGACGATCACCGTTGGGGCGTGCTGGCTCACCTGTGCGGGAAACGCCAGCACTCGTCCGAGGACTGAGTCCTCCGACGCGATCGGAGTAGAGTTGAATTCCGGAACGCCGAGACGCGTGCGTAGGTCATCGCTCACCAGCTTGGCCGCGGGTAAGAACACCCCGAAGAGGAGGAACGTGAAGAGAATCCCAACAGCTGAAGCGATACCCAAGTTCCGAATCGGCGTAAGAGTAGAGATAACGTTCGCACCGAATCCAAACACTGCGGTCACGGTCACGATGACGAACGCGACGATGAGCTGGCTGTTCGCCTCCCGCATCGCTTCGACCGCCGCGAACCCGCGTGCCGTCTCCTCTCGATAGCGATTGATGATGTGGATACCGAAGTCGACGCCGACAGCAAGCAGTAACACCGGGACCGAGATCATCTGCTGGCTAAACGGGATCCGTGCGTATCCGAGGAACCCGAACGTCCAGATAATCGTCATCACGAGCGCGACCAGCCCCAGCAGTACGTCGATGGGGTCACGGTACGCGACCACCAGGAAGACCAGTAACAGGAGTATCACCACTGGCATCACGATCAGCAGCGAATCCGACATCGACTGCCGTATCTCTGCTTCGGTGGTCCCCGATCCGAACGCACGAACGTCGCCCGGCATATCGTCAGCAACCGCCTGGAGGCTCGTCTGGACAGCCGTCAGATCGTCGAAACTCCCGGGGAAGTCGTGCGAGATGGTCGTGATCGATGCGGACGCCGAGACGCTGGTGGGGTTGAAATCGTTCGAGACCGACCCGGCAAATCGGGACTCCCCTTCGAGTTCCCGAACAGCCTGTCTGATTTCAGACTTGGGCGCACGTTCGAGCGTCCGTCGGTATTCTTCCGGTGTGGTCGCCGACGGGTTCAGCTGCTGCGCGATGGTCGGAGCCGGGCCACTCGCCGATTCCATCCGAAGGTCATCACGGTCCGCAACGCGTTCGAGAAGGCGTGCGTCACGGACGAGTGCCTCTTTGGTCAGAACGTTGCTGTCGGTCCGAATGAGTTGCGTCGTGTCTTGCGTGTCTGCCTGGAACGGATCTTCAAACTTCTGGGCGACTGCGTCTTCGGCTTCCTGTTCCGGTAGCCCCTCGGTGAACGCGTCGAGGCCGCCGGCGCTCACTTGCACAGACGCTAACCCGCCGGCAAAGACCCCCGTAACAAGCAGAAACACGACGATAACTGCTCGTGGTCGGTCCACGATCGTCGTGTTGAGGCGTTCTGTCGCCGTTTCAACCCGATCCGCCAGTGACATCAGTCGCGCCTCCAGTAGACGACTGCGACACCACCGACGACTGCCACTCCCAGCCCGAAGATGAGTGGGAGCGGCAGGCCCCCGCCGCTCTGGGGAGCCGCATCGACTGGCTTCCTGAACGTGTCCGACAGATGGGTGTCGCCATCGCTATCCGTATACCGGAAGTCGAACGACATCGGATACGTGCTCCCCGCTGTCGCGGAGGACGCCGCCGTCACCTCGAAGGCCAGCGTCGTGGACTCACCGGGCTCCAACGACTCGATGTAACTGGTGTCCGTCCCACTGATGCTGAGTGGGTCGTCGGCAAACAACCGTGCCTCGATGTCGGTAACCGTCTCGTCGAGGTTGTTCGTCACTTCGACCGAGACGACCCGTGCGTTCCCCACGGTGATCGTTCGGTTTTCGACCGCGAGGTCGAACTCGTTCTCGCCGGCGGCGACGGCGGACTGGACCGACAGCGTGTTGCTCGTCTGCTGGTCACCACTGTCGTCCTCGTAGCCGACGGTAAAGTCGAACTGGCGTGGCCCCTCGCGGGCGCTGTCGGAGCTATCGACGCCGAAACTCACCGTCGTCGACTCGCCGGGTTCGAGGCTGCCGACGGCGTACTGGGTCCCCTGTGGGGAGAGGTTGGAGTGGTCGCTCTCCCAGTTGACCACGGCGTTCTCGACGGTCCGGGGGCCATCGTTGACCAGGGTGGCTTCGAGCGTCCCGTCCTGGCCCGCCTGCAGCGTCCCGGAAACGTCCGACAGCGAGAACTCCTGTTTCGGCGTGGTCTCGATGCCCAACGAGAGACTGTCGTCG
Organism: Haloarcula montana; assembly: GCF_035666295.1. NCBI lineage: Archaea > Methanobacteriati > Methanobacteriota > Halobacteria > Halobacteriales > Haloarculaceae > Haloarcula > Haloarcula montana. The sequence continues at coordinate 249,920 of NZ_CP142028.1, forward strand.
GTGCCCGCGTCGCCCTCGGGGTCGTCGTACTTGACCGACGCCGACAACGCGTACGAGCGGACCTCCGAGTTTGCACTCGCAGTCGCGTCGACGGTCACGGTCCGGACCTCCCCGGGGCTCCACTCCCCGACGAACTGTGAGGTGGAGCTGGCTCCGCCGAAGGTGATGTCGCTGCTCTGTGAGGTGACCGCCACCGTCGTATCGTCGACGGTGACCGGTCCGTCGTTGCGAAGTGTCAGTTCGTACTCCCCGGTGTTGCCGACGGGCACCGTCGAGGAGGTGTTGACGACTGCGAACGACTGTTCGGGTGCGGGGGCGATACCGACCGTGTTGTCGACTGACTCCGTTCGGACGCCGTCGGTGTTGTCGAAGGCCACGGACAGGCCGAAGTTGTGCGGCTCGGGCTCGGCGTCACTGGAGGAAGCGACCCGGTACTGGAAGGTTCGGCTCTCGCCGGACTCCCACGTCTCGACAAATCGGGAACTCTGCTCGCCGCCGCCGACGGTGAACTCGCCGTTCTGACTCGCCAGCGTCACTGCAGCGTCAGTTGCGGCCGTCTCACCCGTGTTTTCGACGGTGAGTTCGACGCCGCCCGTCGAACCGACACGCGCGCTCGAATCGACATCGACCACGTCGAAGGTTGCGTCGTCGCTGACCCGGACGGTGACGTACTCAGTTTGGGAACCGCTCTCGGAGTCACGGGAGCCTATCGTCTCGGAGATGTAGCTGTAGTAGTCGTAGTTCAACTCAACGGGGACACGGTAGGTACCGGGGTCGGCGTCATCGTCGACGCTAACGTCGAACGACACCGTCCGCGATGAACCCATGGCGAGATCGCCGGTGAGCTGCCGCGAGGTCGATATCGATATCGGAGCGTCGTTGGAGCCGACATCGACCGTCAACCCGCGGGCAGTGGTCACCTCGTTGTGCAGACTCGGGTTCCTGAGGGAACTGGAATCGAGCTCGCCATTGTTCGAGAGCACGACATCGAATGTCGTCTCCTCACCTACCGAGACAGTGTTGTCCGCGAGCGCGACCTCGATCTCGGGATTTCCGGTTACGGCAGCAGTGGCAGCCCCAGTCGCAGCCGACACCATGACGGCGGCGAAGAGGACGCTCGCAATACTGCTACGCTTCATCGTGTCTCCCCCCGTGGGACAGTGATTGTCGTGAACAGGTCCATATCCTGTAGCAACCGGGAGAGTCTATCAGCCGCTGACGGTGACCGAACAGTGTGCTGCAACAGTTCTCGTATCACGAGCGAACAGATGGAGAGCGGGGAGTTAAACGGGATCCAGATTTTCCAAGCCGGAAAAACTGCGTTAGAGCCGTTCAGAGCCCCCGTTTGATACTCTCATACACACTCGAAGAATTCCCGTGAACAGACGCTTCGGCGGCTTTCACTCCATACGGTGAAATAGTGTGAGTACGTTTTCAGAGCCAGAAAATCAGCAATCATACCAAGCATGCCCGCGAGAACGACTACACGTGAGTGAGGATACCCAGTCGAGCGAGATTTACGCCCTCCTCGACGACGAATACGCTCGTGCTATCCTCACGTCAACGAACGCGAGGGCGAAATCGGCGAAGGAACTCAGTGCTGAGTGTGATGCGTCGCTCCCGACGATCTATCGGCGCACTGACCGTCTCATCAACTGTGGACTGCTCGAGGAACAAACCCAGGTCGAAGCGGGCGGCCACCACTACAGTGTCTACAAGGCACGGCTCAAACGCCTCACAATAGAACTAGCAAACGATGAACTCAAGATCGAAGTCGAAGAACAACCGACGGAGAAAATGGCGGATCGGTTCACCGAGATGTGGGGAGAAATCTAATGCAACCGAGTCAAATTGACCCTTCGGTGATCCCCCCTCACTATCTCGTTCTATTAGCAGTGACATTACTCGCTGTTGGGATGGGGGTATTCATCGCCTACCAAGCCTACCAAGGATACCGTAGAAGTGACAGACGACAAATGCTGTTTCTCGCGATCGGACTCGCCCTCATTACTGTCGCTTCCCCGATACTGTCGCTTATAATTTCGGCTACTGCGTTACAGTTCGAACTTGATCTCGCTGTGTATACACTGTACTCGCCACTGATAAGTAATCTCGTCAAAATTATCGGCACCGGATTCATTATCTATTCACTTTCCTTACGGAGCCACTCGTGAGACGCTCCTGGGTAGCACGGTGTTGCTCTCAGCGTGCGGCGTCGAGAGCATGTTCGAGTGGTCCGCCGCCTGGGTTTCTCAGTACTCCGGAGTCTCCGTATCGAGTCGCCACGTGAAAATCGCCTTCAGGACGACAACCAGACTGTTCGAGTCACCTTCGCCCCAGATGGCGGTCTCCGACCGCGGGTCGGCCGGTGACGCGTCCGCACCGTTGACGAGTGCGCTCACGAGGGTTTTTCGTCCGTCGATCATCATGAGTCGCCCAGCCGGGGTATCCGACCAGACCCACAGCGACTCGAATATCGTCGCTCCGGGGATGTCGTCCTGGATGCGTGCTTGGACATCTGCCGAGACGCCGCCAAGCTTGATGGAGACGCCACGCTCTGCCGCCTCACTCAACACGTCGAGCAAGTCGTCGGTGAGGAGATCCTCAACGGTCATGTATACGATTTCTTCCTCCGCGTTCGCGAAGAACTCTCTGACCCGTTCTGTGACCGCTCTCTGTCCGTCGACCGTCCAGACACCTCGCTGTTCAGCGCGTCGTTCGACGGGTTCGAGTTCACGTAACGCCGTCCGCAGGACCTCAGTACGGTGCTGGAGTTCGTGTTCAAACGTTCGGCTCGCGGTTTCGGCCGAGATGGCCCAGAACTGCTTGGGAGACGACTGGAGGATATCGACGAGTCCCCGGTCGTGTAATTCGTCGATCGCGTCATAGACACGGGTCCGTGGCACCTCTGACACCTGGCTCACGTCTCTGGCTGTCCCCGTCCCCAAACTCGCAAGGGCCACGAACGTCCGCGCAGCGTAGGCACTCAACCCCAATCGTTCGAGTTGCTCGATCGCCGCGGACTGGGGGTCGTCAGTTGGATCGTTGCTCATCAGTTTCGGTAACTCCCGTAGTATGAGCCCGGCCATCTCGCGGGATATGACCGGGCTTGCACGTAGCAGTACGGTGGTTGGGACACGGCACTAGACTACGTGCAGGTGAGGAGTCGCTACCCACCTAATTAGCTCTTTTGTGATTAATCGAGTTAGTCTTCTCTATCCGGGTGCTCCCGGCTTAAAACGTCGCAAAAAGTTCACAACGCTATCGTCACTGTGATAGTTACAAGTGTTGTCACAGAATCGCCACCCAATTACGTTTTTACGTTTCGTGGGCACGTATTACCATTCGAAACAGTGAGAGCTGTTACAGCAGAAGTGACAATACCTATCCGTCCCGGGAAAGAACTGTTAGAACGGTCTCGGGAGTCCCCGGGAGGTTGGGACATATGGATACACGAGAGAGCAGGGACGAAGCGATCGAGGTCCTCCAGCAACTCGGATTGAAAGAATACGAGGCCCGATGTTTCGTCGGATTAACGCGCCTCGAGTCGGGAACTGCGAAGAAACTGAGCGAACTCACCGAGGTTCCACGGACACGCGTCTACGACGCGATTCGCGTGTTGGAGGCCCAGGGGCTGGTCGAAATCCAACACTCGCGCCCACAGCAATTTCGCGTGGTCCCGCTGGAGGAGGCGACCGAAACGCTCCGCGATCAGTACGAGAACCGCGTCGAACGACTACGCGACGCACTCGATACGATCGAAACCGTCGATGAGGGCGACGAATCCCCCGTCCAGCAGATCTGGGCGATGTCCGGGCGCGCCGCAATCGAAAACAGGGCGGAGCAGCTCATCGGCGAGGCAGAAGAGGAGGTCGTGCTCGTCATCGGAGACGAATCACTCTTGACAGCGGATCTCGTCGAGACCCTCAACGAAGTCGGTGATGGGATCGATCTGATTATCGGGACAGTGACGGACCCACTCCAAGAACAAGTGCAAGCGGCTGTGCCCGACGCCACCACGTTCCTCTCCGGGCTGGACTGGTTACACGGCGACACCGTGGGCGGAGACGAAACGGCGATCGGCCGCCTCCTCTTGATCGACCGCTCAACCATCTTAGTGAGTTCGATCATCCCCGATACCAAGACAGAGCGAGCTATCTTCGGGGAGGGGTTCGGAAACGGGCTGGTCGTGATCGCCCGACGGCTCATGGCTCACGGACTGATTCCCGCTCGTGACCCCCGATAGTCGTCACACGACGAATGACAGCAGTCGTCGCCTCCCGCAGTATCGGTCGGAGCGGCAACTCCGCCGTTCAGCAGCGCTCACGGTCCGACTGGGACACCGAACTCGATACGTTCGAGTAACTGCCCAGTCGTCGACAGCGTTGCCGTAGCCATAGCATAACAATACCCGACCAAGCAGTACGACGTATCCATGTTCGTTGACCCAGGATATGAAAGTCTGCGGCACTTCGAGTCGAAAGTCGTCGAGTACGATGATTCGCTGAGCGAGTGTACGATCTTCGCGACAGATACCGGTGGGGAACAACAGACGACAGCGTGGCTGACAGCACGCGAGGGGTCGTACGTCTCGGCCTGCGAGATGCAGTGACACCGTCTGTCACCGGCTGTGACATCCGGGCCACCACGTCCACGACCGGTCTCAACTGTTGAATTCGCTGATCACAGCCATCACATCTTGTATCTCGACTGGTTCGCCGCCGATCGTGCCGCCGGAGTTGTACTCGGTAATCGCGTCCATCACCTCGCCGATCTGAATCCCGGACTGCCCGTTCGTATCGAACCGAGCGACCGTCTCATCGGACCCCTGCTGGAGCGCGAGCGACGCACTGTCCTGGGCGAGCACGTTCGCGGTCGTTGGCGTGGTTTCGCTGTGGATCGCAGCAACAACGGGCCGGCTCGTCGCGACCGTCTGATCCAGTTCGACGCTCGTATCGGTGCCGCTGTTCGGGCTGGTGACCGATCCGAGAAGGGTGTCTAGATCGCCATCGGACGTGCTCCAGATACCAAGGGACCTGCCCGTTGGGCCGAACGCGTAGTTGGAGACGGTCACACTCGTCCCGTCAGTCGTCTGGTCGGCGATCCCAACCCCGGCCTCCGGGTTCAGGTCCAGCGTCTCGTTTTCGAGCGTTCGTTGCTCGATGTAGCGGTCGCCGCTGCCGGTGGCCACCGTCGTGTTCTCGATGGTGACAGTCCCGTTCTCGACGGTTACGGGGACGGTACTCACGTCGATTCGTGAGTCGACGATCCGGCAGTTCTCGCTGTCGAGAACGTCGATTCCCCGTCGGTCGTCACCCGTTCCTTCGATCGTGCAGTCCCGGAAAACCGTCCCGTCCCGGCCTTCGATACGGGCCGTGACGCCGTCCGCCGCCTCCCCTGTGAACGTACAGTTCTCGAAGACCGGTGCCGATTCGGCCGGTGTTGCGGCCGGGAACGCTCTGACGGCCGGTACCGCTCCCCGGTTGACGGTGACCGTCGTCTCGTTCACGCGGGCGCCGCCGTTCGCACGGTGGAAGACGATCCCGCCGAAGCTCTCGGCCGCGTCTGTGCCGAAGGTGATCTCACAGTTGTCGATCACTTGGTCGGATCTGTTGCGCAGTCGGATTCCCCGGGCGTTGAGCGTCCCCCAGCCGGGCGTCTTCGAATCGACGACGACGGTCACGTCCTCGGCTCGTGCTCCCGTCGTCCCCAACCGAACGCCCGCGACGTTGTTGTTCCGGTAGGTTCCCCCGATCACGTTGACGGCGCCGTCCTGTCCATCGGAGCCCCCCGGTGACGACGCGTACAGCCCGTTGTCCGAGTAGTTCTCCACCTGACAGTCGACGAACGTCAACTCTCCGGCGTGGTTTTCGGTGACGTAGATGCCGGTGAGTGAGTTGTTGTCGTCGACGTTCCGAGTGACGAGGTTCTCGACGCGAGCTGTCCCGTTCGCATCGCGCACCTCGATCTTGATGACGCCGATCTGGTTCGAACAGGAACCGAGGTAGGCGACGTTTCGGACCGTCGAATCGCCTTCGAGAAAGAGATGCAACGGTCCGCCGGCGCTGGCCTCGCGGAAGTCGAACGTGACGTTTTCGAGCAACAGATCCCGCACGCCCTGGAAAGCTACCCAGGGATGGCCGCCACGACACTGTCCCGCCGCTGGGACGAACTGGGCTGGGTCCGATCCCGTCCCGACCACGCCGAGATGTTCGATGTCGGACAGCGAAAAGTAATCGATCTCGTAGGTGCCAGGCTCGAACGCCAGCAGCGTCTCGTCGTCGGCGTACTCCTCGAAGAGGAAGTTCACCGGCTCTTCGCCGGCCGGGTTCGCCCCTGCCTCTACTGCGTCTACCACCGTCCCGAACTCGTCTGCGTGGGGGAGTTGGTCGTCGACCTGGGTTCCTGTGGTTGCCTGTGACGATCCGCTGGTCCCGATTCCGGCGATACCTGTCGTTCCTGCAGCAGCTGCAATGAGAAGATCTCGACGTTTCATTGTAGGGCAGACGGACGGTAGACGCCCGCGCTCTTTGTTATGCGAGACCTGGGTCGGGTAATACGCCCCTATGTCCGAGAACCACCGGAATCGTCGAACAGCGTTCCACGGCGGCACGGCCGGAGCTGTACGACAGCCCGCTGTTACCCGTGACTGGACCCTCGACGGCCGCAGCCGCTCGTTCGGGACATTGTCGGGTAGCAGACGCCCAGCAGCGTCGACAGTTTCCGGTCGATCGCACGCGGTAGGCCAAGGACTGATCGTCACGACACTGGCGGTTCAGGGATGGCTCGGCTCCGATGTGGCGCTGGCAGATCGAAAGCCGGCCGGAAAGGGCCGGGTCAGCACGCAGCAGCAGGGTGGTTGGGACACAGCACTAACTGCGTGCAGAGTAGCCTGAGTATCCCTCTCGTATAGACCTTTGGTGATTATGTGAGTCACAACCTGGAATATCCGGGTAAAGCGGACGCTCAGTATCAATTATGATAAAATAGTATCGGCGAGATGATGTCTAAAGGGTCAGTTATCGTCCCTATTATCAACTATTTCAGAACTGTCTCTTTCGTCTCGTCTCCGCGAACGATCGCGTCGTTATTATAGTGACAATACCTATCCGTGCCGGGAGTGAATGGCTCAAACGGGTTCCGGAATTTCCCCGGAAGGTTGGGACACATGAATACAAACGAAGGCTTAGAAGAAGCGATAGAAGTACTGCAACAACTGGGTTTGAAAGAGTACGAAGCCCGGTGTTTCGTCGGACTCGCTCGCGTCCAATCCGGAACGGCAAAGAAGTTGAGCGAGACGACAGAGGTACCACGGACACGCGTATACGACGCGATTCGCGTGTTGGAGGCCCAGGGGCTGGTCGAGATCCAGCATTCGAGTCCCCAGCAGTTCCGCGCCGTCCCCCTGGACGAAGCGATCGAAACGCTTCGCGACCAGTACGAGACGCGCGTCGATCGATTGCGTGACGCCCTCGATACGGTCGACCAAGTCGACGACGAGGAGGAATCGCCAGTACAGGAAGTCTGGGCGATGTCCGGCCACGACGGGATCGAGAACCGGGCCGACCAACTCATCGGCGAGGCAGAAGAGGAGGTCGTCCTCGTCATCGGTGATAGCTCGCTGTTGACCGACGATCTCATCGAAACGCTGACTGATGTCCAACGGGAAGTCGATCTGGTCATCGGCGCGTTGACCGAGACCCTCATGGAGGAGATACAGGCAGCGATCCCGAACGCGACGACGTTCGTCTCGGGACTGGAGTGGTTACACGGGACCGCCGTAACCGAAGACGAGACGGCGATCGGTCGGTTGCTCCTCGTGGATCGGTCGGCGATTCTCGTCAGTTCGATCCTCCCCGAGTCCAAAGAGGAACAGGCGGTCTTCGGCACGGGGTTCGGAAACGGGCTGGTCGTGATCGCCCGCCGGCTCATGGCCCAGGGGTTGCTCCCTGCACACGATCCGGAGTAACCCTGTGGCCGTCCACACTGTCGGCCCGACTGTTCCGGACCGATCGGACGACGGACGCCCCGTTGGTGACCTCGGTCGGTTCAGGGGACCGTTGAAGCCGACCACCACGACGGATGGGAGTGGGTACTGGCGTGGGGTCACCGTCCGTTGTGGTTTGGCGCGGCATAACAATGTACTGCTCGGCCGTCGTCCCGACGAATGCATCGAGAGACCGACACCGCTCCAGCGTGTACCGCGCGGGCTCGCTCTACAGTTCGATGAGTGATATACAACAGAACGAGGAGAGCGATTCGGTCGCAGTGCCCGACCAGTGGATAGACGAACCCATGCGGGGTCTCCTCCAGCGACTGGCCGCCGGGAGCGTTCCGGAGACGGCAGCCGAGTCAGCGACGATCGACGAGGTCTTCGACGTTCTCAAGGCCCCCGAACACCGGTACGTTCTGACCTATCTGCTCCGATCCGAGGGCGAGATTACGATCACTGCACTGGTCGATTACGTTCTCGCGAAGACAGACTCGACCGGCGACGGCGAGGAGCTTCGACAGCGGCTCACGACCGAGTTGACGACCACCCACCTTCCGACCCTCGCCGAGCGTGGGTTTATCGAGTACAACATGGAACGGCAGTTGGTCCGCGAGTCCGAGACAACTGCACAGGTCGAACCGTATCTCACGCTCGCGCTCGCCCAGCAGCGATTGCTGAGCGAGCGCGATAGCTGATTCTCCCGGCGGTATTGCTCCGTCGTTTTTGCGAGCTGTGCCCGGACGGTTGCTACGGGCAGCAGCGTAAGCTTCCCCTTCTCGGTTCCTGGGCGCGCAAGCTAAGTAGTCTGAGCGGTATGGTTCCCTATAGACGGTCGGTAGGCGCCTATTACCGTGTCTCAATCCACGCCGCACCTCGACGATATCGTCGAAAGTGATCCCCGGATCGACCACGAGTCCCTCCGGTGGATCGATACGGACGGTTCGCCATTGCTACTGGTCGGTGTCGTCCACGATCACCCGGCCAGCGAGTACCGCGTCTCGGCACTCGTCGAAGCGGTCGATCCCGAGACCGTCGCGCTCGAACTCCCCGAGTTGGTCGTGTCGGCCGACAGTCGTGATCACGCCGCTGCGGCTGTCGGCGGCGAGATGGCAGCAGCGATCGCGGCGTCCGGGGCCACCCCGGTCGTCGGAATCGATCTCCCCGGACGACAGACAGTCAGGACGCTCGTCGCCGAACTCCGGGAACAGCAACCGGCGCTCCGGACAGTCCTGCGAACGGGGCGGTCGATCGTCCGTATGGGGGGACACGCAGTCGCGAGTCGACTGGTTCAGGCCGGGGTTCCCGGCCTGTCTTCGATAGCGACGCTGGATCGCACTCAGAAATACGATCTCCAGAGGGACGCGTCACCGTCGGCGCAGGCCGAGCACGAAGCTGCCCACCGACACCGTAGTACGACGTTACTCCGGGCGTTCGAGCCGCCACCATCGACATCGGTGTTGGACGCCGTCCGGGAGCGATACATGGCAGCGCGCCTGGAATCGATCCGGGAGGACGGACTCGTCGTCGCTGTTGTCGGGTATAGCCATCTCGATCGGATAGAAACGCGCATTCGACACGACTGCACGGACTGCTAGTGGCTGTCGTCCCGGTAAGCCGGGAACGTAGCATCGTCGGTAACAGGCTACGCTGACCTGCCACAGGGAGTCCCGCTCTCACCAGCGACCACACCGCGTGTGGTCGAGGCTTCAGTCCTTGAGAACGACAGCGTCGTCCGTGAACTCGGACACCTTCGAGTGGCGGAGTTCGTAGACTGCTTCGTTCTCCTTCGTCCAGCCGAGGCGTTTGCGGATGCTCTGTGAGAGGCCTGAGCTCGGTGTGACGTGGGCTCTGTTCCCTTCGATCGACTCGATCGTCCCGATCTCGTCACCGCTTGCTGTCTTCACTGTCATTCCTTCGTCGGCGGCTTCGAACTGTCGTGCCATAGGTAGTTACAGACATCGCCGTTGACCGGCGTGTCTATCTGACCGAACACAGGACGGCACTATTGTAATGACAGTGCTATCTACCGTTCGACTGGGATTACTTCCGGCGGCTGTTCGTGGAGGAACGCCTTATACACTGGTAAATCTCCGCATTCGCGGTTATTTTCTCCCCGACCGCGATTCTCGAAGCCGTCGCCATAGCCACGTACGTGTACATCTCCGGTCGGTAAGCAGTGATTCACAGTCGTCGTTCGGTTTTGCGTAGGGGTTGTGGATATGCGACCGAACGGAGGGGGCGAGGATCAGGGGTGGGCGAACGGTCGGTCGGTCAACGGATCAGCGGAGGGAAAGTCGGCGACTGTGGCCAGTCCGTCCATCGCCGAGAGCGTATCGTCCGCCTTTCGACAGGGGAAGACGCCCCACAACTCCTCGTCACGGGAGATGGCGAGACAGACGACCGGCGGGACGATCACCGTGTAGGTATCCTCACACGCCGACTGGACCGTTCGTTCCGCGAAGAACGGTTCCAGTGAGGCATCGTGTGTCTGTGCCCACGTTCGGAGCCTGGCGATATTCTGCAGCACTGATCGGCCGTCCGTAAGCCGCGGTGCCGTCTCCGGACAGATTCGATCGCCCCAGACCGTACAGGTCACCGATTCGATGCAGTCGTCCTCTTGGAGCTGTTCGAGTCGTTCGACGATCGCCTGCTGTCGCTCGTGGGCACCGTGGGGTGCAAGCGACCGGACGAACAGTTCGACGCTGAATTCCGGGCTCGGGTCCGATGAGTCTGGATTCGATTCCATAGCTTCACTCGAAGGGTGTGACGACCGGATCACTGGGTGTAGCGTACAGGAACTGACTTTCGGTACCATCGGGCGTGCTGTGGTGGTGCCTCATTGTCACACCTCATCTGCCGGACGGCATCAAAGGGGTCGATTTTCACGCGGAGGCGAATTTTGATAAAAGAGACAACACGATGGGGTCCGACGACTGGTCGTTCCCCGATCGGGACAGCGTGAACCGATCGGCCCAGATCACAGATACCCGAGTGATTCGAGTTGGTCTGCGACGGACTCGCTACCGGACTGCTGCTCGGTCTCGTCCGCGACCGGCAACCCGTCGGATTCCGCGGAGTGGTAGCGAAGTTCCGCGAGTAACTGCGCGAGCGCGAACTCGACGTACTCGTCGACGGAGTCGAACTCGGTCCCGTCGATCCGCCCTGCTAACTCGACGGCGATCTGCTCCGGGATCTCGATCGTCCTGGTCCGGTCGGTCATCGTCGGCCCCCCCAACCGCCCCGGAGCGGTCGGCGTCGTGTCGGTCTCACGGCCATCGACCTCCAACGGTGTAGACCGGCGTTTCGACAGCCTGAGTGTCGATGACCCCCCGACCGTCGAGGATCGGCGCGTCGAACCGCTCCCAGTCCAGTCGGGTAAACTCCTCGTGCGGGGTCGCGAGCACGACCACGTCCGGCGATACTCCGTCGATCTCGTCGACTGTCCGCGGGCGCATCGGTTCGAGTTCGCTCCAGTCCTCGACCAGCGGGTCGACGGCCCAGACCGTCGCACCGAGTGCACCGAGTTCGTCGGCGAGCGGGATCGACGGGCTGTTCCGGAGTTCCGCGATGTTCGCCTTGTAGGTCACACCGAGCAGGAGGACGTCCGCTGTTTCCGCGTCGACACCGTCGTCGTCGAGGATGGCCTCGACCATCGATGCGGTGAAGGCGGGCATGCCGTCGTTGCGTTCACGAGCGGCCGTCAGGACCGACGCGTCGGCGTCGAACTGTCCGCTGAGGAAGTACGGATAGACGGGGATACAGTGGCCGCCGACACCCGGACCGGGATCGTGGAGGTCACAGAAGGGCTGGGTGTTCGCCACGTCGATCCCCTCGTTGACGTCGATGTCCATCTCCTGGGCGTAGAGGGCGAGCTGATTGGCGATCGCGATGTTCGCGTCGCGATAGATCCCCTCGAAGACCTTGACCGCCTCGGCGGTCGCCGCGTCCGTCGTGGCGAGCACCTCGTTGTCGGTGATCGCGTCGTAGATGAGTGTCGCGACACGTGTACTCTCCTCGTCGACGCCCCCGACGACCTTCGGATGCGTCCCCCGGATATCGGCGAGTGCCTGGCCGCTGACGGTCCGTTCGGGGCAGGCGGCGACGCCGAACTCGCCGGCTTCGAGGTCGCTCTCTTCGAGCAGTGTCGGCCGGACCCTGTCGACTGTTGTCCGGGGCGGAACCGTCGATTCGACGATCACCACGTCGCCCGGGGATAGCCCCGTCGCGATCGTCGAGACGACCTCGTCGAGGATCGACAGATCGGGTTCCTTGTCCGTGGTGAGTAGGGTCGGAACCATGACGACGTGGACCGCGGCCGCGTCGGCCGCCGCGTCGCCGTCCGTCGTCGCCCACAGGCTCCCGTCTTCGACCGTCTCGGCGACGAGCGCTTCGAGTCCCGGTTCGCGTTGGATGGGTGAGGTACCGCCGTTGATCCGCTCGACGACAGCCGGGTCGACATCGACACCGACGGTGTTTCCGGTCACGTCCGCGTAGACGCCCGCCAGCGGCAGCCCCATCTTCCCGAGGCCGTAGACGGCGACCGGAATATCCCCGCTCGTGAGTGCCGTCCGCTGGGCAGCCGTATCGCTCTCGGCACCGTACAGTCCCGGTCGATCGGCAACTGTCTCGCTCACGGCTGGGCCACCTCCGGAACCGGAGCGAGGGCCAACCCTTCGATCCGCTCGACCACCTCCAGTACGTCGAGCGCGTCTTCGGCGGTGACGACCGGCTCGGTCCCGTTCTGGACGGCCTCGACGAACGACGCGAGTTCGGCTTTCAACGGCTCGCCGTTCTCGATCATCGGGCGCTCGACGACGCTCTCGTGTCGGTACCGGATGTCGCCGTCGGACTCGATGTATTCCGGGAGTGAACGCCGGTGGATCTCGACGGTCTGACTGATCATGTCCACGTTGACCCGGCAGGATTCGGCCGTGATCGACAGTTTCCGGACTTTCTCCTGGGTGAGTCGGCTCGCGGTGATCGTCGAGACGGTCCCGCCCGCGAACTCGAACTGTGCCGTTGCGTGGCGGTCGTCGCGAGCGATCGCCGAGAGCGACTCGATCGAGTCGTCGACCAGCGACAGGAGGATGTCGACGTCGTGGATCATCAGGTCCATGACGACGTTGTCCTCGGTCTCGCGGGCCAGGGGCGGCCCGAGACGGTCGATATCGACCGATACGACGTCGAGATCGGGGACGATGTCGGCGAGGATCTTGATCGCCGGGTTGAACCGCTCGATGTGGCCGACCTGGAGCGTCACACCGGCCGCCCGTGCGTCCAGGGCGAGCTCGCGCCCCCGAGCGTGATCGTCGACGAACGGCTTCTCGACGAGGACGTCGACCCCCGCGTCGATACACTCTTGGACGATATCGGCGTGGAAGCGCGTCGGCACGGCGATCGAGGCGACATCGACTTCGTCCAGTAGTTCCCCTCTAGACATCGGTGTCACGCCGTGTTCCACGGCGATCTCCCTGGCCCGGCTCGAATCGGTGTCGGCAACTCCGACGAGGGTCGTGTCCGGCAGCTCGTTGTACACCCGGGCGTGGTGTTGCCCCATACTTCCCACGCCGATAACCCCAGCGGTGACGGTGTCGCCGGTCATCGATCACTCCGCTGTACGGCCAGCCGTGCCGGCGGTCGGTCCGTTCCGAGCCGCTCGTCCGCCCTCTCTCTGTGCACCAAAAACGGTCGTTGCATGGGTGTACTTCCCCTGTCAACGGTGTTTGTTATCCTTAGCTTGTCACCGGTAAGGCCCAGCTATGTGTCAGGGAGACGGATCGGCTCGACCGGTCTCTGGCCACTGGCGATCCGTTTACGAGGAGGTTTGATCGTAAGCGAACGGTAACTAACCGGATCGTTGCCGAGGACCGACTAATGAGTAGAGTGACCTCCTAATGGGCTCGTTCGTCATCTCGATCGACGCCGAACTCGCTTGGGGATTCCACGATCTCTCCGAGTTCCCGACGGATCGAATCGAGACCGGTCGCGACGGGTGGTCCTGGCTGTTGGACTGCCTGAACGAACACAGTATCCCGGCGACGTGGGCCGTCGTCGGGCATCTCATGCTGGACGACTGTGACGGTGTCCACGCCGACCTCCCGTCGATCGACGGCTGGTTCGACCACGAGCGGGACCGGTGGAGCGACCGATCTGACCTCCGTTTCAGCCCCGACCTCGTGGACGACGTGGTCCAATCGGAGACGGACCACGAGATCGCCAGTCACACGTTTTCCCACGTGCTGTTCGACGATCCCCGCGTGACCGAGCGGATCGCCCGCAGTGAACTCGACGCTGCGGTGGAGGCGGCGAACCGGTTCGGCATCGACTACGAGACGTTGATCTTCCCGCGGAACGCGGTTGGGTACCGTGAACTCCTCGACGAGTTCGGGTTCACGTGTTACCGGAGTCGCCGACCCAGACCGTCGAGCACTCCCGGCCGCATCGCCGAGAAGCTCCTCGCAGCCGTCGACCCGAACCATCTGAACCTCATCACACCGACCGTCGACGAGTACGGACTGGTCGACGTGCCACCGTCGCTGTATCTGTTCGGCTTCGAAGGCTGGCCCCGGCAGGTTGCGGGGACAGTCGGCGTCGATCCGATCGTTCGGCAGGCCAAACGGGGAATCGACCGCGCCAGCCGGACTGACGGACTCTTCCACGTCTGGCTGCATCCCAACGACATCTGCACCGAACAGGACGAACGCAGAATTGCCAGCATCGTGGCCTACGCGGCGCAGAAACGGGATACGACTTCGCTATCGGTCGAGACGATGGCGACCGTCGCGGACCGGAGCTGACGGCACCGCCGCCGGGAACCGACCGGACCGCTCACTCCCCGCCGAGGACCCCGTCTGCGATGTTCAGCCAGTCACGGGCGAATGGGGCCGGGTCGTCGAGACTGAAGTAATCGAAGTGCGGTTGAGTGACCAGCGACGACGCGATGTTCCAGACGGTGCCCGGCACCGACGGCCGCTCGGTGAGAGCGTACTCCTCCGTGAGGACGCTGTGGAGATGCGCGGCTTCGCCACGGACGAGGTGGCTGGCCACGCCGCTGTGGTAGTCGCTGCGGTGGTCTCCGACGGGACGGTCGTTGGCGAGTCGCCACCAGTAGTAGGGGTAGTCGAGGCCGGCGTGGCTGTCCATCGGGAGGCTGGAAGGGATTCGCGGATTGATCTCTAGGAGTGAGAACGTGCCGTCGTCGTCGCGGATGAACCCGACCGAGGCGATCCCCTCCCAGTCGAGTTCGTCAAGCAGCGCCCTGCCGGCCGCTTCCAACCCCGGAAGGTCGACGGCCTCGTGGTAGATGCTCGGTCCACGCGAGTATTTGTACCCCCGGACCAGTCTCTTCTGGGAGGTGACGACCGCCTCGCCGTCCCGGTAGAGCCCCCGGAAACAGTACTCGGTCCCGTCGACGTAGGCCTGTGCGATCGGCACGTGTCCCATCTCCGCGACGATGCCGTCGACGTCCGGTCTCTGTCCGGGTTCGAGAAACGTCGTCTTCGGAGGCGTCCGGAACTGTCCGTCGGGGACGGTCTCGGTGTTGTCCGGGGTCAGGATGGCGTGCCGACCTTTGACGATCCGTTCGCGACCCCAATCCTCGACCTCGTCTAGCAGACACGTCTCGGGCACCGTGACGCCCGCCCGCTCGGCCGCATCGAACAGTTCGATCCGGTCGTGGACACGACGCAACTGTTCGAACGTCGGCCACGGCGTCTTGAGATGGTCGGCAAAGCGCTCGCGGTCCTTCGCGAGGACGTATACGTCCGGTTCCCGAACCGGGACGATCAGTCCGACGTCGTCTCGCCGTGCGAGCGCGAGTAAAGCGTCGCTATATCCCTGGAGATCTGTGGCCGGATCGGGGACCGTCTCCGTCTCGCCACAGTACCGGGAACTGAACGACGGCGGCCGGGCCTGGTCGGAGACGGCGATCGTGTTGATCCCCTGTCGGCCCAACGATCGGACGGCGCTGAGTGATCCGCCCGTCCCGATCGCGGGGACGACTGCGGACTCGACTGAACTGGCCATACCGAACGGTGGCGGAGTTGGTGGTAAGTTATGGAGCTAGTACTCGACGGGCGACTCCGCGACGGACGGGCTGTCAGGGCCAGCACTGAACCGTTCCAGCAACGACGCTACTCGTGGGCTCACTCGTTCCTCCGAGAGCCAGGGTCGTCCGAGCGCCCCACCGTCTCCCGAACCGTCTCGACGATCAGCCGTCGGTCGCGGTCGTCGACGTACGGATGGGTCGGGAGCGTGAGGATTCTCCGCTGGAGGGCGCCGGCGCCGGGGAACACCGTGGGGTCGATCACCGGCCAGTCGTACAGTTTCGCCGTCTGGACCCCCGCCGATCCGAGCGCGCTCCCGATCCGGTCCCGCAGTGGTTCGGTCGCCGCGAGCAGCGGGAACCTGACGTGTTGGAGCTTCGCGAGCCCGTCGACCGGTACGACGTGATCGACGCCCGGACAGTCGGCTAGTTGGTCGGCGTAGTAGCGTGCGGTCCGTTCCCGGTGCTGGCGGTGATCGTCGAGCCGGCCGAACACGCGTCCTGCGACCGTCCCCTGGAAGTCCGATATCGTTTCGAACGGCGGTGCGTACGAGCTATCCGACGGCGAACCGGGATGGGTCGTGGCCCGGTCCGCCAGGCCACCGATGCCGTCGAAGCGCTCTTTCAAACGGGTGAAGGCGTAGTACGGTCGCGGGTGTGACAACAGCGCGTAGCCGGCCATCGTGGCGACGTTGGCCTGGATCGCTGATCGGCCCCGATCGTCGAACTCCAGCGCCGGGGTCCGGGAGGTAACCATGCCACCGCCGACTGGAATCGGCTTCCCTTGCTGGAAGTTCAAGACCGCACAGTCGCCGAACGTACCGAGCCGCGCTCCCTCGTAGGTCGTCCCGAGCGCGTACCCCAGCGCCTCGACGAGGTACGCGCCGTGCCGATCACAGCGGGCGGCGAGGTCGGCGATCGGCGACCCGTATCCGAGGACGTTGATCGAGACGACGGCGAGGGTGTCCTGCCCGATCTCTGCCTCGATCGAACTCGTCTCGCAGGCGAGCGTCCCCGGGTCCACGTCGTAACGAACAGGCTGGAGGCCGATAGATTCGATCACGTCGGGGTAGTCCGAGCTACAGAACGCCGGGATCAGGACCTCACGGCGGTCAGTGTCGCCGCTCGTGGCGAGCGCCTGGAAACACCCTGCGAGCGTTCGCCGAAAGGACGTGTAGGTCGCCGAGTCGTCCGCGTCGAGGAACTGTTCGATCTGCCGTCGAAACTCGTCCCGCCCTGCCCCCCGGAGGTGGCCGTGAACGCCAGCAGCAACATCTGCGAGCCCGACCGGTGTGATCGCCGGCGGAACGAGTCGACACCGTCGGGCCTGTCCCCGCTGGCCGGCGTCGATACGCCCGCCCCGCTGCTTCTCAGTCGCCAGGTCGTTCCGTTCCATCTACCGGGATATCCGTCACCGGTCACAAAGGTAGCCTCTGACTAGACCACTACCGGCTTCGATCAGTCACACTGTAGCGCCGATACGGCCACGAGACCGACAGTAAGTGAGCCATACTGCCGGTAGGAGGGGTATACTGGACGCGGTATCGAGGAGTAGGCGGTGCCTGCGGCTGGGTTACCTTCACAGTCTGCTGCCGTACAGATTAGGCAACTCCGTCTCTACCCAGTAGGTAACTGATACGTATCCAGTTTCGAGCGGTACGTAGCCGCTCCCAACCGTCGCCGTCCCGTAAAAAGGGCCTTTACAGTAAGTAGATCATACCGACCCATGCCTCAAGGCAACGGTGACTTTCCCGACGATACGAACGAGAAAGGTACACCTACCGAGACAGACGAGAGCGATCGGCGATCGAAGACACCGCTCAGCAGGCGGCGGTTGCTCCAGATCAGTGGTGTCACCATTGCGAGTCCGTTCGCGATCGGGACCGCCGTCGGCGGAGCGTCAGATCACCCTAACACGATCGTGATCGACGGGACGGTCAGCGCAGCGAAATCCACCTACGAGTTCGCAGTCAGTGGGGGCGTCGAACCCCACTCCGAGACTGGCCCCACGGAGGTCAAAGACACGATCGACGGGAGTTCGGTCACGGGGGCCGTCCACCGCGATACGGACGCCTACCGATTTAACGGCGAGCTTACCTCGCTCGATGTCAATGGAGACGCGCAGGTATCCCTTTCCTACGGCGACGAGAGCGGTACTGAAGCGGACCGCTTGCAGCTCGTCGCCGAGAACGACACGTCGATCAACTACACAGTCACGACGACGGGCAAGATGGTCGCCGTAACCGACGGGGATCACCCCGTCGAAGAGGGTGACGAGGTCGTCGAAAACAGCGACGGGACCTGGACCGCCACGGGCTCGGTCGACACCGGAGAGGGCGACACCTTCGATTTCTGGGGAGAGATCGCGTCGATCAGTCCGATGGACGGCGAGTTCACACTCTTCGTGAACGGGAACGAGGTCACGTCGTACGAGTTGACCGGTGAAGACCCACCAGAGACACGCGAACACAGTTACTCCTTCGAGGGGACCGGCGACTCCTGGGCCGACTACTACCTTGAAGTCGAGGACGACGCGGACATGGTCGCCTCGACGCTGGACGGTGCAGTGATCGAGCCTGATTTCCACTGGGTCAGCGACGACGGGACCAAGGCCGCTGGCCGGGTCGATCCCGGCGAACGCCACGCCTACGAGTTCGACAACCTCGTCCTCGACGTGACTATCGAGGGCGAGGCCGACGCCTTCGTCGACGGCCGCGAATCGAACCTCGACTACTACCCTCAGGAGGGCGCGACCGGCGACGACTGGAAGGGCGGCTTCCCGTGGCAGGAGGTCGACGTCGAACGCGAACACAGTTACTCCTTCGAGGGGACCGGCGACTCCTGGGCCGACTACTACCTCGAAGTCGAGGACGACGCGGACATGGTCGCCTCGACGCTGGACGGTGCAGTGATCGAGCCTGATTTCCACTGGGTCAGCGACGACGGGACCAAGGCCGCTGGCCGGGTCGATCCCGGCGAACGCCACGCCTACGAGTTCAACAATCTCGTCCTCGACGTGACCATCGAGGGCGAGGCCGACGCCTTCGTCGACGGCCGCGAATCGAACCTCGACTACTACCCCCAGGATGGCGCGACCGGCGACGGCTGGAAGGGTGGCTTCCCGTGGCAGGACGAGGAGGAGCAGACCACGACATCGACCGACGGCCCAGTCCTCGGTGGCGGCCCCGGGTATCCGAACGCGGTGACGGAGTCCGACGCGGACTACGTCGTCAACTCGCGAAGCGAACTCGACAACGCGCTCGCGAGTGCGAGCAGCGGCGAGACCGTCTTCGTCCCCGGCGGCGAGCAGATCAGTCTGGGGGACCGGCGGTACGACATCCCGGACGGTGTCACGCTGGCGTCCAGTCGTGGCGTCGACGGCTCGTCGGGTGCCCTGCTCTACACGGATTCCGAGCCGTGGAAGTTGTTGACTATCGACGGCAGCGGACGGCTGACCGGCGTTCGCCTGAAGGGGCCTCACCCAGACGACGACACGAGCAAGGACTCCAGTGGCACTGGCGTCCAGACGTTCGGTGCGGGTGAGATCGACAACTGTGACATCTGGGGGTTCTCCTACGCCGGCGTCCGAGTCGCCAGCGGCGACGGCGCACACGTCCATCACAACGTCGTCCGCGAGAACAACACCGGTGGAATCGGCTACGGCGTCGCCGCCGAATCGGGAACGCCGACCATCGAGTACAACTACTTCAACTTCAACCGCCACTCGGTGAAGAGTGCCGGGGATAACCCGGGGTACACCGCCCGGTACAACCACTTCGGGCCGCAATCGACCGGTGGTGTCATCGACGTGCACGAGCCTGCTGGGGTGTCCCTCGAAGTGCACAACAACGTCGTCGAACCGGTCGTCAGCACGAGCGGCCACCGTGACCCGCTCCAGTCCATCCAGATCCGTGGCACGCCGGAAGAAGCCTACGATGTCCACGACAACTGGTTCTTCAACGATCTCGAACCGCGCGACTCCCCCGCCGGCTGGACCAACGAGGCGATCATCCAGGCCACCGAGAGCACCTGGGCGAACATCGACTGGTGGGACAACTACTACGGCGAGGACGCTTCCGTTGGCTACTCGGATGTCATCCCGGGCTACGACGGGTCCCGAAGCCCGTGAGTTCGCCCCCGCGCTGAAGCGCGCGGATTCCGCCGTGGGTAAGCGCGTGCTACCCCTCCGGTAGCAATCCTGTAGCCGGAGCATAACAATCCAGCAGAGCCCGAAACGGGGACCAATGACGAACGTCGCTGTCGTCGTTCTGGATACGGTACGGGCAGACGCGTTCGACGAGCAGTTCGACTGGCTCCCGGGCGCTCGGTTCGACCGAGCGTACTCGACCTCCCACTGGACGGTCCCGGCCCACGCATCGCTGTTTACCGGCCGCTACGCGAGCACGATCGGCGTCCACGGAACCGCGCCGACGCTCGACTGTCGGGAGCGGACGCTTGCAGAAGCGTTCAGCGACGCCGGCCACCGGACCCGCGCGTTCAGCGCCAACGCCCAACTCAACCAGTACGACGGCTGGGATCGCGGCTTCGACGAGTTCGTCCGCACGGCGAACCTCGGGCGGACCGACGATCGAATCTTCGATTGGGGCGCACATATCGAGGCGACCGAACCCGGGCTCTACCGAAACCTCTCCGGGCTGGCTCGCTGTTTCACCGAGGACGTGGATACGCGCCGATCGCTTCGCTACGGCTACGAGCTGTTCCGGACCGAGAGCTACGACGGCGGCGGAGCGGCGATCCGCAAGCGCGTGCGGGAGACGGAGTTCGGCGAGGACGAACTCCTCTTCGTGAACCTGATGGAGGCACACACGCCGTACCATCCACCGCCCGGCGGCTCCGATCCCGTGACCGTCGTCGTCGCCGAAGCTCTCGCCGGAACCGTCACCGATCCCGAGACGGTCCGGGCAGCCTACCGGGAGTCGGTCCGGTATCTCTCCGCGGTCTATCGAGACATCCACGCGGACCTGCTGGATTCGTTCGACTACGTCGTCACCCTCTCCGACCACGGGGAGTTGCTCGGCGAGCACGACCTGTGGAACCACTCGATCAGTCTCCACCCCGAACTGACGCGCGTTCCGGTCGTCGTCAGTGGCGAGGGGATCGAGACGACGCGGCGGTCCGAGGTCGTCAACCTCCTCGACGTGCACCGGACGATCGCCGCTCTCGCGGACGTCCCCGTCGAGTCGGCGGGGCGGGATCTCTTCGGGACGCTGGACCCGCGAGACCAGTTCGTCGAGTCCCACGGACTGCTCCCGTTCCACAGGGCACAGTTCGATCGGCACGGCCTCTCGGAGTCGCTGTTCGATCACTGGCAGACACCGCTCCACGGGTTCGTCACGCCGGACGGGACGTACTGTTACGAGACGGACCCGGAGGCGTTTCGCTGTCTCGGCGAGACAGCGCTCTCGGACCCGAAAGAGCGGCTCGAAGAACTGATCGAGGAGCTCGACAGACAGGCAGTGGTCGACGAACAGCCCGAGGTTACTGACGAGGTCAAACGCCGCCTCGAAGAGCTCGGCTACGCCTGATAGTCCTCCCATTACAAACCAGGAGTGGAGCCTCGACACCACAGGTCCCTATCATGAAACGCAGAGAGTTACTCAAAGCGGCAGGTGCAGCCGGGCTGACAGGACTTGCTGGCGTTGGACTGTACGTTTCTTCGAAGCAGGAGTCGGGTGATGGGTCCGACCAGCCGAACGGATCAGCGGAGGGGACCCCTGCCCAGGCCACGGGGACACCGGCCGAAAAGTGGCCGGAGTGGGAGGAGTTCGGGACGGTGGTCGATGCCGCCGCCGAGGGCGCCGATCCGACCGGCCAGCAGCCGGTCAACTTCCTCTTTGAGGAGTACGCTGACGACGACACACTCCTGGCGTTCGAGCCGGGAACGTATCGGATCGACCCGCTCACTGTGCGCGACCGGACCGGGTTCGGGGTGGTCGGCATCGGCGACGAACCGGCGACGTTCGTCCCGACCGATGGCGATTGCCACGGGGGCCAACCCTGGGTTTCGTTCGGCGGGATCGAGGACTTCCACCTCGAAAACGCCACGTTCGATTTCCGGAGCGCCTCGGGGGGCGGCCCGATACACCTCCTTCTCGGCGGGGAGTCAGTCGTCCGGAACGTGACCTGTCTCGGCTCCTGTTCGAACCAGATCTCGGTGCTCAAGGTGGAAGCCGACGACAGTGGGGCTGTCCGGTTCGAGAACCTCGTGGCCCGGAACACCGACGACAACCAGTCCCTGACTGGCCTCTTCGTCGGCAAGAACCACGCTGGCGACCTCCGCCTCGACGACTGTACCATCGAACGGTTCTCGGATAACGGACTGTACGCTTCCGCACCCGGCGGGGCTGGCGGTGGCAACGGACCCGTCCGCGTCAGCGGCGGCACCTATCGGAACAACAATGTCTCCGGCGTCCGCCTCGGGACGACAGGCTCCAGCGCGACGGACGTGAGGATCGTCGTCGATGCGGAGACCCCCGGGTCCGGCGGACTGAACGCCCGTGGAATCCGCCTACGAAACAAGTCCGGACAGGTGATCGACAACTGTTGGATTCGGTTCGGAGAGAACGCCCCCGAGAGCTTTGGCGGGATCGTCTGCCATGCAGCCAACGGCGGCGCGATCGTCAGGGATACGACGATCACCGTGGACAAAGCGTCGATCCCGGCTATCAGAACCTTCCCAGCCGAGGGGGCGACCGGCGAGACGCTGACCGTCGAAAACTGCACGATGTCCGGCAGCACGGGGGGTGGCGTCCTGGCACGGATCGAAGGCCGGGACGGCACCGTCTTCCGGGACTGCACGATCGAACACCGGGGGGAACAGCGACACGGACTTCGGTTTATCGACAGTTCGAACTGCCGGATCGTCGACTCACGAATCGACGTGACCGGTGACCCGGTTTCGGCTGAGAACGGGACGGTCACCGTCGAGAACAGTACGATCGTGCGCAACGGTACCGAGTACTCCGTCGAACAGACGACACTCGAAGACGAAACGTTCGAACCCGAACCGCCAGAGACCGCCCAGCCGTAGCGTTCTGGACCCGCTCACGCGACGTGTGCTTACGTGTTCTCGCCGTCGTCGACTGGGGCCGTGGCGGCCGGGACGATCGGCCCCTGCTGGACCGTCTCGACGCGTTCGGTCGGGAACGATTCGGGACGCTCTGGCGCGCCGACCATCCCTCCGACGACCCCGACGAGACCGAACAGTTTGCCGATCAGGAACCCGGCTCCACCCTTGAGGCCGCGTTCGTGGACGAGCACACCGGACGCCAGAACCGAAAGCAGGAGCCAGAGTCCGAACGCCGGACGGAACAGGACGGCGCCGACGCCGACACAGAGCCACGCGGCCAGTGCCAGTCGGTACCGGATTCGCCCGAGATGTTTTTTGAGGAGCCGCTTCGAGCCGATCGATCGGCGAAGCGCCTGTCCTGACCCGACGGTATATCCACGTTTGAGCCGCCTGAACGGCTCCGAGAGGGAGTTCCGCGACGTGTGTTCGGCAGCCACCTCCGGCAGACGGACGAGCGTGTATCCAGCCCCGGTTAGCTGGTACCCGAGGTGGATGTCCTCTAACGATCTGAGATACGGGTCGAACCCACCGACCGATCGGAGGGCGTCTCGACTGTACAGCGAGACTCCACGTACCGCATCCACTTCGATGGCCGTCGTCTCACTCGGGGGCGTGTCGAGATAGCCGTCGACCGCGCCGATGTCGGCCCGCCCCGCCAGCGTCGAGAGTGCCCGTTCGAGCCACGGTCGCTTGATGACCATGTCGCCGTCGACGAAGAGGATCGGGTCGCCATCCGTCGTCGCTGTGCCGATGTACCGACCCGCACCTGGCGTCGTCAGTTCGTCGTCGGGAATCCGGACGATCGTGACGGGGTATTCCGCCGCGATATCGACGGTCCGGTCCGTCGAATTCGAATCGACCAGGACGATCTCGGCGTCGACGAGGCCGTGGGTCGCAGCCAGGACAGACTCGATACAGTCACGGATACGCTCTTCCTCGTTGTAGGTCACGATCACGACCGACACGGGTGTGGTGTCGGTCACGTGTCTCTCACCGTCACTGTCCGAGTGTACGTGCGTTCCATCCGTGCTCGGACGGGGACGCGCTACCGGTTTGGTTATGGCTCGACTACGAGAGCGGACCTGTCAGGACAGCGCCACCACCGCGAGGAGTGCGGTGTTCCAGACCGTGACAGCGACGCCGACGACTCCCAGGCCAAGCGGAACACCCAGTCGATGCGGCCGTGGAACGTATCGCCAGAGAACGAACATCCCTCCGAGGAAACCGGCCTTCAACGCGAGCAACACCGCGGGTCCGTACTGTTCGAGGAGTGGGGCGACGAGCGGCCCCGTCTCGACGATACCGCCCGTATGGATACCGATCCAGGTCGTCGCGACGTCCCCGAACCCGTAGAAGACGACGGCGACCATCCACGATCGATCGAGCGCTGTCCACGGGCGGTCGTCGGACGCGAACTCGCCAGGATGGCTCATACGGATTCGCTACCGGCCAGTCCCACATGAGAACGCACAGACTACCGGGTCCGAACCGCCCCGGCGACTAGCGATCCGGTGTGATATCGAACTCGAACGGGACCGGGACCTTCGCGAGTATCTCGACGGTCTCCTCGACGTCGACCGCTCCGGTGACCAGTGCCGTGGCGGTGAAAACCCCCAGTCCGACCACCGGGACGACCAGTAGTGCCACGATGTCGGCCCCGATCAGGCGATCCAGGCCACCGATAACCAGCGCCGAAACGACGATCGTCAGGAGAACCCGCACCGGCCGGAGATCGACCAGCGGGTCGTAGCCGATCCGCCAGGACGCCCAGACGAGCAACAGGAACATCGACCCGTAGGCGATGCTGGTGGCGACCGCCGCGCCGTTGATGCCGTAGGCCCGGATGAGAACGGCGTTCAACACGAGGTTCCCGACGGCGGCGACGCCGACGGCGACGATCACCGTCTTCAGCTGGCCGGAGCCCTGGCAGATCGCCTGCAACGGACGGGCAACGGCGAAGCCGACGGTGCCGGGCAACAACAGGAGCAGCGGGGTCGTCGCGACGGCGAAGGGCTCGCCGTAGTACAGCGGGACGACACGATCCGCGAGTGTCCCCAGTCCCACGGCCAGAAGGAGGACGAGCAACGTCGTGTACCGGGTGACTCGGCCGGCGATCCGTGTGATCTGCTCGGTCGCCTGCTCGCTCCAGAGGGATGAACTGGAGTGCAACAGCATCGTCTGGAGGACCATCGGGACGATCCAGATGTACTCCGCCAGCGACAGCGCCGCCTTGTAGTAGCCGGTCGCCTCCCCGCCCACGAGCGTCCGGACCATGACGACATCGACGTGAAACAGGGACATCACGAGCAACACGAGGACGATGTTGAGGCCGTTGAACGAGAGGAACTCCCGGACGGGCAGCGACCGCGGGACATCGAACAGTCGACGGACGGATACCCGCCGGAGGATGACCCCTCCAGCGACGACGGCGACGAGGGCGTTGGCGGCGATGTGTCCGACCAGCATCCCGACGACGCCCAGTCCGGAGACGACGAGCCCGATACCGACCACGACGGTGACGGCCTTCTTGACGACACCGAGCGGCCCGTTGACGCGTTCGAGACCGAACCCGAGGAGGGTATGCATCGCGAATCCCCGGCACTGTCCGACGAGGACGAAGCCGGCGAGGATGTAGAGATACGGTGTAAAACCCGTTCCGAAGACGGCGGCGTACCCGGCCCGGGTGACGGCGACGAGGACGGCGCTTCCCACCACAGCTAACACCACTGCGAGCACGAAGTAGAACTGGAGGACCCGTTCGATCCAGGCCTCGGTCTCCCGTTCCTCGGCGACGAACTTCTGGACGCCCTCGGTGATCGCCGAACTGATCGGGATCATATACAACGAGTACATCGAGAGCAACACCGCGTAATCACCGTACCCCCCAGGGCCGAGGAGACGGACGATGATCGGCGTCGAGACGACCGCCAGAACAGTCGTGAGCATCTTCGGTCCGATCAGCGAGAGGAACCGACCGAAGAATCCCCGTGTTCCCGTCATACCCGCTGACCGTTCGGCGCTGTTTCCATCACGATATGTGGCCGTCTCGCCGAGCGAACGCCGGACGGTCGACGGTACCGATCGATCGGCGACACAGCCAGTCGGTTTGCACACGGCCATCCGGGAGCCCAGACACCGCTGGATGATCCGACAGACACCGCACGCGAGAGGTTCATTCGGTTACACCAACCACGTTACAGTGGTAGTTATTGGTCGGCTACTCTGGGTGAGCGGCGTCGTCGGTCCGGACCGGCAGGAAAGGATGGCATAACAAAACTGCCGGCAGCGCTGTCTCCAGCCAATGGACTCTCTGGCCGAGCAGGAGCCGGACCCCCGGCCCCAGGCAGGCGACCACCGTCGCGTCCTCAATCTGGTAACGACGAGGACAACGTTCTATACACAACAGATAGAGGCCCTCGACGCGATCGGCGTCACCTCCCGGACGCTCGCTGTTCCGGGGAGCCACAACCGCGACGACCAGGGTGGCAATTCGCGGTCGCTCACGGATTACCTCCGGTTCTATCCGACTGCGCTCTCCGAATCCTTCGGGCGGTACGATCTGATCCACGCCAACTACGGGCTGACGGGGCCTGTGGCGCTCGCTCAACCCAACAAGAAGGTAGTACTTTCGCTGTGGGGGTCGGATCTCTACGGCCGGTACGCTGCCGTCTCCGAACTGTGTGCTCGCCTGGCGGACGCCGTCATCGTGATGAGCGAGGAGATGGCCGCGGCCGTCCCCGCCGACTGTCACGTCATCCCCCACGGCGTCGACTTCGAACTGTT
Organism: Haloarcula montana; assembly: GCF_035666295.1. Taxonomy (NCBI): domain Archaea; kingdom Methanobacteriati; phylum Methanobacteriota; class Halobacteria; order Halobacteriales; family Haloarculaceae; genus Haloarcula; species Haloarcula montana. Next base: position 276,830 of record NZ_CP142028.1, read on the forward strand.
TCGCCCTATCGCGCAGTCGACGGCGCAGTCCGACCTCGGCTGGGACCCCGACGTGGCCCACGTCCTGTTTCCCTACGCGACCAGCCGGCCGGAGAAGGACTTCCCACGGGCCGAACGGGTCGTCGAGGCCGCCAGGGAGCAGATCGACGGGAGGGTCGAACTGCACGCGATACACGGCGTCGATCACGACCGCATACCGGTCTACATGAACGCCGCCGACACGCTCCTGTTGACATCGAAACACGAGGGGTCGCCCAACTCCGTCAAGGAGGCGCTGGCCTGTGGATTGCCGGTCGTCTCGACGGACGTGGGGGACGTTCGCGAACGACTCGCCGGCGTCTCGCCCGGCGGCGTGGGACAGACGACCGCCGAACTGACCGCGGAACTGCTCGAAGTCCTCCGGCAGCCTGGCAGGCGGTCCAACGGCCGCGAGCAGGCACGCGATCTCAGTCTGGAGCGGATGGCCCGCCGGATCGACGAGGTCTACGACAGCGTCCTCTCGTAGACACACGGGAACAGCTATCACGGCGCTAAGGCCGCGTATCGGCCGCTTCGACCGTTCTATCTGCCGTTTTCGTCCGAAAGTTCCGCATAACAAAACCCCGAACGGCGGACCCACTAGGCGAAGCAATGCTACACGAACTTCTCGCCGGTCGGCCACCGTGTGCTCGCTCGCCGGACGGACGACGCGGTCGTCCGGCTCCAGAACGCCAACGCGCACCACTGCGGACATGAACGTCGCCTTCGATATCGGGCATCCGGCACAGGCACACCTGTTCAGGAACGCGATCACCGAACTCGTCGACCGGGGTGCCGAGGTGACGGTTCTCTCCCGGGAGAAGGAAGTGACGACGGCGCTGCTCGACGCCTACGGGATCGAGCACACGCCGCTGTCGACGAACCGGGGCCGACTCGGTGGGTTTCCCGGGCTCGCCGTCGAGTGGGGCCAGCGAAGCTTCCGAGTGGTTCGCTCGCTTCGGGCCGCCGACCCTGATGTCGTCGTGAGCCACGTCAACCCGCCAGCAGTGTACGCCAGCCGGCTTGTCGGCGCGACATCGATCGTCTTCACCGACGTCGAAGTCACCCCGCTGATCTCGAACGTCACGTATCCACTCGCCGATGTCATCTGCACGCCGGAGAACTTCGGCCACGATATCGGCTCGAACCAGCGTCGCTACAACGGTTTTCACGAGCTGGCGTATCTCCACCCCAGCCGGTTCGAACCCGACCCGGCGCGACTCGCGACTCACGGCGTCGACACCGACCGACCGTACAGCGTCCTCCGCTTCGTCGGCTGGGACGCCTACCACGACGCCGGGCAGGAAGGCATCTCCACCGCGACGAAACGCGAGCTGATCGAGCGGCTGAGCGAGCATGGGCCGGTCTACATCACCAGCGAGGCCGACCTCCCGCCGGACCTCCAGCAGTACCGGCTCCCCGTTCCACCGCATCTGGCACACGACCTGCTCGCGCACGCGAACCTCTACGTCGGGGACTCACAGGCGATGGCCGCCGAATCCGCCGTTCTCGGGACGCCGGCGCTCAGGCTGAACAGCTTCGTCGGCGACGACGACATGTCGAAGTTCGTCGAGTTAGAGGAGGAGTACGGACTGCTGTTCTCGATCCAGGACGAACGGGAGCTGGTCGACCGCGCCGAGGCGCTCACGACCGAGGACAGCGCGGCCTGGCGGTCGAAACGGGACGCGCTCGTCGCCGACAAGATCGACGTGACGGGGTACATGCTGGAGACGATCGGCGAGGCGGCCGGCGAACCCCGACAGCGGGTGATCGCATGAAGCTCGCGATCGTTCTTGGCACCCGGCCCGAGATTCTGAAGCTGCTCCCCGTGATCAGAGCCTGCCAGCGGCGCGACATCGAGTTCACACTGATCCACACCGGCCAACACTACTCGGAGGGCCTTGACGAGGTCTTCTTCGAGACATTGGACCTCCCGCGGCCGGACCATCACCTCTCTGTCGGGTCGTCCACGCACGGCGAACAGACCGGAGAGATGTTGATCGAACTGGCGTCGCTGTTCGAAGCGGAGGCCTTCGACGTGGTCGTCGTCCAGGGCGACACGAACACCGTTCTCGCGGGGGCGCTCGCGGCGAGCAAACTCGACACCGAACTGGCTCACGTCGAAGCCGGCCTCCGGAGCTACGACCGGGAGATGCCCGAGGAGACCAACCGGCGGTTGACCGATCACGTCTCGGAGTACCTCTTCGCGCCGACCGAGGATACCCGGGTAAACCTCCGTGAAGAGGGGATACCCGACGAGCGTATCTTCGTGACGGGCAACACCGTCGTCGACACGGTCCTGAACAACCGGCAACTCGCAGCCGACCGGAGTACGGTCCTCGACGAGACGGGGATCGGGGACCACCCGTTCGTCCTGCTGACGGCACACCGGGCCGAGAACGTCGACGATCGCGACCGGTTCGCCGATATCCTCGACGGTGTCAGTCGGTTCGCCGCACGAGAGGGCCTGACCGTCCTCTACCCCATCCATCCGCGAGCACGGAAGCAGCTCGAAGCGTTCGATCTCACGCTCCCGGCGGAGATCCAGCTCCTGGACCCGCTGGGATACCTGGAGTTTCTCGCGCTGGAAGACGCCGCATCGCTCGTGGTCACCGACTCCGGCGGCGTCCAGGAGGAGGCCTGTATCCTCGGGACCCCCTGTGTGACGGTTCGGGACAGTACCGAGCGCCCGGAGACCGTGGACAACGGCGCGAACGCTCTCGCCGGCACCGATCCGGACAGTATCGTGCGGGAAGCCGAGGCCATGAGCCGGTCGACGGGGGAGTGGGAGAACCCCTTCGGCGACGGGAACGCCGGCGAGCGGATCGTCTCGACGCTGGTCGACGCCGTCGCCGAGAGCCCCGACAAACACCGCCCGGTCCAGGAGGTGCGAACCGATGACTGACGCCGACGTCTGCGTCTACGGACTCGGCTACATCGGCCTTCCGACGGCCGCCGTCTTGGCGGACAGCGGCCACGATGTCACGGGGTACGACGTGGACACGGAACTGCTCCGATCGATCCGGGACGGGACTGTCTCGATCGGAGAGCAGGGGCTGGAGGCGCTCGTCACGGAGGTCGTCGCCTCCGGCGCGCTCTCGGTGAACGAGACGCCCGTCGAGGCCGACTACCACGTGATCTGCGTGCCGACGCCGCTGGACTCCGCGGGGCAGACCGCCGATCTCGGGATGGTCGAGGCGGCGACCGAGGACGTCGCCGCCGCGTTGACGCCCGGATCGACGGTGATCCTCGAATCGACGGTCCCGCCGGGGACGACGACCGGGACCGTCAGCCCGATCCTCGAAGCGAGCGGGCTGGTCGCGGGGACGGAGTTCGGGCTCGTCTTCTCGCCCGAGACGGTCCTCCCGGGGAACATCCTCAGGGAGCTGCGTTCGAACAACCGTATCGTCGGTGGGATCGACGACGCCTCGACCGTCGCCGGGACCCACCTCTACGAATCGTTCACCGACGGGGAGATCCACGAGACCGACGCGACGACGGCGGAGATGGCCAAGCTGGCACAGAACACGTTCCGTGATGTCAACATCGCCTACGCGAACGAACTCGCGAAGATCGCTCACGGGAACGGCGTCGACTCGGCGGAACTCGTCGACCTCGCGAACACCCATCCGCGGGTGACGGTCCACCGCCCGGGGCCTGGCGTCGGGGGCCACTGTATCCCCATCGATCCGTGGTTCCTGATCGAAGATACCGACCACGACGCGCTCATCGGGACGGCCCGGCGCGTGAACGACTCGATGGTCGACTACGTCGTCGAGATGCTCCGCGGGGAGGTGGGGCCGCTTGCGGGCCGGACGGTCGGCGTCCTCGGCCTGGCGTACAAAGGCAACGTCTCGGACGCCAGAGAGAGCCCCGGGATGCGGGTCGTCGAGCGCCTCCGCGGGGAGGGTGCGACGGTACTCGTCAACGATCCCCACGTCAGCGACGAAGCCATGGAGTTCTCCTCGCTGGACGACCTGTTCGATCGATCCGACGGCGTCATCGTCACCACGGACCACGACGAGTACGCCGCGTACACGCCACCCCAGCAGGCCGAATCGGAGGCGCCGGTATTAGAGGACGGCTCGGGCGACCTCATCGTCGACACGAAACGCGTGCTGGACCCGGAGGAGTGGACCGCCAGCGGCTATCGACTCGTCCAACTGTGATCCGGTCGCGGTGACGAGGGTCCGTGCGTGGTGGCGACCGACCCACCACTTCGGAGCCGAGCAGCGACGGAAAATAGATGTGTTCTGCGGGATGGTCAGCTTTCGACGGCCACCGTCGACAGCGACGCGCTCAGTTCGGCGAGGCTGTCGATTTCGAGATCCGGAACCGCGTTCTCAATATCCGGTTCCCGGTCGGCGTGACGACCTCGGCGAATCCGGACCGTCGTCATGCCGATCTCGTTGGGAATCCGAACGTCGAAGCGGGGGTCGTCGCCGACGTAGACGGCGTCCTCGGGCGACACCCACAGGTCCGAGAGGATCGCGTCGAAGACCTCGCGTTCGCGTTTCGAGTAGCCGATCGTCGGTGAGACCAGGACGGCGTCGAAGTACTCCTCGATACCGAGCCGGCGGAGCTTCGCGCGACCGCCCCGACCGTCCGTCAGTAGCCCCAGCTGAACGGACTCACTCAGCTCCGAGAGGACCGGCTCGGTGTCCGCGTAGGGGGACAGCGGCGTCGTCGCCGAGTGATAGGCTTCGACGAGTTCCCCGCCGAGATGGGAGGGGAGATCGTGCCGGTCCAGGAGCCGATCGAACGTCCCCTCGGTGATCCCCTCCTCGAAGTACATCGTCACCAACTCCTCGTGGAAGCGACGGCCTGTTCGTGACTCCAGTCGGTCCGCTCCAGCGCGCAGTCCCGCCTCGGCGTACGCCTCGTAGTCGTACAGCGTGTCGTCGAGATCGAAACAGACCGCACTGAGGTCGGTCATTGGGTCGGTTTCGGTGACGGTGTCTGCTCGCCCCCGATGCGATACGTCTCTCCGCTGGGCGCCCGGAACACCTCGTCCCAGTACCGCGACATCCAGGTCCCCCACCGAACGTCGACCGGCGGGAGGTCCTCGCCGAGCGCGTGTTTGAGGCCGAGATACGGCATGTTCGCCCCGGCCCCGACACACATGACGATCGTCCCGGCGACGCGGGGGTTGATCTCGATGAGTTTCGGGGTGCCGTCGGCGTCGTACTTGAACTGGAGGTTGACGTTGTACTCCAGCTCCAGCTCTCGGCAGATGTCGCCGGCTTCTTCGATGAGTTGTTCGTTCTCCTCGACGACGCCCTGGAACGTGATCCCGGCGCGGGTCTGGGCTCTGGTTCGCGGGACGACGGGGCCGACGGAGTCACCCAGCGCCAGCGCGTCGACGCTGTACTCCGCTCCGGGCAGGTACTCCATGACGACTAATTCGGGGAACGGGTCCGCCTGGGCGAGCACCGGCCGGACCTCTTCGAGCGTCGTGACCGCCTCCTCGGGTTTCTCCTCGAGCAGTCGCGTGAGTTGGTCGGCGTCGTCGTCGAGGATGCGAAACCCCCGCATCCCGCTGCCGACGGTGGGTTTGAAACAGATCGGTCGCTCGGGATAGCCCAGTGCGTCCGCCGCTTCGACGAACGACGCCTCGTCGTCGACGTGGACGAACTCCGGCGCCGAGTCGAAGCCGCGCTCTTCGAGGAACTCGTACAGCGCGGCCTTGTCGTTTGCGACCGACAGCGCGTCGGCATCCGAAACCATCACACGGGCCGGGATCTCGCCGCGGCGTTCGGCCAGCGGCTGGAGTTCGTCGGTGGTCAGCGGGAGAACGACGTCGATGTCGGCCTCCGCCGCGAGTTCGGCGATCCGCGGGACGTACGCCTCGTCGGTGCCCGCGGGGACCCTGTAGCCGTCGTCGACCAGCGCGAACCCGTAGGCGTCCGGGTCCATGTCGACGCCGACGATGTGGACCGGTCGCTCCGTCGCCCGAAGACTCCTGATGATCCCCCAGGCGCCGGGTGCGCCCGCGCCGGTCAGGAGCACTGTCACCTCGTCGTTTCCGGTCGTCGTCCGTGTCTCACTCATCGGAGGCTCCGTTCTGTCGCGGTCCGCCCGCCCGATCGTCGCTTCCGTCGGTGCCGCCGTCGGGCTGGGCCTCCCGTTGCTGTCGGGAAGCCGGGACGCCTTCAGCCAGGCCGTCGCTTGCTGCCGGGGTCGCCGGCCGGGAGCTGTCCGTCGCTGTCTCCGTGGTATCCTGGTCAGTCTCAACCGATCGTTCCAGGTGTTCGTTGTCCGCCATATCCCGGATTCCGGCGTAGATGACGAGGAGGGCACCGAGAAGCACAGTGAGGAACCACGATCCGCTGTCCCCGCGTCGGGTTCGAACGGCGTTGACGAACCCGGCGACACCGCCGGCCAACGCGCCGATTCCGAGCGGGTACAGCAACGCCAGCGGGTTGTAACTCTCCAGGAGGTACTTCTCTTTGAGCCGCCAGCGGAAGCTCCGGAACAGCATCGCCGAGACGTGCGGGATGTACTCCTTGTAGTCGATGTGGCTCTTCCATCCCTCGGTGTAGGCGTACTCCGAGGAGCGGGGTACGTCGGCGATCCGGACGTTGGCGACGTTGAGCCGGACGAGCAGGTCGTTGCAGTAGCCGTAGTACTCGTACATGCCGTCGATATCCGTCCGTTCGAGTGCCGACAGCGAGATGGCGGTGTAGCCGTTCTGGGAGTCCATCGACTCCCAGTAGCCGCTCGCGATCTTCGTGAGATACGAGAGCACGACGTTGCCGAAGAGCCGGAACCGCGGCATCTCGGCCCGGTCCTCGGGGCGTGCGAAGCGGTTCCCCTTGGTGTAGTCGGCGACACCGTCGACGATGGGATCGATGTACCGCGTGAGCTCTCCCGGGTCCATTTGATCGTCGCCGCCGAGGACGACTGTCACGTCGATCGCTTCGTCACGCGCACGCTGATACCCGGTCTTGATCGCCCCGCCGACGCCGCGGTTGTGGTCGTGTTGGATCGGGACGACAAGCTCCTCGAACCGGCCCTCGTGGCGATCGTTGCGGTCGTCCGCGTGGCGTGTGATCTCCGACCAGGTGTCGTCGGTCGATCCGTCGTCGACGACGTACGCACGGTCGAGAAACGGCGGGAGACCGTCGATGACGTCCCCCACGAACCCCGATTCGTTGTAGGCCGGTACGACCGCGGCGATCGTGTGGTCTCTATACATCTGTCACTGTCCTGGTTGTCTCGTTCATTTGTTGTAACTGTCTTCGACGAACTCGCGCCGCGCTTTTCGGGTAGTGTGCTGGCAGGCAATGGAGATGCTCTGCTCGATGCGATCCTCGAACTCCGCGTCGGATTCGCCCCACAGCCCCGGATGTGTCAGTATCTGGATGGGATGGGACGCGTCCGGTAGTTCCGGCGGCTCCGTCCGCCAGCGCTGCCCGGAGTCGGCGATATAGTCGATGTCGCTGAACAGCGCCGGCGCGTACGTGTTGGTGAACCCATCGAAGGGCCGATCGAGGACCCACGACGGGGGGACGTGAAAGGAGACGGTCTCCGGCCGTTCCGAGAGGACCGTCGCCAGGACATCCCGTTCCCGTTCGACCCAGGATTCGAGCAGGCTGTCGTCGGGCGGCTGTTCCGAGTCCCAGTACTCGTGGGTGCTGGTGTGGAGTGCGACCTCGTGGCCGAGCGCTTCGATGGCCCGGAGCTGATCACGGCGCTTCCCTTCGAGCGGGTTGTAGAGGGCGGACGTGACCAGAACGCAGTAGGTCGCCTCGATCCCACGCTCGGCTTCGATACGTGCGGTCGTCAGTGCGTTCTCTATCGAGAGGTCGATGTCGTGTCTGAGTAGTACCTCCCCGTGACCTGCGCCGTCAGAAAACGTCCTGAACTCATAGCCCAGATCGGCCAGCCGATCGAGAAACGACCGGTACCAGTCGTAGGTAAACTCGACTGATGTGAGCGATTGGCTCGGTTGCTTGTCCATTCAGTTCCCACTGCGATACAGAAGCCGTTAGTAATCGTTCGCATACCGAAACAGCAGGGGAGTAGGGAGTCCCAACTACGAAAACCGTCGATCGATCGCCCGGACCAGACGCCCGGGAATCGCCACACCAGGTGTGCCGTCGAACAGCCAGACGACAGCGGTGACGGCCGGGAGTCCGACCATCACGAGGAGTTCGAGCGCCCCCATCGTCGGAACCCCGGAAAGAAACTCACGGAGGTAGAACACGCCCCGCCCGATTCCGCGGTCTACCTCGTAGGTGTTGGCCTCGACGACCGGCCAGAAGACGCGGTTCGGGTCCGGCGGCTCGCCCGTCCGGAGCGGATTCAGCACGTCGCCAAGCAAATGCGACCAGTAGCCGACGACGAAGGCAACGCCCAGCGACTGACGGCCGGACAACCGCCCGAGGACCAGCGCCGCGGCGCCGAGCGGGATCGCGACGAACAGGGAGTGACCGACCGCATAGCCCGTGGGGAACACGCCGAGTCCCCACGAGAGCGGTTTGTCGACGAGGTCCGGGACGAGTGTAGCGACAACGAGCGCGATCGTGGCGTCCTCTTCGGGTGGGTCGTAACCGAGGGCTCGGCAGCCAACCGAGTACAGCAGGTACCCGGCGGCCGCGTGTTCCCACGGCCACATTCAGGGCACACTCACTGGACTTGGAGGCCGGCCTCACTGACGGTCTCGACGACGTGGTCGATCTCGTCGGCGGTCAGTCCGGGATGGACCGGCAGCGAGAGGACCGACTCGGCGGCCGCCTCCGCGGCCGGCGCAGTGGCGTCGTACTCCTCGTAGGCTTCGAGTCGGTGGATCGGCTTGGGGTAGTAGACCGCAGCCCCGACCCCGCCGGCTTCGAGCCGTTCCCGGAGCCCACTCCGGTCGTCACACCGGACGGTGTACTGGTGGTAGGCGTGGTGCGCATCCGACGGTTCGGCCGGGGGTTCGATCCCGGGGACGTCGTCGAGTCCGTTCGACAGTACCGCAGCGTGGTATCGGCGTTGCTCGACCCACGCCGGGAGCTTGGCCAGTTGTTCACGGCCGATCGCGGCGGCGAGACTGGTCATCCGGAGGTTGTGTCCCACGCGCTCGTGGGCGTACGGGCCACCGTCGGCGTCCCGGCCGTGGTTGATGAAACACCGGGCGCGCTCGGCGACGGCTTCGTCGTCGGTCACCACCATCCCGCCCTCGCCGGTCGTCATGTTCTTCGTCGGGTAAAACGAGAACGCCGCGGCGTCCCCGAAGCTCCCGACAGGCTGGCCCTGATAGCGTGCGCCGTGTGCCTGGGCCGCGTCTTCGATCAGGAACACGTCCTCCTCGGTCGCGATGTCGGACAGCGCCGCCATCTCTGCCGGGAGGCCGTAGAGGTGGACCGCCAGGATCGCGTCGGCGTCGGTCTCGCGGACGGCGCTGCGGGCCGCGTCCGGATCGAGATTGTACGTCCGCGGGTCGATGTCGGCAAAGACCGGTTCGGCTCCGACCAGCCGGACGGCGTTCGAGCTAGCGACGAACGAGAACGGCGTGGTGACGACCCGATCGCCGTCACCGATCCCGAGCCCGTCGAGTGCGGCGACCAGCGCCGCGGTCCCGTTGGCTGTGGCGACCGCGTGGTCCGTCTCACAGACGGTCGCAAACTCCGATTCGAACGCTCTGACTTCGGGGCCGTCCGCGACCCTCCCGCTTTCGAGGACGCGTTTCGCCGCCGCCTGCTCGGCCTCGCCGAACTCGGGGTCGGCGATCCCGATCATGCGAGGACGTTCCCCTCGCTCAGCTTCTCTGGGAGCGGGCGGATTTCCGCGGGCACGCCCACGGCCAGACGGTTCGGCGGGACGTCCTCGGTGACGACGGCACCGGCAGCGACGAACGATCCGCGCCCGATGGTCACGCCGGGGAGGATCGTCGCGTTCGCGCCGATCGAGACGTCGTCAGCGAGCGTCGCTCCTTCGAGCTCTGTCTCGACCCGGAGCGGGTACGAATCGTTCGTCAACACGGCGTTTGGCCCGACGAACACGCGGTCGCCGAGCGACGATCCCGGCGGGACGTAGACGCCCGTCTGGAGACTCACGTTCGAGCCGACGACGACATCGCCGTCGACAACGGATTTGGTCCCCAACACGACATCGTCACCGACCATCGTGTGTTCGCGAACGAGCGCGTCGTGTCCGGTCGTGACGTTGGCCCCGAGTTCGACATCGCAGTAGACCGTCGTTCCACTCCGGATACGGGAGCCCCGACCGACGAGTGCCGGACGCGCGTCGGCATCGTACTCGTAGCCGACCGTCGCGCCGGGGTCGACGGTGACGCCGTCCGCCAGTTCCGCCCGCGTCATCGGTGACCGCCCTCTCGATACGGTTTCGTCCGCCGTGGTCGTGGTTGTGTCGGTGGAATCATTGGGTATCTACCGCGGGGAGGATCGGCCGTTCGAGTGACGCCCCTCGGTGTCGGCTGTCACTACCCCGTTCGGTCCCTTCGTTATGCGTCGCATTCGGGCCGAACCCGGGCCACCAGGGAGTGGGACAAAACACGATCACAGTCGCCGGTCGGAGCCAGCGACGACTCGTGCTGCCTTCGAGACGGCTGCCATTTCGAGGCGGTGGCGTTGGACCCGATCCAGTCGCGAGCGGCTCTCGGCACACCGCTCGGGGTACTCGCTCGATACGTCTCGTTCCTCCTCGGGGTCCAGCGGGAGTTCAAAGAGCGATGGCTCACCGTCGTGTTCGAGATATTTGAACTGGCGATCTCTGATCGCCCGGTTGGTCCCACATTCACTGGTCGCGATGGCCGGGGCGTCAGTGAGTTCCCCGGGTTCGAATCGCCCGTAGCGGGCGATCGATAGCGCGACCTCGGGGATGGTCGCCAGCGATGTCGGGTCGGTGATGGTCGCTTCGCAGCGGCCATCGTTAACGATGTACGGGACGTGGACGTTCTCCTCGTAGAGCTGTCGGTGGTGGTGGCCGTAGTTGCCGTGGTCGCTGAAGGACTCGCCGTGGTCCGAATGGACGATCATCGCCGGATCGTCGTCAGCCAGATCAGTGCGGAGCCGGTCGAGGAAGGAATCGACCGAACGGACCGAATCGCGGTAACTCCGCTGCATCGATTCACAGGTCCGGTCGGACATCGTCTGCGCGCGCCCACGCATGACTTTCTCGGAACGGAGCGCGCTCGATATCATCCCGTAGAACGACTGTTCGTGTCTGTGCTTCCGTGCCGGGAGAAACGGGTAATGCGTATCGAGCAGGAACACCCACAGGAAGTACGGTTCGGAGAGTTGCTCCCGGACGGCCTCGATCTGGCCGTAATACGACTCCCAGGGGGTAAAGAAGGAACTCCCGGTGAGCAGGTTGAGTGTGAGTTCGACTGCTTTGTTGGAGTCGTCGACCCCTGGAACCCCACCGGCGAGTCGCCGAATCCAGCTATCGTCGGATTCGCCGGCGAGGTCGGCGAAGTGGTCGAACCCACGATCGAACCCCGATGCAGTCGACGTCCAGGGGTTCGGGCTGAACCCGGCCGTCGAGTATCCCAGTTCTTGGAACTGCTCGGCCACCGAGGTGTATCGTCCGAGATGGTCGTCGATCGCGGTGAGACGGCGTTCCCAGTGGGTGTCTCCGAAATACTCGTCGAGCGAGCCGAGTTCCCGGTGATGACCGGTGAACGCGGCCGGCATCGAGGAAAACGTCTGCGGACCGGGCGCGACAGCCGCCTCGAAGGAGGTGCCCGTCGAAGCGAGGTGGTCCATCGTCGGTGTGAGCCCACGATCGTCACCGAGAAACCCACAGTGGTCGGCGCGAAGGCTATCTATCGAGACGAGGACGACGTTGCGGGCAGTGTCACTCATGATCATGACACCTGGTTGATAGTGGGTCCATCTGCGCAACTGAACAAAGGGGGCGGGGTTGTTTTGTTACGGGTTACCATCCGGAATGCCGAGGGATGGTCCGGGCACCGACAGTCGTTGGGTTTCGGAACCACAGGATAGCGACGAAACGTATGGAGACCCTTACGGACGCTCGACGGTCACGATTACCGGAACGGCAAACCACGGCGAGGACGAGGCGGATACCCGGCCGGATTGGACAGCGTCACCGTTCTGTCTCCAGTATCGGCCCGCTAACCGCGACTGTGCTCGACGACACCACGCTCCCGAGACGGAGTAGGACGAACATTACAATCCCTGTTTTCGCTGAAGGGTCTGCCAATGTTACCGGAGATACCGACTGACACCGCTGCCGGGGCGAACCCCCCTCTTACAGCCGATGACCGCAACGCCGTCCCCGGTACTGCCGGACAACTGGTCCCATGAGCCACCACGGGCTTCCTGAATGGATCTCGACGAGCAGGAGAGACGTGTCCCTCGCTTGGATCGTCTCCGTGCTCTCCGTGCTCCTGCTCGGGCTCAGTCTGTTCGCCTCCCAGCCGTTTCTCCTCGTCATCCCGATCGCTGCGGGCGTGGGGAGCGGCCTGTATCTGCTGACCCAGTCCGACCGCGGGTCGGACGCCCTCTCCTGGGACAGCCAGCGCCAAGACACGTCGACCCCGAGACTGCCCCGAGCAGTCGCCGGCTACCTGCCGTCGATCGTGCTGTTGGGACTCTCCGGGCTGGTGCTCTCGATCAACCAGATCGGAACCCGGACCGCTCCCGTTTACCTGCTGACCGGCGCGATCGCGGTCGGGATCTTCGCCCAGATACTGTTTGTCGACGACGACCATCTCACGCCGGGGCTGGTACTCGCACAGTTGTTCCTGGCCGCACTCGTCATCCGGCTCAGTGCACTCTACGCGACACCGGGGTTCGTGGGCGTCGACATCTGGACACACGCAACCGTCTTCGTCGAGGGGATCGCGCGTGAGGGATCGTTAGCACCCCTCGCCGGTGACAAGTACGTCATGGCCCCGCTGTATCACGTCACCGGAGCGATCGGTGCGCTCCTGCTGGGGGGCGTACGCAACGGGATCTACCTGACGATCGGCGTCCTCGTTCCGCTGTCGGCGTTGTTCGTCTACGCGACCGGACGGATGCTCCTCTCCGCACGGTGGGCCTTGCTCGCGGCGGGGTTCTACACCTTCTCCGATCAGTTCATCCGCTGGGGACTCCACATCATCCCGACGAGTCTCGGGCTCGTCCTCTTTCTCGCGGCACTCTACGCGGTAACGAGAGTCCTCGCCGCGGACGCGGAGCTGTGGGCGGTCGGACTGTTACTCGTCTCCAGTCTCGCCATCGTCTTCACCCATCAGGTCTCGACGGTGATCGCGCTGGTCGTCCTCGGGGTTACAACGCTGGTCTCCGTCGTGATGGCGGTGATCCAGAGGGATTCCTCGACGGCCACTGGACTCCGGAAAGCGGTCGCACTGAGTGGTGTCTTCGTCACCGTCCTCGCGACGACGCTCCTGTCGTGGTCGATGACGCCCTTTACGGGCGGGACCTTCCTCTCGCGAGAACTCGCGATCATCAGGGAGTCGATCACCGAGAACGCCGGGTTCCTCAACCTCGTCAGTGGGAGCGACGCGGCCGCGAACAGTATCGGTCCCGTCGACTCCGGCGGCCTCCTCGCGGCAGCGATCCCGTACGTCGAACTGTTCGGGTTCGCAGTGTTGCTCCTGACGACCGTGCTGGGCGGACTGTACATGCTCTACCGCGCGGGGCCGGTCGACCTCACGTCGACGTATCTGCTGACCGGCGGACTCCTGTTTACGCTCACTTTCGGCCTCTCGCTGTTCGGGGTCCGCGCGCTGCTGCCCGGGCGCTGGATCGCGTTCCTGTACGTCCCGATGGCACTGATCGGCGCTGCCGGCCTGTACTACGTCTCCAGGAGTGCGTCTAGTCGTGTCGTGATCGCGGTGTTTCTCGTCGTCACGTTGGGATATCCGACGACGATGGTCGTCGCCGAGAAAGCGACGCTGGACAGCCCGGCTTTCGACGACGAGTATCCGCGGTTCACCTACACCAGTCCGGAGATCGCAGCCGTCGAAACCATCAGCGCGTCCGATCCCCCTGCCAGTGAGGCGACCATCGCGACGGATCACCCGTACGTGAGCCTCTTTCGCAGGGTCGGGGGGTATGGCTACGATGCGTCCATACTGGAGCTGGGACCAGCCGGTCCCGAAGACGCCGATGCGGTGGTCTATCGAACGTACCAGTCGACAAACCCGGTGACGTTCCATCGGGCGCCCACCGCCCCCGGCTTCGAACTCGGAGCCGACGTGGAAGCGAGTGTCTGTCCGGCGGGATGGAACAGTGCGTACACGAACAGCCAGGTGAAACACTGTACTCCGTCGTCGCTCACCGCGGAGGGGGACCGATGAGGGGACCCGGACGGGTGACCGACCTCTCGGTGGTCGGTCTGTTCGTCGTGGTCGCTGTCCTGGTCCTCACCGTCCTGGACGCTCCCCGAGCCGCAGTGTGGGCCGTCGCCATCCCGTTGGTTCTGGTTGCGCCTGGCTACACCATCGTCGCGGCGCTGTTTCCCGCCGGTCCGTCCGCGGGGCGATCGGCCGGCAGTCCGTCACGGTCGCCCGGGTGGGCCGCGCGAGTCGGGATGGTGCTGGTCACGAGTGTCCTCGTCGTCGCCGTCATCGGGGTTCTGTTGAGTTTGGGTGGCGTCCTTCGGCAAGTGCTCGTTGTCCGCGCGCTCGCCGCCAGCGTCGTCGTTGGCCTCGTGATCGCGTGGTACCGTCGCCGACAGATCGCCCCCGACCAGCGTTCGGACCCGTTTCTCGGGGTGCGATCGCTCCCTGACCGAACCGGTCTTTCGGGGTTCCAGACGGCCGCCCTCGCCGTCGGTATGGTCGCTCTCGTCGCCGCGGTGGCCGTCACGGGGGCGTCGCCGGAGCCGACCGAGTCGTTCTCGGAGGCGTCCTTGCTCGCAGGCGGGGAGACGGACGAACTCCTCGGCTCGAACGGAACTGTCACGTTCGTCGCCGGCGAACCGAACGCGGTCCACCTTCGGATTCAGAACCACGAGGGGACGGAGACGACGTACCACATCGTCGGAACGCTCCAGCGTGTCGGGCCGAACGGCACCGTGTTGGACTCACAGCGTGTCGACAGTGGACAACGGACCGTCTCCGCAGGCACCAGTGCGGTGCTCCGCCGACAGGTCTCCCCGCCGACGACCGGCGATAGGGTCAGGTTACAGTATCTGGTCTACACTGGGTCGGTTCCGAACGATCCCACCGTCGAGAACGCGTCGCTGACGCTCCGCCACTGGATCGAAGTCGAAGCGAGCCAGCAGTGACCGGTCGCCAGTAGTCCGATCACGGTGCCGTCGGCGACTCCGCTCTCACCACTTGGTTCGTCGAGATCCGACGCTGAGAGCGTCGATAGCACCGTCGACATCGCCATCGGACCGGCGTTCCCATCCGGCGGAACTGACTGTTCCTGGCTCGCGGGGTGGGTCTGCCAGTGAGTCTCCTGATTGACCGGGAATTGCGGTGCTTACCTGATTATTCCAGTGACTACTCCGGTGAAAGGTCTCAATTACAATGATGAACCCGTGTGTCCGAACAGATGGAGTCGGACGATAGCAACCAGTTGTCGGCCGATTCCGTTGGTTCTACCTCTCCCCCCACCCCCACCCCATCGCCTTTCGATCGGCGACATGTCTCGATACGAGTGACGGCAGCCCGATCTCGATCGGAACTATCAGCGAGAGAGTTAGTGCCGTAACCGCATGTCCAGTTTCGAACAGGCCGGTCGATCGGTAGTGTATCGACCCCATTCTGTTACTCGTTTTCTCAAAAAATCCCCTCCAATGAAAATGTTACATATTGACATACAAGGGTGGTCTATACGTGGATGTATCATGCCGATCCTGACTGAGAGCGCTGTCTGATGGGGGTATTGACGGTGAACACGAGGTCAGGGTCGGGACCGAGAGCGGGTGGAGCTGCGCAAGGGGAGAACGCGATTATGAACATCAAACCAAACATCCAAGGAAAAGGCACGGGAGCGGATCGAACCAGTGGAACGACCGAGACCATGGCTGACAGTCAGTCGGACAGGGAGGAAGAGTCACCTGTGGATAGCATCCCCGCCGAAACAGTGTCTTCTCCAGTCCAGATCGACCAGGTCTTCGAGATACTGAAGAACGATCGTCGGCGTGCCGTCCTCCGGTACATGAGCGAGGTGGATTCGGAGGTCCGTCTGGGCCAACTCGCCGAGCAGATCGCCGCCTGGGAGTGTGATAAGGACGTGTCGCAGATCACCTCCAGCGAACGCAAACGAGTGTACGTCGGGCTCTACCAATCACACCTGCCGAAGATGGCGGACGTGGGGGCGATCTCGTACAACAAGCCGCGCGGGAAGATCGAGCCGGGCGAACACATGGCCTTCTTCGTGGAGTACCTGCCCGCGGAGTGTGACGGGACGGAGAGCCGGTGGACCGTCTACCATCAGGCAATCATCGTCTGTGCGGTAGTCCTGAGCATTGCCCTCGTCGCCGTCGCGATCGCGCTGTGACGACTGGCCACCTACTCTTGTTCCGGGCGGTCCGGAACGACCCCAGTTCTCTCGAAGCGTCACCGGGATCGACACGACAGTAAGTCACTGCTACCCCGATAACACCGGCCATAACAATACCGTATTCAAGTCACTGTATCGGTATGAAACCGCTCGAAGAGACGAGACCACAGGGCATCTCACAGTGATTATGAGTGTTCCTGACTCGGAAACGCTGACACCCGATGATATCTTCGAGATACTCAGCAACCATCGCCGCCGGATGGTCCTCTATTATCTCCGCAAGGACGGGGGATCAGTAGAGGTGCGAGAGCTGGCCGAAGAGATCGCAGCGATGGAAAACGACACCAGTGTCACGGAGCTGACGAGCCAACAACGCAAGCGTGTCTACGTCTCACTCTATCAGACACATCTCCCGAAGATGGACCAGATGAACGCCATCGAGTACGACAAGGACGCCGGCACGGTCCAGCTCACCGATCAGACGACCAACATCGACAGATATCTCAATACCAGCGAGCAGACGACCTATCCCTGGACGTTTCACTACGTAGTCCTCGGTCTCCTCTCCGGACTCACAGTTACCCTGTCCCTGCTTTCTGTGCCCGTTTTCTCCGGGATCCCGCTGGTGTGGCTCGGTCTCGGTATTTTCGCCCTGTTCGCGGCTTCGGCAGTCATCCAGGTTATCAAACGGAACAGGGAGACGGATATTCCGTTCGAACTGAGCCAGTACGAGCAGGAGTGACTGTCACCGACAGTCGTCGAGATCCCGGACGCTCCGGCCGTCGGCGATCATGAACTCCGAATCGGTCAGATGCTCCTCCTCCCGCGGGAGGAATATGTATTTCTCTCCGCCCTCCTCGACGGAAACCACACTCAGCGGCCGGTATTCGTACCCTAGGTCGTCGATCGGATCCGGGTCGTTTGCGACCTGTTCCCAGGCGTCCCTGGGAGTACTACTCATCGTCCTCGATCCGGTATCGTGGCTGTACTCTCGCTCGCTCTGGTGCCGTCTCGGTACCGTTCAAACTGTCTCTGCTCCGGAACCACTGCTTCATACTGGTAGGCTGTGCCTATCGAATTTAACAGTTCTGGCCCGATAGATACCCGATTGTTACGCGTTGGCCATGGATCAGTCACCGGATCGGGTCGCCGACGGATCCCGACCGGACCCTTTCGAATTGGCCGCCTACCGCGTCTAGTCTATCCATACGAACACGGGCAAGTGTGTTCGGTACGAACACAGTGAGTAAGTGCCGTATACCTGAATACCCCCCGGTCTAAACAGAAGTATCCACAGACCGGACGGCGTGACCGTCGAGCGCCACAGCGAAGACGGTCGTGACAGCAGTTACGCATGATCCGAACTCTCTACCGTCGACGACCGCCGGCATCTGCGCCCGTACCGAGTCTCCTGACCACATCTGCCGGAGTGACACTCCACGTGGAGTCACGATGAGCGACGATTGGGGGATTGTCGGGTACGTGGTCAGCTCGAAGTACCGTGTCCTGGTGTTACAGCGACTCATCGACTCGCCGGCACCGCCGTCGACGATCGCCACCGACGTGAACTGCCCAGTCTC
Source organism: Haloarcula montana (assembly GCF_035666295.1). Lineage (NCBI taxonomy): Archaea > Methanobacteriati > Methanobacteriota > Halobacteria > Halobacteriales > Haloarculaceae > Haloarcula > Haloarcula montana. Next base: position 294,864 of record NZ_CP142028.1, read on the forward strand.
TCACGTCTCGCGGGCTCTTCAGGAGTTACGCTCCCGTGGCCTGGTCGACCTGCTCGTCCCCGAATCCAGAAAGAAAGGGCGGATCTACGGCGTCACCGACGAGGGACGGTCGGTCTGGGATACGATCGAATCCGAGAATCTCGCCTGACCGGGACAACATACGCTCGTGCCGGTCAAGACTTCCATCCCGAACCTGCTTTCTCAGGGTGTGGTAATCGACTCCCGTCTCTCCGATCACCCGAATCCACACGAACATCGCGGAGGGGGATGCTCGACACTCAGTCGTCGTCGGGTATCAGCATCTCCGGGGTACGCTTGTGCTTGGGCGTTGCTGCGAAGTCGCTCATCCGTTGTCTATCACTCTCTGTGAGGTAACGTACCATACTCCTACAGAAGAGGGGTGGTTAGATTAGTAATTTCAACATATACGGCGCTCTCGGCGGAACGGCCCACCTACTCCAACTGCTCGTTCAGGCGATCGGACAGCCACCACCGATGGACTGTTCATTGCCACGCCCGTGACGAACAGATCCGCCGGCCCACTTACTGAAACTCCCGGGCTGGAAGGCGATCGCTCCATCACAGAGAGCCACATCGTCGCCGTTCTGCCCGTCCCGTGGACGATCGGGAACAGCGTTCTCCGTCGAATCTGACTAGCTATCGTCTCACGTCGCCACCGGATTGCTTCGATAGAGAGCGCCTAACAAATACCGACTCGGGAGGACCGGAGAACGATGTCGGACAACGACACGCCGAAACTGGGACGACGACAGGTACTGCGCACAATCGGGTCCGGAACGGCACTGAGTGTCGGTGGGCTCGGCGTGTTCGCCGGTAACGCCACAGCTTGGGACCGAAAGGACGTCGACTTCAAGGGCTGTTCAGAGGTCTGGCTGATCGTCGGTGCGGACGATATCGCTCACGATCCGCCGACGGTCGTCCGCGTCGTCGTCGCACGGCCCGACGGGTCGACCGACTGTCGTGACGTCGAACTCACCGCCGAAAATACGAGCCAGATCCCCGGTCAGTACGGTGACGCCCCCGTGCGGAAGGTCACAGCCGAGGACGGCGAGAAGGTCCTGGGTGTGATCTTCTACAACTATCGATCCGCGGATCGCTTCGCTTCGGCGTCCTGTATCCACACTAACGACCACCGGTGTGTGTCGACACCGGGGACGCCATCGCTGGAGGATGCGCCCTGTGTGCAATCGGCCAGAGAAATCGGTGGGTACGACTGTTCGACCACTGAATCGGGACGTGGCAGGAAAGGTCGGCCGGGGAACGCTCGTCCCGGACGTGGCCGGCGTCGCGATCGAACGTAATAGGCTCCCGGAGTACGCCATCCGGTTCTTCGAACCCTGCTGAACGGTTGCTACGCCGGAACAGACCTTTTTATTGTTCGTCGCTGCATTCGGCTCGGTTGCGACTGCTGGTGGCGTCCAGCTTATGAGCCGTGATGTATTCGCTGTTCTGAATCGTGACACGGCACTCGCTGTATATAAACGAGACCTCGCCACCGGGGCGCTGTTCCCCGTTCTCTCGCGGTGCGAACAACGCATCGAGCGCGTCTGGATCAATGATCTCCGCCAGCGGTCTCAGCGATATCGGATCGCGACCGACCACGGCACTCACCACATCGACAACGGCCATACTTACTGACTCGCCCGGTCCTATTTCTCGGTCCATACGACACGCACGGTCCGGCCACCCAAAACAGGGCGACTTTTTAACCCATATTATAACAACAGAGAACCCTCTCCGCGACTGACCCTTCAGAACCCCGTCACGGAGGCGACCGGCACGGCGGAGTGATCGGTTACAATCGACGGACGGGACGGGTTCGAATCGGCTCGTGACCGCGGTCGCGTTGGACTTCGGGTATGACCATGTTACTGGATCAGTGGCTGCTCTGCAGTCAACAAGCCCGTTCATAACAAAGGTAATCTCAGGCTTGTCGACGGTATGCGCTTCAAAAACGCAGCCTGTCCGCCCCTCCGGCCGAACCGTCGTCGCTCGGGAACGAACTGTCCCGCGACTGCCGACACCGGCCGGCCTCACCGCCAGTCACAGACGATCGCTCCCAACGGGCTGATCGTCTGATGTGTGGGATCACCGCCCGCGTCGGAACCGATGACTCGCTGGACGCCCTGCTTGCGAGCCTCAAGAACCTCGAATACCGGGGCTACGATTCTGCCGGAATCGCCGTCCAGAACGGGACGGGCATCAAGGTCAGCAAACACGAGGGCGAGGTCGCACAACTGGAGTCCCAACTCACGTCCGGGGACGTCTTCGGCGAGGTCGGCATCGGACACACCCGCTGGAGTACGCACGGCCCGCCGACCAACGAGAACGCACACCCACACACCGGCTGTCAGGGCCGGGTCGCGGCCGTCCACAACGGGATCATCGACAACTACACGACCCTTCGTGAAGGGCTACAATCGCGGGGACACGAGTTCACGAGCGACACCGATACGGAAGTCATCCCGCATCTCGTCGAGGAACGGCTCGCCGACGGGATGGCCCCGGAGGCCGCGTTCCGGGAGACAGTCGCGCAACTCGACGGTAGTTACGCGATCGCGATCATCATCGACGACGATCCGACCGTCTACGCGACGCGAAACGGCTCTCCCCTCGTGATCGGTGTCGGCGAGACAGCGAACTACCTGGCCAGCGACGTACCGGCCTTCCTGGAGTTTACCGACCAGGTGATCTATCTCGAAGACGACGATATCGCCGTGATAACGCCCGACGATTATCGGATCTCCGACGGGAACGGTTCCTGGGTCCCTCGTCCTGTAGAAACTGTCGACTGGGACCCCGAGGACGCCGAGAAAGGGAAGTACGATCATTACATGCTCAAGGAGATCCACGAACAGCCCACGTCGCTTCGCCAGACCCTCCACGGGCGGATCGACGGTGACGACGTGATCCTGGAGGAGTTCCCTCCGGGCACGTTCGAGGGAATAACTCGTGTCCAGTTCGTCGCGTGCGGGACCTCCTATCACGCCGCGATGTACGGAGAGGGGTTGCTCTCGGAGTGGGGGGTGGACGCGAACTCCTTCATCGCGAGCGAGTACGCCGCCTATCCGGCTCCAGTCGACGAGAACACGCTGGTCATCGGTGTCACCCAGAGCGGTGAGACCGCCGATACGCTGGAGGCGCTTCAGCGTGCTCGCGACCGCGGCGCACGCACGCTCGCGTTGACGAACGTCATCGGTTCGACAGCTGCACGGACCTGTGACGACGCCCTGTTCATCCGTGCTGGTCCCGAGATCGGTGTTGCAGCGACCAAGACCTTCTCCTCGCAGGTCGCGACGCTCGTACTCCTCGGTGAACGGCTGGTCAGGGATGTCACCGGGGAACCGACCGACGAGCACAGCCAACGCCTGGCGGCACTCGAATCGCTTCCGGGAGATGTCGAGACGGTGATCGAGAACTCGCAGGCGGCGGCGGTCAGTCGGCGCTGTCTCGGTGATACCGGTCACTTCTTCGTCGGTCGTGGAAGCGCCTACTCCGTCGCACTCGAAGGTGCGTTGAAGTTCAAAGAGATCACGTACGAACACGCCGAGGGGTTCGCGGCCGGCGAACTGAAACACGGCCCGCTCGCGCTGGTGACTCCCGAGACACCCATCTTTGCCATCGGGACGGGCCGACACCAGAACCGGTTAGAGAGCAACGTCCGGGAGATCCAGACGCGCGGAGCCCCCGTCATCGCCGTCGCACCCCGAACAGACTCGGAGCTGGCCGATACCGCTGATGAATTCCTCCCCGTTCCGGCGACGCATTCGGCGCTGGTAGCGATACTGGCGAACGTCCAGCTCCAGCTCGTCGCCTATCACGCCGCAAACGAGATGGACCGGTCGATCGACAAACCACGGAATCTCGCCAAGAGTGTCACTGTCGAGTAACTGAACCTCCGTGAGATCGCTGTCCCCGAGCAAAACGGGTTCACCGTATCCAGTCCGTTGCGCGTCACATTGTCACACCCTAGGAGTGACTGCGAGGAAATAATATCAGTTTTAGAAGATACCTGTGTAGAACATAAGTCTATTTGCGTATAAACTGGCATGGCAAACGAGGTACTGTTCTGATCCACGGGCGGACACAAGGCCGATCTACGGCAGCTCCCGACTGTAGCTACGAATCAATTCGCGGTCGACGGGAAGCGTCTCCGTCTACACGGCTCGGATGTTGGCTATACAGCGCTGTCGGCCAAACCAACGAGATGCTGTATGGAACTGCTCTCCGATGGCGACGAAACGGGCAAACCGGTGAAATCTGACCGGGCGGTAACGCCGACAGCAACTCGACGCCGTGGGTCTCGTCGGTGACGGTGATTTTCTCGATCCCACTCCGGCCGGAGGCGGCTATCGGTTTCAGATCCCCTCACATACCAATCCGATGCTATTACATATACATTTAATAACAGAAAACCGAAAGTATTCGTTTCCAAATAGCTTGTAGTCACGTCGAGAGAGACAGCCCAGGAGCGGAGCCTCCGTGAGTTACTCCCACCGTTCACGCGGGAATGCGCTTCTCGAAGTGAGGACGACCGTCGGTGTCCTCGCTAGCCGAAGTCATCCTGTAATAAAATACGATATACAAAACACCCAATCGTCGCAAAACCGGAGTTACGATTACAATTATAAATACAATCCCGAAAGGATTTGAATTCACAGGCTTTTACTGCATCTACTGCTGACTGCTGACTGATGGAACTTCAGACGAGTGACGGTCAGGAAGCGGAATTTGAATTTGTGGGGTCGTCTACGAGTGAAGCAGTAGTGCAGGCGGTTGCCGAGGCTGCCGGCACGGATCCGACTGAACTTCCGCCATTATACGATCAAGTCGACCCGGACGCATTAGAGAAACTGTTCCGGAATCCGTCGAACGGGGTTGTCGCCTTCGACTATCACGGATATACGGTTGTCGTTCGTTCAGACGGGACAGTTCTCCTCAAGTAGCGGTCCTTCAGCGGTCGGAGCACACCCCACACCGATCACTGTCCGCAACACGTCATGCCTGAAGCGAGCCGGACCCATCGGGCGGAATGGGCACAGTCCCAACCGAGTCTCGACCCAGGTATCAGTCGCTATTCGACAGCCTGACGCGGGCGACAGAACGGGGACCGACACGATGTCGAGAGTGATCTACGATTCCCAGACGAGTTCGAGAGCAAGATGCGCGTCGCAGTCGTCCGCAGAAGAGTCGTCGCCCTGGACAGCGTCTTTCTCACCGTCGATGCTGTTGCTACAGCGTCCTGTCGAGACGATCCGTCCGATAGAGACGTTCGAGCCACATTTCGGACAATCGAGGAAGATCCCGTCCTCGCCCTCGTGAACCGAATCGGGTTCGATCATCATCCGGGAGCCGTCCGTCCGGTCATCGCTCTTCGAAGCTTGGTCTGCCATGAGTTACCACGTCGGAACCGAGCCGGATAAGTATGCCCAGGGTACTCGCTGTCGCACTGTACAGTACGCCGGGCGATCGGTGGAGAGCGCCGAACCAGCAGTGACGACAGGAGTATCCGCACTGTGTTTCTAATAATCAAAACCACTTCTCGTGTGAAAATGTCACCTGATGAAGTGGTTGCGCCCCGAACCTCACGATATGGCGTTTCAACAGGTATTGGAGAGCGGAGTACAGTTCGTCCCGCTGCAGTTCGGGGGCGACCTCATCGGCCTCGCGATACTGTTCTTGATTCTGGCAATCGTCGCCGCAATTATGGGCGCAGGCGGTGTCGCCGGTGTCAGTATGGACATCGCCAAGTGGTTGGTGATCATCTTCGTGGTTCTCGCCGTGGTCACGTTCTTCCTGTGACGGCGGCGCAGCGTCGGTGTCCGTGAACGTAATTGTTTCGTGTCAACGGATATCGAACCGTCCGCACGGCTATATGGTGCCATTCACTCACTCTCGGTATACCATATACAATCCTATCCGGAAATTTTACAAATACAAATGAGGTCTAATCGAAGATATCAATTCGTAGTGGACTATTTAATTCTATATCGCACAGAGTAGCACGATACTGTGATTGTTTGATCCTATTCGATAGCTGGTTCACAGATCTACGGACAGACACTCTCCGTTCCATGCCTTCACCTTGTTGTCCCAAGAACGTGGAGACACTCTTGGAGGCCCGTGATCGGTGTGGGTCTACGGCTCTCCCCTCGCTTGCACCGTCACAGGATGGCCCATGTGGGGGCGTGCGTGGTCACTCAGACTGTCCGCATCGACTCGATGAGACGCCTGTGGGCGGCGGCGAGGGCCTCCTGGCACACGACTCCTTCGTCGGTGGAGCTGACACCGATCGTAACCTTCACCCGCACGGTACCGGAGCCGCTCGGCAGCACCACCAGGGTTCTGCTGTATGGCAGTTCCTCGTCCTCCGGCCAGGCGAACACGTGCACATCCGGCCCGACATCGTACTCCTCGGTCAACTCGGGGTTGTCCTCGTTCTCCACTATCTCGTCGACGCTACTTTCCAAGTATCCAAATTCCTCGGTATCGTGTACCCGGATCACCGTTGCACCCTCGTCGAACTTTATTCGCAACCGGCTCGCGATGCCCACCTCCGTCCCCACGACCTCTTCCTGCGGGATATCGAAGCTCACATACGGATCCTCGTCGGGCCACTCCCGGCTCGTGTACGACATGGGCACCGACGGACAACCGCTGCCACCGCTGGCTCCGTCGTCCTGCTCCCACGGGAGGTCGGCGGACTCGTCGCTTGACGCGGTGGTCGCTGATTCCGTCGGGGTGTCGCCCACGTCACCGTTCGACCCGCTAGCCTCGGTATCGGTCGTGTCGTCCTCGCCGCCCGGCGTCTCTTCATCACCGTTGCCTCCGCAGCCTGCGAGGGTCGCAGTGGTGATCGTTCCAAATACGGCGAGCAACTGTCTTCGCGTCGATTCCTCGGATGTCGGTCGTTTTCCACTCATCATCCGACGATTCGTGGCCGGCCATACAGAAGGGGGCGCTAAACACTTAGCGTGTGACCACACATAAATGGAAGCGATATTTTAGTTTGCTCCGCAGATGTTTGGAACCCTCTCTCCACGAATATCATCTTTGATCGAGCATCGAATTGCTTCACGGAGTTCCGAGATCGCGGTGAGTGAAGCGTTCTATGACATCCTCTGTTGTCGCTGTATGCACCGTCGAGTTCGCCGGTTTTGTGTCTCCCTTTCCAGTGATCTAGGGGACGATCTCCCACCTGTTTGAATACACCTGTCTCTCTATCCAGGGCGGGCGATCCCGGACAATTTCAGGGGATAACACAGCGCTCACGACAGTCTTTCCATCGAAGACGAAAAATTATATGCCAGTGAGGGTCCTCCCGGACCGTATGGTCCGACCAAGCCTAGTGCTTCCGCCGGAGCCCGACGAGCGGTGGGAGCTCGCAAAGCAGATGGGAGTCACGGACGCGGTTATCCACCCGCTGGAGATCGGCGACGACAAGACGAACTGGACCTTCGACGAGCTCCGGCAGTTACAGAACTGGTTGGAGGGGGACGGTATCGAATTCTCCGTGCTCGAAGGGAGCGTCCCGCTGACAGACCGGATTCGCCTCGGACTTGCTGGACGAGACGAGGATATCGACGAGTTCAAGCAGTTCCTCCGGGATTGCGGCGAGTTGGGTATCCCGGTCGTCTGTTACGACTGGATGGCCGGGGTCCGTTGGGCTCGGACGGGTGCACACGTCGAGTCCCGAGGCGGCTCACTCGTCACTGAGTTCGATAACGCGAAGATGCAGGGCGGTCCGCCGGTCCCGGCCGCAGAGAAGAGCCACGAGGAGATCTTCGACGCCCTGGCGTACTTCCTGGAGGAGGTCGTTCCGGTCGCCGAGGAAGCCGGGGTGAAACTGGGACTCCATCCGGATGATCCGCCCCGCGAGACGGTCCGTGATGTGCCACGGATCGCAAACAGTGTCGAGAACTACGATCGGATCCTCGACGTGGTCGATAGCGAACACAACGGTGTGACGTTCTGTCAGGGCAACTTCGCCGCGATGGGCACGGACATCCCGTCGGCGATCCGGCATTTCGGTGACCGAATCAACTTCGTCCACTTCAGAGATATCGAGGGCGACGAAGACGCGTTCGTCGAGACGTGGCACGATGACGGGCCGACGGACATGCACGCCGCGATGGCCGCGTACGAGGAGGCCGTCGGCGACGAGGTCCCCATGCGCCCGGACCACGTCCCGACGATGGCTGGGGAAGACAACTCCAACCCCGGTTACCACACGAAAGGCAGGCTGTTCGCCATCGGATACATGCGTGGCCTCCTCGATTCGGTCGAGTGACACCGCGGTCCACGTGACCATCCGGGGCGCTCTCGTTCGCTCGCGCACAGGGAGCAAAACTGGTCTGCGGGACGCGGAGATCGGAGACGCGGTCGCCTCGTCAGTGGAGTCAGGACTTCGGGACCTTCCCAGAACGGTAGAACCGTCGCAAGACGTCGAACGCCTGTTTCTTGCGCCCGTGCTGGTCGATGATGCCCTTTCGGTTGTATCCACGCTGGTACTCGTTCTGGCGAAACGGGGCTCGGAAGTCGAACAGAATCCACGGTGACAGCCCGGCGATCTGGTCGTTGTCGGCGATCGCGTCGATCTGCTCACGATAGATCTTCGCCTGGTATTCCTCCGTCCACCGGTCGTCCTCACTACCGTGATTCCCCCACTTCGCACCGGCACCCATCTCGGAGACGACGATGGGTGTGCCGTCCGACTGCTCCTGGAACTGTTCCATATCGGCCGCGTCGCCGTAGTACCAGCCGTAGTACTCGTTGATACCGGCGACATCGAGATGGGCCGAAAGCGGGTCGTCGAGGACGAGACCGTCAGCACGCTCGTCGACGAAACACGCTGCCGTCACCAGGCGAGTGGTGTCAAGGTCACGGACGTACTCGGCCATCTCGGGAAGCACCTCGTTGCGTGTGGCGTCAGTGTGGTCTGTCTCGTTGGCGATCGACCAGAGGATGACGGAGGCGCGGTTCCAGTCACGTTGGATCAACTCCCGGAGTTGCTGTCGGTACAGTTCCCGGACGCCCTCGTCGCCGAAGTCGATATCCCAGTAGGCAGGGACCTCCTCCCAGAGGAGAATCCCTTCCTCGTCGGCCAAGCGGGCCATCTCTTCGGTGTGGGGGTAGTGCGCGAGCCGCGCGTAGTTACAGCCGAGTTCGTTGAGCCAGTCGAACCGTTCGCGGACGGCCTCGCTATCGAGTGCCCGCCCCTTCCCGTCGGCTTCCTCGTGTAACGACACACCCCGGAGACACACTCGCTCCCCGTTGACAAGCACGTCGCTGCCGTTGACGGTGACCTCGCGGAAGCCGACCCGGTCCGAGACGGTATCGTCACCGTGTCGCAGACGGACTGTGTACAGTGTCGGCTCGGCAGGGTGCCAGAGGTCGACGTCGGAGTCAGCGAGCGACACCTGGCCGCGAAACCGGGAGTCGCCGTCCGTGGTGAGGTCGGTGGCGACAGACAACGCTGGAATTTCGACGGTCACCGGGCCGTCAGGATCGCCGTCGACCCAGGCCGTCACGTCGATATCGACGTGCCCGTCCGACAGTGTCGTCTCGATCTTGAAGTTCCGAACAAAGGTGTTCGGCACGTTGACGAGTTCGACCGACCGGTTGATCCCGCCGAAGTTGAACCAATCGGTCGCTTCGTTCGGGATCCCGTCCTCGTAGCGGTTGTTGTCCGCGAGCACCACGAGGTCGTTCGTCCCCTCTTGCAGGAGATCGGTGACCTCGAAACTAAACGGCGTGAATCCCCCCTCGTGGGTACCGACGCGCTCGCCGTTCAACCACACTTCGGCCCTGTAGTTGACGGCACCGAACCGGAGGAACGTCCGACCGTCGTCGGCACCGAGCGAGCGGTCGAACTGTGTTGCGTACCAGACCCATCCCTCGAAGTGGCGGAACTCCGGGAGCTCTTCGCCCCAACTTGCGGGGATTCGGACCGACCGTCCGTCGGTGATGTTGAAATCGGTCGGCCGATCCGAAGCCCGGGACGAATCGGGCTCGTAGATCTTCGGGACCGTGACGTCTTCGCCCGCGAAGTCCTCGAAGTAGTTCTTGTATATCTCGTACTGGTCCGGGATCGCTTGCCAGATACCGTCGAGTACCGCCGTCTCCCGAGGATACGCTAGCAGTTGCATTGTCAATCGGACTCACCCCACAGACAGATAAATAGGTGCCGAAGTCGACGAACGGTTCGACTCGGACGCATCGGTGCGATCGCAACCGAGCCCCACTCCGCTCTCTCGTACCAATTGAAACGAGTTACACACGGATCCCACTGCGGACGTGGAATCGGGTATGCAGTGGCTACTATAGCCGTGGCTGTCCATCTGAAGCGTCTCCGCAGCGAAGACGGTCGTCCCCGGTTTCCGAGACCGCTGTCAGCCGGGTCCGTCTGTGCGGACAGACGGTCGCGTTGCTGAGGTCCTTCAGTCGCCCGTTTCGGCCTGTGTCGTACTCGCCTCACTCTCACCGGCCATCTCCGCGATACGGTGAGTGAGCGCGTCGCCTGTCTCGTTGTCGAACAGGTGGATATTCTGTCTATCCAGTACGACCTCGATGTCGTCACCTTCGGCCATGTCCGAGTCGGGATCGATGCTCATCAGCAACTGATCGTCGGTCGCGGTCTCCTGGGACATCGAGGTCTCGCCATCACCTAACAGCAGGTAGACGAAGATCTCGTCACCCATCGGTTCTAGCACGTCCGATTGTGCCCCGATCGTGCCACTGGGATGGGCGAGTTCCGTCGCCTCCGCTGCTGGGTAGACGTCCTCGGGTCGGACACCGAGGGTCACGTCGTCGCCGGGACCGATCCCCTCGATGGTCGCTGGGTCGAATTCGACCGAGAAGTTCTCTGTCTCGATCGCGTTGCTCGAAACGGTGCCCTCGACGAGGTTCATCGACGGTGAGCCGATGAACCCGGCGACGAACAGGTTGTCTGGCTCGTTGTAACAGGTCAGTGGCGCGGCGATCTGTTGGAGTTGCCCGTCGTTCAGCACCGCGATGCGGTCGGACATCGTCATCGCCTCCTCCTGGTCGTGGGTGACGTAGATGATCGTGGTGTCCAGTTCCTTGTGGAGGCGCTGGAGTTCCGTCCGCATGTGGACTTTCAGTTTCGCGTCCAGATTCGCCAGCGGTTCGTCCATCAGGAACACGTCCGGTTCACGGACGATCGCCCGGGCGATGGCGACGCGCTGGCGCTGTCCGCCGGACATTTCGTCCGGCATCCGATTGAGCATATCCTCCAACTGGACGATATCGGCCGCCCGATCGACGCGGCGGTCGATCTCGTCCTGGGGGTAGTCTCGGAGTCGGAGCCCGAAGCTGATGTTGTCGTAGACGTCCATGTGGGGAAACAGCGCGATGTTCTGGAACACCATCGCGATGCCACGATCTTTCGGCGGAAGGTTCGTCACCTCCCGGTCGTCGATGTAGATCGACCCCTCAGTCGGGATCGTGAGACCGGCAATCGTCTCCATCGTCGTCGATTTCCCACAGCCGGATGGACCGACGAAACAGATGAACTCGCCATCGGAGATGTCGAGGTTCATGTCCTTTACCGCAGTGACGTCTTCGTAGCGTTTCGTGACGTGTTCGAGTTTGAGATCTGCCATTGTTACTCCTTGAGTGCTCCTGAGGTTAGTCCGCTGACGATACGTTCTTGCGCGATCAGGACGAGGACGACGATCGGGATCGTCGCGACGAGGCTCGCTGCGGCCATCTCCCCGTAGTTGACCTGGAACCGCTCCTGGAAGCGGATCATGCCCCAGACCAGCGGTGCGCCGTTACTAACCTCACCGTCGTTCATCAGGAACGAGAAGAAGAACTCGTTGTACACCATGATGAACGTGAGGACGCCCGCAGTCGCCACTCCGGGTGCCGACAGCGGCATGATGACCCGGAAGAGCGCGCCGAGGCGAGTCGTTCCTTCGATGCGTGCGGCGTCCTCCAGCCCGTCGGGAATCTGGGCGTAGAACGTCGTCAGGATAAAGATCGACAGCGGCATCATGATCCCCAGTAGCGGAATGATGATCCCGAAGTGCGTGTTGAACAGGTCCGGCGGGTAGACGCCGGCCACACCGACGTTTCCGGTCAGCAACCGGAACAGCGGGATCAGGTACGACGCAGCCGGGAAGTAACTGATCGCCAGGATGACCAGCATCAGCGGTCGGCGGAAGCGGAACTCCATGCGGCCGAAGACGTACCCCGCGAGACTGGCGAACAGCAACACTAACGCGGTCGTCACTGCCGAGATGATAAGGCTGTTGAGGACGTACCAGTGGAACGGTGTCGTCCGGAAGATCTCGACGAAGACGCCGATGTTGAACCCCTTGGGCAACAGCCAGATGTTGGACATGTTACCGGGGGAGGTCAGTGCGATGACGAACAGCCAATAGATGGGGAACAACGAGATGAGCAGGAACGCTCCGATCCCGATATACAACAGATACCGGTAGACCGTTTCCGGGTTGCGCATACTGTAGTCAGCCCATCTCGAAACGAGCCCGCCACCTGCGTTGTTGTCAGCCATGAGTTAGACCTCCCTGTATTTGAGTAGGTATATCGACACGACAGTGCCGATGATCGATGCAGTGATGAACGCGACAGAAGCGGCGTTCGCGTAGTTCCCAGTGTCGAACGACTGTACGACCATACAACTCAGCGACGGGACGACGGAACAACTCGCGATCGCCTCGATCTGGCCGTAGATACGCATCGCCCCGATCGTCCGGAACAGTAGGGCGATCAGCAGCGACGGCATCACGAGCGGGAACGTCACGAGCTTGAACCGCTGCCACGGCGTCGCACCCGAGACTTTCGCGACGTTGTACAGTGACCGGTCGATGCTCTGCAACCCGGCCAGCACGATGAGCGCGATGAACGCGGACTGCTTCCAGACGTCCGCGATGATGACGACAACGAGTGCCGTGAGCCCGTGAGACAGCGCGTTCCGTGAGAGATACGGGAGCCAGGCTGTCAGTTCGGTCGCGAACCCGAGTCCGGGCGTGAACATGATGTAGAAGATCATCCCCTGGATGACGATCGGGAAGGCCCACGGGATGATGATCGCCGCCCTGACGAACCGCCGACCACGGAACTGCTGGTCGAGGACGAGTGCCATCCCGAATCCGAGAAACGCCTCCAGTATGACGCTGACGAACGCGAAGATGAACGTCACGATGAGACCGCTATTTATCGGGTCCTGAAGCGAGAGGAACGGGCTCGGGAGGATCGCGTCGCGCTGACCGGAGAGAATCTGCACGTAGTTCTCCAGGCCGACGAAATCGCCGTATAGCCCCGACAGCGAGTTGGCGTGCAGCGAGATCTCGAAGGTGTAAATCAGCGGCCAGATCGCGAGCGCCGTGACCGTCAGTAGGGTCGGAAGCAGCAGTAGATACGCGAACCGAGTATCACTCATGTTCGCGATCCGCTTGACCGCGATCTGATAGAGCGCCTTTATCGGGTTTCGGCTGTGGTTAGAGGCCGACATAGTCTCTTGAGATATAACTCGCCTGGTGGTCTACGAGTACTGCCCTTCGATCGACTCCAGGTCACTCGCACAGTCCTCCATGGCCTGTGCGGGTGCCTTCTCCTGCCGGTAGACCGCGTTGACGTTCTCCGAAATCGGCGACCACTCCTGGAGCCACACTTTCGAAGCGGGGCGCGGAATGACGTACTTCGCCGACTCGACGAAGGTGGGCACGTAGGAACCGAGGGCGGTTTCCTCGACCACGCTGGATTCGAGGACCGCCGGTTTCGGCGGGACGTTCCCCTCCTGATCGAATCCAGTGATGTAGAAGTCGTCGGAGACAGCGGATCTGATCACTTCTTTCGCCGCCTCGGTCTTGTTCGAGAAGCTGTTGATCGCGTACGACCAGCCACCCAGCGCGGAGTTCCCTGCGACACCGGTGTTGTCGTACTTGCTCGACGCGTTCTCAGCGTACGGAAGGACCATGTAGCCGAGTTTGTCGGCACCGAGCTCGTCGACTGCGTCCCACATGAACCCGCCCCAGTTACGATGCATGACCGCATCGCCCTGGAGGAAGGGGTTGAGCGAACCCTGGTACTGCCATCCGGAGATCTCGGACGGGGTGATACCACCCGCAAAGCCGTCGTCCTGAATCGCGTGCTCGTCGTCGCTCCCGTAGATGAACCGCCGCATCATCTTCAGCGAGTCGATGACAGGCTCTTCGGTGACGGTGATCGGACGGTCCCCGACGGGCCCATAGAGGTTGTCGCGCCCGCCGAAGTACGCGCCGCCCCAGCTCGTCATCTGCTCGTTGAACGGACAGCAAGCGAGCGTCTGAGAGACGTTTCCTTGCGTGGTGAATCCGTACGACGTGTCGTTTTGCTCCTGAAGATCCGCGGTCACCTGCGAGAGCTCCTTCCAGGTGAGCCCTTCAGTCTGCCAGTTGTTCTCATCCGGCGAGTAGCCGGCCTCCTCGGCCCAGTCCTTCCGATACATCATCCCCGCGATATCGATATATCGAGGAACTGCGTACTGATCGCCGGTTTCGAAGTCCTGTAGCGCGTCGACGACGGGGCTGAAGAACTCGTTTTTCACCTGATCTACGAGGTCAGGCATCTCCTCGGAGAGGTTCAGCAGGTAGTCCCGTGAGATGAACGGAGCGGCCCAGCCGGTGTCCATGTCGATGATGTCCGGACTGGCACGTTCCGCACTGAACCATTTCTGGTACTGGCTGCGAGTGCGATCGAACGGGACTTCGGTGAACTGTACCTCGATATCGTCCGAGAGCCCGTTGCTGTGCATCGCCTCCTTGTACGCGTTGAGTATGTCGTCCGAGACTTCCCCGTCGACCGACAGCGCCCAGTTGACAGTCGTGGCCCCGGTGTTACTGCTCTGTGTATCGGTCGTACTGCCGTCGCCGCCGGACCCTCCGTCGCTGCCGCCGTCGCCACCGCTACCGCCGTCGCCACCACACCCGGCGAGGCCTGTAACGCCTGCAACGCCGGTCGCCGCGACGAATCGACGGCGTGAGATTCCGTTCGAACCACTACGTTTTGATGAGTTTCGTTCCGACATCACAAACTCACTGTTCCTCCCTATCATATAAAAACCTACCGGAAGAATATGTATGTCACCTTTCCCTCGTAGGATACGAACCAACGCGAAGCGCTCATTGAGAGCGTGTGCTGCCCACGGGTCCCACAGATGTCCGTCGGTTTTGCGACGAACGGGAAAGAGAGCCGTTCGGCGCTGGAATCCGGATGCCCTACAGACTCTCAAGCTGGGGACCGGGGTGACCGACTATTCGAGGTCGAACTTCGGGGATTCGTTCAGCGTCTCGGAGTCGCCGAGGTTCCAGTCGTCTAGGAGCGGCTGGAGCGCGTTACACATCTCGGCGAAGAGGTCCCTGGCAGTCTCCGTCTGGAGCGTCTTGACCTGTGGATCGTTCAGGAAGCCCTGGAACGCGTAATCGACGTCGTAGCCGTCGAACGCGGCCTCGATGATCGTCTCCTGGTTGTTGATCTGCTGGGTAACCTGTGTCTGGACCGGCCGGGGCAGTGAGCCGCTGACGATCGGCCGAACGTTGTTCTGGGTCACGACCGCGTTTGTCTCGACAACGGCGTCTTCCGGAGCGTCTAGCATCTGGCCGTTGTTGGGGAGGTTCACGTGAGTCCGCATATCGGAGAGACCGGCGAGTGCCTCCATGAGTTCTGTAATCACTTCCCCTGTCTCGGAGAGGTCGAACTCCTTCTCACCGTCCATGAACTGTTGCACCGTGTCGGCCTCGTCGTCCCATCGGGCCAACCGATACGAACTCGGCGTCCGGAGGACGCCCCACCGGTTCAGGTCCTCCGGCATGTCCTCCTGGAGGAACCACGTCGCGAACTCGACGAGGTGGCGGTCGCCCGCTGCAGGCAACACCCCAAAGCGCTTGAACAGCTCGTAGGTGATCTGGTTGTTGTCCTGGAACCCGGGGTGCATCGAGTGGGAGGTGTCTTCCAGTTCTGCTCGCGTGTACTCCCGAACGACCCCGTCTTTCTCCATGTACTGTTCAACGACGGGGAGCAGTTCGTGGCCGTTCCAGGAGGCCTCGTCTACCCACGTGAAGTGATTGACGCCCTGGACGTTGACCTCGATCTCGTCCCGGGACGGCTTCGGAACGTCGAACTGGTCCTCGACGATCTCCGCCAGAAGTTCCTGTGCGTGGAACACTTCGTGACAGAGCCCGAGCGCGTTGATATCCGGATACTCCTCGTACAGCGTTCGGGTGACGTAGGTCACCGGGTTCGTGTAGTTCAGCACCCACGCATCGGGACAGTGTTCCCGAACCGATGCTGCGATATCACGGTAGACGGGGATCGTCCGCATTGCACGCATGATCCCACCGGGGCCGCTCGTGATCGCGACGGCCTGATGGATTCCGTACTCCTGGGGAATCTCCAGGTCGTATTTCATCGACTCCGTCGGCGGGTACTGCGTCGAAAGGATGACGAAATCAGCGTCAGTGAGGGCTTCTTCCCGTGATTCGACGGCACGGTACGTCCAATCACCGACTGCGTCCTCACGCTCCTGTACCCAGTTTCCGAACTCCTCGTTTCGTTGTGCGCTCTCGTAGTCCGTGTCGTACAGCACGACTTCCCCGGACATGGTCTCGTCGAGGGCGAGTTCCTTGGTTAGATTTCTCGCCCACAGCCGGCTCCCTCCGCCGATATATCCGATCTTCACATCGTCCGGATCGACGGGTGCCTCGCTTGATACCGGTAGTTCCTGCTGGTCTGTAGTTCCGCTCATATTGGTTCAGCAGCTAGTCGCGGTGGCAGAAATAAATAGTTTTTGTATGGCCCGACGGCAGCGGATTTGCGGTTCGGAACGTGTCCTGAGAGCACTCGATATCGGCCGTGATGTGGCCGGTAGACAGCCCACGGAGGTCGTCTGCTGGAGTCCACACCGATAGACACCACTGATCGGTGTCTGGCTGGACTGGAATTACGCCCGGCCTTCGTGGTACCGCCAGGCGTCTGAGGTCCACCCGCCGTCGGCGTGGAGCACTTCTCCGGTGACGAACGTGTCGTCCCGGGCGAGGAAGGATACGCAGTTGGCCATCTCCTCGATCGACCCGTAGCGGGCCATCGGCGTCCGGCGTTTGATGTCCGTGTCGGTATATCCCGCGGATTCCTGCGTCTCGTCCGTAATATCCGTATAGATGAACCCCGGGGCGAGCGCGTTCACCGAGATATCGTGTTCGGCCCACTCGACGGCGAGTGTCCGTGTGAGGTTGATGGCACCGCCTTTGGCCGAACAGTACGGTGAACGCAGTGCGAATCCCATGCCGCCCATCATCGAGGCCACGTTGACGATTGCGCCGCCATCGCTGTCGATCATCTCTTTGGCGGCGAGTTGCGAACAGATGAACGTGCCCGTGAGGTCCACGTCAACAACCCGACGCCACGTTTCAATGTCGAACTCCTCTGCCGGATCGGTCTCGACGATCCCGGCGTTGTTTACCAGAACGTCGAGCGAGCCGAACTCTTCGACAGTGGCTTCGACCATCGCGGCCACCTCGTCGTAGTTCGAGACGTCCGCCTGCACAGCAACGGCCTCCCCGCCGTCGGCTTCGATCTCGGACACGACTTCCTCCGCTAGATCTGCTGCGGATCGGTAGTTGACGACGACAGACGCACCTTCGTCGGCAAATTTCTGTGCGATTCCCCGCCCGATTCCGCGGGATGCACCGGTAACAATCGCAGTTTCGCCTTGGAAAGACTGACTCATACATAGGAGCGTTGTCCGAACTCCTATTTTTATTTTTCCCTGTGTGTCCCGACAATCGAATCATCGCGCCTCTCGAAACGGGATACCGGGAGAGGGGTGGACAAATTAAAAGTTATAGAGTGACTTCGGGCGGTCGTACGACAGGTGACGCCCCAGCTGTGTCGCGTGTTCTGTCGGCATCTGCCCCCGTTCGACCATCTCGCCGAGCGTGTTGGCCAGCACCCGTCGGAACATCTCGAACCGGGAGCTAAACGACATGAGTTTTCGTGAGTCACTGACCATTCCGGCGTGGTTTGCCAACAGATCGACGCTCCCGACGTGGCGTAACTGTTCCTCGATCCCGTGTGGGCTGTCGTTGAACCACCACGCGGGACCGACGCTGACGTTGGGGAAGGCCCGCGTGAGCGTCGTGATCGAGGGATAATGTGTCGGATCGACCGTATAGAGGACGATCTCCATCTCGTCGTCGAACCGGTTCAGGAAGTACCGGAGGTTCTCGGTCAGTTCGATCGTCTGTGTCGAGACGTCACCGCCGGCGTCGGCGCCGACGGTCTCCGCGAGCGAGTCTCGGTAATCGCGGACCGGTCCGATGTGTAGTTGCGTGACCCAGTCTTTCTCGGCGTTGAGTTTCCCGACCGCTTCGATGAGAAACGCCTGCAAGTCCCGCAGTTCTGTCTCGGTGAGGTTGTGCCCGTCGTGTGCCCGCCGGTAGACAGTCCGTGCCCGTTGTCTGCTAACTGGACGGGACACCGGTTCGGTCAGGCTGAGATCACTTGCCCGGCATCCGTGATCGTGGAAGTAATCGTGCGTTTCGGCCAGCGCATCGAGGAATCCCGAGAGTGTCGATGTATCTGTTCCTGTCGATGCAGCCAGTTCCTCGACGAATGCGTCCCAGGCGGCGTCCTCGACGTGAACCGCTCTATCGATGCGCCAGGTCGGACACACATCGATCCCGTCCAGCTCTGTCGCCGCTCGTTCGTGTTCTTCGAGATCCGAGGTGGGATCGTCCGTCGTACACAGCACTTCGACATCCATCTCGTCGAGGAGTCGCTGTGGTCGCATCGACGGGTCGTCGAGTTGTTGTTTCGTTTCCGTCCAGATCTCTTCAGCGGTGTCCGCAGAAATCGGTTTGTCGATACCGAACTGTCGGCGCAGGTCGAGATGAATCCACTCGTAGGTGGGGTTTCCAGCGAGTTCAGGGAATATCTCCGCCAGGGCAAGCCACTTTTCCTTGTTGGAGGCGTCACCGGTGATCTTTCGTTCCGGGACGCCACGCTTTCGCATCACCGACCAGACGTAGTGATCCGTACTGCCTTCGACTTCCCAGATGTCAGTCCATCCCTCGTCAACCACGATTTCCTCTAGGTCTGCGTGGCTGTGAGGATCAACGATCGGGAGATCACGAATACTGTCGTATATTTCCACCGCAACGTCTGAATCGAGGAGGTAGTGGTCATCGATGAATCCCATGTATCGGCGTGGCAATCACTCACGTAAAAATGTATCGAGAGGTGGCTCGGTAATCAGGTTCTCAGCTATCGAATCAAGAGATAGATGCACTCACACGGACGCTTACAGCGGATGTATCATGGATAGACATGTGGTAACTATTAACAAGAACGTGGTGTGGGAGATATTTATCTACTTCGACCCGCGTAAATTAGTCCATCGTCGACGGTTATTCTCTATGAGAGAATGTACCTGCTTACGGCTCCATACCAAGTGGGGAACGGGGGCACAAGACGAGATATGCCCCATAATATAACAGGTGTACGTTTATGATCTCAAGATCGGTTGCTCGTTTTCGTGGTGACTCCGTTCGCTATCTCCCCTCACAAACCGGGGTAAGAGTACGGTAGCTCCGCGTAGAGCGGAGATTCGAGCCTATCGAACTAACTTCCCGAACGTTTAGTCACAGCGTTGGAACGAACAATAGCGCTGGCACCGAAGACCGCTGGGTGTCCGGACGCAATCCCTGGATTCGGATACAGTTATAATATGTGTACATTCATTATTCGATCCGTTCTATGAACGGTTTTCAGATAATAATGAAGAATAGTCACATCTACTTCTCAGTTGAGTACGACGAATTCAGCAGTTCTCAGGCCTATATCAAGGGATTCGACAATAGTGAACAAGAACTAAGTGTCTATGCCATCTATCGTGATCTATGCCGACAAACACACCGCGAAAAATCGGGGCGGTCCACAAGACCTGTAGGATACTCGAAATCCTTCAGGAGCGGGACGAAGCGGGTATCACCGAGATAGCCGAGGCGATGGATTTCTCGAAGAGTGCAGTCCACGGCCACCTCGCCACGCTAGAAGACGAGGGATTCGTCGTCAAGGACGGTCATCAGTATCATCTCAGTCTCCGGTTTCTCGATATTGCCGAATCGGTGAAAGGACGAGTGGCGAAGCGTGAGATCGTCCGTGAACAGGTCCGAATGCTCGCGGAACAAACCGGGGAGGTCGTCCACTTCGGTTCCGAGGAGAACGGCCGCGTCGTCTATCTCTCCAAGTCTAAAGGGGACGCCGCCGTCGAAACCGCTTCGCAGGTTGGAAAGCAAATGCCGATGCACTCGACATCACTCGGGAAGGCAATCCTGGCGGAACTGCCCCACGAGACAGTAGAGAACATCATCGAGCGACACGAGATGACCGAGCGGACGGAACAGACGATCACTGAACCGGATGCGCTGTTCGACGAACTCGAAACCACCCGTGAACGTGGCTACTCGATCGATGACGAGGAGAACCTTCCAGGTGTCCGCTGTATCGGGATGGCAGTGACCGACCCCGATGCCGGAGTGTTCGGTGCGCTCAGTGTGTCAGGCCCCTCCCAGCGGATGACCGACGACCGAATCGAAAACAAACTCTCGGAGATGGTCGCACAGGCAGCCAACGTCATTGAAGTGAATTCGATGTACTCGTAGGGTGTCGTAGGCCCCCAGCGATCACGAGGGCAGCGTGAGCCAGAACCGGTCTATAGATACCAGTATGAGTCGGCCGCTAGCTGCTCGATCTTGGAGGTAGGTTTAAATACCGGCAATGACATGTTGTGGACAATGCCATTACAATTCGACACGGTCAAACAACGCCTCCGAGGTGTCTCCGTCGGTCTTCTAACTCCATTTGACGGAGATGGGGAGATAACGCACTGGCAAATCGAGGAAAACGCACAGGAACATTACAGGAAGGGAATCAGGACGTATCTGACTGCGGCGAACATCAGCGAGTTCCACTCACTGTCCCAGCAGGAGCGGGTCGGCGTCACCGAGACCAGCGTCAACGCATTACCGTCCGATGCCTGTGTTCTCGCGGGTGTCGGCGGAAGCACGGAATGTGCGCAAGACCTGATCCGGCAGTATGATCGGATCGGCGTCGATGCGATGATGGTCATGCCGCCGGACCACACCTATCTGCACGAACAGGGCGTGCTTGAGTACTATCGCAGACTGGCGGCCGTGACGGAGACGCCGCTGGTCCCGTACGTTCGAGGGTTCGACCCCACGGTCGAGTTCTTACTCGATCTATCGCGGATGGAGAGCGTCGCAGGCATCAAATACGCACTCGATGACCCAGTCAAACTCGGCACTGCGACGACCAGAGGTCCGGACGACGTGGTGTGGGTTGATGGGCTGGCTGAGCCATACGCTGTCTCCTACTGGGCGGAAGGCGTCGAAGGGTTCTCCGCGGGAGTGAGCAACTTCCGTCCCGAGGTGGGATTAGCCCTGTTCGACGCCCTTTCCGACGAGAACTGGAGCCGAGCCCGGGAACTCAGAGACATCTGTCTCCCATACCAGCAGTTCAGAGACGAACCGGGACAGGACAATGCTATCCCGGGTGCGGTCAGCGTCCCGGCGGTAAAGCAAGGACTCGAACTCGCGGGGATGTACGGTGGTACAGTCCGTGAGCCGATCTGCCCCCTCACGGAGCCGGAGGTAGAGCAGGCAAAAACCCTCTACAACCAACTCGACGACGATATCAGCCAGCTAATCGAGTGAGGGATCGGAGCACAAGAATATATAACACTCCCACCGAACCACAGTAATATATGACACAACGCACGACAGACGGTTCGGGAACGCCGGCGTTACGGGCCGGACTCCGGACCAGAACCCTTTCCGACGAACGGCTCGAGTTCTGCCGTCAGATCGGTGTCGAAGATATCTTCCTCGATCACCGGGACCCCCGCGGGGATGTCTTCGCCGACGAGGGAAGTCACGACGAGGAAACGATCACCATCGACGAGGGCGTTGTCCCGTCAGTCTCGGATCTCGTCGCGGCCCGGAACCGAGCCGAAGACGCCGGGCTCCGGCTGATGGGGATCCAGTCGCTCAGCTACAACGTCTACGGGAAGATCATGTTGGGGGTGGATGGGCAGGACCGACAGTTAGAGACGATCAAGCAACTCGTTCGCAACGTTGGGCAGGCCGATATCCCGATCCTCGGCTATCAGTGGAATCCACGTGGGGTCGTCCCGATGCGGACGTCCCAAACAGTGCAGCTCCGGGGTGGAGCACGTGGCCGTGGATTCGATATCGACGATATCGACGAGCCGTACGAACGGGCTCCGGAAGTCGAACGCGAGTACGACGAGGCAGAACTCTGGGACAATTACGAGCGGTTCCTCGAAGCGGTTCTTCCCGTTGCCGAGGAAGCCGGTGTCACGCTGGCGCTCCATCCAGCGGATCCGCCCACGGTTGAGCAGTTGGGTGGGATTCCGCGGTTGTTCCGGAACGTCGAAGCGTTCGAGCGAGCGATGACCGCAGTTCCGAGCGACAACCACGGTCTCAAGCTCTGTCTGGGTTGCTTCTCGGAAATGCCGGAGACGGATGTCACCGAGGTCATCGAACGGTTCGGCGAAGACGATGACATCGTCTTCGTACACTTCCGTGATGTCATCGGTACCTGGCCGAGTTTCACGGAGACGTTTGTCGACGACGACCGGAGCAACTTCGACGCGCTGACCGCCATCAGGGCGCTGCAAGACGTCGGGTTCGACGGCGTCATGGTTCCCGACCACGTCCCGACGATCACCGGAGATACGGAGTGGGGACACCGGTCTCGTGCGCACGCTGTGGCCTACCTCAACGGGCTGCTCGAATGCTCCCGGCGCTCTCCCTGAGATCGATGCACCCCTCGTGGAAAGCCGCAGCATAAACAGACGGCGATAGACACTAACTGTATATGAAACGACAAACGTCCTCCCCGCCATGAACGTTCTTGTTACTGGTGCCTACGGACGCTGTGGCACTGCGATCATCGATCGTCTCGACGGCCGGTCCGAGTACGAGTTTACGTACTTGAACCGGTCCGATCGGTCGTCGGACCATCGGTACGGGCAGTTCGATACCCACGTTGCCGATATTACGGAGTACGAGGCGATTCGTCCAGCGTTCGACGGACAGGATGCCGTCGTCCACCTTGCTGCTTACCCATATATCGACGGGGACTGGGCTGATGTCTTCGAACCGAACGTCGTCGGGATGTACAACGTACTCGAAGCGGCCCGCGATGCGGATGTAGAGTCGTTCGTGTTCGGGTCGACCAATCACGTCCAAGGGATGTACGAGGAGACGCTCGCGCCGGAGCTGTACCGTCCGGATTTTCCGTTGAAGATCGGCCAGAACGATCCTGTTCGGCCGGATTCGTTCTATGCGGCGACGAAGTCATTCGGCGAGGATCTCGGCCGCTATTACAGTGAATCGGTCGGCACGCCAGCGCGGTTCTACGCGCTCAGAATCTGTACGGTACTGCCATACACGCACGATACCCCTTACGGTCAGGCAGAGCAAACGGTCGCGGATGGCGATCTGACCCGAGACAGTCAGGAATACCGGCGGTTGGTCACACGTACGAAGGCGATGTGGCACTCCCGGCGTGATTTCGCACACCTCGTCGACTGCTGTCTGCAGGACGACGATGTCTCCTATGGAATCTTCAACGGAGTGAGCGACAACGACCGACGATGGTTCTCTATCCGTCACGCGCGTCGACGGCTCGGATACCAGCCAATGGATAACGGTGAAGCGTACGAATGCCCGGGGAACAACCACTCGTAGTTATCGAGAATCAGTACACACCCGAGCGTACCGTTTGCGATCGGCGTGGAAACCGCTTCAATTGGGACGGGGACGAACTATCGTCCGGGTCCGGGTAACTCGAACAGTGAACACAGCGCTTCCTATCGAAATCTTGATGCCAAGTTCCGGAGAGAAAAACGCCGATAGAACTCAATGGGCGTTATTTTGGACTCGATACGGTTGATTGAGGGATTGATTCCGGAACACGGGAGGAGGAACGTCCGTCCGGAAAGACGGCCTGTTGAAAAGGATCGATGTGCGCGCATATCAAATAGCTACGTATAAATCCCGGATTATCGTCGTATCGAGGGATATTTCATGTCTATATGGGCCTATATCGCGTAGTATGAGCGAGAGCTGAAACGTAGTGAGAGAAGAGTGAGGAAGCGATGGCTGTTCGAGCTGATGTGTCACTGCCCGAAAAGTTGCGTGTCGGCCTGACTGGTTCACCGGAAATCCGTGCGTCAGGCTACTGTATAGTGGTCACACCGGGATGTGGAGTGTGGGTTCAGCCCCCGCGAGTAAGTCGACGCCTTCGCGAGTGTCTGTGACTCTCCCCCACCGCGCTGACGGCGGTGATCACCAGTGAGTTCCCACCGTTGGTAGTTCATAATACAGAACCGGGACACAGCGTATCGGTGTTGCCAGAGGTTCGGTGCCTCCACACTGGTGGCAGGCTGTGTCCCTACGTACCGGTACGCCGGAATCCAGCATAATTGTTGCTCTGGGGCCGAGTTAGCTCGATTCACGACGATGGCTGGACCCATCGTCCGCTATACTCAGACTGGGTCGAGTGATGCGGGAGCTACACACGCGGGGAGATGGATAGCCATCGCGAAACGACATCCCCACGGAGCCACCCTGGGCGCCGTCATATCAGACGAAGAGGGCCGGGCGGTTGAGCGATGGGAGTTAGTACGGCGGGATTGCTGGAAGACGGCGCCCATTGGAACCGTTCCAGACCAACCAACAAAACCGCTGCTATGAGGGGACTATACCGATCAGGAGTCCTCCCCAGGAAATCGATAGGTTACCGCTCAGGAGAGAGCACGGGGTGCCATGGCGACCCCGCGGTCGGCGGTGGAAGTGGTCAGGGTTCCGGATACGCTGGGGGTGTGTGGGAACGGGATGTGAAGCGGGGACCGGAACCCAACAGAGTGATGTAGCCACTCCCAGGATACGGTTTCCGGACCACCGGATGCCGAGGACGCGAATCGATCCCGCAGTATCTCGTTCGTCTGATCGACACGCATCGGCTGTCGCTGTTCGAACGACTTCGGGAGTGACCACGTGGACTTCGTCAACGGTGGATGGAGTTTACATCCTGTTAACGCCCTCAAAATACAGTGTAAAACCTTTCGAGCATTTTGTGTCGGTTTCGAACCGGTTTCACCCATCCGTAAAAAGTGGTAAAACCACCGGATGAATAGTAAAGCGATCCGAATCCACACTGACGGTCTGTGCTTTATATGGGGTAGCCAGTGCATGGCTGAAGTACGCGATCCAGTCATGTCCACCGCCGATCCCTCCATCCCACGCCTGCCCGCCGGGGCATCGAACCTGCAAGCACTCCTGGCGACGGTCGCCGAGACGCTGCTGTCCGTCTTCCGAGGTTTCGCTTTCTGGGCAACCATCCCGCTCCCCCTGGTCATTGCGGGGACGCTCGCGACGAACGTCGTCGCGACTCGGCCGCTTCTGGTCGGTAGCCTGGTCGTCCTGAACGTTGTCTGTGCCGCTCTCGGTCACAGCTACTCCCCGAGTGTATGAACATCTGCAAGCCCTCCGTTCCGGACTCCCAGCCACACCACTCGAAGCGCACGTTGTTCTGCCGGTCCTGCGAACACGCGAGCCCCATCGATGGCGACTGGATCATGGACGACTCGGTCCATCATGAGCGGCGTCTCTGTCCCCGCTGTGGCGCCGTCGTCGATCAACCCGCGATCTGATCCGACAGTACAGCGCCTTCCCGTTCGGATGGCCGTCTGCTGATCGCGATTCTTTGCGCCCCAGGAAAGCGCCTGGAGTAGCCTCCTCGCATCGCTCAACCGCCCGGCTACCGGCATTCCAGCGGCGATCGAAACGAAGCCATCAACGCATATCTCCGTCGAGAGTTCGAGAAGGCCGGTCACGAGTTCCGTGTCGCTCGACCGGACGCGGGATCACGGAACCCGTTCGCTGCTGTCTTCGGCGCGCGGTCGGCTCTCGTTGTCGACGAAACGCTTCGTGCCCTCGGCATGGAGGGCTTACGATACAGACAGATCCAGGACCGTATCGATAGCCTCCACCGAGAGTGGAGATGGCAGCGACTCGAAGGTGGCGGGCTCATCGCAAACGGTGCGATGATGAACGACATCGAATCCACGGAGCTTCTCAGACAGTTCCTCGTCGATCGGCTGGACGAGCGGACCGTCACACCGTTTATTTATACTCGGCGTGACCGAGCAGGTCGGACAGCCGCGTTCGTCCAGTATCTCGACTGGCTCCACGCAAACGAACTGATCACGCGGGTTCACGCCGCCGGGACACAGGCTCGGCTTCTTGAGCGCCGTACCGACGCCGAAGTCGTTCAACATGACGAATCGACGCCGGTCGAGACAACCCTCGATTCCGCTCTCGAAGACGGCCGCCCAGTATACATGATGGGAAATACGGTCGCAGAATTCATGCGCCAGTTGACCGACGAGATAGCTCAGCGGGTAGATGCGTAAAGCCCACAGCGTGCCCCATTCGAACGGGTTACGTCAGGCAAACCATCGCGAATATTCGCACCTGTTGAAACGATTCACAGGTCGTGATATCCGGCTACTCCCCTCGTACAGCTGCTTATTCACTCGCTCTCTGTCCCCGATCGGGGACCTCATCCCACTTTGTGTCGAAATATTCTCCCTTCTCGACGACGTGCTCGTCCCTGTCCCAATTAAGAACGCCTCTCGTCTCTAATTCTCGGAGCGAGAGGTGTGAAAACCGGAGTCGGAGCCTCGCCACAGCCACATTAGCCGATGGGGGTTGCTCCTGAAGTGGTGTAAACGGTCGCATCATGCTCGATAGCGGATTCTCTCTAATTAACCCCCCCCTTTTTGCGTTGTGAGTAATTCAGTGAATCCGCCGGGATTCGAATCAACGATAGCGGGGGAGGGCGTCGATTCTCCTTCGCCACGGAATTTGACGGGAGGTACGCGACCACCCAGTCTGAGACCGTCTCGTTCCGCTACGATGAGCGACCGACTTCGGAAAAAGTCCCTCTGACCGTCCGGCCGCGAAAACGTACGACCGACGCATACAGAACGGGAGGACCGTCAGCCCGCCACCGATCCCACAACGTAGCGCCATACCGGTGAGTGTGATCGACTGTGCCTCATCACTGAGTGAGAACATCCCAAAACGTCACGAATGCGAAAGAGCGGACGGTCAGAAGTGGGAGAGGAGGTGGAACGGGAGATGTCGACGGGAGCGGGACCGGTCTCGGTACTGTGAAGCGAGACGATACGACCAGTACAAGCCACGGGAGAAAGCCAGGTCGTCGAAACCCGGCCAGCCGGAGTGCCTCTGACAGAGCACAGCGATGCTGCATCCTACTACCGTTCGGAATAGCATAAGAAGGGCAGTTACACCGATGTCAGTGGGATCACACACCAACATTCCGTTCGTCGTGAGAGATGGCCGACTGCTGGCAGACGGGCGGGTCTCAACGGAGCGGTACCCCATCGCAACGACGCCCGGGGACCGCTCCCCAGTTCGTTGGCGCTGGTGCGGTAAGGTGCTGGTCGAGTGGCCAGCCTTGGCTATTCCTCGTCGGGCTTGCGTCGCTGATTGGACCAGAATTACCATACAGTGAACCCCCGTCGAGTTATTTCGAGGCTGTTACAGCGACAAACACCGGCCGACCCGAACCAACGACAGTTCTCAATACTCCCGACTGAGCCTGGTGGTGTCCGTCGGCAAACGGTACGATACGTGGCGTGCGAACTGTTTTGTGACTGTTCGCCGTAGCCGCCGCTAGTGACATGTACGATTCGATCCTGCTCCCGGTCGACGGCAGCGAACACGGGGCCAAGGTCGTCCATCACGCGGCCGAACTCGCACAGTGGACGGAGGCAACGATTCAGGTGGTGTTCGTCGCCGATACGACTCGCGACAGCGTTACCGTCGTCGACGGCAACGTCGTTGACGCACTGGAACGGGAGGGAGAGACCATCGTCGCGGATATCGCGGCGACACTCGAAACCCTCGGTGTAGAGCACGGGACCGATGTCGTTCAGGGCAGTCCAGCCCCGACAATCGTCGACTACGCTGAGCGATACAACTACGACCTGATCGTCCTGCCGACTCACGGCCGGACCGGCATCTCACGCTATCTGCTCGGGAGTGTCACGGAGAAAGTCGTCCGCTTGTCCGATATCCCCGTCCTGACTGCTCGAATGCAATCCGATGAGCAGTTGCAGTTCCCATACGAGACGATTCTCATCCCGACTGACGGAAGTCCTGCGTCGACCGCTGCCGCCGGGCATGGTCTCGCTCTCGCGGCGACGCTCGATGCGACAGTACATACCCTCTCTGTCGTGGATGATACGTCGCTGGGTCCTGACGTTCGCTCTGCGATCCCGACAGATGAGCGCGAACGTCTGGCGACTGAGGCTGTCGAAAACGTGGACGCAGAAGCTACTGAGTACGCCCTTTCGAACGTCCACACGTACGTTGAACACGGATCGCCTGCGGAGGTGCTCAAAGAGCATATCGAAACGAACGACATTCACGCCGTCGTGATGGGGTCCAGTGGCCGCCGTGGCGTCGATCGGATTCTGCTTGGGAGTGTCGCGGAAAAGACGGTCCGATCCGCGCCAGTTCCGGTCATCACCGTCCACGAACAGTCGTAGTCGACTGGGTTGGCGTGGCAGAACACCGATCTGTAGTCGGGAAATTCGCTCTCAGGATTGTGGATTCACCACCATCTCTCGCAGCACGAAACCGCCGAAGAACCCCTAGTAACCGAACCCATCGTCGGAATTCTCGACCCACAACAGTTAATAGTATAAATCTCCTGTCACACCATCGTGAATGATTGGAGCGATCGGTTAGCATCCGGCTCAGAGATTCTGCGCCAGCAGGCAGTTCGAATTCCACTCCCAAATGTGGAGGCAGAACGGGACTTCCATCAAAACATGATGCGGATTGCAGCCGCCGGCGACCGAAAGAGCGAGTTGCTCGACGACCCGGATGTCCCGTTGACGGAAGTCTACGAGGACGAACTGGACGAAATGCGACAGAGTTTCGAGCATCGCTTGCAACAAGTCGCTGGCGAGGACTACTACGATATCGCGACCGCGTATCTCGACGGGGAACGTGACGACTGGATCGGGGCACTCGCAGCGTATTACCTGGAGTGTTATTATCGGTTACAGGAACGGTATACGGTCGACGAGCAGATCTTCTTCTTGGTGATCCTCCGATACCCGGAGTGTTTCACTGTGAACCTCAGTTTCCTCACCGGTACCTTCGGCTCCGACGCAGTTAGCTACGAGTCCTCCACGCACGTCGATGCCGACCTCGACGAGCACGAGCGGGAACAGCTCCACGGCGACTGCCAGTACACACAGCACCGGGCTGCGCAATACCTTCGGGAGAACGTTGATTGCATTCGAGACGCTGTCCCCGACCCGGATACTACCCCGTTCGAACAGCGCCAATACGGTGGGTTTGTACATATCACGGGGAGAAACGGGTCGACGTTTAACGAGATTCTGGAGTCCCTCTCGCCGGACCCGGACCGGTTCGATGCGACGCCATCGACACCTGGCCTCGTTCCGGAGGGACCAGCGGCCAAGCGAGCCAAGCAGGAGTACCTCACCGATACTGAGGTCCTGATCTGAGCGGTGGCTCTCTCTATCGACCGATCTGAACGTTCGAATCTGAAACTTCGTGAGAGAGACACACCCTGTATTCAGCGGTACTGTTGAATCCTATCTCCGACTGTGAGTTTCAACAAAGCTGACCGGCTCGAAACAGCCCTGCAACGACACGCTCTCGATTTCATCGACGGAGAGCCACCGATACGTCCACGCCTGTGATCTCCCGCCGAAGAATTTCGGCTGGCCTAAAAACCGGAACTGTTTTGTATATTTAGGCTGGCCTAATAATATGGCAGACGATCCTAGCGGTCATGAGGCCCCGACGCGGCGTGACTACATGAAGTACGGCGGCGCAGTCATCGGCGGCGGCCTACTCGCGGGCTGTACGGCCGATAGCAGGTCTGACGGTGACAGCGGGCCGACGGACACCGGGACGGCGACAGACGCCGATACCGGGTACTCGGTAACGATGGAACCAATGGGAACCGTCGAGTTCGAGAAACCGCCGAAGACGTGGCTTGCGTTCCTCAGTACGTACGGTGATATGGGTATCGCCTTAGGGAAGGCCGATGGTCTCCGTGGCTTGTGGAATCCAGAAACGATGCCGGCGACGTTTTACGACTCTCTGCCGGGCGTGGATGTCTCGTTTGCGGACATCACACCGATCGCAGTGAACGGTGAGTTCGACAAGGAGGTTTTCTACGAGTTGGACTGCGATGTTCATCTGACCGATCCCAACTGGCTCGGTCTCCTATCCGACGATTGGAACGAGGCTGATGCCGATGAGATCGCCACCCAGGTCGGCCCGTTTCTCGGGAACTATATCCGGCGACGTGGGGACGACTGGCACGACTACCAGTACTACTCGCTGTACGAGGCCTTCGAGATCGTCGCGGAGGCCTTCGACGAGCGAGAGCGATACGAAGCGTTCGCCACGATCCACGACGAGATGCAGGCGATCATTAACGAGAGGCTACCGCCGTCGGAGGACCGACCGACTGTCGGATTAGTGTCGGTTAACTCTGATTTCGAAGCAGGATCGTTCTCCGTCTATTCAGTCCAAAACTGGAACAATCACAAGCAGTACCAGGATTTGGGGATGCGCGGGGCGTTTGATGCCCACATCGAAGGAAACGGGGACTGGGATTACGAGCAACTGCTGGAAGTCGATCCGGACGCGATCGTGTTCCAGTACGGCTTCTCGCACGTCTCGACTGAGGAGTTCGAGTCCCGAATGGAGACGATGCGTACGGATCCGGTCGGCAGTCAGCTCGCAGCGGTTCAGAACGACCGCCTGTACCGCGGTGGCAGCGCTTACCAGGGGCCGGTCGTCAACCTCTTCCAGACGGAGGCGGCGGCACGGCAGTTCTACCCCGAGGCATTCGGCGAGTGGAACGGGATAGAGACGCTTCGTGAGGGCTCACTCACGCTGTTCGACCGCCAGCGCGTCGCGGACATCATCAACGGCGACATCTGACGTACCCGGAACGGTCCCGACGGACGGGTGGTAGCCGGCAGCGTCGCCGGTCCCGCGGCGGACCACCACCAGCTACCGGCCGAGACTGTCTACGGGGAGTCGACCCGCAGAGAAGCCCTGTGCCGGCCAGGGCGTCGCGGTCGGCGTGGCGATCCTCGCTCGAAGCTGTGTCCAACGGACGCTACTGGTCGCCACGGAGCCGCTGGACCCCGCTATCCAATTCGGCGATGGCATCGGTCTGGTCGTCCGTCGCAGCGACGATATCGTCTGCGGCAGCCTCGGTGTCCGAAGCGTGTTCGCGTGCCGTTTCCAGTGTCGACGTAAGCTCCTCGACTGTCGCTGCCTGATCGTCGGTCGCACGTGAAACCTCTCCGATACCGTCTGCCGTTTCCTCGATAGCTGTCGCGATATCTTCGAACGCGGTCAGGACGTCCTCTATCTGGTCGCTAGCGGTCGCTATCTGTTGATGGGACTGCTTGGCTGCCTCGATAGTGGAATCAGTTTGCGCCTGCAGTCTGTCGATATCGTTCGTGATCTGTTCGGTGTGTTGTCGCGTCTCGTTGGCGAGGGCTTTTACCTCGTCCGCGACCACGGCGAAGCCGTCCCCCTCCTTGCCAGCACGGGCCGCTTCGATGTTTGCGTTCAGTGCAAGCATGTTCGTCTGGTCCGCTACTTCGGAGATCACCTCAACGACGTTCTCGATGTCGTCCATACGGTCACCTAGATCGGTGATGGAGTCGACGAGTTCGTCGCCGATCTCGATGACCTCATCTATGGCGGTGTGTGCGTCGGATGATGCGTCGAGCCCCTCGTTTGCGGCTTCACGGGCCCGTTTTGCGGATTCGTCGACCTGTTCGGCAGTCGCAGCGACTTCTTCCATGTTCGCTGAAAACGTCGACATCTCGTTGACACTCTCCGTGAGGAGTTCGTTTTGTTCGTCGACGTTGTCGGCGATATTGTCCGCGGCAGTGACCGCCCGCTCGACGGACTCACGGAGTCGAGTCGCCTGCTGGTCGACATCGAGTACGATCTCTTGGAGGTTGTCAGCCATGCCGTTCACCTCCTCGACCACCTCCAGCAATTGAGAGTTGATCACCTCGTCGTCCGTGAACGAGGCGCGGGCGTCAAGATCGCCGGCTGAGAGGGCTCGAAGCGTTCCGGATACCTCGTCGACGAGAGCCTCGGTTGCTTCCTGACGGCGGCGCTCCTCGGTCAGGTCTTGGAGCATCTCGACGGCCCCTTTCAGCTCGCCGTTCTCGTATATCGGCATCACGGTAATACTGGCGAAATGCTCGACGTTTCCGCTGTGGTCCGTGACGCGGTCCTCTTTGACGTAGAGATTTCGAGACTGGTCCTCCACCTCAAGCCCGTAGACGTCGTCGGCCGTCTTCGGTGCGGCGAGCACCTGCTCTATCATCGTTTCCTCGTGGGTATCGTAGAGGAGCATACCGATGTCTGAGCGATCGAGTGCCTCGTCGGCGGAGATGCCGGTGAACTCCACCATGTCGCGGTTCCATGCCCTAATGACACCATCTGGATCGATCATGAATGCGGCCTGTGGGATACCATCGAGCAACACGTGTGCGGTAACGTCGGTCCCGCTGGTGTCCACTACTGCTTCGTCTGCCGACGGCGGGTCAGTTCTCTTCTCATCGCTGTCGGTCTCTTCCCGAACCCCGCCGTCGGTTACAATGATATCACCGTCCCTATCCACTGAGTTACATCGTTCCCGCGATAAATTACGTCCCATCTGAGCCAGCTAGTTGGTTCGATTAAAAATAGCTTCTCTGCTGAAAATCACATCTGATAGTTTTAGACACGTTCGTACCTTCCCAGAGCGTGCCGGTGCCGACAGTGAACGCGAACGCCGCGTGACAGTCTCGGGCTGACTCAGCGAGTATCGTCTCGTTCGATAACCACGGAATCCTCCGCACTGTTCGTGTCTATCTGTTCGACGGTCTCTGCAAGCTCTTCGATAGCGGTCTCGATATCCGAAACGAGTCGGGATTGTGTTTCGTTCGCTTCGTCAACCGTCTCGATTTCTTCCGAGACCTGCTTGGCTCGGTCGGTGGCCGAATCGATGATACTCGCCACTTCTTCGGTCCGAACCGCTTGGTCATCCGTGGCCTCGACGATGTCTTCCATCCCGGTCGACGTGTCGTTCACGACCTCGACGATCTGTTCCTGGTTGTCGACCAGCGTCCGGATCGCGCTAGTGCTATCGTGGATCTCTGTCGTTACCGATTCAATGCTTTCGATGGTTTCGTCGGCCTCCTGGCGCGTTTGGTGGATGATATCTTCGATACGCTCTGACTCGGCCTGGACCTCCTCGGCGAGCGATTTCACTTCGTTGGCAACGACGGTGAACCCGCTCCCGGACTCGCCGGCGCGCGCCGCTTCGATATTCGCGTTCAGCGCGAGGATGTTCGTCTGATCGGCGATGTCGTTGATGACCTCGACGATATCGTCGATCTCGGCCACCTGTTCGGCGAGCGTATGCGTCCGCTCGGCCACGTCGTCGCTGCTCTCGGCAACGTCTTCCATCCGGCCGATGACATCCGTCCCGGATTCAGTGTTCTCGATAGCGAGCTGTTCGGCTTTCTGTGCCCGTTCGTTGATCTCCTTTGCTGAGGCGGCTATCTCCTCGACCGTCGCCGAGAGTGAACCGACCTCGCTCGATACCTCCTCCATGTTGTCGACCTGCTCGCCGGCGAGCGAGTCAGCAGTGTCAATCGCATCCTCGACGCGATCGGTCGTCTCCACAGCTTCGTTCGCGAGTGTCGCAACTTCGTTGGACACCTGCGACTGCGCGTCGGTGATCGTCTGTTGCTGCGTCACGAGTCCAGTAACGTCCGATGTCGTCTCGAACCCGCCGATAACCTCACCCTCCGGGTTTCTGAGCGGAACACCGCTCGAACGGACCCATCGCTGACCGTCCATCGTCGGGATCTGTCGGTAGTTCGCTTCGCGTCGGCTTTTCCCTTCACGGGCGACGGTCTGTGCGAAGGTTTCGTCGTCGGCCGATATCGGGAAGGCCTCGTGGGTCTTCTTCCCGAGAACGGTCTCCTTCTCGAATCCCAATCCGGATTCGGCTTCCGAGTTGAAATACGCCACCGTATCGGTATCGTCGACGACGAACCCGGTCTGGGGAAACTCCTCGATCACCTGTTCGAACAGTCCCCGCCAGTAGTCTCTCTCGTACCGGAGACGTTCCAGTTCGTCTGTCGTCTCCGGTTCGGGCTGGATGTTCCCGGCGGACGTGTATTCGGACCCACTCTGTGCGTCTTTCACACTGGCACCTCCGTCCGGACGTGGCTCAGTCGAGTCGCCTTCCCCGTTGCTCTCGTCGCTCGGTTCTGTCATTACCCTCACTGTCCGGGAGAGGGTATTAAGCGACACTCTTCGAGAATCACAGATGATACTCGAAACCGCCGATAATGTTTAAAAATCGAATATCTTCGCCCGGAAGTAAGATCGTTGTCACGTACCCTCTCCCGCTCGCTATTTCATCCGTTCGAGATGCTATTTGGCAAGATCACTGTCGGTGGTCCGTATTCCGTGGTGTTCGGAGTGCATACTCTCCTGACGGAGTCCTACTTCTCGGCGACTTGCCTGCTCCAGTCCTCTCGCCAGGTGTCGAGGTTCTCCGCGAGCGCGTCGTAGCCGAACTGGATCGGTTGCTTTGGCTCGTGTGCGTACTGTGCGAACTCCTCGGGCAGCGAGGCGTTCGAGACGGTCGGTAGACCGACGTTCTTGACGGCGACTTCCTGCTGGACGGCCGGATCGAGCATGAACGAGGTGAACGTATCGACGAGTTCGCCCCGATCGGTCGCCGCGAACTTCGCCGTCCCGTCGACGTATGCGTACCCTTGGTCGTTGGGGAAGGCGATCTGGTGGCGGCTCATGTCTTGGTTCTCGGCCGCGGCATACACCTGGTCCGTCGAGTAGGAGACGACCATCGGTTTCTCTTCCTCCGAGTAGGCAGCGTAGGCGTCACCCCACGAGCCCAGGATGGTGACGCCGTTGTCCATGAGATCGGCCCAGTAGTCGAGGTAGCTGTCCGCACCCACGGTGTTGATCGTCCACAGGAGAAAGAGGAGGCCGGTCGTCGTGCTCTGGGGGTTGGCGAGCAACAGCGTGTCGGCGTACTCCTCGGTGGTCAACGCTTCGAGCGTCTCCGGGGGTGAGACGACGCCCTCGTCGTAGACGAGACTGACGTAGGACGCCCCGGTCGGGATGACGCGGTTCTGTGGGTCGAACTCGTAGGCGTCGACGACGTTGTCGCTGTTCTCGACGGCCCCGGTGTCGTAGGAGGTAAACAGCGGGTCGTCGAGTTCCTGGTCGGCGTTGACCAGGTCCGGTGGGGTCACGCCGACGAAGGCGTCAGCACCCAGATCAGCGCCCTGTTGCTGGCGCTGGAAGAAATGCTGGAGGCCGCCGTCGGGGACGACCCACTCCAGCGTGAGGTCGTGACGGGACTCGAACTCCTCTTTCACCCAGTCGCCGGCGCTCGTACTCGGCGCGTCGATAAAGGAGTTGTACGTCCCGATCCGCACGGTGTCGTACGACGGTGACGAGGACCCCCCCATACAGCCGGCGGTCCCGAGCGCCGCGGCACCCCCGACTGCCTTGAGGAACGAACGGCGCCGTGTCATCGCTGACTCCGTGCTGGCCGGCCCAGGTGTGTCTCGACCCGATCGACCTTCTCCTCGACAGCCAGCGTTTCCTCCCGGAAGTGGTCGATCTTGAGATTGGTGATCGTCCGCGAGGCGTCGACGGCCTCCGTGGCGGCCTGTGCCGCGTCGAACACCTCGCTCAGTTCTTCCGCCTGGATCGTCGTCTCCATCGGGTTCGTCTCGTACTCGACGTCGAACGCCTCCAACGCGTCGATCGCCTTCGCGATCTCGGCGTCGAAGTCCGCGTCCGCGTCGTCCAGCGGCGCGACAGATAGCATCGCAGTGACGGTCATCACTGGAGAGTGGGGCCACTCGGTGATATAAGTCGGTGATCCGCGGATCGGACAGTCCTGCGACAGGATTCGCGTTGTGCCATCGAGACGCAGGAAACTTGTCCCAGTCACACCCAGAGCGAACCGATGACCGACCGGGGAAAGATCGATAGCCGGGTGTTCGCGGAGGTGATCGCCCCGAAGTTGGGGGCACAGAGAGACGACGTGGCGCTGGGACCGCGACACGGCGTCGACTTCGGCGTCCTCTCGATCGGGGACCAGGCCGTCGCGCTCGCGACCGATCCGATCTCGATCTTGCCGGCGCTGGGGTTCGAGCGTTCGGGTCGGATCGCCCTCGATATCGTCCTCACCGACGTGGCCGTCTCGGGGCTGGCGCCGACACACTTCGCGATCACGCTGACGCTCCCGACCGAGATGACCGACACGCAACTCGCAGCCACCTGGGACGGGATTCACCAACACGCGCGCGATCTCGGAGTCAGCATCGTCGGCGGCCACACGGCCAGATACGAGGGCGTCGACTACTCCTGGGTCGGCGGCGGGACGGCGCTGGGGGTCGGTAGCCACGACGACCTCGTCCGGCCTGACGGTGCCGATCCTGGCGACGACATCGTGATGACGACCGGGCCGGGCACGGAAGTCGCTGGCCTGTTTGCGACCTTGTTCCCGTCAGCGCTTGGCCTCCCGGCCGAGACGGTCGCGACGGCTCAGGAGCGCGTCGAGGACATCTTCGCCGTCAGCGATGCGCTCACCGTCGTCGACGCTTGCGACCCGACGGCGCTGCACGACGCCACGGAGGGCGGCGTGGTCGGTGGCCTCACAGAGATGGCGACAGGCGCAAATGTCGTCTTCGATGTCGAGCGATCGGCTGCCCCCGTTCGCCCGGGTGTCGAGGCGGTCTGCCGGGCTGTCGATCTCGACCCCTGGTACATTTCGAGTGCGGGGACACTCCTGGTGACTGCACCGCCGGCGGAGGCCCGGCGAGCAGTCGAGGTGCTGGAAGCGACCGGGACGCCGGCGGCTGTCGTCGGGACGGTCCACGAAACTACCGAGGACGACTCCGGTCTCGTCCTCGACGGTACCCGTGTGGAGCCACCGGCTTCGGACCCAGCCTGGAACGTGATGGCGGAACTCTCGGAGCGGTGACCGACGAACACGATACACCGTCGGGATGGCCCTGATCCGGGCCGAGCAGCTTATTCGAGGTCGAAGCGGTCCAGCGTCATCACCTTGTGCCAGGCGTCCACGAAGTCCTGGACGAACTTCTCTTCGGCGTCCTCGGCACCGTAGACCTCGGCGACCGACCGCAGTCGGGAGTTCGACCCGAAGATCAGGTCCAGACGGGTGGCTTCCCACTCCATCTCGCCCGTCTCACGGTCGTACCCCTCGAACAGTTCGCGGGCCTCCGAGACTGGCTCCCACTCGATGTCCATCGTGAGCAGGTTCGTGAAGAAGTCGTTGGTCAGCGTCCCGGGCCGGTCGGTGAGGACACCCAGGTCCGTGTCCTGGTGGGTCGCACCGAGTGCTCGCATGCCGCCGACCAGCACCGTCATCTCGGCGGCGGTGAGATTCAGCAGCTCCGCCTTGTCGACGAGCAGGTCCTCGGCTCGTTTGTCGATGTCGTCGCCGAGGTAGTTCCGGAACCCGTCGACCTTCGGCTTGAGCGCCTCGAAGGACTCCTCGTCGGTCTGTTCGGCCGTCGCGTCGACGCGGCCGGGTTCGAATGGCACCTCGATGTCGTAGCCGGCTTCGGCCGCCGCCTGCTCGACGGCAGCGTTCCCGCCCAGCACGATCAGATCGGCCAGCGAGACCTTCGTCCCGTCCGAGCGGGAGTCGTTGAACTCCGCCTGGATCTCCTCGTAGGTCTCCAGTACCGTTTCGAGCTGTTCGGGCTCGTTCACGTCCCAGCTCCGCTGTGGGTCGAGCCGGACGCGGGCACCGTTGGCCCCGCCGCGCTTGTCGCTGTCACGGTACGTCGACGCGGACGCCCAGGCAGTCTTGACGAGCTGTGGGGTCGAGAGGTCGGCGTCCAGAATCTCCGCTTTCAGGTCCTCGGCGGCGTCCGAACCGATGGTGGCGTAGTCGGCGTCCGGCAGGGGGTCCTGCCAGATCATCTCCTCGTCGGGGACTTCCGGACCGAGGAACCGTTCGGGCGGCCCCATATCGCGGTGGGTCAGCTTGTACCAGGCTCTCGCGAAGTTGATCCCGAACTCCATCAGGTTGTCCTGGAACTCCTCCAGAATCTCGCGGTAGTCGGGGTCGCGCTTCAGCGCGATGTCGGTCGTGAGCATCATCGGTGTGACCTCCTCGTCGGGATCGTGGGCGTCCGGCGCGTTCTTGACATCGTCGTCGACCGGGGTCCACTGCCAGGCGCCGCCGGGACCCTTCTGGGCCGCCCACTCGTATTCGAGCAGGTTGTCGATGTATCCCATGTCCCAGTCGATCGGCGAACTGGTCCAGGGGCCTTCGATACCGCTCGTGATCATCGCGCCCTCTTTCGCGCCGTCCTGTTCCCAACCCAGGCCCTGTTGTTCGATGGGGGCGGCCTCGGGTTCGGGACCCATGTTCTCTTCGGGGTCGTCCGCACCGTGGACCTTCCCGAAGGTGTGACCGCCGGCGATGAGTGCGGCCGTCTCCTTGTCGTTCATCGCCATGCGGGAGAACGTCTGGCGGATGTTCTTCGCGGACAGTTCGGGGTCGGGGTTGCCGTCGGGACCCTCCGGGTTCACGTAGATCAGCCCCATCACGGACGCGCCGAGCCCCTCCTGGATCTCACCGGCCTCGTCGAAGCGCTCGTTGGCCTCCCACTCGTCTTCGGGACCCCAGTCGACTGCCTCGTCGGGCTTGTAGGCGTCCTCGCGGCCGCCCGCGAAGCCGACCGTCTTGGCACCCATCGACTCGATGGCGACGTTCCCCGCCAGGATGATCAGGTCGGCCCAGGAGAGCTTGCTGCCGTACTTCTGTTTGACCGGCCAGAGCAGCCGCCGGGCCTTGTCGAGGTTCGCGTTGTCGGGCCAACTGTTGAGCGGCGGGAGCCGTTGCATCCCCTCTGCTGCGCCGCCGCGGCCGTCGCTGGTTCGGTAGGTCCCGGCGCTGTGCCAGGCCATCCGGATGAACAGCGGTCCGTAGTGATCGTAGTCGGCCGGCCACCAGTCCTGCGAGGTCGTCATCACGTCCTCGATGTCTTCTTTGACCGCTTCGAGGTCGACTTTCTGGAACTCCTCCGCGTAATCGAACTCCGCTCCCTTCGGGTCGACCTGCTCCGCGTTCCGGTCGAGAATATCGACGTTCAACTGGTTTGGCCACCAGTCACGGTTTGTCTTACTCATCAACCAGTAATTTGTCCTATCGCCTGTTAAGCTTGTCCAAATCGGAAACGAATTCTTCGTGCTACCCAAAGTAAAGTTGTGCATCGGATGAAGTCGACGGCGGCGCTCCCGTCCGGATTCGGGTGGGATTGGTGGTAGTTCGACCGATACGGGACTGGCCGTTCTCGGGCTCGAAACGACTCCGAGAGAGACGAACACAGCCGCCTGCGGTGAGAAACCGATCGTATGGCTGTGCCGACAGATTGTGGTTAGTCGTCGACGCCCTCGGTGATGATGCGAGCGAGGCGGTCGCGGTCGAACAGTTCGTCCTCAGGGAACAGTTCGGGGAAGTATCCCTTCGCGTACCGCTCGATCATGAACAGGTTGTGTAGCGGGCCGCTGTAGATCGGCCCGCCACGGAACACGCGGTCGTTCTGGACGGCCGTCAGTTGGCTCCCGATCTCGTGGTCCTCCAGGTGCGAGACGACCGCGTCCTCGAACGCCTCCCGTGTCAGCCCCGTCTCGTGGTACCGGACCAGCAACGAGTCCGGATCGACCTCCAACAGCGCCTCGTAATCGATGGTTCCCGTGTCGCTGGTCGACAGCCCGTCGATGTCCGTTCCGGCGAACGCGTCCGAGAGTCCCAGCGTGTGGAAGTGCTCCTTGTTCGCGCCGTTGCCGGAGAGGCGGTACGGGGAGAACTCCTCGGGCGCCTTCCCGCCGAACACGAGCGCGGCGTTGGGGCGGTCGTCCGGTGCGGGCAGCCGGGACTGGACCGTCGCGACGAGGTCCGCGTGCATCGCCTCGATCGCCTCGAACCGCGCCCGCTCCTGGAAGACTTCGGCGACCTTCTCGAAGGCCTCGTACAGCGAGTAGTACCGGTAGTCGTGCCAGGCGTCCGTCCGCCGGAAGATGACGTTCCCCAGGAACGGAGCGACGTTCCCGCGGATCTCCGCGAGGTCCTGCTGGCCCCAGGCCTGGAACCAGTCGGTCAGTGCGTTCGGATCGATCAGGTGGAGGTCCGCGTCGATCTCGTAGAACGGCTCCTTCGAGATCCCGTCGTTCCACAACTGCGTGAGGTCGTCGAGGTCGATCGAGACTCCTGCCAGTTGTTCGTAGTGGATCGTCTTGTACCGGCCCCGATACCAGATCGACTGGGCGGTGTCGGCCTGACCCAGCGCGACCAGCATGTCGATGTAGTCAGCCGTGAACGGGGCGATGGTCTCGGGGACCGACTCGAACTCGACGGTCCCGACCGGCTCCATCGTCACCGAGTAGCCCTGCTGTCCGGTCGTCGTTCCGGCGGTCGCTGTCTCACCGGTTGGGGTCGACTCCGAGCCGCTCCCACCGGTACAGCCCGCAAGCAGGCTCCCGCCGATGACTGCGCCGCCGTATTTGAGTGTGTCTCGCCGCGTCGCTTGTCTTTCGTGATTGTCTTCTACCGGCATAGATTTAGGTCAGCCTAAAAATAGTAAAACCCTCCGGTCTCGCGGTGCGTTCGGGCCGATGCTGTGAGTCCGCCAGTATCGAAAATCCCGTTTTGCGAGGCCGCTGGTGGGGTCTCGGCCGCCAGAGTGGGTATCAGTCCGCGTGGCTGTCTGCCTGGTCGCCTTCGTGGCGCGCACGGAGTGGTTCGATCCGCGGTCCACGGGGCGTCTGCTCGACCTCGGCGTCGATCTCGAACACCTCGGCGAGCAGTTCCTCGGTCACGACCTCGTCGGGTCTTCCTCTGGCCTGGATCTCACCGTCGCCGATGGCGACCATCTCGTCGGCGAGCCGTGCTGCCTGCTCGATGTCGTGTAACACGACGACGATGGTGATGTCGCTCTCCTCGCGCAGCGTCTCGATGATCTCCATGACCTCCAGCTGGTGATGGAGATCGAGAAACGTCGTCGGCTCGTCGAGCAGGAGCACGTCGGTGTCCTGGGCCAGCACCATCGCGATCCACGCCAGCTGTTTCTGGCCGCCGCTCAACTGCCCGACCTCGCGGTCGCGCAGGTGCCCACAGCCGGCCAGTTCGATCGCCCGGTCGACCGCCCGCTCGTCGTCCTCGGTCGTGCCCTCGAAGAACCCCCGATGGGGATACCGGCCGTGATAGACGAGATCCTCGACGGTGATGCTGTCCGGTGAGGCACTCTCCTGTGAGAGCAGCCCCAGCGTCCGTGCGAACTCCTTCTTGTCGAACGACTGGACAGCCCGGCCGTCGACACGGACTGTCCCGGAGTCGAGCGAGAGCTGGTCGGCCAACCCCTTCAGGAGCGTGCTCTTGCCCGAACCGTTCGGCCCAACCAGTGCCGTTACCTTGCCGGCCGTGGCCGAAATGTATTCGCTGTCGATCACCGGATCGTCGCTAGTCGGGTACGAGAGGACGAGTTCCTCTCCCTCGACGATCCCGCTGTCGACGCTGCTCTCACTGCTTTGTGCTGTCTTCGAACCGTCCGATTCCGTTTCGTTCGATCGCGGTTGTTCCAGTGTCATCAGATCTCACCCATCTGTTGTTGCTTGCGCATCAGGTAGAGGAAGTACGGCCCGCCGACCAGTCCCGTCACGATCCCGACGGGGATCTGGACGGGGCTCAACGCGAGCCGGGCACCGACATCAGCTCCGACCATCAGCGCGGGGCCGGCGAACACACAGCCGACGACGAGTTTTCGGTAGTCGCTGCCGACGATGTTGCGGACCATGTGGGGGACGATCAGACCGACAAACCCGACGATGCCGGCGACGGCGATGCTGGCCGCGGCCGCCAGGACGGCGACCCCGGAGAGGGCAAACCGGACCTTCTCGACGTCCATCCCCAGCGACTCCGCCGTGCTCTCCCCGAGCAACAGAACGTTCAGCTGTCTGGAGCTGAGCAGTGCCAGCACCATCGCGACGGCGGTCCAGGGGAGGGCCATCCGGACCTGTTCCCAGTCCGTACCCGTCAGGGAACCGGTCGTCCAGGCGATCGCCGACTGGACGACGCCGATGTCGTCGGCGAAAAAGAAGAATGCCGTCTGGAGGCTTCCGAAGACGGTGCCGACGATGACGCCAGCGAGGATCAACCGTACCGGACTCGTGCCGTTCTTCCAGGCGATCGCGTAGACGATCAGGAACGCGACCGCGCCGCCGACGGAGGCGATCAACGGCAGGAACGCGGTCAGGCCCGAGAAGACCACGAGCGTCAGGAGGATCATCAGCCCCGCACCG
This sequence comes from Haloarcula montana, assembly GCF_035666295.1. Classification (NCBI taxonomy): domain Archaea; kingdom Methanobacteriati; phylum Methanobacteriota; class Halobacteria; order Halobacteriales; family Haloarculaceae; genus Haloarcula; species Haloarcula montana. The sequence continues at coordinate 337,514 of NZ_CP142028.1, forward strand.
GAGGAGACCCCGAGGATGAACGGGCTGGCGAGTTCGTTCCGGGTCACTGCCTGGAAGATCGCTCCCGAGACCGCGAGGTTCATCCCGACGAGCATGCCGACGAACACGCGGGGCAACCGGATGTTCCAGACGATGAGGCTGCGTCTGTTCATCTCCGGGACCTCCCCGCCGAGGATGAACGCCTCCCAGGCGTTCGCGTTCAAGATCACGTTCGGGTTGAAAACGGCCTGCCAAGCCTCGACGATCGTCATCGAGAACGCGCCGAAACTCACCTGGATCAGCCCGCCGACGACGACCACCGCGAGACTGCCGAGACAGAGACTGAACAAGCTCCCGTCGAGCCACCAGAACAGCCGTTCGCGCCAGCCATCCGCCTGCTCGGTCGGCGCTCCGGTCGCCATCTATCCGGTCACCCCCGTCTCGTCGAGATACGCGCGCAGTCGCTCGTCCCCGATAGCCTGCAGCACTCGATCGGTGTCGAGGTGGTCGACGAGGCGGTCGATCCCGCGGTCCCGTCGTCGCTCGATCTCCTCGTCGGAGAGACGTGTCTCGAACGCTTCGTCGATATACTGTTCCCGGAGATCGGTCAGACGCTCCTCGGGGAGATCGGGGTCGTCGGGGACCTCGTCGTGGAACCACTCGCGCCAGCGGTCCCGGTCGGTCCACTCGCCAGAGAACTCCGCCTCGGGACGCATCCAGTCGTACCGTTCGGCGACGCCGTCCGGGTATCCCCGCTCCCGTCGGTGGTCGGCCAGCAGCGTCCGCGCGACGTGGGCGCCCTGGCCTGCACTGATCACCGCCTGGTCGTTGCGGTCGCCGGTGGGAGCGGCGACGTACAACCCCTCGATCGGCGTGCGACCGTCCCGATCGGGGTAGTCGGGATCGAACCGCTCTTCGGTCTCGCCGTGGTGTTCCCGTTCGGTGAACATCTCGCCGTCGGCCAGGGGACGCAGATACGACCCGTCGTACCAGGCCGCAGCGACGACGGCGGAGGTGATTACCGCCCGATCGTCCTGTGTCTCGACGACGAATCCGCCGTCGGGCGCTCGTCTGACCCGTTCGACAGTGTCCTCGACGACAGTTCCCCCTACCGCAGCGACGTGGTCGGACAGCAGCGAGCGGAACGTATCGACGCCGATACCACCGGGGAAGCCGGGGTAGTTCTCCAGGTACGCACACCGCGGGAGCGCGGCCGGCCCCCTGTCGAAGACCACCGTATCCAGTCCGTCCCTCGCGGTGAAGACGGCCGCCGAACAGCCCGCCGGGCCGCCACCGACGACGACCACGTCGCGGTCCCGACCCGGTTCGTCCGTCGACGCTGTGTCTTCGGTGCTCACGATCAGATCGCCCCCGTGACGATCTCTCCGATCCGTTGGCGGTCGAACAACTGCTCGCCCCCGAACAGTTCCGGGTAGAGTCCCCTCGCGGCCGTTTCGAGCTGGAAGAGGTTGATGATCGGCCCCTGGTAGGTCATCCCACCGTAGACGACCCGGCCGGTGTCGACGGCGGTCAGTTCGGACGCGATCGGGTGGTCTCGCATGTGGGCGGTGACGTTCTCGTCGACCCACTCCTGTGTGATCTCGCCCGAGAGCCTGATCGCGATGACGTCAGGATCGATCTCCAGTAACGTCTCGAAGTCGATCTTGCCGCCGCCGGCCTGGGCGTCGGTGACGCCGGCGTCGGCAAGCGCGTCCGTGACCTCCAGATCCCGCCAGTGTTTGGACTGTGTCCCGGCGCCGATCCGGTACGGCCAGAAGGCTTCCGGCGGGTCGCCCGCGGGTACCAACACGGCGACGTCAGGCCGCTCGGACGGGAGACGGTCCCCCACGTCGGCGACCACCTCGTCGTGATACTGTTTGAACGCGTCGTACCGCGCCCGTTCCTGGAAGAGGTCTGCGACCTTCTCGAAGGCCTCGTACAGCGAGTAGTACCGGTAATCGTGCCAGTCGTACACCCGGGTAAACGTCGTGTTACCGAACCACGGCGCGACGTTCTGGTCGATCTCCTCGACGTCTTCCCGATCCCACTGGAGACGGTTGACCATGAAGTTGGGATCGACGACGTGGACGTCCGCGTCGAGTTCGTAGAAGAGTTCCTTGTCGGTCCCGTCCTGCCACAGTTCCGTCAGTCCGCTCTTGTCGACCGAGACGCCGGGTATCTCTTCGTAGCGGTGTGCGCCGAACCGGCGACGGACGCCGATCGCAGAGAGGCCGTCGGCCTGTCCGAGTGCGACCCCCATATCGGCGTAGTCACCGGTGTACGGGACCCACGTCTCGGGGACCGACTCGAACTCCACAGTTCCGACCGGCGAGATCGTCACTGCGTGCCGGCCGTCGTCGGAGGCAGTCGCCGTTGCGGTCGGCGTCGTACTGTCTGTCACGGCCGACTCCTCGCTCGTCCTCCCGCTACTCGAACAGCCCGCAAGTACCCCACTCCCGAGGACTGCGCAACCGTCTCTCACGAACTCCCTGCGCGTCGGTTGGGGTTCCCCACCGGGATTCTGTTCCATACCTTTAGGCTCGCCTAATAAGTATAAAAACCCCTCGAACTTTAGGTCGGCCAAACTGTGGGGCTATCGTGGGGCTCCACACTGTGGACACATCGGTGGCCCGCAGTCGGGGAGTTCGAGTCCACAGTGTGGACATTCCCTCTCGCTGTCGGGCGAATTGATCGCCTCGGCGATGTCGTCTGTCCCCGCTCGAACGCTATCCACGGTCCCGACGCCGTCCGGTGGAGAGGTATCCTGACCGTCGTCGAGACTTTTCCGCAGAAACGCGACGCGCTCGGTCGAGAACGCTGGTGGGTCATCGTGGACCGGTTCGATCCCGTCGATCTCCGCGAGGGGTTCCGATCCGTGGTCCGAGGCGGCGACCAAAGCCAGTGCTTCGGCCGCGCGCCCGCGAACGTAGGGGTTGCCGTCGTCCAGCCGATCCCGGAGCGCGTCCGTCGCGGCTGTCACCGCTTCCGGATGTTCACACCCGATCGCGACGATCGCCGTACAGAGGTGATAGCGGACGAGTTCGCTATCGTCGTCGACGTGATCGGCCAGCGACTCGACGTGGTGTCGGAGCCGCCCCGGATCGCCCAGTGTGACGTACGCGAGCGCCTTGGCCAGCTTCTCTTTGACCTCCGGCTCGTCGAAGGAGAGTCCGACGCGAAAGTCCGCCAGTATCTCGGGGTCTCCGACAACGTCCGGGTGATCGAGCGCGACGTAGCCCAGTGCCTCCACACACCGTGCCCTGACGTAGTAGAACTCCCCGTCGTCGGCTACCCGCGACGCGACCGTCCCGACGACCGGGACGACGACGGCGGGGTCGGACCGCGCGAGCGCGACGAACAGTTTCGCGGTCGTCAGTCTGACAGCCCGGTCGCTGTCGGTCAGGAACCGGGCGAACGCTTCGGTGAGCCCGTCGAACAGGGACGGTCGGTCCTCGGCGATGTTCCGGACGGCTTGAAGGGATCGCTTCCGGATGTCGGAGTCGGCTTCGGTCAGCCGGTCCAGCGACGCGATGGTCTCCTCGGGCGGCGCTTCGCCCAGTTGCTCGGACAGGCGGTCCGGGGCGGGCGGCTGGTCGGAGTCAGTCATCGGCAGGGTCGTGTGTGAGCGGCTTCCACGACCAGTCGCTTCAATCCGGTGGTTCGACCGCGATCCCAGCGCCCGGGTCGGGACCGGATCATCCGGCCTCGGCGGCCTCGTCGAGCTGTGTCGCGACGACCGCCCGGACGCGCTCGTGGAACCGATCCACGGCAAACCGGTCCGGCGGGAGTCGCGGCCGGGCATCGGTCTCTACCGCGCCGGCGAGCAGGTCGGCCGCTTCCTCGACGGTCCCGTACAGGCGGTCCGCTGCGCCGTCGACCACGTCGCGCTGGCCGCCGGAGTCGTGGGCAAACGGGACCATACCGGCGGCGACGTACTCCGCCAGCGCCATCCCGAAGTGTTCGCCGCGCTTGGGGTTCACTCCATAGCGATGCCGGCCCAGCAGCGTCTCCAGGCGCTCCCGCGGAACGGCCACCTCCAGTGTGACGTAGGCCCGGCGGTCGACGGCGGCCTCGACGCGCTCGACGTAGGACCGGTAGGCGTCGGGGGCCGACCCGACCAGGTGGAGGTGGATGTCGTGGCCCCGATCACGGACTCGATCGACCACGTCTATCGCGTCCAGCGTTCGGTTGTCCGGGGCGATCCGGCCGACGGTCACCACGCCCCGCTCGCGCTCAGACCAGGGCTCGCCGGGGATCGGATCGACCGGCGGATGCAAGACTCTCGCCGCTCGGCCGTAGCGCGCGGCGAGGTGGTCGGCTGTGTACGACGAGTTCGCCAGCAGCGCCGCGTCCTCCGGCAGCCGTCGGTCGGCCAGTCCCGCCATCCGCGTCCAGACCCGGCCCGCCACTCCGTCGTCGTGGACGCCGTCGGGGCCTGGGACGTGGCCGTTGAACTGCGGGAAGTGGACGTACTGTACCGACGGAATCGGGAGCGCGAACTCGTTCGCGGTACTGACCGCCAGGTCGAACGCGTCCGCGTGCCGGCGGAACCACCGGTCCAGGACGACGCTCCGGAACGCCAGTTGCGGCCCCCACCGGTCGTCGATCCGCGAGAGCAGCCCCGCGAGCGGCCCGCTCCCGGGCAGCGTCTCGACGGTCACGTCCGTGCTGGTCCCGAACAGCCGGTTCAACGCCGCGAGCGGGGTCGTCGAGATCGTAAACAGCGTCACGTCGTGGACGGCCTGCAACGCCTCACAGACGTGCAGACAGACGGCGTCGGCGCCGCCGTTGAAATCCAGCGTGTTGTGCAGGACCGCCACCCGTGCCATACCACTGGGTCGGGGTGAGACTGACTAAAACGGTTGGGACTGGACTTTTTTCCGCGAGGTCCCTCTGGGGGGTATGGAGTGTCTCGTCGTCGGCGCGGGCTCGGTCGCCGGGCAGTACCTCCCGGAACTGGCCGACCGGGCCGGGCTCACCGTCGCTGCCGTCTGTGACCGCGACGAGGACCGCGCGCACAGCGGTGCGGCGACCGTCCAGGGCCGAGCCTACACCGACATCGAGACCGCCCTGTCGGCGGAGGCGGCACCGCTGGTGCTCAACCTCACCAGCCACGCTGCCCACGCCCCGGTGACACGCCGGGCGTTGCTGGCGGGTCGGCACGTCTACACCGAAAAACCACTAGCACTCGACGCGCCGACGGCGAGGGAACTGGTCGACCTCGCGGCCGAGCGCGGACTGGGGCTCGGCTGTGCGCCGACGAACCCATCGAATCCAGGACAGCGACGCGCCGCGCGGTTGCTCGCCGACGGCCGAACGGGACGTGTCCGGATCGCTGACGCGACGGCCCACGTCGGACGGGTCACGGAGTGGCACGACCGCCCCGAGTCGTTCCTCTCGGTCGGGCCGCTGTACGACGGAGCCGTCTACCCGCTGACCCTGCTCGTCGCCTGGTTCGGCCCCTTCGAGAGGGTCGTCAGCGCCGACACGTCCCGACCCTGGCCCGACCGCGAGCGCCAGCGACCCGATGCCCCGACCCACGTCGAGGCCGTCCTCGAACACCGTGACGGGCCACGCGTCCAGTTGACTGCCAGCCTCTACGCGCCACACCGAGCCCGTGAGTTCTACGGGCTGGAACTGCACGGCGACGACGGCTCCGTCTACGTCGACGACACCGGCGCACAGACCGACAGCGACGACCGCGTCCAGTTCGGGCGAGTCGGGAGGGACTACACGCCGGTCCCACCGACGAGACCGGAGCACCCTGGGACCTACGCCGACGGCCCGGTGGCCCTCGTCCGGTCGATCCGGCGGGGCGATCCGGACCGGACCACTGCTCGACGTGGCGCCCACGTCGTCGCCGCCTGCGAGGCCATCGAAGGCGTCGCGGAGCGCGACGATCCGGTCTCCCTGGACGGTGCGGGTGTCACGCCCGAGCGCGTCCCGGCACCGACGTACCGCCTCCTCAACACTCCGCCCGCAGAGGCCAGCCTCCGGCTCCCTCCCGTCGGCGCGTTCGTCCGCGACGGGACGGCTGAGAGGGTCGAGGAGGTGCTCGACAGCGGCTCCCGGCTGCTCGCCGTCGAGCCATCGGGGGCGCGAGTCGTCGGGGAAGCACTCGCCGGGCCGGGGACGGCCGACCGTGGGTCGCTGCACCTCGCCGGCGTCGTCCCCGAGGGGACCGGGGTCGAACGCGGTCTCGACCGCATCGCCGGAGCACTGGGTGGTCCGGTCGACTCGCTGCTGCTCTCGAACCCGACGAGCGACCGGCTTGGGACGGCATCTGGACTCCGAGACGCCGGTCGAGTCCGGGTCGTCGGCCCCGTCGGGACGGCCCCGGAGACCGCCACGGAGTGGCCCCTCGTCGGAGCGACCGCACCACCGGACGGGCCGACGCTCTCTGCACACCACCGACGGGGGACCCGTGTCCTCGCGCTCCTCGATGACCCGACGATCCTCGTCGACGACCGGGCGAGGGCACTCGCGGAGCAACACGGTGTCTCACCCGTCCGTACGGCGGTCGCGCTCGCGGTCCGGCACGGGCTAGTCCCGGTCGTCGGTGAGGACTTCGCGTCGGTGCTGGCCGGTTCGGGGACGGTGATCCCCACCGAGGGACCCGGAATCGGGGTGGACGACGGATGAGCCACGATGGGGTGCCCGCCCTCTCCGAGCGCCGGCGCGTGGTCGAGGGGGTGGCCTTCGTCGTGCTCGCGCTGGCCGCGGTCGGTTCGGGGTACCGCTGGCTCGTCGGAACGACGATGCCCGAGACTGCGGGGCTGTGGCTCGGCCCGACGACTGCCGTCGTCGGGTTCGTGGCCGCGTTCACCTGGCGGCACCGCGAGGCGATGCGGACTACGGACGGGGTGGCGATGGAGTCGCTCGGGGTCGCCAACGCGGTCACGCTCGGCCGGGGCGTCCTGATCGGTATCGTGGCCGGGTTCGTCCTCCTCGAACCGGAAGGGCGGTACCTCTGGGTCCCCGCCGTCGGCTACGGTGTCGCCGTGGTCCTCGATAGCGTCGACGGGGCGCTCGCGCGCTCGCTGGGGACCGAATCCCGCCTCGGCACACGACTGGACATGGCCGTCGATACCATCGGGTTCCTGGTGGCTCCGCTGGTCGCGGTCGCCTGGGGTTGGCTCCCAGTGTGGTACCTCTCGCTGTCGGCCGCCCGCTACTGCTACCGGGCAGGGTGTTGGCTCTACCGGGTCCGCGGCGGGACAGTCGGGCCTCTCCCGCAGAGTCTGTTGCGCCGCCCGCTCTCGGGCCTCCAGATGGTGTTTCTCTGGGTCGCACTCGTCCCGATCGTTCCGACCGATCTGGTGACGCTTGCCGCTCCGTTCGTCCTGGTCCCTTCACTTGCGGTGTTCGTCCGGGACTTCCTCGTGGTCACCGTTCTGGCAACCGAAGAGTGAAACCGCTGGGAGCCAACAGTACGATGTGCCAGAGAGCCCAGACGCGGTCGTACAGTTCTCGCTCGTGCAGTTGGACGACTACGGTCCGTGGACTGTGACACCGGAACCGCGACCGGAACCCGCGCTCCAGGCGCTCCAATCTCGCCTCTACGCGGATCTCGCGGATTTCGTCGGGACCCGCGACGGCTACGTCTTCCCGGGGCGGTACGACAACCTGCTCGCGGTGACGAACCAGGTCACACCCGAGGAACACCGCCGGTTCCAGTCGCTCGTCCGGAACCGGTATCCCGTGACGGCGAGCGTCGGCGTCGGGACAGGGGGGACACCGCGTGCTGCCCTCGGTGCCGCCAGCGAAGCGTTGCAAGACACCGGGAGCGCACAGGACGCCGACCGGACCGAGCAACTGGCCGTCTCGCGGACCGCCTATCCGACCGGGCCGATCACCGTCGCACACTTCGATGTCGTCGACGCGACCGGCCGGTATACCGACCGGGAACACGCCTTCGACGCCCACCAGCGCATCCGGCGAGCGGTGCTGGAACTGGGTGGCGAACTCGGTCCCCACGGTGCGGTGACTTCCTTCGTCGGCGGTGACAACGCGATCGCCGTCTGTCCGAATCTCCCGACAGGTGTCTACGACGAGGTCCTGGCCGCCGTCCGGGACACGACTGGCGTCGAGATGCGCGTCGGGGTCGGGACCGGTGAGACCGCACAGGCGGCCGGACAGGGCGCCAAGGAGGCGCTGGAGAGCGGCCGGGCGACGGGCGAATGGGTGACCACAGCGACCGACGCCGAGGCCGATGACTGACACCGCTCGCACTCTCTACTTCGACCGCCCGGGATCGGTCAGCGTCCGCGAGCACCGCCGGCCCGAGCCTGATGCCGACGAGGCTCTCGTCGAGACGCTCGTCTCCGGGGTCAGCCCCGGGACGGAACTCCTCGTGTACAACGGCGAGGTGCCCGAGGAGCTGCCGGTCGACGAGACGATCGATACCCTCGACGGCACCTTCGAGTATCCGATCACGTACGGCTATGCAGCCGTCGGGCGCGTCACGGAGACGGGAGCCGATATCAGCCCGGAGTGGGAGGGCCGCACCGTCTTCGCGTTCAACCCCCACGAGAGCCACTTCTGTGCCACCCCGGAGGCGCTCCGCCCGGTTCCCGACGGACTGGACCCCGCGACTGCGACGCTGTTCCCGACCGCCGAGACGGCGGTGAACTTCGTCCTCGACGCCGCTCCCCGATTCGGCGAGCGCGCCGTCGTCTTCGGTGCCGGTCCGATCGGACTGGCGACCACGGCGGTCCTGTCGTCGTTCCCGCTGGCCGCGCTCGTCGTCGTCGACCCGGTGGCGTCACGGCGGGAACTGGCGGCGGCGTTCGGCGCGACCGAGACTGCGACACCCGAAGAACTCGACGGTGTGACCGATGTTGTCGGGCCGGACGGGTTCGACCTCGCAGTCGAAGCGTCGGGCAACCCCGCAGCCCTCGATACGGCGATCGAGCAGGTCGGCTACGACGGTCGTGTGTTGGTCGGCTCCTGGTACGGAACGAAACCGGCGGAACTGGACCTCGGTAGACAGTTCCACCGCGGCCGTGTCGATCTGCTATCGAGCCAGGTGAGTACGCTCTCGCCTGAACTGCGGGGTCGGTGGACGAAAGCCCGCCGGATGGATCGGGCCATCGAAGTCGTAGAGCGCCACGACCTCGACCGACTGATCACGCACCGAATTCCGTTCGCCGACGCGCCGATCGCCTACGAGATGCTGACCGCTGAGCGGGACGTGTTGAGTACGGTCTTCACGTACGACGAACAGGGGAATTAAGCCGCTCCCAGCCGACCGAACTGCCATGTACGAACTGTCCGTCTCCCGTGACTTCGTGGCACAACACTACCTGACGGTCCCGAACCCTGGACCCGAGGGTGAGATCCACAGTCACCACTACGAGGCGGACGTCCGGTTCGCCGGGCCGGAACTGAACGACTACGGCTATCTCGTCGACATCGACGACATCGAGGCGGTCCTGGACGCACTCGCCGATCGGTATCGGGACGAACTGCTGAACGATCTTCCTGCCTTCGAGGGTAACCCGAGCGTCGAGCGGTTCGCACGGATATTCGCCGACGAGATCGCCCGGCGACTCGACACGGCGGTACCCGAGCGGCTCACGGTCCGGCTGTGGGAAGACGACGTGGCGTGGGCGAGCTACGAGCGGTCGCTGTAACCATGGATCACGCACAGGTCCGGTATCTGGAAGCGAAACGCACCGTCGACGAGCGCGCGCTGAACCGCCGGGTCCGGGACGCGCTGGTGGACCGACTCCCGGACGCGCCTTCCGTCGTCGAGTTCGCTCCAGGGACGGGCGTGACGATCCCTCGCCTCCTCGACTGGGGGCTCGAACCGTCCCACTACGTCGGGATCGAACAGGACCGGGAGCTCGTCGAATACGCCCGCGAGACCCGCAGAACGGACCTCGAAGAACGTGGCTACACGGGCACACGAACCGACGACGGGTTCGCCGTGGGGCCGGACGGCTCCGTCGAGGTCGAGTTCGTGGTCGGCGACGCGACGACGGCCGGGGACCGGGACGCCGACCTCGTGATCGCACAGGCCTTCGCCGACTTGGTAGCCCACGATGTCCTGCTCGACGCCCTCGACCGTGCCGTCGGGCCTGCCGGGCTCGCGTACCTCCCGATTACCTTCGACGGTACGACGTTGTTCCAGCCCGATCACCCAGCCGACGATCGGATCGAGCGGGCCTACCACGACAGTATCGCGGGACGGCCGGGACGGGACCCCCGGACCGGACGACACCTCTTGGAGCGGTTCCGGGCCGCCGACGGCGAGTTACTGGCGGCCGGAAGCTCGGACTGGATTGTCCGCCCGCGCGCGGACGGCTACCCGGCTGACGAGCGGTACTTCCTGAAGTGCATCCTGGGGTTCGTCGCCGATGCAGTCGCCGACCGTCCAGTCGACGGTGCCCAAGACTGGCTCGCGACGCGCCGTCGACAACTCGCAGACGGGGCGTTGACCTACGTCGCCCACCAGTACGACCTGCTGTACGCGCCGTGACTCACTCCCGGCGGAGGAGCGCTACCAACACGCCGAGCAAGAGGAGCTGTGCGATCTTGTCGATCGCTCCCAGCGTCCCCACGTCGGCGGGGAACGCCTTCGGACCCCCGGCGAAGTTCACGACGTACCAGAGAACGATCTGACCGGCGGTAAACGGGACCCCCAACCCGTAGACGAGTCGTCGTCGGTAGTCCATGGCGACTGCCACGCACGCGAGAACGAACACGATGCCGGCGAAGAGAAAGGAGAGCCCGAGCGGGCTCGGGGCGAACGAGAGCCCGAGACGGACGTGAATGAGTCCGCTGACGAGTGCGAGGACGATTCCCAGGTAGTGGAGCGGACCCAAGCTATCGAGATCGATCGGGCCGGACTGTGTCGCCGTGCTCATGCTGTACTGTTGGCCTACGGAAGAATAAATCATCGGCCGGGAAGCCGACGCCGAGCACTGTGTGCAGTCCACCGGTGGGAACCGCCACCCTCAGCCCGGTGTTACTTCGCGAAGTAGCTCGTGAAGAACCCCGAGAGAAAGCCCGTGATCGCGACGGCGAGGGCCATCTCGCCGAGGCTGTACGGGCCGTCGTCCTCGTCGGCTAGCTTGACGGTGACCGCGACGCTGATCAGTAGTGAGATCGTCCCGTTGACGAAGTCGGTTGCCAGTCCCATACCCACAGTTGGTGCTCGACTGACAAATACGGTCGGGTCGGCGCGCCCCTCGGGACGCCAAACGGGTTTCCGACGGCGGTCCCTATGCCGGCGCAGATGATCCGACCGTTCGCTACGACCGCCCCTGTATCACCATTCCAGCGAAACACTTCTCAGTCGGGACAACAGGACGGATGAGGGAGTTCCTCTCCGAACTGCTCGCGTGGGTCCTCGAACTCGATGCGGCGACGGTCGACGTTGTCCTCGCGGTTCGGAACCCCGTGCTGACGAAGCTCATGACCTCGGTGACGGGACTGGGATCGGCGTCTGCGGCCGCCGTGTTCCTCGGGCTCTGTTACGTGGCCGGCTGGCAGCGGGAACGGCGAGTGGGGACGATCGCGCTGCTCCTCTCGGGGATCGTCGTCGTCTCGTTGATGGCGCTCGTCCAGCGGCCGTTTCCGCCCCAGCCCGTCTGTCTCACGGACGGAGCGAGCGTGGCTCCCCACTCGTTCCCGTCGGGCCACGCCGCGGCGGTGACGGTGTTCGCACTCGTCGCCGGCGACTCCGAGCGGCTTCCGACCGGTGTCGTCGCAGGGATCGCCACCCTCGTGGCGGTCTCGCGGATCTACCTCGGGACCCACTTCCTGAGCGACACCGTCGTCGGCGTCCTGATCGGTGTCGGCGCTGTCGTAGTCGCGACGTGGTCCCTCGACCGATACGGCTGGCCGTCGATCGACCTCGGTCGCTGATCGGGGGACCACGCAGAGTCAAGTACGTGTGAACCCTGGTATCGACCGTGTGCTGTTCCTGACTCACCTCCTCGCGGCCGCGTTAGTGGGACGCTGGTCGCGCCTGGCACCGCTGTGGCTGATCGTCGGCGCAGCGTTGCCCGATCTCGTCGATAAACCACTCGCGATGGCCGGCGTCGTCGACCTCTATCACACGGTCGGTCACTCCGCGCTGGTGGTGCCCCTGGCCGTCGCGGCCGCCTACACCGGACGGACCGGGGCCGCTCTCGCGGTCGGCTGGGGTTCCCACCTGTTTCTCGACGCCCTCCACATCGTCATCAACGGCCGTCCCGGGGACGCGCTGTTTCTCGGCTGGCCGCTCGTGACCCCGCCGACGCCGCTGGCGATCCCTCCCGGCGAGTTCTTCGTTTATTACCTCTGGTCGCCGTCGTTTTTCCTCGAACTCCTGCTCTGGGCGGTCGCCGTCGGGATCGCCGTCTCCGATCTGCGAATACGGTCCGCTGCCCGTCGGTCCGGCAGTGACGAGCAGTGACTCCCCGACCGTCCGACTGTCTATTCGGCCGCCGACGGCTCAGGGGTCGTCGGTGCCCTCGAACACGTCCGCGAACAGCCTCGCCTGTGCCTTCCGGAGGTGGCTGTGGAGCGTCGGCGAACTGATCCCCATCGACTCGGCCACTTCCTCTGCGTTGGCCTCCCGGGGCCACTCGAAGTATCCGGCCCGGTAGGCCACGCCCAGCGCTTCCCGCTGTCGTGCGGTCAGTTCGTCGAGCCCGTCCGACGGGAGACCGTCGGCAGCGCGAAACGGATTCTCACGCTTGCGTTTCGTCCGAAGAGTCATCGCCGGGAACGCCGACGAGAGTCGGTCCAGCAACGCCTGTGCCTCTGCCGCCGACGGGACGAACACCTCGTAGGTGGCTGTCCCGTCGGCGACGGTCCCCTTGAGCAGCGTCGCGTTCCGTTCACAGATCGGCGCTAGCGACGTTGCCTGGCCGATCGCGATATCCAGGAGCCCGTCCCCGCGATCGCCGTGGACCGTATCGACTTCGACACCCGCGGCGGCCAGCCGCGACCTGGCCTGTTCGGCGTCGCCCGCCGTCACGTCCAGCAGCAGGTGGTGCCCGTCGTTGCTTCCGGCCGAGACGATCCCGAGGGTCTCCAGACGGATCTCCCCGTCCGCTGTCACGGCGGCGATCGGATCGCTCTCGTCGTCGACGGCGACGGTGAGCTGTACCCCGCCGTCGGCCGCTGTGAGCGCCTCGACCTCCGACGCGTCGATCGCGTGACCGACGAGTTCGCCCAGTTCCCGTAGCACGCTCCGCTCGCGGTCACTGACGTCCCGTTCGTGAACCAACAGTCCCATCGCACCGTACACCGTCTGGCCGTAGACGACCGGGACGACGACCCACGTGTTCGATGCCCCGTCGGGTTCCACCGGGAGTGTCAGCTCCGTCCCCTCGCTGTCTCCGATCGCCCTGAGCTGTCCGGTGTCGAGTCGCGGCGGTGCCCTCGACCTGCTGCTCGGGTGGCCGGACGAATCCGTTCGCACGTCGCCAGCGGTTCGCCAGCGATCCGCGTCGCCGGCCCAGGTCTGGACGTCCCCGATACAGACGCCAGCGTAGAGGTCGGATTCCGCGAGCCGGTCACAGACCGCCCTTTCGATCGATTCACGGCCGGTCACGGACGGCAGTGTCTGGTTGACACCTCTGATCACGGCGTTGAGTTCGTTCACCGTGACCAACTCCTGTTCGCGTCGCGTCCGGGCAGTCACGTCGTAGAAGACGAGCGTCGTCCCCAACTCACGACCGCTCCGATCCGTGATCGACGACGTTCGGATCTCGTAGGTCCGCGTGCCACGCTGGACCTCGCCGAGCGCGTCCTCCGTGTCGAAAGAGAGCCACTGCTCGTCGACGACCGACTTGGCAGGCTGACCCACCATCGCGCTCGGGTCGCGGTCGAAGATGGTGCCCGCTTCCGGGTTCGCGTAGACGATCCGGTCCTCGGTGTCGACGATCAGGACGCCCGTATCGAGCTGTGTGATCGCGTCGCTCCGTCCGAGCTTCCGTGTCGCGGGGATCAGATCGAACAGCTGTCGCCGGAACACGGCGTACCCGAAGGCGAGCCCGCTGACCGCGAACGAGATCGCCGTGTAGTCGACGGCCGGGGTCGATCCCACGATGAATATCTCGTGGACGTTGGCGAGAAACGGGACGATGATCCCGACGAGCAGTAGTGCCGACTGATCCGCATAGAGGTGATCGGACTGATAGACCAACCGGAGGAGGACCGCGATGGCGACCACCTCGATCCCGTAGCCGTAGACGATGTTGATCCAGAACAACGGCCCGTAAGTCGGGACCAGCACCGCCATCCCGTCGACGATGTGGACCGACTGCGCCGTCCAGAGGAGTTCGTGCCAGGGGTTGGTCAGCGCGGCGACGACGACGAGTACCGGAATCGCCGAGACGATCGCGACGGTCTTCCGTGTCACCCACTCGTCGTGGCCGGTGTAGCTGAGCCCGAACAGGAGCAAGAACAGCGGGATCGTCGGGTGGGCGATCCACTGGATCTGTAGGACCATGATCCTGAGCGTCGGCGTCTGTATCTGGAGCCCGATGGCGTAGACGAACGCCCAGTGGGCTAGCGCGGCCGACAACCCCGCGAACGGAACCGCACCCGGGGTCTTCCGGTGCCGATAGGCGAAGACGGCCAGCGCCAGCGTCGAGACGCCCGAGAGCAACAGGACGCCGGTAAAGAGGAGTCGGAAGATCATCGTGGTATCCGTGGCAACCGTTGTGGTGGACGTACTACCGTGGGTCGGGGTACAATAGCGAGAATGAATAGTCTTCCCCTCAGACAGAGAACCATTCTCCGGATCGGTGGAGCGCTGATCGATAGCTGTCGTCCCCTACCAAAACCACAAGCGACCGCCGCGAGGGACCCGCCTACGCGTCTTCGCGGTGCCGTAGTTTCAGTGGGACCGTCCCACTAGGCTGTGAAGTCATCTGTGGCGTGACCGAGACTGGTTCGGGTGCCTCGATCCGGTAGCGGCCCAGGACCGTCACCAGTGCGAGTTTCATCTCCAGTCGGGCGAAGTGACGGCCGATACAGATCCGTGGACCGGCACCGAACGGGACGTACTCGTAGCCCCTCTCCCTGGGTGTGGTATCGGCCCACCGTTCGGGCCGGAACGTTTCCGGGTCGTCGTAGAACCGTCCATCCCGATGAAGGTTCCAGACCGCCAGCAGGACCTCCGTGTCCCGTGGGATCGTGTGCTCGCCCAAGGATACCTCGGTGGTCGTCACTCGGGGGATGGCATGCACCGGCGGGAACAGCCGGAGTGTCTCGTCGATCACGTCGTCGAGAACGGACAGGTCCTGCACTGTCGAAAGCGATGGCGTCCCCTCGATAGCGTCATCGATCTCACCGGCCACCCGTTCGGCAACGTCACCGTTCCGTCCGAGTTGGTGGAGCGCGTAGGTCATCGCCAGGGCGGTCGTCTCGTGGCCGGCAAACAGCATCCCGACGACCTGATCGAGGATCTCTTCCTGGTCGAAGGCCGTCGACGGATCGTCGCGAAGGGCCACCAGCGCCGACAGCAGACTCTCGTCGGCCGGTCCCGGCCCGGTCCGGGAGAGCAGCGACTCCGCCCACGACCGTAGCTCCGCGGCTCCCTGCCGGAACCGGTAGCGGGCGGGCGTCGGGACCCAGTGGGGGAGCACCCACGACGTCGGTTTGAACCACAGGTTGAGTGCGTGCGCGGCCGTCGCCAGCTCGTCGAACTCCTCGTCGGACAGCGAGTGGCCCAGGACCACCTCGAAGAGGTTCTCCAGCGCGAGCTGGCGCATCTCGCTGTCGAGTTCGATCCGCTGGCCGGGCTCCCAGGCGTCGGCGTGGCGTTCGGTCACCTCCCGGATGGTGTCGGCGTGGCCGCGGATCCGCTGTGGGCTGAAAAACCCCTCCATCGCGTGGCGCTGGCGTTGCCACTGCTCGCCTTCGACGGAGAGCAACGCGTCGCCGAACGCGATCCGGAAGTCCTCCAGTTTCGCGAACGACTCCCGGTCCAGCAACGCGGTCTCGATGTCCGCGGGGTCGGCGAGGACGTAGATCTCGCGACCGAGGAGGTTCATGACGAACCGGCCGCCGACCGACTCGACCGCGTCGCTGACGAAGCCGAACGGATCCCTCGCGAACGACGGCGCGTGGCCGACGACTGGGTGCCCGGCCGGTGACGGCGGCGGTGCAGTCTCTCGGGGCATCTACGTGTCCACACCGCCGCGGGGCTTATCAGCGTGCTGTTGGAGCCCCACGGACGCTGCTCGGGTGGTCGAAACAGATCGCTCTGGCCTCGTTCGATCGGCTCGATGGATCAAACGGTCCGAAAGACTCGTATCGTGTCTCTCTTCGTCGGCTCCCGGATCAACTGTGCGAACCCGAGTTCCGCGAAGATCGTCTTCCAGTTGCGGTGATAGAGCGGGAACTCGTCGTCGACCTGACTCACGGCCGTCTCTCCGCGGCCCCGCTGTGGGCTGTTGCCCTCGTTTTCCGCCGTGATGAGGATGTCGCCCGCGATCCTGGCGATCTCTTCGAACACCCACTCGTCGTCCGGATGGATGTGCTGGAGGGTCTCGACGGTGTAGACGACGTCGAACGCGGCGGTGTCGAACTCCGAAACCAGTTCCTCGATGGCTCCGATGTGGAAGGTGCCCCGGTCGTGGAGTGTCGGATACTGGTCCGCCATCACTTCGAAGGCCTCGTCGTTGATGTCGATCCCGGAGAGGTTCTCGTAGCCCTGCCCCAGTAGGGCAGCGAGGTGGCGGCCGGAGCCACACCCGATCTCTAAGATCGTCGCGTCCGTCCCGACGTAGTGGTCGAGCACGTCTGTGAGCGTCTCGCTCACCACGTTGGGACCGATGTCGGCGTAGTACTCCGGCGAGTACTTTCCCGACCGGTCGGCCCAATCCGCTCGGACATCGTCCGGGTCCATACCGGTTCGAACGGGGGACGCTCGTTTATGCCTCACGGGATCGTCCGGACACCGTTGGCGCGAGGGTCGTCACGATATCGGGAGAGAATCACGCCACGCTGGAACTGCTCGCTCGCGGCGGTACCATCGCTGTGACTGCGCTAAACACCAGGTTCAGACAGTCATCCCGTGGTACACATCGGGGACCCAGCGGCTGGCGTGTCTCTACTCCGCCGTCCCGGAAAGCGAGAAGCCGACGCCGTCGACGAGATGAGCCACGTATAGCTGCATCCCGAGAAAGAGACAGAACGCGGTGAACAGTCGCATCTCGCTCGTCGTAAAGAGGCCGTACAGTGGGTTTCCACCGGCCGGCAGGAACGGCTCCATCAGCGGATGATGGAAGGCATCGATCGTCACGTGTACGGTGACGGCCGAAACCGCCCCGAGGACGACAGTCCGTTTCGAGACCCGCTGGTGGAGTTTCGCCCGTCGCATGTACTCGTCTATCGAGGGGCGCACGAGGAGCATCACACCGGCGAGGGCGACGGCGAAGGCCAGACTCCCCAGGTAGCTATGCATCCAGTCGTGGCGCGGGCCGGGCCATACCCCAACAAATACCAATGCTGCACGCCAGTCGACGAGGACGCTCCCGAGAATGACGGTCGGTATATCGACGTACCGGAGCAGGAGCAGCCCGAGCAACAGTCCCGGCCCCAGATGAAAGGGCGTCAAGGGCATAGATATCCTGGAGTGGGTGCGGTGAAAAAACAACGGGGAACTTCCTCCGGTAGCCGCTCGATCCGGGTGGTGACCGCATGGCCGGACATCCCTACTTCTTCGGCGATATCAGTGACGGTCCGACGCATCGTGACTCAGAGCCGCGATAGAACCCGAGGCGAAAAGCACCCTCCGGATCTCGTATCGCGTTCTGTTCCGTTGCCCATCTGGACGGGGACTCACCGTCAGAAGTTTCCGGTGACGATGTCTGCGAGCCGCTGGCGGTCGAACAACTGCTCACTCCCCGAGAGTTCTCCATATCCGGGATACGCCCCGAATTCGTCGGGATAGAGCTGCTTTGCGGTCATCTCCGTCTGGAACATGTTGATAATCGGACCCTGATATGGGGTGCCACCGACGTAGAGGTCGTCGTTTTCGACTGCAGTCACCTCGCTGCCGACTGGATGGTCCTGGAGGAGCGCTCGCTGTTTCCGAATCAGGTTTTCGCCTTGGAAGTCCCGATACGTGATTCCGAAATTGAAGATGATAACGTCCGGATCGTACTCCAACAGTCCCTCAAAGTCAACCGTGATAGACGATTGCCCGTCGTACGCGCCCGCGAACGCGTCGACGACGTTCAAATCACGGTAGTGTTTCTTCCCCCACGTCCGTTCGACCGCCGATTTCGGGTTGTAAACGACCCAGCCATCGCGGTTCTCGGGGTTGTATCGTCCGTTCACCAGCGCCAGGGAACGCCGCTCGTCTTCCGGCGGGACCCGCGAGCGAACGTCCTCGATGAACGGTTCGTAGAGTGAGAGCAATGCTTCGCCGCGTCGCGCTTCACCGAATAACGCGGCGTACTTCGGAATGTATTCGGGAAGGGATAGATAGGGATACGGCTCGCCGACCGGCCAGTAGGTCCACCCGTCGAAGCGCTTTCGTCGACTCTCGTTCCCGAACCAGGGTGCGACGTTCTCTTGAATCTCCTCGGCTTCCCCCTTTTCGAGCCCGTAGATCGAGATGAGGGGGTTCGGGTCGAACGCCAGCAGATCCGGATCTAATTCGTACAGTACCTCAAGATCGGTATCACGTTCCGGCGTCGTAAATTGGGTGAGGGCCTCTTTCTCGGGTGCCGTCACGCCGTCGAGGAAGTCGTAGAACCCGTGATACCAGAATCGGGGGTCGGCCATACCGACAGCACCGTCGGCCTGGCCGAGTGCGGTCAACACGTCCGCAGTGAACCCGAGACCGCCAACCCACGAGGAAGGGGGTTTGTCGAGCGTGAGTTCACCAACAGGTGGCATCGTGGCCGTGTACGACTGCTCCTCCGTGGCCGTGCTCGTAGAGTCCGGTGTCGACCCGGAATCCGATTGGTCCGTACATCCTGCGAGCAATCCACCCCCGACGATGGCTCCGCTGTACTTCACGTACTCCCTGCGCGTCGGCGCACCTCGTTCCCTATCGTCTCTCGGCATGGTTTTAAGGCCAACCTAAAACAATATAACCCTGCCGATTTCTAGGCTGGCAAAAAGACAGTGATCGGCGGTCGAATCCGGACAGCCGCGTTCCCGTCGGTGTCTCCGACGAAGTAGTAGAGAATAGGCGGCTACTCCCCAATACTTTTAGACGTATTCAGCGACGTTCGGATATGGTCCTCCACGTACCCATCCCTGTAGTTACTATCCTCCATGGTTGGGTGAACTCACGATGACTGCAATCGAGACGAGAGGGCTCACAAAGCGCTATAACGGCACTTCCGCCGTTGCTGACCTCGATCTCACTGTCCGGGAGCGTGAAGTCTATGGGTTTTTAGGACCCAACGGCGCTGGAAAATCCACGACGATCGATATGCTGATGGATTATACCCGACCGACAGCGGGAACTGCGACCGTTCTCGGGATGGACGCTCGCCAAAAAGCCAGTCTGATCCACGCGCAAACTGGTATCCTGCCCGATCAGTTCGGCGTGTATACCACTCTTACGGGACGTGAACACGTCGAATACATCCTTGATGCGAACGATGCAACTGGTGACCCTGAAGCGGTGCTCGATCGTGTTGGCCTCGAAGATGCGATCGACCAGCGCGCCGGTGGCTATTCGAAAGGGATGCGTCAACGACTCGGCCTTGCGATGGCAATTGCAGGCGATCCGGAACTGCTGATTCTCGATGAGCCGTTCTCCGGACTCGATCCGTACGGAGTGCGTCTCGTCCGCGAAGTCGTCGCTGCTGAACGCGACCGGGGAGCGACTGTCTTTTTCTCCAGCCACGTCCTCGATCAAGTAGAGCGCGTCTGTGACCGCGTCGGCTTACTTTCCCAGGGACGGCTTATCGCTGAGGGAACACCGACAGAACTCCGAGAGATGGCTGGCGTCGAAACGCACCTGCGAATCGAGACTGACGCCGACGATACCGCGGTCCAGACGATCAGAGAGGTCGACGGGGTCGAGCGACTCTCCCGTGAGGAGGGACACGTTACGGTAACGTGCCCCCGTGACGTTCGCTATCGTGTCTTGGATGCCCTCGACGGTACAGGGGCGACGATCCAGTCGTTTGACAGTGAAGCGGGGACGATCGAGGACGCGTTCGTCGAACTGGCGACCACCAACACGGATTAATCGATACTCCAGTGTCGATACAAGAGCAGTGCGAGGCCGAACGGGAGCACAAACCAGAGTCCCAACTGGATACCCGAAACCCCTGGATGAAGATACCAGGCTGGAACGTCAACGCCATAATCGATCCGTGCGACGACGATATTCGAGAAGTAATTCGGTTGAAGCTCGCTGATCACACCAGTGGCAGATCCCGCCGAGTTCGGAACGCCGATAATGGCGTTGGTCACGACGTTGAACAACTGCAGCGGAGGGAACCAGCGTACGAAGAGGTATATCGGGTTCTCCGGCGGGGCGAATCCAGTTACGGTCGTGCCTGTGAGTGTACCGTAGATCGCATTTGAGAGGGAGTACCACGCGATATGCACAACAGCGAAGAGCAGGACCGTGACGCCAGCGACCGACTGGCTCCGGACGATGGTGGATATCGTAACCCCGAGGGCGGCCATCCCAACCACGAATACGAGTGTGAACACGAGAAAGCCAGCAAACGTGGTGAGTGGTACAACTCCGTATTGGGGGACGGCAACGAGGCAGGTGAGAAGAACAGCAGCGACAATCGGTACGGCGAATCCGCAGGCTCGTCCGACAACGAAACCAACGAGGGTAGCTGTCCGTGAAACGCCGGTTCCAGCGGTCAACCGGATTGCCCCTGTAGTACGTTCACGTATGACTGTACGGAACGTTCCAAAGAGAACGCCGAAACCGCCCAGAAAGCCCAGCGGAGTCTGGAGGGCAGCAAGCGGAATGCGCGAACCGAGTGCATTCTGAACGTATCTATCCGGTGAGAGACCGGCGACACCAGCAGCGAGAACAAGGAGACCAACGACCCAGACAAGTGGCGTACGGACGAGACGGGAAAACTCACGGCGAGCAAGTGGCTGCCACGACCCCGGAAGTGCATCGACGAGCCCGTCGCGTCCGGTAGTTCTTCGGAACCGATGACCGCTGAACCAGGGTAACGATAGACAGTGATCGACAAGCGTTCGAAATACTCCTGTCCCACCACTTGGGGTGAGGTCAGCACGTCGGAACATCGCTGTTCCCCCAAGCAGCGACACGACAGGCCACACGAGGAGGAACCCAACTCCACTCCATGCAGGGAGGGGAGGGGCCGTCGGCGTGAACCCTCCTGTGTCACTGATCGCATCGGAGACCTGGCTAACAGCGGGGTCAGTCCCCACCGGAACACCGAACAGCCAGTTCGTGAGAACGTTGTACGCGCTCATCGGTGAGACCCATTTGGCAATCGCGAACGCAGCTGGATACGCCATCTGATTCCCGGGCGGTGATCCGGTTACGATCTGCCACAGAAACGCGAGAGTCACGTTGTCCCAGAATGCGAACGAAATCGTCACGACAGATCCGGCAATGACCGCACGGGTCGTTGACGAACCCGCAGCAGAGAGGCCAACTATCATTCCCGTCCACGCGAACACGTATACCGTCGAGAGACTGAGGAATCCAACCAGTACCGTTACCGAGAAGTGACCGTACTGAACGGCATCGTAACCGACTACAAGGACGGTTCCACCGAGAATCGGTACGAGAAGGGCCAATCCACGTCCGAGAACCATTTCGAGTACGAACCGACACCGGGTAAGTTTCGTCCCGAGGAGTATCCGTGCGGTTCCGGCTTCACGTTCCTGGATTATTGCGCGGAACCCGAGCGCAGTAGCTGCGAACGGGACGATTACTGCGACAGCGACTTGTGCATGCACCAGTGCCACTACATCGGTTAGTATTTCGATTTCTTCAGAACCCGGAGGAGCCGGCAACCGGGACAGAAGAACGAAACAGAGGCCGACGATCCACGGTGTCTTCCCGCGAAGATAGCGGCGGTATTCAGTACGAGCAACCGGGGTGGAGGGCATCGATACTAGGTATCTGGAAGATTTCTGACTTAACAGTCTCGATATTGTTGTGTGTGAACAGCCCTGTAAAGGGTCCGTCGGTAGAACTCCCCGTTGACCGAGCCGGGCTACTCTCCGAATTGATCGGGATAGAGCTGCTTTGCGGGCATCTCCAACTGGAAGTGATTCAACACCGACGACACAGTCATCAGAGAGCAGGCGTCGCA
>NZ_CP142029.1:0-414370 GCF_035666295.1 Haloarcula montana
CTGACTTGAAAATCGACACGGTGGCCTGGGCAGTGCTTTGGCTTGAGTTAATGGTAGCGGGGAGGCCCGTTACGTAGGCTAGATATCTATCTTGGTTCTAACAGGCCCCTTAGTTCTAAGTTTCATAGCTACCACTGTCCGGAAAGTACCTTATCTAAGAATCTTAGATAACTGTCTTAGACAAGTGTCTTTACTTAGTTGGTTGGGCATGATGTCTGACGTACTTTCTTATACATCTAAGACACACAACACAGTATGCTAAGCTACACAGTGTACTCAGAAGCAGGAGGGGTCGGGAAGACCTCACTGACGGCAAACCTCGCAGTCGCGCACGCCCGCGGCGGTCTCAAACCGCTTGTCGTCCCTCTGGATCCACAAGATGGCGACTTCTCGCGGCTGATGGGGATCGACGATAACCGGGCCGATTCCAGTGCCGATAACCTCGTGCGCCACATGGTAAACAGCCCAAAAGGTCCATTCGAGGACCTGATTCGCACAGCAGAGGGTGTCGATATCGTCCCCGAGCACAACATGCTTGCCGACCTTTCGGGGCATCTCAGTCGCGAACAAGACAAGGCCGAAGATCTCGGTGATGCGTACAATATCTACGCCCAACTCCAACGAGTCCTCCGTGACGCTGGAGTTGGCGACACGTACGACGTGTTGATCTGTGACCCGCCAGCCACTGAGTCGGATCACCTCTACAATTCGATCTATGCGACGCGCAACCTCGTGATTCCAGTCGAACCAAGCTGGAAGGGCCAAGCGTCGGTAGAGGGACTTGCCGATTTAGCGACGAATTTCGCCGAGCAGCTGAATATCGATCTCGGCGTGCTTGGTGCCATTCCAAACGGGGTCAAGAACACGTCCGACCAGCGCGAGATGCTCGAGGAGATCCAGTTCCCCACTCCAGAAGTGATCGGTGACCGTACATCGCTAATGGAAGGCTGTTGGAAACAGCAGTGCTCGGCATTCCGTTACGTGCGTGAGTTCCGGTCACGACGACGGGACTACGAGATCGAAACACTCGCTCAGTTCGACCGCCTGGCACGGTTCCTCGAAACGGAGGGTGGGGTCGAGGCGCCATCGCCACCTGAACCCGGTGCACTGGAGGAACCAGCATGACTGGTTTCAAGAGCGGAGCGAGTGACGATGACCCACTCAACGATGATGACACCAGCGCCGACGACTCTCAACCGTCACCGAAAGATACGGGAACCCAACAGAGTCAGGAGCCGGAGTTATCTGGTGGCTCTGAGCACCGCCAGCAGACAAATTTACCATGGATCTACCGTCGCAATAGCATCACTGATGGGCGTGCAAAGACTGTGCAACTCCATCTCCAGGATTCGACGCTTGATCGGGAGCAAACCGCTCGCAGTGAGATATCGATCGAAGAGACTGTAAACAAAGCCGACCTCCGAGAAGCGGCCTATCTCGTGGGATTACAGCATCTCGACGAGGTTGCCGGCACACTTCGTGAGTGGGGATACGACGCCCAATAAACCATATTCCGCAATATATTTTGCCCGAAGCAGTCGGCTCAGTTTACCTCATTCCGGGCCATATTTTGTAGGGGGCAGATATTGAGAGTGCCCTTCTCAATGCCTACGGTCCTCGGATAACGGTTCTACCGAGTGATTCACAGTTGGTACGAGGCGGATACCACGGGGCTTGACCCTGAGGCGGTTGACAACCTAGCGAAACCCTTGTTGGGTTTCGACATCTTAGCCCATTGGTGTGTTTCCATCCCGCAATCTGGAGTAGCCGATAGAACTATTTATTCAGAGTATAGTAAACACCCTAAGGCCCATCTATCATGATAAATAGTTCATCCGAGGCGTTTGATATAAAGACAATAACAAAATTTGGTTAAATTATGTCTGAAAATATCGGAGAGCTATACGAAAACAGAAGTATGGAATCAGAATTGCAGAAGCTTGGCCTCTCAAAAAAAGAGGCCAATGTATATATGACAATCATTGAGTATGATCAAATAAAACCAACTACATTAGCATCTGAATCAGATGTGTCAACAAGTTATGTGTATGAGATTTGTGACAAACTTGCGGAACGTGGTTTGGTCACTGTTCATTCAAACAGAACTCCAATGTTAGTCTGTGCCCGCCCCCCTACGGAGGCTTTCAACGATATTCGGAGCGAATTATCAAACTTGGAAGGAAAGGTCGAGACATATTATGAAACACCTACAGATCAAGATACGCCGCCGGAACTCATCCGTTCTCGACAAACACTCAAGAAACAAATGAGGTCAATAATCAATGAGTCATCAAAATCAATATTAATGATGATGCCAGTTACACACCTCTCTGATTTTGCAGACGCTCTTCGGCAGGCGGTGGAAGATGGTGTTTTCGTTTTACTTGTTCTGCACGGAGAAATATCTGAGGTTACAAGTACTAATCTTCAGTCGATAGCCTCCGCAGTCCGTTTCTTTTATGATACTAGTGGAGTGCTTTTGGTGGCGGATGGTAAACAGGGTATAGTTGGGTCTGCGAATCTTCTTAACTGGGGCCAAACAGATAGAAATTGCATCTCCCTCACCAACCGTTTTAATACGGTCCTCATTGGGGGGGCGTTTATGAGTGTGATTTGGCAACCAGCACATGAAGTGCTGATACCAACCGCTGATCAGCTACCAAACCGATATAATTCTTGGCTAGCCGCTGTTCTCAATGCGACAATCCATCTTCGTTGTGGGAATTCAATCGCTGCCCAAGTCTCTGGATATTATACTGGATCGTCAAAAAGAGAGACAGAGACCATATCTGGAGAAATAATAGAGACCACACAGAATATATTGTATCCACAAGACGGTGGATTTGGCACAAAAAACAGTCTTCTCATTGACACAGGTGAAACAACAGTATCAGTTGGTAGTGAGGGAGCATATGTTGAAGACTTTGCTTCAACTACTATTACATTATATCCCTTGTAGAGATAGGACTGCATCGCGTTGAACGAGTAGTCGACACCGAACGCGGAATGTGAGTGGACCTGCTCTCGTTGGAACCCACTGGCATCAATCTATGCCGTTGCCGAAAGTCCCCGTCCAACTCTTCGTCGAGTCTGTCGTCGCTCGTAAAGTAGTTGCTTCCCGCTTCGAGTGTCGCGAGGCCACCGCATGCTCGCAGCTTTCGCTTCGCTCAACAACAGTATTTTTGCTAACTGAACGACTTTGCTCGTGAAGCGGAAAGGGTCCAACATGGAGATCAACGGTTTCCCGGTTCACCCTGAAGTGACGATTGAAACGATGTACACATCGATCGTACTGCAATCGTGCGATCGGGTGTGCAATGGTTTTTTTATGGCCACTATAGCTCTGACGGTCGAAACTGATGTGCTCCAATGATGGGTCAACTCCACATGTATAAATATGCCACATTGGGTGTAGAAAATCCTTCTTCCAAAATCAGATAACCGATTTTCTTACAATATCTCTGTACGTGCATATATTTATTACTGGGAATACAGAACGGATGACCTGCGATGAGCGAAAACCACGACTCCGGACAGAATACGTACGATAAAAGCATGAAAAGGCGTCACTTTATTCAATCGCTCGGAATCACTACACTGGGATACGGAATCGGGATGAATTCAGTGAGCGCCAGTGAGGCCTCAACAACTGATATTGACTCTCTGGTTAATGAGATGTCCCTTAGACAGAAGGTTAGTCGGACTCACGGTGTAGGTAGGACTTCTGGGATCGCGGGGCGTGTGACTGGTTTGGAAAGCCCGATGATTCCACAACTAGATCTAATCAACGGCC
Organism: Haloarcula montana; assembly: GCF_035666295.1. Taxonomy (NCBI): domain Archaea; kingdom Methanobacteriati; phylum Methanobacteriota; class Halobacteria; order Halobacteriales; family Haloarculaceae; genus Haloarcula; species Haloarcula montana. Next base: position 3,794 of record NZ_CP142029.1, read on the forward strand.
CAACTGGTGCAGCACTGGGTGACAATACAAGTACAACTGCCTTCCCACATCCGATCGCTTTGGCATCAACCTTTAATCCATCATTAGCACAGGAGATGGGCAAAGCAATAGCACGCGAAACCAAAGCGGGAGAAGCCGATGTATTGCTAGGCCCCTCGATGGATATGTTTCGGATTCCGTTCGATAGCCGCAATTCGGAAACTTACGGGGAAGATCCACATCTCTCCTCAGAAATGGCCGTAGCATATACTAGTTCAGTACAGGCAGAGAATGTTATTGCCACTCCCAAGCATTTTGTCGCTTACAATCAGACTCGGACAACCGGGGATACCTATGATAAATCCTCTATCTCTGAACATAACTCTGTAGTTGATGAACGGACTCTGCGGGAAATCTATCTACCACCATTTAAACACGCAGTTCAGGACGGCAACGCTGGTGCACTTATAGCGGCGTACAACCGCGTCAATGGTGTGATCTCGAGTGAGAACCACAATCTTCTCCGTGATATTCTGAAAGACGAATGGGAATTCGATGGATTTGTCCTCTCTGATTGGGGTGGGACTCATAGTACCGTATCTGCAGCAAAGAATGGACTTGATGTGGAAATGCCCCGTGCCTCTTATTTTGGATCCTCTCTGCAAGATGCAGTTGATGATGAGCTGGATGAAGCTGTGGTCGATGAAATGGTTCGACGTGGACTCAGATCACAGGAAAAAATTGGTTCGCTTTCCGGGGATCGGGAAGGTGTCGGTGACTCATCTGTAATTGGCAATTCTGACCACATTACGCTTGCACAAGAAATAGCTGAAGAAGGCACTGTGCTCCTAAAAAACGAGGATAATACACTTCCCATTGATGTATCAGGCGTCAGTTCGATAGGAGTTATTGGACCAACACCTACAGAATTTAAACCCGGGGTCGGTGGAAGTGAAACAATCTCGAATCCGATCAGGCGAGTCGGTCCCATTGATGGCTTAGATGAGGCGACTCCAGACAGTGTGACGGTCAACGGGACTCAGACCGATAATTTAGAGTACGTTCCATCTGATGAGTCTGGGTTTGAATATGAATATTATGATAACTCCGCTTTAGAAGGAGATCCCATTGAAACAGGGACTCAAACCACTATTAATGTCGAAAGTTCAGGTTTTAGACAACCTGCAAAATTCCAATCTGCAAAGTGGACCGGAACGATCACACCTTCGCAAACCGGTACGTATGGATTATCATTCTTGACTGGCGGTCAGGGAAAACTGTATATTAATGGTGAACTGGTAATGTACAGAGAACCGGCACGTGTTGGTTCGCTGGCAACGCCTGAACGTTCCGGTATCGACCTTCAATCTGGCACTACTTACGATGTGACTGTTGAAATTACTGGTAGTGGACCAGCAAAATTGCAGTGGAATCCCCCCTCTAATATACAAAGTGCTGTTGATGCTGCATCGCAGAACGATGTTGCTGTGATTATAGCACGAACGTTCACAAATATCGGCGCAGATCGGTATAAGTTCGGCCTGCCAATGGATCAAGAGGCTATGATCCAAGCAGTTGCGGAAGAAAATGCCAATACAATCGTTGTATTGAACACAGGATCACCGGTTAAGATGCCTTGGATTAATAGTATTCCAGCGGTTCTACAGCCTTGGTTCGCTGGCCAGGAAGCCGGAGCTGCCCTTGGGAATCTCCTAGTTGGACATTCAAACCCGTCAGGAAAAACACCAGTGACGTTCGCTCAGTCATCAGAAGAGTATCTTCCACAAGAGATATCCACGCTCCCTGAAGAAGCACGCGGATATCCCGGCGTTTCGGGCGATGTCTATTATGATGAAGGGCTCTACGTCGGGTACCGACACTTTGACGAAGCAGATATTGAGCCATTATTCCCCTTCGGCTATGGTGAGTCCTACACAGAGTTTGAATTGTCAAATATTAGAGCTTCAGCGGACACAATTATCGCTGACCAAGGGGTTACCGTGAGTGTTGATGTCCGTAATGTGGGTGAAATCGAAGGTTCTGAAACTGTTCAGATGTACATCGGCAACCGTGAGACACCGATCGACCGACCACCGAAGGAACTCAAGGGTTTTGCAAAACAGTCTGTTGAAGCTGGCAGTACCGAAACGGTTGACATCGAGTTGAACGCCGATGATTTCAAGTACTGGGATCCTGATGCCGGGAATTGGAAAATAAAGCAGGGGGAATATGAAGTTATGATCGGTACGTCTTCTCGAGACATCGAAGAACGCATCAATGTTACCGTGGAACCACCCGAGCAGGACCCGAGTTCAATTTATCGCGATGACGATGGGCGCGTGAGTTTTAATGAAGTGCTAGATTCAATTACGAGATTCAACAATGAACAGCCGTTGCCCGGACATGGGCCGTTATCAATGAACGACATATTGGATATTATCACTGCATATAACAACGACCAATAGTCGCTCCACTGCTGTTCCCAGTTGCTTCTACCGCTGTTTTTTATCCGTATTATATATGGTATCATAGAACGGTTTCCACACCTGAGAGTAGGCTGATCACTGAGGTGGTATGCAGTCAGCGACCCTGCAAAACGAGCTTTCGGTAGAGACGTTGTTCAATATCGCGGAGACTGAGGTGTTAGCGCTGTTTGAGCGCCTCTCTTTGGGTCTCGGAGAGTTCGACGCAGGACAGGCTTGACCGTCTCGAACCGTTGGCGGAACGGCCGGAGACCCTTCGTCAGGTTGTGTTCGTCGCGATTACGCTTCTTGGGATGGTCAGTGGACCGGCAGGAAACCGAATCAGTACACCGTCGTGGGTCGTCCTAGAGCTGTACGGGGCCGCCTACGTGTTCGGTGGAGACGATTCACCCGTCTCTCCGGACGGCCTGAAGCCCCTCGCGAGACGGCCCCTGGAGAATCCACTGTATCGATAACTACCGTTCCTGGCCAGATTATTTTAGTATTTCTTGTCTACTATTATTCCTATATATACAATTTTTTATATCGTAACATCAGAGGAAAAGTGTAACGAATGGATCGTCGCAAGTTCTTGATGACGGCCAGCGGTGCTGCCACCACGGCAGCGCTAGCCGGTTGTGGAGGCTCTGATGGCAGTAGCGGTAGCAACGGTACCCCAACTAACAGTCCGACGCCTACGGCGTCGTATGAAGTCGACTCTGAGGCACCTGCACGGGTCAAAGTCCTCCGCCTAACGTTCCCACAGGAAATCACCTACGGCGACTCCTTCGAAGGGGAAGTCCTGTTCGCGAACGTCGGCGGCGAACCCGTCGAAGGCAACGCCGAAGTGAAACTTACCCGCCTCTCTTCGAGCGAGTCCGACTCGCAGACGGCCACACTCAACGCTGACGGCCTCGAATCTGGCGAATCGAAAGGTCATAGCATCGGGTCGTTCGACGCTAACGCGGCTGGGGAATATCGGATCGAAGCCGGGTCCGGCGTGTACGAACTCGCCGACGACATAGAACCTCTCGTCAGCGTCGGGTCGCGTCAGGCAGCGACGGGCGAACAGGTCGAGTCTCCGGGTGGCCTTCGATACACTGTGTCTGGCGTGCAGTTCACAGAGTCGTTGGCGAGCCCGCCGACCGAGAATCGCGGCGCAAAGCTCCGCACGACCCTCGATGACCAGATCATCGCTGTCTTCTCTCTCACGGTCGAAAACGCTCAAACCGAGGGGTCTCAGGTGTCACCACAGGCGTTTAGCGTTGCCGACGGTGGTCTCGTTGATGGGTACGATGATCCCGTCATCGAAGGGTCGCCCCTGATCGGGACTCAAGTGAACCCTGGCCAGTCAAAGTCGGGCTGGGTCGCGTATGCGGTCCCGAAATCAGGGGTGCCCGAACTGAATCTGGGGCTGAATCTCGTATCAACCACGTCTTCTCCGGATGTCGTTGTCGACGTTGGACAGGACGACCCAGCGTTCCCGTCACTCGGAGTCGCTGACGTGACGGTCCCAGAGAGCTTCAACAGCGGGACCACCGAGTTCCTCTTCGAGATCGAGAATACGGGTGACGCGGCCGGGACATTCCGTGGCGACCTCGATTGGAAGTATACTGAAGACCCAGATGCACTCACGATCAGACGGGCGGGTGTCTGGTATCCGTTGAGTGGTTCGTTCTCCACTGTCACGGTTGCTCCAGGCGAGACCCAAACCATGCGGGTCACCACCCCCTACAATGGCAACACGCCGGTCAAGTACCGGCTCAACCCCCACAGTCTAGTCACCTTCACCGTTACCCCCTGAGGCCCTTTGGTGAAAGCCGGGGACCGCATCGGAGCCGTTCGAGTACAGCTAAGATGACTGAGTGTAATTGCCACGGCTGAGATGGGGAGTCCAGGCTTCCAGCCAATACGTCCGGTAGCGAACGGTCGATTGCCCGTAATTACTCCACTCAAAGTCTATTTTCTTCGATATGCATATCTTGCACATAGCTATCTACACGTCGTGATGATTGACCACAGGCTGTCCCCGGCATTAGTATTGTATGGGCAGGGCACGATACTGTCAGTCAGAATGACTGCGACCGTTGTACTCTGCGATTCCAAGACAGTTGATCCAGCAGATCAAGCCGACATATTGGAGGCTGCTGACGCGACGATAGAGATCCTTGAAGAAAAGACCGAAGCCGCCGTCACCAGGGCTGTCCGAGATGCAGAGGCGATCATTGTCGACGCACAGACCCCAGTCACGGCAGCGGTGCTCGATAGTACGTCATCGTTACAAGTCGTTGGGCGGGCCGGCATCGGCGTTGACAATATCGACCTCGATGCAGCAGTCGCCAATGACATCACTGTGGTGAATGTGCCTACGTACTCCCTCGAAGAGGTCTCAACCCATGCCTTGTCGCTTCTGTTGGCATGTGTCCGTGCAGTCCCACAATACGATCGGGCGGTGAAAGCTGGCAGATGGGACTGGCAGCAGGAACAGCCGTTACATCGAATGACAGGCCGGACGCTGGGACTGGTCGGCTTCGGCAACATCCCACGACGACTCGCGTCGAAACTCCGGACTTTCGGGGTCGAGGTGATAGCGACCGATCCCTACGTTTCCGAGGCCCGAATGCGTGACTATGGTGTCGAAAAGGTGGCGTTCGAGACACTGCTCGACCGGGTAGAGTATTGCTCAATTCACGTCCCGCTGTACGAGGGGACTCGTCATCTGTTTTCGGCGGAGGAGTTTGAGCGTCTCTCCGAGGAGTGCATTGTGGTGAATACGTCCCGCGGTGGAGTCATTGACCAAGCTGCACTCGTTGAGGCTCTATCTACTGGGGAAATCGCGCGTGCTGGCCTCGATGTGCTCGAGTCCGAACCCCCAGCTGCCGACAGCCCACTGCTCAATCGTGATGATGTCGTGCTCACACCGCACGCAGGATGGTACTCCGAAGAGAGCCAGAAGGACCTCTCGAAAGGCGTTGCCGAAGGCGTTGCTGCCGTACTACGAGGTGAGCAACCCGACAACGCTGTCACCTCAGACACGGTGTGGAGCTGACAACTCCACCACTGTCAGTCTCGCTAGCGATGAACCAGCGTGCTTCGTCCACTCCCGTCGAAACGAGCGGATTGGCGTCGTTGAGTTCGTCGGCGAGGATGATCCAACCCTCCTCGAATCCATCGGAAGGGGAATTGGTGTGGGACTGGCACGACGGTATGTGGAACGACGGCCAGATGGCCGGCTGGAGTGGCTGGAGCTGGGGGATGATGCTGTTCGGTCTCCTGTGGATAGCATTTCTCGTTTCCTTCCCGGTTTCTCTCGTCTACTGGCTGGGAACCCGGTCCTAATTGGACGGTTCCCCCGAGGGTAGCGCACTCGCTGTCCTGCAGGAGCGGTACGCCCGTGGCGAGATCGACGACGAGGAATTCGACCGCCGTCGCGCCCGTCTCACACCAGATACTGGACGGTAGCAGACGGTCGTTTCCTACTCGCTGACTTCAGTTTTCACGACGGTTGCCGGACGAGTCGTCAATCGGAGGACACGGTCGGTGACACTTCCGAGCAGCGCACGATATTCGTCGGGCCGGCGTTTGGTACCGAGCACGAGGAGATCGGCGTCACAGTCGTCTGCGTGATCCACGATAGTCTCAGCGGGGCGGCCATGTTGCATCGACGTCTCGACGTCGACATCGATCTCTGCGGCTCGCCGTCGGAGTTCCGAAAGCGTCTCCTCGCCGTGGTCTTCGAGGCCGTGTTCGGGACCTTCGGCTTCATCGACGTACTCGTCCCCGCTGTACGCAGTCACGACATCCTCGTCGACGACGTAGAGTACGTGAAGGACTGCGTCGTGGGCGGCTGCGAGCTCGAGTGCGTGCGTTTCAGCCTCTTCGGACGCGACAGTTCCATCGGTCGACAGGAGAATTCGGTCGTACATTCAGTCGAAGTTCAAAGGCGGGTACCATAAATTCGGCTTCCAATTCCCTCCGAGCGAGAGTCACGGTAGCGCGTTCACTATGGCCGCGTCAGCGGATGGATCCATGTCCGAGCGAAGTTCATATCGAACGCTCTGAATCCTCGGCGAGATGTCCGTCAGTGGTCGTGGCCTTCCATCACCATCGGATGCCCGGTGGCGTATTCGTCGGGATACTCTTCGAAGGGTTCCTTGCAGATCTGCGAGCAGAAGTAGTGCGTCTCACCGTCGTGGGTCGCCAACGGCTCGCTGTCGTCGGTTCGCATCCCACAGACGGGGGTCGACGATATCCGTTGCTTTTCTACACATACTCAGACACTCCCTCCCGCTCTGAGTCGATTCGATAGCTGTACGAAGATTCGAGGGTTGGACGCGAACGACTTACTAAGACTGCCTTGACCCTCTATTTGCAATGGCAGAACGCAACGGCCGACACGTCGAAGATAGCGGTTCTGCACAGAGGGGAAGCTAATCATGCGCGTTCCCGTCCCGAAAAACAAACTCGTTGCCTTCACGCTCGTCGGTGCGCTCCTCACAGCTGGTATCGCCGGGGCCCTTGCTCTGCCCGGTGGCGGCCTTGCACAGACTGGTGAGCAATCTAACTCAGCAGATACAACCGCGTCAGATCCCTCACAACAGGCTGTTTCTGATGCGCCGACGCCGAATCAGGAGTTCACCCCGGCAGTCCAGACACAGTCCGGATACGAGGACGAAGACCACGAGGAGGAAGAATACGGTAAGGATGAGGAGGACGATGAGGAGAAGGAATATGCCGAGGAGGAAGAACACGAGGAGGATGAGGAGGACCACGAGGAGGAAGAATACGGCGAGGACGAGTGACCGGGATGATGGGATCACTCGTATCGGTGTACGTACGGTTCGGAGACACCCACCGCGAGTTCGAATGTTGTGACACGACGTTTTGGATTCAGGCGACGGGCGTCCGGGCCGACGCTGTGGCAACCGCGGCCCGAGAAACGGCTGCGTCGCTCGAAGCACAACTGAACGCCTTCGATGAGGCGAGTGCCGTCAGTCAACTCAACCGTGAGGGAGAGGTCAGGAACGAACACGTCGCGCGTCTCGTTCGGCGTGGGCTCGAATACAACAACCGGACCGACGGGACGTTCGATATTCAGCAGGGTCGCGTCGAACACGACCTCAAAGCATTCCTGCGTGGTGACAGTGACACACCACCGACGGAGTTTGAGTCCGGAACTGTCCGAACCAGCGGGTCGCACGTAACTACCACCGTCGAACTCGATCTCAATGGCCTCGCCAAGGGGTACATCGTCGACCGGGTCAGCGAGGAACTCGGAGGCGTCGGCCGACGGGGGTTCGTCAGTGGTGGTGGGGATATGTCTCCACCGACCGGCCCGGTCGCCATCGAGAGCCCGTACGGTGACGACACACCGCTGAAGATCCTCGACACGGACTGGTACGTCGCAACATCCGGCGGATACCGACGGTCTCGAAACGGCACTGACCACGTCTACGATCCGACCACTGAATCGCTCGGCTCTCGTCACGAGTCCGTCACCGTCGTGGCGCGCCGAGACTGTATGGAAGCCGACGCCTTGGCGACGACGCTTGCGGCACTCCCACTTGCCGAAGCACGCGAACTAGCATCGGAATGGGAGGACCTGGAGGCATTCATCGTCCACGACGGCGTCTTTCAGACGACAGAGGGATTCGACACACATGTCCTGGACACATAAGCAACGAATCACCGCCGTGGCGATCGTCGTCTTGCTGATGGTCGTCCCTGCCCTCTGGCAGATCGGAGACGTGCGTGCCACCCGAGCGACCGAAGAAAAACAAAGCGATCTCGTCGATCAGACCGTTTCGACGAGACAGGCCTCAGCCGACTACGACGGGGATGGCATCGACGACTCCGCCGACAAATGTCCGACACGACCGGAAACGAAGAACGGGTTTCAGGACGCGGACGGCTGTCCCGATGTCGTCGCAACGACGGGGGCATCGTAATGTCACAACTCGTCTGGCTCCTCGACCGGGGTGCCGCGCTCGTCACGTATCCGGCGTTGTATCTGGCGGTTCTCACAGGTATCCTCTATAACACGGAGTCGTTCGGCGTGCTCCACGAGGCCGCCCGACGTATCCATATCGAACTGTCCGTGTTCGCGATGATCGTCACGTTGCTCCATGCGGGACTCGGTGTCCTTGATGCGTGGTTCGTCGTCACCGGGCAGGTTCCGGCGCCGGCATACTCGATGCCGTACTTTCTCGGCGGCGTCGCCGTGGGTACGGGGGGACTGTTCATGCTCGTCGTCGCGGTGCTTGGCTTTACTGACGCAAGACGCTTCCAGCGCCCCTGGGGCCCACGCGTCGTCCACTCATTCGCGTATGCTGGGTTCGCCTTCGGGACAATTCACGCGGCCGCAATCGGGACTGATCTGACCGGCCTCGTCCGTCCCCTGCTGGGTCCCTCGGTGGCGTTTCTCGTGTACGTGCTCCTGTTGCGCTTGCTGGTGCTCCGGGGAGACTCGTCGAACGCGACTCCGGGTTAGTAGCTGTCCCAGAGGCCCAGAATGCGGTCGACGACTTTGTCCGTGAACGAGCGCCGATGCACCGTGTAGAGGTATCTGACTCGGTCAGGGTCGCTGACCTCGTAGACGACACTCCGGCCCTCGCGCTCTTTCGTGACGAGGTCGGCTTCGGCGAGTTTCGAGAGGTGCCACGAGACCGTCGATTGCGCCTTGTCCAAGCGGTCGCTCAGTTCGGTCGTCGAAAGCGGGCCATCCGTGAGAAGATGTGCCAGAATGCGGCGACTGTACTCCCGACGCAACGCGTTCATCACTGTCCGATCGGCTTCGTCGAACTCGGCAGCCGGATAGTACCGCGTGTACTTACCGTCGTCCGAGACGTCAATCAGGCCCTCGTCGGCGAGCCACCTGAGCTGGTACTGGAGTGTCCCCTGTGCGTACTCAAGGTCGTCAAGGAGCGCGCGAAAGTGAACGCCCGGCGTGTCGGCTATCCGCTGGTAGATTTCCCGCCGAGAGGCCAGTTCGAGATCCGGGTCCGACATTGCTTAGTCCCGCGTCAAAGCGACGAAAAACGCTAGGAGGCCACCGAGGATCAGGATCGCACTCCCGTGTTCGAGGAGTTCCAGCGTCGCGTACGGGAAATACGGGAGCAACGGATACTCGAGAAACACGATGAGTCCGTAGACGGCGAACATCGCGTACCCGAGCGTGACGATTCGCAGACGGCCATCACGTTCCCGCCGCCATGCGAGGAAGCTGAGTACACTCAGGCCTGCGGCGAGGACGAAGATACCGAGACTGATGTACTGTTCGAGGAGTTGAGCGAGCGGCATACGTTACTATCTGTGCACATACGTGCGACGTGCTCGGCGATCGGTACAACTCAATGGATGGATGTGTACCGGAAAACGATTGGCGTCCAACCGTCGAATCCGATCTTATACATTGAGAGGGGCGGTCGCAACTTTTGCGAGCAGATCGGGAGGTACAGATGCTGTGTTTGGATTTCTACAAAGCGACAACTAATCATCTATTCTCGTAAACTTCGAACAAACTCAGCATTTTATCTGAGGTGGTCACCCACATGCTGTTTGGCAAGGTCGCGATACATCCGGACAAGCCGTCTGAGCAATCCCATATCACCAGATGGCGTCTATCGCCCGGGTAACTCGACCGAATCGTCCAGTGAGGGCCAGCTAACTGATGTGTGCAACGAGCACACGTACACGCTCTTGCGCGTGATCAGAGACGAAGAACTCGAAAGTATTCGCGAGACAGCAGACTGGTCGGCCGTGACAAAAAGAACGTCTCCGAAGAACTGACGACACTCGAAGCGCTGGGCGTCATCCGCTTCGAGGCAGTCGGGCGGGCAAAGAAGCCAGTGTTCCCCTACGACGGTCTCGTCGTATCGCCGCTTGCTTACGACCCCGGAGACGGGGCCACTCCGCCCCCTGATATCTTTGTTCTCTCCGTAGTATCACACGGCTGCAGACCTCAATCCAACGCAGAGAGCGGTACTCGATGTGCGACGACTGTCAATGCGCCGATCGAGACGGCATCGACGGGGACGGAGTCGAAAAGACATCTCTTTCGGGGTGGCCTGTCGGTCCCGAGACTACTTCGCGTCGATGTACGCTTCGACGAGGGCCGCCTCGGCTTTCCGGAGTCTGTACGAGACCGTCGAACGCGGCCAGTCCAGTTCCGCGGCCAGTTCATCGAGGGTCGTCTGACGTGGAGTCTCGTAGTACCCGTTTTCGGCCGCCAGTTCGAGGACACGGCTCTGTTCCGGACGCATCGTGACCGAATTAAAGAGGGTGAGCAAGGGACCGGTCGCGTCGCCGACGTGGTCGAAATGAAAGGAGAGTCCGTCCCGCAACCTGCCACCCAGCGTGTCGTACAGCATCCCGACTTTTTTGTCGTCCTCCATCAGTATCCGCCAGCGTTCGGTGTCGTCCGCGCGCGTCACCTCAAAGAGTAACGCGCCAGTGATATACCGGTTGGTAATCGTCGGGATGGAGTCACAGTGGACGAGGTCTTCGAAGTAGCTGTAGACGACACTTCGCCGGGGGTCATCCTCCAGGATGTCGCTGTAGTGGCGACCACCACAGCGACGACCACTGATACTGAGTTGGTCGTACGTCGAGTCGGTCAACAGCGCCGTCGCCGCTTCGACGACAGGCGCGGGACCGGTGATCCGGTCCAACCGCCACAGTTGGGCGTTGCCCATCGAACAGAGGAACATCGTTGAACGGGCTTCCGGTGTCTCGATGAACAGGTCCATCAGTTCGTCGACCCCAGCGTCGTACCGGATATCGAACACGAACTCCCGCATCTATTCGCACTTACTGTTGCACGCTACAGTCAATTTCGATTCGTAGCAACGGTTCCGTTCGTGCCCGCTGCCGGCTGAGAGAGTTCGACGCCTTTGCCGGAATTGTCGCAGGACAAGGAAACGTTCAGGCGTCGTCGGTGCCCAATCTCGAACATGAGCAATTCTACTGCCGATGGTACGTTGCCTTGGTTCGTAAAAGTCGTGATGGTCGTCGCACTGCTCGTCGTCCTCTTCATCATCGGCGTCGACTTGCTGACCTTCGCCGGTTCGTTGTAGTCCGGACGTGTCACGGAGTCCTGATTTCGACCACCGGAGAATTCATGAGCTGAATTGAGTGGCCACCCCCAGGGAGAGAGCGAGTCGAGCGCTTAGCTGGTGTGGCTCGGGAGGTGCGTGCCGGCACTCGCGACCGAACTTGTCCTGTGACAACCGGGCGACTAAGCCAGCCCAGCCGTGACCCCATCACATGGTTTCGGCACCGCTTTCGTGGCTCCCGCTGGTCGGTCTCCTCACGATCCCGTTTGCGGTCGCGTTCGTCGTGACCGTCGAACCGGTCGCTGTCTTGGCCATCCTCAATACGGTCCTCATCGTGGTCGCCGTCCGTCTCATGTTCGGCTCGGATGACCTCGGGACGATCGAACGCGAGTGGACCCGCATCCGGTAGTACGGGCCACGCCACCCTGTTGGTTGATCCCATCGTGTTCTGTACCCCACACCGGGGGAGTTGTCTTGTGACAAGCCAGACTACAAGACCGTCAGGTCAGTCCAGTCGAGATAGGATGGGTATGAACGAACGACGAGAGAGTCCGAGGTCGCAGCCTCTTCCCACCTGTGGGCGTCGACGCGCTCGCAGGGTACTGCTGGGCGTATCGACGACGGTGGCCACGCTCGGCGCTGTCGGGGTGGCCAGCGCACAAGGTGCGAGCGGCGGGGCAACGGACGCCAGCAGCGGACCGCTCGTGACGGCCGTGGCGCTCGCATTGACCGCGTTCGCGGTCGGTAGCGTCTACATGTACGGTTGGCGTGACCGGCCGGAACCGACCTTCTCCCCGGATACGCCGATCGAGGACCGGATTCCAAACCGACACACCGCGCCGATGTACGAGTCCGAGGTTCCGGAAAGCGAGACTCGGTCAGTCGACCACGACGCCTTCGATCCGGTCGGGACCGGGCTGCTCATCGCGCTGTATTTCCTCGTGATCGCGGTCCTGTGGCTGTTTATGTACTTCGTCGAGTTCCTCAGAAACGGACCGGCGGTGGTGAGCTGACGATGCACGTCCACAGATTCGAACGGTTGTGGCTGGTCGGCGCGCTCACACTCATCGTCCTCTTCGTCGGAACGGTGACCTACGGCGCCGTCGGCGCCGGCTACGGGATGGTCGACGACACCGGCGGCGAGGTCGACCCGACGAACGCGATCGCCTCCGAGAACTTCAGGGAACCGGGCGTCTACGACAGGAGCGAAGCCGGGCGTTACGATGTCTACGTTGAGGCAAAGCAGTTCATGTTCGTCCCTGGGACGAGCACACCGGTTCGGGTCCCGGCAAACAGCACCGTCACGTTCCACGTCACCAGCACGGACGTGATGCACGGCTTCGAGGTGGTCGGGACGAACATCAACACGATGGCCGTCCCCGGACAGGTAGCGACGGTCACCGTCGAGTTCGACGAGCCCGCCCAGTACGGGCTGGTCTGTAACGAGTACTGCGGGAGCGGCCACCACACGATGGAAGGCTCACTGGAGGTCGTCCCCCACGGGCAGTTCAACGAGAGCGAGGTGAACTGAGATGGCACATCCACACAGGTCAGAGACACCCGAGGTGTACGATGACGAAGACACACAGCTACGGGACCGACTCGCCTTCGTCGACCAGTATCCAAACGCCGCACGCATCACACGCCTCTCGCTGGGCGTCTCGTTTACCGCCCTGGCTATCGGCGCGGTGCTGGGAATCGTGCAGGCGCTCCACCGGACGAACGTGTTCCGGGGAATCATCAGTTCGGCCGATTATTACTCCGTCCTGACCGGTCACGGCGTCCTGCTTGCGCTGTTTTTCACTATCTTCTTTTTGACTGGTATCTTCACGTGGGGGACGAGCCGGAGCCTCGGGCGCGAACTGCCCTCGCCACGGTTCTCGCTCGCGTGGTTCCTCTTGATGCTCTCCGGTGCAGTGATGACCGCAACGGCGATTTTCGGCGGGTTGGTCGGCCAGATACCCTTCTCGGCGGATGTGCTGTACACGTTCTACGCGCCACTGCAGGCCCATCCACTGTTCTACGCCGGGCTCGCGGCGTGGCTTGTCGGGACGTGGCTCGCCGGTGCCGACTGGATACGCAGCTACTACCGCTGGCGCCAGGACAACCCCGACCAGCGCATCCCGCTGCAGACGTTCATGATACTGACGACGACGTTGATGTGGTACATCGCCACCGTCGGCGTCGCCGTCGAAGTGTTGGGCTTTCTGTTGCCGCTATCGCTCGGGCTTATCGAGAGCGTCGATCCCCTTCTGACGAGAACGCTGTTCTGGTACTTCGGCCACCCGGTTGTGTACTTCTGGCTGATGCCGGCCTACTTCACGTGGTACACGATCCTCCCGAAACTCTCGGGCGGACGGCTGTTCAGCGACCCGCTGGCCCGCGTCGTCTTCGTCCTCTTTCTCATCCTCTCGACGCCGGTCGGCTTTCACCACCAGTACGCCGACCCCGGTGTCCCCGAGGGATTCAAGTTCATCGCCATGACGAACACGATGTTCCTGTTGCTCCCGAGTTTTCTCACCGCCTTCACTGTCGTCGCGAGCATGGAGTACGGTGCGCGACAGCGCGGCGGGACGGGGTATCTCCGGTGGCTCAAGGCGCTCCCGTGGGGGAATCCCGCCTTCGCCGGGTGTGCGCTCGCGGGCCTGATGTTCGCCGCCGGCGGCTTCTCCGGCATCGTCAACGCCGGGATGAACATCAACTCGCTGGTCCACAACACGCTGTGGGTCCCCGGCCACTTCCACCTGACTGTGGGCACGGCCAGCGCGTTGACGATGATGGCGATCAGCTACTGGCTCTACCCACAGATCACCGGGAAACGGCTCCAGTTCTACGGGGTCGCACAGGTCCAGCCCTACATCTGGTTCACCGGGATGGCCCTGATGTCCAACGCGATGCACCGTGCGGGGTTGGCCGGCGTCCCCCGCCGGACCGCCGAACCACAGTACCAGCAGTTCGACTTCGCCCCAGTGCTGGGGTCGATGTCGGAGATGCGCCTCCAGATCGCCTTCGGCGGGACGCTGTTGACACTGGGGGCGCTCATGTTCGTCTTCGTCATGGTCGGGACGTGGCTGGCCGAACGGGGTCGCGGACGACTCCGCGTCGACAGCCACCTGCCCGCCCCCATCTCCGGCCCCGCGGACAGTCCCCGTGTCCTCGACAACGTGAAGCTCTGGGTCGCCATCGCCGTCGTCCTCGTCGCCATCGCCTACGGGTTCCCTATCTACTCGATGGTGGCCGACGGCGTATTCACCCCCGCGGCACCACCGTTCCCCGCCTGAGACGGCTGTCTCACCCCGGTAAGGGCCGTTCCGACACCGGGACCGGAGGCCCGTTGGTACGGGACAACCACCGTCTAGGGAACGGGGATATCGATGAGCCGACGGATGAGAGTCGAGACGCCCCCGACGGCTCACAGGCGTCAGCCAGCCGCGGCGAAGCCTGCCCACATCTGGAGTGCGCCGGCACCAATCATGGTCACACCCGCGACGCGTCTGACCGTCCGTGTCGACAGGCCGGCAGTTACCACATCGGCACCGTACCCCGTCGCCACGGTGGCACCGACCATCGGGAGGGCCACGCCCATCGCGTAGGCCGAGACGACCGTCGCACCCGATAGCGGCGCCATCGTCAGCGCTTGTGCGACCACTCCCAGCAGAATCGGTACGGTACACCCAGCAGCGGCGACGGCATAGACGGCGCCGAAGAGGAAGACGCCAGCGGCTGTGTCACGCCGTCGCGGGAGCGGGACCCGTAACGATGGAGCGACCCCTCCCAACACCACACCACCGAGGGCTATCATCACGCCACCGGCCAGAGGTTCGACCGCGCCCAGCGACTGAACCACACGCTTGTCGAGGACGTAGACGGCGCCCGACAGGGCTGCGAAGACGGTGAGGACGCCAGCCGCTGCCACGAGGCCGTGCCGTACCGGCCCCGTGTCCGCGTCGCCATGGCGGTCCGCGAAGTAGCCGACATAGCCCGGCAGTAGCGGGAACACACAGGGGGCTGCAAACGTCGTCACACCGGCGCCGAAGGCGAACGTGACTATGCCGACGCTCATCCGTCGGCCACCTCACGGACGGCCTCGACGAGAGCATCGGCGTCGAAGGGACCGGTGTGTCGCCAGGCGACGCCGCCGTCGAGCACGAGCGTCGTCGGTACCCGCGTCGCGCCGTACCGCTGGGCGAGTGCAGTCCCGTCGTCGAGGCCAACGGGCCAGGCTCCGTCGTGAGTCCGCCACCAGTCGCGAACGTCGGCTCGGCTGAGCGAGAGATCGACCGGTTCGCTCGTCACCGACAGAAACGGGACCGAGGCGTCCACGCGCTGTCGCGCGTCCGCGAGCACCACCATCTGGTCGGCACACGTCGAACAGGTCGTGGCGAAGAACTCCAGCACTAGCGGGCCGTCGGCCGGCGGAACGGTGACCGTGCCCGCGTCGCTTCCGGGTGCGGCAAGCGTCTCGACGGTGACGGGGTCGGCGCGTTCGGTTGCTGTCTGCCACGGTCGGGCGGAGAGGGTGCCCGCGCCCACGGCGACGGTTCCGCCGAGTGTCGCGAGGAGGCGGCGGCGACGCATCCGAGTCACCCCGACTGCTGGACGACCCGTCGGGTGTCCGCGAGCACCCGCTCGGCGTCCGGCTGTGACGTTCTGTACGCCCGTTCCACGTAGCCGTCCGGATTGACCAGAAAGGTCAGCGAGAGGTGGTTGAAGTCGTATCCCTCGACCCGGCTACTCTCGGCGGCCCCGACACGTTCGAACGTGATGCCGAGTTGCTCGTCGACGACACGCTCCGCCGCCTCCGCGTCGGGCGGGCGAAGGAACTCCCAATTGCCGACTTCGAGGGCGACGTTCATGCGTGTGGCGTACTCCCGAATCGCCTCCGTGTCGTCGCGTCCCGGGTCGAAGGTGATCGCGAGGAAACGCACCGCGTCGGCGATACCGGCTTCGATGGTGCCGTGTTGAACCCCAGCGAGCTGACCGATGAGCTGGACACACTCGGCCGGACAGGTCGTAAAGAAGCCCGTCACTAGCAGCGTCTCGTCTAGCTCCTCGGTTGCGATGGGGTCGCCGGACAGCGGATTCGGGAGCGAGAATTGCGGGAACGCTTGCCCGTAGGCGGGGTAAGGAAGGTCGTCGCTGTCGTACTGTCGGTCGGTCGGCGGATCGAGAATGACGTTCGACCCGGTACCGGAGAGACAACCGGCGACCGAGGCGGCACCGCCCGCTGTTATCGTTCGGAGTATCCGTCGCCGTCGCATCAGTGGACGTTCGGTGATACCGTCAAAAAGTGATCTGGTAAGATTCCCGAAACCGTTCGATAATTGGACCAGGGGCGCTGTTTCGAGGGTTCTACCAGACAGCGTTTTACGGGCGGTTTCGTATCGTCGATAGATGCGCTCGACGCTGTCGCCGTGGCAGATGGTCACTGTATTCGGTCTCGTCGTCGCCCCCATCGTATTCGGGGCCGCGTTCGCGGCCGACCTCAGCAGCGAGCGGCCCGACCCCGTTCCCTTCGACCAGACCGTCCAGCGTGGCATCACGATGGCCGACGAACAGCGTGCGCTCAGTCGTGATATCAGCGTTCCACGGGCGGAGGTGTTCTATTCGCAGTACCGTTACGTGGTCGGGTACGTCGGCCTCGACCGGACGGTCGCGGCGCTGACCGAACCGGGTCACGAACAACAGTTCGGCTACCCGCTCGCGGTGTACGTCTCCGACTACAGTGGCGCCGGTGCGACGTGTGGCGAGCGCGGCACGTTGCGGACCGACGGGCCGACAGGATGGACCGCAGCGAGCGAGGCTCACTACGTCGTCAACGGGAGCACGCGGGCGCCATCGGGACCCGTGGTGGTGCCGTTCGGGAGCCACGCCGACGCCGCGGCGTTCGCAGACCGCTGTGGCGGTCGGGTCGTCGACTGGTCGATACTCCGCACCCACTCGTTCGAGGAGGATGGTCCCCTGGCCGTCCGAGAACAGATCGCGGATCGGCGATCGACGACCAACGAGACCGTCCGGACGGCCCGCGCTCTCGACACGCGGCCGGTGTCGGTCGTCGTCGGTGAGGACGCCCCCACGGTACAGGCCGCCGTCGACGCCGCGCCGCCCAACACCACCGTCGTCGTCCCGACTGGCAGCTACCACGAGCGGGTAACCATCGACGACCCGATAACGCTGCGCGGGCGGAACGCGACACTCGACGGCGGCGGCAACGGCACGGTCGTCAGGGTGACCGCCGACCGCGTCGGGCTCACCGGCCTTTCGGTCACCGGCATCGGCAACCAGACCGTCGGGAATACGTCGACGGCGGGGAACTCCGCGTGGGACGCGACCGTGACGGCGGCCTACGGGAACAGCGACGCCGCCGTGAGCGCGCGAAACGCCTCGGCGCTGTACGTTTCGAACGTCACCGTCGAGACACGATCAAGCGGGTTCGTTCTCAGGCGGACACCGGACGCCGTCGTCGAGAACGTCACCGTCAACGGGACCGCGAACTGGCAGGACGGCTTCATGGGCGTCGTCGGGATGCACACCGATATCGTCGTCCAAGACAGTACGTTCCGCGGCGGACGGGACGGCATCTATCTCCACCGCGCCGACGGGACCGTCGTCCGCGACAACACCTTCCGCGACGGCCGCTTCGGCGTCCACCTGATGTACACCTCGTCGGCGCTCGTCGCGGACAACACCGCCCGCGAGCAGAACTACGCGGGTATCGTCGTCATGACCAACCCCGAAGGCAACGCCGTCGTCGGCAACGACGTTCGGGACGCCGGCAGCGGCATCATGATGGCCGGGAGTCGGAGCTACGTCGGCCACAACGTCGTCGCCAATACGACACGCGGGCTATCGGCGAACGCCGGCCGCTCCCTGTACGAAGACAACGTCGTCTACGGGAACGACATCGGGGTCACCGCTGCCACGGTCCTGCCGTCGAACACCGTCACCGAGAACGACTTCGTGGCGAACGACAAGCACGCCGTCTCCGGTCCCGGACCGTTGCGGTGGTACACCGACGACGGCCGAGGGAACTACTGGAGCGGCGCCGACGATCTCTCGGCGGACGATGGGGCGACACTGACCCAGCCGTACTCACCGACCGACACCGTGGACAGACGACTCCACCACACTGACGCGGCGGTCGTTCTCCGTTCGGCACCCAGTATCCGCGCGCTCCGGGCCTTACGCGGGACGACACCCGGCTTCCGCCGCGGGAGTATCGTCGACACTCACCCCCTGTCAGCGCCTGCCAACCCGGAGACTGTCGCTATGTTACGGAACGAAACCACGACGGATGTATCGCCATGACTCCCCCACCGCGCCTCTCGACAGACGAACTGACGAAGTCGTACGGCGACGTGACCGCACTCGACTCGGTCTCACTCGACATCCCGGCGTCCGCCGTGACCGGGTTCATCGGTCCCAACGGGTCCGGAAAGACGACGCTCCTGGAACTCCTGCTCGGCGTCGAGCGGCCGACGCTGGGGACCGTCGAGTACGATGGACCCGAAGCCGTCCGACGCTTCGGCTACCTTCCCCAGCAACCGACGTTCCGGCCGGGGTTCACCGTCGCTGAAACGGCCGCGTTTTACGCCGACCTCGTCGACGACGACCCCGACCGACTGCTGGACGAAGTCGGTCTGGGGGCTGTGACCGAACGCCCGGTGACAGGCCTCTCGGGCGGAATGAGGCGTCTACTGGGTATCGCACAGGCGCTAGCTGGCGACCCACCGGTGGTGGTGCTCGACGAACCAGCCAGCGGGCTCGACCCGGCGATGAGCGAACGTATTTTCGAGGTCATCGGATCTATCGCCGCCGAGGGCCGGACCGTCGTGTTGAGTTCCCACGACCTCCCGCTCGTCGAACGGACCGCCGACCATCTCGTCGTCCTCGAATCGGGAGAGGTCCGTGCGACCGGCAGTCCGTCGTCGCTCCGGGAAAGAACTGGTGGCCCAGTCCACGAGACGTTCGCGTCACTGCTGGCCGGTGAGACGACCGTCGTTACGGGAGGGAGTGATGCATGAGGACGGCCGAACGTGTCTGGCGCGTCTTCGCCCGAGAGGTGCAGGCGGCAGTCCGAACACGGAGTTTTCTCGCACTGGCGCTGGTGACAGCGATAGCCGTCTTCGGCGTCGCCACCGCCGGCGGCGGCCCGGCAGGTGGCTACGTCCCGACGGTCGTCGACGTGCTCGTCGTCGTCGAGATACTCGTTCCGACTGTGGCCTTCGCAGTCGGCTACCGCGCGATGGCCGACCCGATCGCCCGGGGTGAACTTGACGTGATGGAAACCTACCCGTTGCCGACGTGGGGATACGTCGGTGGCACGTACGCGGGCCGTGCGGTGGTATTGACGGCCGTCGTCGGTATCCCGCTCGCGGCACTCGGTGTGTATGTCGCGACGACGGCGGGTCCCGAGACGACGGTGTTCGCGAGTCATCGCGGCATCGACTCGCCGCTGTTGTACCTGCGATTTCTCGCGCTTACGCTGCTGTACGGGTTCGTCTCGCTCTCACTGGTGGTCTTGTTGTCGGTGATAGCCGGTTCCCGTAGCCGCGCGCTGGTTCTCGCACTGGCTGGCCTGCTCGTGCTGACCGTCGGCGGGGACGTAGCGGTGTTTGCGGCACTAGACGGTAGTGTCCTGACAAGCGAGTCACTCGGCGGGGTCCTCGCAGTCACACCGGCCGGTGCCTACCGCGGGCTCGTCTTCGACCAGGTGTTGTACGTGGCCGTCCCGACCCGGTCGTCGTTCGTCCCGGGGTGGCTCGCGATCGGTGCGCTGGTTGGCTGGTGGGCGGCAACGCTAGCTGGCGCGGCGGTGATCGCCCACCTGCGGTGACTCACCTGGTATCGGCCAGACTCTCGTCGACGAGGCGCGTGAACCGGTCGACGAGGCGGTCTGCGAGCGATGGCGTCACGTCACCGAGCAGCCGGCGCGTCTCGTCCGGCCGAACCAGTTCGACTACGACACGGCCGTGCTCGGCGTAGGACTTCTCGACGATGCCAGCGTCGTTCAGCGAGGAGACGTGCCACGCCACAGTACTCCGACTGAGGTCGAGTCGGTCGGCCAACTCGACCGCTCCCAGCGGCCCATCGCCGATGAGGTGGGCCAGTACTGCCCGGGCTGTCTCCCGCCGGGCGAACGCGAGGACGCGACGCTCCCACGGGTCGTAGGACTGGTCGTAGTAGTGTGTCTGGCCACGGATCTCCTCGGCGACGATATCGCCGGCCCGTTCCAACTTTCTGAGGTGGTACTGGGCCTGTCCCGTGGCGATATCTAGGTCCTCCCTGACCGCGGTGAAGTGGACTCCCGGGTTGGCTTCGACGTGTTCGTTCACTCGCTCTCTGACCGTTGACATTCGGTATCTATCAGCTACCCACTGAATTTAAAACAGCCCATCGCTCGTTCTCACTTCTCGGGAATCCTCTACCCGCGACTGACCAGTTCGCGCTGGATGTCTTCGGCGGGGAGGGTCTGTCCCCCGTACTCCTCGGTGAACGACTCGGCGTCACCCTCGTCCCCGAACGGGACGATGGCAGTCCCCATTGCGCTTTCCACGTCGCTGTTGGCGACGACAGTTAGCTCCGTCGACGCGGCGAAGGCCGACGCGTCCAGATGGCGTGTCAGCACGGTGGCGCCCCCGTCGGTCCGGACCTCGTAGTCGACGGCGCTGTAGTCGGTGAGAAACGTTGTCGCCGGCGTCCATCCCTCCTGTTCTTTGGCGAACCGGTGGCGATAGGTACAGATCGTGCTACAGAACCGGGCCGGTTCGCCGTGTCTGGTGGGTGTGTTGTTCCGATAGTACGTCTCCCCGACCGGCCCGGGATGTTCGGAGATGACCATGCCACACTGGTCGCAGTTCTCGTCCGCTGCGATGGTGACCGGCGCAGATGGCTCTCCACCGCTTTGACAGCCGGCGAGTGTCAGCAGCGCCGCTGTCCCGGTGAGCACGTCTCGTCGTGTCGGGCCGCGTGTTCGGTTGGCCATACCGATGAATACCACGACGACGGACAAATGGCTCTTGGTGGGGTCATCGAAAACCGGTCACCCCGGGGTCTCAGGCCCGTCGACGGCGAAGATAGCCGCAAGCACTAACAGCGCAATCGAGAGGTCGACACCGTGGCCGGCGAGGTGGTGAATCGGCATTGGGACGGCGCCGAACACGGTCCCGAGGCCCACGACAGACCGGACGACGAGCAGCCCGATAGCGACCGTCAACAGCAGGTACGTCCGGTTCCGACGGCGGAACGTCCCGGCGGTGGCGACGAGAAACAGCGCTACTGTGCCCAGCGTCGCGAGGCCGATCAGCACCAGCAGGA
Source organism: Haloarcula montana (assembly GCF_035666295.1). Classification (NCBI taxonomy): domain Archaea; kingdom Methanobacteriati; phylum Methanobacteriota; class Halobacteria; order Halobacteriales; family Haloarculaceae; genus Haloarcula; species Haloarcula montana. Next base: position 25,605 of record NZ_CP142029.1, read on the forward strand.
CCGTGGCTTCGCCTTGTCCGAGCCACTCGCCGGTTAGTTGGAGCATCGCTCGACCTGTGGCTTCGGGAGTGACCGTAGAAACAGTTTCGACGTCCCACCGCTCCTTCCCGTGGATAGTATTGTGCGGCTATGACAACAGTTACGTGGCCAGCGTACCCCGGTCACCACGGCTGGAAGTGCGGGAGCGGGATGGCCGGAAACGCGATGCCGAGCGCGGCGAGACCGTGCTGGAGCGGGATGTAGCCCAACACGACGAAGGCGACACCGAGCGCACGGTGCAGTCGGGTACGACTGCCGACGGTTAGCCCTTCGAACGCAGCCCCAGTCAGGAAGACGGCTGGAACAGTTCCGAGGCCGAGCGCCGCGAGCGCTGCTGCCCCACCCAGTGCAGACCCTTGCACGAACGCGTACAGATACACCGGATACAGCAGTGGACAGGGCAGGAACCCGTGGACTGCACCGAGACCGGCGATGCGATAGTCACCGACCCACTCGTCTACCCGCTGGAGGAGGGCGGTCCGTACCGGGTTCGCGATCCGTTCGATACCCGGGATCGGAACGGTCCGCCCATCGGTGCCGGTGACGTAACTCACACCGACGATGGTGACTGCCAGCCCCACGGCGATACCCGTCACGGCACGGACCTCTGTCGCGACAAGGGTTACCTCCCGGACGCTCACAAAGGCGAGGTGCCCCGCGAGTCCGAAGACACCGCCCAGCAGGGTGTAGGTGACCGTCCGCCCGAAGTTGAAGAGCAGGTGCTGGCGGATCTCCAGGAACGAGAGGATGTCGTCCCGTTCGCCGTCGGTCATCCGGCCGGCGTACATCCCGACCAGTGGTCCACACATCCCGACACAGTGTGCGCCGCCGAGCAGGCCGACGAGTAGCAAGACGGGAAGCCCCAGTGTCTCTGTGCCGAGGAGCGGATTCGTCGGTGTACAGGTCACCATCGGTCAGGCGGTCGCCTCGACAACTCTCTCGATATCCGAGAGCACGCGCTGGTGGTCCGGCCGTTCAGTCCGGTAGGCCCGTTCGACGACGCCGTCCGGGTTCCGGAGGAACGTTACGGAGAGGTGCCGGAAGTCGTAGCCGGCCACCCGCTGGGACTCCGCGGCATCGACGCGTTCGAAGGTCACGCCGAGTGTCCCTTCGACGACAGTTCTGGCCCGTTCCGGGGACTCCGGCCGCAAGAACCGCCAGTTCCCCGCCGACATGTCGACGTTCATCCGCTGCCCGTACTCGCGGAGTGCCTGTGCGTCGTCGCGGCTGGGGTCGAACGTGATCGCCAGGAACGTCACGTGGTCGTCGATCCCTTCCGCGATAGTCCCCTGCTGGACACCCGCGAGCTGACCGACGAGTTGTACACACTCGGCCGGACAGGTGGCAAAGAAGGCGGTCACCACCAGCGTCCCGTCGACGTCGTCGCTTGATACCAGTTCCCCGGCCAGTGGGTTGGGGACAGAAAACGCCGGTAGCTCTTCCCCATCGGTCGGATACGGGAGATTCCCATTCCCGTACTGCTGATCGGCCTGTGGGTCGAGTACTGTCTCGTTGCCATCCCCCTGTTCGAGTGCCGACGTGAGGCACCCGGCACTCGCGGCGGCAACCCCGAGACTGGTTGTGAGGTAGGTCCGTCGCTGCATGGTTGCTTCTTCCTGACTCTCGGAAGTAAGCGGTCTGGTGGGGCTCTCCAAACGGTACGACGGTCCTACCAGACCGAATTTGATTGTCGCCGACGGACATCGAGATATGGGACAGCAGAGCCACACGGCACTCGACAGACGGACGATGCTCGCACTGCTGGGGACCGGATCCGCCGCCCTCGCGGGTTGTACCGGCGGCGATGACCAGACCCCCACTGGGACGACGAGCGGCGGAGTTCCCGATGAGTACCGCACTGCCACGGGTCTGGACGGCCAACGACGTGACCCCTCTGCCTTATCGACCCAGAGCGCAGTGAACTACCAGTCCGAACCACAGGAAGGCCAACAGTGTTCCGGCTGTACCTACTACATCCCGGACAAGAACGGCGACGGTCTCGGTGCCTGTACCATCGTCGAGGGGACAATCGAACCACGCGGCTACTGTACGAGTTACGTCGCTCGCGAGGGAGGCGGTGGCGACGGAGAGTCCCAGTCATCCCTCGAAGTCCCCGACGATGCACAGTGTGCCGTCTGTGAGATGATGGCCGCGAACTTCCCGGAGTGGAACGCACAAGCCGTCCACGCAGACGACACGCGGGCGTTCTTCTGTTCGTCCGGCTGTGCGACGACGTACTACGCCGTCACGGAGCAGTTCGCGGAGACCGACGCGGATATCACGGGACTGTGGGTCAGGGATCTGAATTCCCGGGACCTCATCGACGGCACGGACGCCTATTACGCGCTCGAGACCGACACTGACCGTTTCGACGATCCCATGCGGGTCAATCCCGCCCCCTTCGCTAGCCGCGAGGACGCCGTCTCCTACGTTGCCGAGACCGACTCCCTCACCGGGGACGACATCGTCAAGCTGACCGCCTTCGACCGAACGCTGGCCGAGCAGTACCGCAGCCAACTGATCGAGTAGTTGCTGTTACATCTCGCCGCAGTTCATAAGAAATAGATCGTATTGAACAACAGACACCGTTCTGGAATCGCAATTATTGGCAGTGACCCGAACGGACTGAATGTGGCGATTTACACGGCGCGAGCCGACCGTCGAACGCTCGTCTTCGACAGTGGGGGACAATTCGGGACGTGGACACGATAGAGGGCGGCCACAGGTCCCCGGACCAGGTGAACATCCAGCGGTCGTGGCGAGAGCGGGCCAGCGAAGAACGCAAATCGAAATTGAGCTGGAGTGTGCCTGAAGTGGTCGTGAGCATCGCGCTATAGTGAATCAATTCATCGCCGAATTACTCAGTATAGCGTTGTTTGAGGAACCAACGCTCATTTACCGTTGGCTACGAAACCAACGTAGTGCCGGATGGAACCAACGGCCGACGACCTCGATGGATACGACAACGCCACAGTGTACGAGGACGGGACTGTCGTTCGCGTGTCGATTCGGCGGACACACGACGATGCCTATCTATCGGGGTGGCGGTACACGCTTCACTATGGAGCCCTGGCCGCCGGTCCCGAAGCGCTTGACGACGGAACAATCCGTCGCTACGACAACTCACACGAGGCTACCAAAGGCCACGAATTACACGTCGCTCCTGACCCAGAACCAGAGTTCGTCAAGTTCCCGTGCATCGAGGAACGTTACGAACGGTTCTGGGAGGAGATTCCGAAGCCACGGTTCGGTCCATCCAACGACAACGGTGATACCCATGACTGAACAGAACGTGCTCGTAGTCACTGTTGACCACGAGACCAATCCGTACGAAGAGGGCCTCGAAGCCATTCAGAAACTCAAGGAGGGCGAACACCTTGACCGGCCGGCCACTGTTCAGTTCCCGAACGAGAGCCAGCTGACCGACGTGTTCAACGAACGGACGTACACACTCCTACGCGTAATCAGAGATGAAGAACCCGAGAGCATTCGCGAAACAGCACGACTGGTCGGTCGTGACAAGAAGAATGTCCACGAAGAACTGACGACACTCGAAGCGCTGGGCGTCATCCGCTTCGAGGCAGTCGGGCGGGCAAAGAAGCCAGTGTTCCCCTATGACGGTCTCGTCGTATCGCCGCTTGCTCACGACCCCGGAGACGGAACCACTGCCGCTCCCTGACACCTTTGTTCTTCAGGGTGTCTCAGACACAGTTATTTACACTGACAAATGGGCACTATCGGGTTTGAGTCAGAAGGTGATGAAACCGTCTCGTTCGCTGTATGAAAAAATGTAGCAAGAGACTCTGGTCATTATTATCGGGCTATTGTCGGGGCCAACCGCGTGCTCCATATCGCCGACGAGCTTCAGCTGGTCGTCACGTCGCGGTTCCCCGACGTAGGGGGAATCTGGCAATGCATCATCGCACCGAAACTACCGATTGAGTGGCTACGACGGTGGTTTTCACCGGAAATAGTGGCGCTCTTATGCAAAGCTGCGGAAAGACCCGATAATGAGGCAATCAACTGCTGACTCGACGGATTCACCGGCTAAATTGAATCAAAACACGGAACAACGTTTCGATGGTGAGGACTGTCCTCACAGCCCCAACAAACGCCTGCGAGCCGTTCCGCGCAGAAGTTATTTGCATACTATTATGATCTTTTGGGGTCTCGTTTTCCATATATGAGTAACAGGCCGGTTTACGTTCTTCACGTCGATGACGAGCCGGATTTTGCTGCCCTGGTAGGCGAATTTCTTGAGCGGGAGGATGATAGCTTTATCATCAAAACGGCAACAAGTCCTAGTGAGGCACTGGATCAGTTCGCCCTCACTGACTTCGATTGTATCATCTCCGACTATGATATGCCCAATCAGAACGGTATCGACTTCCTGAAAACCGTCCGTGAGGTAGCTTCTGATCTACCGTTCATCCTCTTCACCGGCAAGGGATCCGAAGAAATCGCCAGCGAGGCAATCTCGGCTGGCGTCACCGACTATCTTCAAAAAGAAACCGGGAGCGATCAGTATACCGTCCTGGCCAATCGGATGCGCAACGCTGTCGACCGATACCGTGCTGAGAACGCCAGAGCGCGGCAGCGAAAAGCGATCGAAACTGCTCAAGCGGGCATTAGCATCCTCAACGAAGACGGCGAATTCATCTATGTCAACCAGGAGTATGCCGACCTCTACGGCTATGACCCTGAGCAAATGATCGGCGAACACTGGGAATTAGTGTACCCTGACGACGAGGTCCCTCTCATACGAAACGAGATCTTGCCATCGGTCGCTGACGGCGGATATTGGAGCGGTGAAACGACTGGGCTCCGTGCAGATGGGACCACTTTTCTGGAGGGTCACCGCCTCACCAAAGCAGAGTCTGGCGAACTGATCTGCTCGGTTCGTGATCTCTCTGCGGAACAAGAGCGGCAGACAGAAATCGTTCGGTTCCGGACACTCGTGGAGACGATCGGAGATCCGGTCTACGTTCTCGATGAAAAGGGTGAATTCGAGTACGTGAACGATGCGTTCGTTGAGATGGTTGGATATGAGCGTGAGACGATCCTCGGATCGACACCAACACTGGTCAAATCAGCGGACACCGTCGAGCGGGCGGAAGACGCTCTTGGTCAGATTCTTTCATCAGATGGGCCAAAGAATAAGCGGTTTGAGATCGAGATTCAGCCCAGTGATGGAGAACCGATCCCGTGTGAGGATCACATGGGTGTCTTACCTTACAACGGGGAGTGTTTCGAGGGATCAGTCGGCATCTTACGTGACATCACCGAACTCAAAGAGCACAAGAAGGAATTAGAGCGGCGGAATCGACGCCTCAATGATTTCGCCAGTGTCGTTAGTCATGATCTCAAGAATCCACTGAACGTCGCCGAAGGGCGGTTGGAACTCATGCAAGATGAATTCGATAGTGAGCATTTTGACCCAATTGAGACAGCATTAGACCGTATTCAGCGCATTACGGAAGATATGCTCTGGCTCACCCGTGCAGGGCGAGACATCGGTTCGATGGACGCTCTCAGACTGCAAGATACGATAGATAGTGCGTGGAACATGATCGCTGATCAAACGAAGGACGCTGAGTTACACTATACCGATGACACGCTTTCGACAGTGGTGGTTGAGGCAGATGATGATCGCCTCAGCCAGCTCTTGGAAAACCTGTCCAAAAATGCGATAGAACACGGTGGGAAGGAGGTGACTGTCACAGTCGGTGCGGTTGACGATGGATTCTACATCGAAGATGATGGTCCTGGCATCCCAGAGGACAGACGTGAGGACGTGTTTACTGCTGGATACTCGACAAAAGAAGATGGAACTGGCTTCGGGCTGAACATTGTAAAACGGATCGTCAAGGGCCACGGTTGGGAGATTCACGTGGCTGAGAGTTCTGAAGGAGGCACACGGTTCGAAATCACTAATGTCGAGTTCATTACTGCGTAGAGCCTCGATACCTCCTACGCCTTCGCCAAGTGACAATCAGTACGCCAACCAAATTCTGGGCGAACGTCGTGTGAGTGAAAGAGGGGCTCCGCCTGCGAATAGCGCCCAACGTACGGATTCTCGCTTTTCTCCGGACCGATGGTGAGAGACGACAGAGGGTATGTGGAGAATGCCACTGATCAGACTAACTAATAGTCCGTAATCAGGCCTGTTCGGTCCCAGTGATCTCGAAGCGTGCTCCACCCGCCTCGCTTTCTGTGACCGTGATAGTCCACCCATGGGCGTCAGCGACCTGCTTGACGATGCTCAGGCCGAAGCCCGTCCCGTCATCTGCCGTTGAGTATCCTGCATCGAACACCGACTCGCGCTCGTCGGCTGGAATTCCCCGCCCGTCATCTGCAACGTAGAACCCGCTGTCGAGGTCTCCCACTGTCACTGTGACATCATCGCTCCCGTGTTCGACAGCATTCCGAACGAGGTTCTCGATCAGTTGCTGGAGACGGCTTCGGTCGGCCCGGATCGTCTTGTCGGTCGTGATTTCGAGTGTTGCCTCGGCCGTTTCGACGTGTTGCCAGCACGCATCGCAGACTTCTCGGAGGGCAACAGCTTCCATTTCGTTCACTCTGACGCCCTCGTGAGCTAACGTCAGGATGTCCTCGATCAACACGTCCATCCGGTCAAGCGCTCGCTCGATGGGGGCTACTTGTTCGGTTTCACAGTCTTTTTTCAAGAGTTCCAATCGTCCCTGGGCCACCTGTAGTGGATTCCGCAGATCATGGGAGACGACGCTGGCGAACTCCTCGAGGCGTTCGTTCTGACGTTCCAGTTCCGCCTCGCGAGCGCGTATCTCTGCAGTCCGCTCGACCTGTTCGAGTGCCGCTGTAATGTTGCTAGCCAAGATCTCCACGAGGACGCTATCCTCGTCGTCGAAGGTTGCTGCCGTCGGTGAGCTGGCAATCAAAACCCCCGCTTCGCCGAGTGGGAGGATAAGTTCACTCCGTACTGGGGAGTTCGGATTGTAGATGTCCGGATTGTCGTGGACATCTTCGATAGCGAGTGGTTCGCCCTGTTCGTAGACGCGCCACGCGATGCTGTCCTCGCCCGTGAACGTCGGTGGGTCGCCGACGAGAGCGTGTCCAGCGTCGGTTTGCGCGACCGGAACAAGCCCGTTCTGCTCGTCGTAGAGATGAATCCCACTTGCCTCCAATCCCAGCACGTCGGCGGCGGCCTCAACTCCGATCTCAGCGACGCCTGTCCGCGTCTCTGCGGCCATCAACTCCGGCGTCGTTTCGTTGAGGGTTGCAAGACGCCTTTCGTATCTCTTGCGCTCGGTGACATCCGCTGCGATACCGAGGACAGTGCGATCGTCGACATCGCCGAATTCGTACGGTTGTAATCGCGGTTCGAAGACGTGTGTCTCACCGTCCGGATCGGAAACTTCGACCTCCGGAGCACGCTTTGTCGTCCCCGTTTCGAGTGTGTCGCCGATAAATTGCTGGAACTGCGTGGCGGCGGACTCATCGAGCACCTCTGTGATATTCGACCCTTCGATATCGTCGACAGTGGAGTCGTGAAAGGCCGCGAGCGCTTCGTTCACGAGGAGGTAGTTCCCGTTCTCGTCGAGTACGTAGAGCAGATGAGGGAGTGAATCGACAATCTCGCGCAACCGCTGCTCGCTTCGTTCGACGCGTTCCCGTGTCCGCTGGTGTTCGACGGCGTTCGTGATACGGTTCGCGAGTACTGTATACTGGTCAGTTCCGCCTTCCTTCTGGAGGTAGTCAGTCACGCCAGCAGAGATCGCATCGCTAGCCACTTCCTCTGAACCCTTCCCAGTGAAGAGAATGAACGGCAACTCAGGATACTGCTCCCGGACAGACTTGAGGAACTCAATCCCGTTCTGGTTGGGCATATCATAATCCGAGATCACACAGTCGAACCGGTTCTGTTCGAGTTGCTCTGTTCCGGCACTCGCACTGGTGGCTGTCTCGACAGCGAACCTCTCGTCCTCGCGTTCAAGAAAGGTAGCAGTCATATCAGCGAAATTAGGTTCGTCGTCAACGTGAAGAACCTGAATGGTGTCTGGAATCTCGTTCATTATGTACAGCGTGATTGAGACAACCAATAACGGTTGGGGCGTGAGTAGCGGGTATCTTCCACCCTAGTGACAGATCAGACGATAGACTGGATAGTGAAAGGCGTATCTAACAATTAGACACCGAGCGATACGCCGAGCAGGCTCTGTCAAAATCCTATTCTTCAGATATATACACAGATGAAACAGCCGGTTGGTGAGAGTTGCGAACCTATCGGGCACTCCAAATCGTTCGTCCACCAAGAGCGACCCCAACTACTCCACTTACCAAAAACACGAATGCAGTAACTACGCTGGTAGGGTCAGTGGTACATGACGAATCGAAACAGGTCGTAACCGAATACCCCGACCCAAACAGCACGAGAATGAGGCCGAAACCTACTACAGCGACCCCGACAACAATATCTGTCCAACGACCACTCATTATCATCTGATTTGACACCCCAACTAATAAGTCTATGACCTGTATTGACCGCTCAGAGTAATGGGTCTACATTATGAATGAGACAGGCGATGGTGATCTCACGGAACTGTTTCCACCAGCGTCGTGAGCGGACGAACGCACCGTACTTCCGCTTAAGCGTTGAGTTGACAGTCTCGGATTGACTTCGCTGGCCGTAGAGATCAGTGTCTAAGCGTGCGTTCCATGCCCGGTGGAATGACGTGAACTCACGGTGCTTGATCAGTGGGCGAACCTCGTGTTGCCGGGCAAGTTGCCTGATTTTCTGGTCATCGTAGCCTTTGTCACCGAGAAGGATGTCGATATTCTCGGGATTTCAACAGAGCCGCCGAGCAGAATCGTACTCCCCAGTAACGTGAGTTGTTCTGCCACTATCCAACCAGTAAGCGGTTTTCAGATCCTATACCTTTTGACATATTCACACAGAGTCCCGAGCATTCGTGGCTAAAGCCGGTCGATGCGAGTTGCGTATTGACCGATAGCTCTCACCCCCGTTGATCAGCTTTCAGCAGTAATCCACTTTTCTCCCCACTCGTAGATCTCATCGAACGCCGAGTGGAGTTCTTTCCCTTTCGGCGTCACCGAGTACGACACTGCGACTGGACTTCCCTCGTCAACCCGGCGTTCAACGTACTCTTTCTCCTCCAGATCGTCGAGCACGCGGGACAACGTTTGTGAGTTCGCGTCTGTTGCACGCTTGAGTTCGTTGAATCGAAGTTCCTCCTCCTGGAGGACGTGGATAACGGTCATTCGCCAGCGGGAACCGATCTCTTCGAGGGTTTTGATTACCGGACAGCCGTCGTATTTCGTTTCGAGAGTAGCATCCGATGACATTGATGTGACTTGGTCAGACGAATGTTCGCTAACCTATATGAAAGTCACGTTCGTTGACCAAGTATGAGTATATGATTGAATCCGCGAGCCCTCATCTCGGTACCGCGTGACAACTATCAACGACCCAACGCTCAACAATGAACGTACTACTGCTCGGTGCGAGCGGACGAATCGGACAGCGAACTGCCAACGAACTCCGTGCCCGTGGCCACACGGTTACAGGCGTCTCCCGGAGCGGGACAGTCGAAGAAATCGACGGTGACGGGTTCGTCGCAATCACCGGTGACGCGACCGACGCCGATGACATGGCGAAACTGGCGGCGGGCCACGACGCCATCGTGTCGGCACTCGGTCCGAGTGACGACGAATCGCCCGAGATCCTTACCGAGATGATAGAAGCCGTGATCGAGGGGCTGCGCCGTGCGGATGTCGAGCGGCTTGTCTGGACCGGCGGCGCTGGCGGACTCAGCGTGGGTCCGGAGACGAGACTTATCGAGACGGACGACTTCCCCGAAGAGTGGGTCCCGGTCGCCCGGGCGGCCATCGACGCGTACGAGATACTCAGCGAGGCCGACGATCTGGAATGGTCGTACCTCGCACCCGCCGCGCTGATCGAACCGGGTGAGCGAACCGGCGAGTATCGGACCGCCGACGGCGAACTCGTGACCGACGACGAGGGGGACAGCTACATCTCGATGGAGGACTTCGCCGTCGCCCTCGTAGACGAACTCGAAGAGAAAACCGCCGTACACACCTATCTCGGAACTGGGTACTAACTACGGACGGGCGGTATTGTTGCCGATTTGACCACGGGGGCGGTGATCGGACTTCCCATCTTCTATGGTGACGGGACACTCTTACTGCTCCGTTCACGGACACCATGTCGCCGGTACCGAACGATCGGAACGTGTGAATCTGACAATACTGTGAGAGCGTTTAGCAGGACTGATTCGGCGTGCCAGTCCGCTTCGAGCGATCGGCTATCCGCTCTACTGGCACGTCAACGGCGACGACCAGCAGCCAGGGATCACTTTCGTAGTCGGCGAGCGTGATGGACTCGCCCAGCTCCGGTAGCCGACTCATCGGCAACCTCCGACGGGACCGCCCTCTGGCGATCCAGAAAATTTATGTCTGCGGTGGCCACACCACACTGGTGGGTCCCGGTTCCCGCTTCGCAGTCCCCTTCCACACGCCCCGAGCACTCCCACCGGGGCCCGACTGACCACCTGTTTCAGCGCCGACCGCGGGGTCGTCATGTCTCCTCGCGGTTCGGCGGTTCCACTTTGGGTTCCCTGATTCGGCAGGAGCGACTGCGCCGTCATCACTACTCCTACCCTGGACAGTCGGTTTCGGGATAGACGGCCAGTAGCCCTGCTCGGGCAGGACCATGTGACAGTACGGGCAGCCCGTCGTGACGACCGTCGAGCGCGCTGTTCGATAGCCATCTGCGGGCACCTCCCGAGCGGGAATCGCAGTACAGCGTTCGATATCAACCGACGGTTTATCACCAGACCACCCGACTCGATGGATGGGGCTCTGGATGACCCCACGCTCACTCCCGAGCAGTGACCCATCAATTGCCCCAGGGCCCCGTTTTCCGAGCGCGATCCGTGGTCGTGTAATCGTACCAGTGTGGCCGAAAACCGCAGTACAGCGCTCGGTAATGTCCATCGGTTACGAGGGTGCCGTGTGGCGACTGTGCTGAGGCCCTGGATGACCCCGACTCTTTCCCGAGCACTCGTGCATCACTCGCTCCGGGGCCTCAGTTCTGGCTTGCTGGTGGAGCCAGCAGCGTCAACCGGTTGTGAATACAGCGCTAGAGAGTCGTGCGCGGGAGGATAGTTTCGGCTATCGAGATCATACGCTGTCTTGATGACTGAGACAACCGTCACTTGCTGGAGTTCCTCGATACGGCGTTGAGTTGGCGTGCAAACTCTGTCTGCGTCGCTACTTCCGAGAACGGGATGGTTTCGTCTCCGACCTGAAGGAAGCGCACCTCCGGTCGCTCTTTGAGAAGCTCGTACAGGCGGTTCGCAAACAGATGAGCGGGGACTGTCATGTCCGTGGCGACCGACAGTTCCAGAAGATTGCGGTAAATCGGGGAGAGCCCAGGCGTCAGACAGTAGCGAACTGGGTTGACTGCTTGTATGTAGGGTTCCACAGCCAGTTCTGAAGCCAACTCGGTGGTTGCAGATCTAACGCGTGGTATTGTGTCGGTGTCCCGGGGGTCGACTAACGACTCGTCAATCTCGAAATATAACTCCATTTCCAGACCGGAGACGTCCACGATGGGCGTGTCTCGACGCTGGTCCATACAGAATACACCAGCTACGCCAAGTTACGTGTTGGGTAGCAGGCTAGGAATTAGATCCGGTGGCTGCCCCGGAAACTCATAAATTGCCCTGGCTCAGCAAGTCACGATACCGGTACTGTTCGGAAAAACGCGTCGCCGTCTCCGACGGGTTGGACAGAAAACGGCGTACCACCGCTTGCCTGGCAGCACCGAACTGAGATACCGACGAGACCTACAAAACCGTGTCAAAGTGCCCTGCGTTATTTCCCGAATTGCGGCAATAATCTCGGCATACCACGCAACTAATATTTCGGATTAATGTTGACTCGTATAGAGTTTGAATGTCTCTAGCAGTGACGGTGGCTCTCTTCGTCCTCGCCGTGCTATCGTTGCTGCCCGATGCTGACAGACTCCCGCCGCTGATACTGATTGGAGCGGTCGTGGCAGCTACAGTTGGGACAGTCAGGACCGTTGACCTCCGCTATGCCGGTATTGCAGCGGGAGGGGTTATTCTGTGGAGTGTCGTCTATCTGCTTGTCATTGATACAGCCGAAACGGAGGCCGGCGGGGAGGCTACGCCGACAATACGAAACTCGTCGGAACTGCCGGATTTCGACGACGTAGGCGGGTTAGAAGATCTCAAACAGCGACTCGAAGAACGGGTAATCGCTCCGATAACATCGCCCGAGGCGTACGAGGAATACGATATCAGTCCCGTGAACGGTATCCTCCTCTATGGCCCTCCCGGGTGTGGAAAAACGTTCATCGCGAAGGCATTGGCAGGAGAGGCCGGGTTCGCACTAATTTCCGCCACACCGACCGACATTACGAGCAAATGGGTCGGCGAGGCCGCACAGAACATCCGAGAGCTCTTTGATACCGCTCGGGCGAACGAACCCTGTATACTGCTGTTAGATGAACTCGATGCCGTGGCCGCCCGTCGCTCGGAGATGGGGACCAGTTCACAACAGCAGATGGTGAACCAGTTGCTCGTCGAACTCGCGGCTATCGACGGCTCCGATGTCGTCGTCGTCGGGACGACAAACCGACTCGAGGATATCGACGCAGCGATTAGACGGTCAGGGCGGTTTGACGACAGGATCGAGGTCCCGCCACCAGATGCCGGAGCCAGACGTGAGATACTCCGTATCGCACTCGACGATCGGCCAGTGACGAGTCCTCTAGACCTCTCGAAAACGGTGTCGGCGACGGCCGGGTACGCATCCAGCGACGTGGAAACTCTGGCCGAGATCGCTTCGAGACACGCCCTCAGTGCGGGAGAACCGATTGACGAACACCATCTTTCGGCGGCAGTTACTGAGACCGGGACGAGCATTGCCAACTGGCTCCCCGCCTACGATTCTGTTACAGAGGGTCGGACCGACGTGTCGGTAGTCCAGCCCGATGGTGTGAACATCTCGGCAACAGAGACGCTTGAGACGGACGTGCAAATCCGCTTTGCGGACGTATTGGGGATGGAAGAAACGAAACAGCAGATCCAGACTCGCCTGCTTGATCCGCTTCGGAACAACGCATGGTACAAGACGATCGGGCTGGCTGATGTCGACGGGGCATTGCTTTATGGCCCGTCTAGCTCAATCCTGACCAAGCTGGCGCGGGCGACGGCAGGTGAACTCGGGCTCCCACTTGTCGTATTTTCCCCGGAACAACTCGGCACAGACTTGCAGCGGCGTCCAGCCAACAGGATGTCCGAGCTGTTCGCCATTGCCCGAGCGAATACCCCCTGCGTGGTTGTAATCACCGACCTCGACCGGCTCGCACCGGTCACAACAGGCGCCAGACAGGGGATCTCGTTCGGCGATCGGCTTGCTGGGCAGCTACGACAGTTGGCAGAGGCGGACATACTCGTCATTGGAACGGCCACAGAGATAGCACAGGTCACACCAGCCGTTCGAGATACTGGCTGTTTCGACGTGAGAATCGAAATCAGCCACCCGGACGTCGACACTCGTAAAACAGTCCTTCGATCTACGCTTGCAGACGGCGTCCTCGCAGATGAGTTCGACTGGGACCAGGCAGCGGCTGCGGTTGAGGGGCTCTCTTCGGACGAAATCCGTTCGGTCGCCGAGATGGCCGCTCGGAGGGCAGTACACAACGGACAGGCCCTTTCGATCGAGGGACTTGCGGCAGCAGCGTCTGAGTACCAGACAGACGGGGAGGACGGGCCACCACGATACATCACCTAAATGCCAGAGGACACACCGAGTGAAACACCGACTGATAAGACAGTTGCGGACCCGTCGCTTCGGCAGTCCGATTCAGCAGCCACCGCAGACGGCACAGCGGCCGTCGAATCCGGGCTGACGGAGCGGCTTCGACAACTGGTTTACGGGCTATTTGGTTTCGATCTCTCCGCGAACCTCCTCCCGCGCCTCCTCGATTGGCTGGCCGGATACGGGCTCGTTCTCCTGCGACTGCAGGAGATCGATTGGCTAGAGTCGGTGGTTGTCTTCGTCTCGGTGGTCGGATACGGGAATCTGATGTGGGGGCTGAGTTGGCTGTTCCTGTTTGCGCTGGCGCTCTACTACGTACCCCGACTGATACGTCCTGCGGACACGGAGTGGCCTCACTCTCCTGTGGCCAGGCTGCTCTTAGTCGTCCCGTTCGCGGCCGCCGGTTTGCTAGCCGAGGCTGGCTTCAGACAGCTATTCGCCACCATCGGTGTCCGCTCCACCGCACCATTTACCGCCCCACTCACCCCGTTGACCATCGGGGGCACCGCTCTCGTGAGCGGTGTGCTATTCGCTGGCGTGTATGTGTCTGCGTCGTCTGGCTCTTCTCGAGGGAACAGTCTCCCTGGCTATGTCGTCCGTGGATTGGTTCTGGTCGTAATCGTCGGTGTGTTTCTCGCGGAGTTCAGTCTGTTGAGCCCGATCGCCGAGGTGTTCGCTATCGGGTTCCTCCTCATCTCGCGGAACTCGCCATTGCCCAGCGATCCTGCGGAACGTCTTATCGAGGGGGCGACCACCGTCTGGGAACACGCGGCACTGGTCGTGATGGCAGTGTGGGTCACGTCTGTGCTCGCCATCGTCGGGTTGGTCGCGCTCGTAATCCGGTTCCGGTCACCCGCCGATTTTCTCTCCGTGGCTCCGCTTGGATTTCTGTTTCTGCTCCTCGTCGCGACGAGTGTCGGCCTGTACGCGTATTTGTACTGTAGCCGCGCGCTCTTGATATCTCGGCGCAACGCTGATCCACAACAGGAATCTCTGAATTCTCTTGCGGTCGGACTGTTGCCGACTGCAATTGGCGTGGGTCTGCTGGTTGACCGCTACGTGTTTGCCGACCCATTGGCCGGTCCAACCCTGTTTCAGTTCCTTGTTGGGGGCCTGTTGGTTTACTTTTCCCTGGTTTCGTTGTTGTTCTCAGAACTCGATGGCGGCGACGACCACGACGAGTTGAGCGTCCGGAAATCCGTTACAAAGAGCGACGATGGCGGTCGAAAACTCGTTCGGTTCAGTCTGGACTCGGAGTATGACGAAAGCGTCGAGGTATCCATCAACGATCCGTTGACCAAGTGGCAACACCACGAGATCTGGATGTATGATACGAACCAAGTCGAAGACTGGGCACGCACGGATGCTGGCGTGGAGTTTACCACGGTTGTTCCAGCAGACGGTGAGAAAGAGATCAAGTACGGTGTTGCTATCCCGCAACGAATCGGGGCTCGGAACTACCAGACCGAGTACGATACGGTGGTTCGACCCGCAGAACGCTCAGAGTTTGACGATGGGGAGTCGGCACACACGAGTACTGAGAATATCGCGTCGTTCAACTACCCCAGACATCATCAGGCAGTTTTCGATGTCGGCGTGTTTTTCGGATTGACTACACTGTGGGTTCGACAGTTCGCTCCGATGGCACCAGTATTCGAGACGACGGTTCCTATCGTAGGGAGTGGGTCAACAACAGGAGCGGCGGTGCCACTTCTCACTGTCATTGCTAGTTATCTCCCGTTTGCGGTCGCCATTCAGATCCGAGAGCTTGCTTCTGGATCTAGTCTGGATACTGAATCAGGAACGGGTGTACGAGAGACAGTCGTCGCCAACCGGGGAACAGTTTTAGCCGCGGGAGCGGTCCTCTCGGCGACTGTTTTCGCGTTCTGTTACAGGATACCAGCCCAATTTGGGATCTCGACCGCCCACGCGGTTCTCGTCGGTAGTCTCTGTTTCTTGCTGTTAGCTCGCTTGTCAATCGGAGTCAGCCGGACCCTCACACTCGTGGCCCAAGTGTGTCGCTCTGGTATGCTACTCGTTGGGAGACAACTGGTGGTGCTATTCGTTACGTTGCTGATTGTTCCTGCGATCGTATTCGACTGGTAGTGTGGGCTGACGCCACCCAGACGAGTCGACGACGAACGCTACGGCGAAATCGGACCCGCCAGGTGGCTAGTGTGGTCGCCAGCCAGCTCCCACCCTGTCGTCGTGTGATCCGAGGAGTCCCCAACTTTCACCTATCTTCGACGATCACCGTGCCGACCATCTCGTCCTCGTGTGGGACACAGAAGGAGGTGTACTCGCCGGCGACCGCGAAGGTGTGTTCGTAGGTTTCGCCGGCTTCGAGGTCACCGTCCGGCCACGCGTCCCGCGCCGCCTGTTCCGTGTCGTACTCCCAGTCGTGAAAAACCCAGCCTCCTCAGGGATACCGTCTGCGTAGGCAGTGACGGTATGGCCCCACTCGGAATCGTTGATCCAGCCAACGCGCTTGCCGACGCCGATGGTCACCGTCGCCGGTACGAACGCGTTGTCGGGAGTCGCCCGGTTCTTGCCGGCGTGGATCGCTCGATCACCACCAGTGACCTACGTGGCAGTCGCCGTTTCGATATGTGACCGACAGCCAGTGGCAATCGCAACGAAACCAACGGGTACCCGTTCGTCGACGGACTGTGGACAGAGTTCCACAACGTGAAACAACAGCGAGCCGACAGCACCCGAATGTCAGTCGATCAGCGGGAACGACCCATCCCACAGGGTCGTCGGGATCGCGTCCGCGTACGCACTCCGGACGCACTTGTCCAAAATCGCCGCTGTCTGAATGGCATCCCGGCCGGTCGAACGGTTCGTCTCCCCGTCCAAAAGGACAGCCTCTACGTGATCGAGGAGGCCACCATGTGTCGGTTCTGGTTGGTTGCATGCGACACCTTCCGGCTCTCCTCCGACCTCGTAGGTGAAAGCGCCGCTGTCCAGCGTCTCGGCGACGATCGAACCCGCCGTACCTCGGATCACGAAGCGATCAGTCGAACCCGCGCCGACGAAATCACTCGTCACTGTACAGCAGACGCCATCCGCGACAGCGAGCGACAGGGAGACGGCCGTCTCCGTTCGACTGTCTCCGTCGTCACAGCGGACGACGCCGGTGGCCTCAGTCGGTGCGCCCAACAAGTGACAGAGTAGGTCGACGCGGTGAGAAGTCGCATCGACGAACCAGCCGCCGCCACTGATCTCGGGCGTTTCGCGCCATCCGCTGTCGTTCGGTCGCGGGAATGCGTGGTTGACAATGGCGGACACCGGTTCACCGATCCGGCCCTCCGCGAGCAGCGTCTGCATTTCCTCGATATGCGGATGGAACCGCCGGTAGTACGCGACAAACAGTTCGACACCGGCCCGATCGCAGGCGTCGATCATGACACGCCCCTCCGTGAGACTACGCCCCATCGGCTTCTCGACGAGGACCGGTTTGCCAGCCTCGGCCGCGGCACCGGTGAAATCCTCGTGGGTATTGGGCGGCGAGGCGACGTAGACGGCGTCGATTTCGGGGTCCGTGATGACTTGTTCGGCGTCACCGGTTGCGACCGGCACGTCGTGGGCCGCCGCGTACCGTGTGGCCGATTCGCCGTCGCTGGAGACGACAGCCCTGATGCAACTTCGTTCGGATTGGTGGAACGCGGGGCCGCTCTTCCGTTCGAGAACATCGCCACAGCCGATCACGCCCCATCGGATCGGCGTGGACAGACCGTTAGGTTCGTACATATGTTGTGCTCACCTCCTCCCGTGCTAAACCTTCGCCCCGAGAACGAATCCGCGGTACGCCAAACGGTTCGTTGTTCAGTGAGCAGGTCCACTGAGCGGGTAGCTCAGCTTCGATAGCGTCACCGAAGCCCTGTTTGTGTCGATTTCGGTATCGGTCGTCCGATCGATGCGGTGCTTCCCGACGAGTTCCCCGAGATGGGTTTCGGTTCGTTCAAGACGAGGACACGACGACGATGTGCCGGATCGAAGACCCGATATGCATTGACTTGACCGATCCCGGGCGAGCCACATCGTTTTTCAAAACACACTCCGATCGTTTGCTCGATGTGCCCTCCAACTCGCCGCACCGCCCTCCGGATGCTTGGCACCGGAGGAATAGCCAGCCTTGCAGGCTGTCCGTCCCAGTCGACGACCACTGACAATGGGGAACGGCCACCGGACGCACTCGGAACGACCTGGACTCCACCGGACGACGAATGGCGGTTCCCACGTGGCGGACTGCGCAACACTGCACACAGTGAGGCTACTCACCAGCGTCCCACCCAGGAATGGCAGGCCCAAGCACAGTCGACTGAGCAGGGATTGCTGCAGCAGACACACCTCGCTGCTGTAACCGGTGAACTGGTCGTTCTTGGCACCGAACGGGAAGACGGGCTGGAGCTTTCCGCGTACGACGTCGCCGATGAGACCAACCGCTGGAGTCGCCGTCTGGAGAATTCGGACTCACTGTACCCACAGTTCGGTGGCCTCGTCGATGGGACGCTCTATCTCTCGGACTTCGAGACGGACGTGATAGCCGTCGACGCATCCGACGGCACAGTCCGATGGCGGATCGACCTGTACGAACGAGTCGCTGCGGCAGTACCCGAGCAGTCACTGATCGAATCGAGCCGATCACGGGATCGGTTCGCACCAGTGCCCGCCGCAACGCCCGACTGCGTGTACGTCCAGACGAGCTACGGAATCCACGGGCTCGCCCCCGGAGATGGCCACGAGCGCTGGCGGATCTCTCTCGGAGACGAGCTCGAAGACGACGAGGTGCTGCAAGATCCCGGCGGGCTCGCACTCACCGACGGACGAGTGGTCGCGAGTTATGGCCGGCCGGATCAACTCCTCTACGGCGTCCAACGATACGACGATGAACTTACCGTCGACCGGACGACCGTCCCGGTCCAATACCCGAGCCAGCCGCTTGTAACCGGAACGGGAACGACTGTGCTGGGCAGCGGGGTTATCTGGTCGACGGATGCGACTGGGATGCTCGCCGCTGGAGCTGCCGGGACCAGTACTGTCAACTGGGAGTTCCAGGGGATGGCCAGTACTGGTGCGGCCGCGTTCTCGACGGTGGCATCCGACGGAACGCGTGTGTTCGTGTGTGAGGGCCACGAGAAGACGGGGGAGTTCGTCGTCTTCGCGCTCCGGGCGGACACTGGCGGTCTGGAATGGTTGTACCGAGAATCGATTCCGGAGAGTGGCATCGACCCTTCGTCGGACATGGATTTCCGGGTAGCTCACCCTGCCGTGGCCAGCGGTACGCTACTGGTGGGCTACGGGACAAGCGCAGAACAGGGCGGTGCCACGGGTACCATGGTCGCACTCTCGACAACAGCGGGAACGAGACAGTGGCGAACTGGCCTCTCAATCGCCCCTCGGGACATCGCGCCGACCGAGGCCGGTATTTATATCGGTGGTCGTCGGGGCGGTCTCATCGGGCTCACCCAGTCCTGACGCGAGACCACTGGCCACAACTCAGTCCCAAACTCACTCTCGAAGGCCATCGATGTCGCTCGCGAAAGTCATGCACGTCGTCGCGAAGCCGCTCGGTGCCGTCGTCGTCCTGCCTCACTGTACGACCGCACGAAGGCCCACATTGTCGGGGTGCTGACCGTCACGACCATCGGCTTCTCGACGGCCTCGACGATGGCCTGGCTGTCGCGGTGAGCGCCGGCGCAGAGTCTTACCCAACAATAGCGATGGTCCACCGAATGTGTTGGTTAAGACTTTGCAGCGAAAGCAATCCACCCCGTTGGAGTGGCCCGCCCAAGGCCACGCCATTCCGTCTCTAAACCCACACACCAAGCGGGATTCATGCTGAAGTGGCATACCACTAAAACTGGCGGCGCCCCAGCAGTTCCGGTAGCGAGCCGACCGCCTCGGTGTCTGTGGAGTTCACAATTACTAACCCGTCTGCGACTCCGTGCTGGCAATATGCCCTCTACAGTCAGTGACTGTGCCCGAAAGCTGTCGCTCCAATACTACGAGGACGCCCTCCCTGCCCACGATATTTTCCACGCCAAACGGGTCCGTGACACCGCAGTCCGACTCGCCGAAACCCATCCCGATCGTGTGGATCGAGATATCCTGGCTGCAGCAGCCTGGTTACACGATATCGGCCGCCCGCTCGAACGCGTCGACGAGATCGACGACCACGGCGACTGGGCGGCAACAGAAGCAACGGCACTCCTCGAGGACGAGGACGTATCCGACGGTCAACTGACTGCGATCGAGCACTGTTTGCGAGCCCATAGTATCAGAGTGACCTCTCCCGACCCGGAGACGATCGAAGCGAAACTGCTGTTCGACGCCGACAAGCTGGACGCGGTCGGCGCTGTCGGGATCGTCCGACTCGCCTGTATTGTCGGCGAACGATCGGGACGCTCCGGCACGCAGTACGCCGTGATCGACGACACAGCCACGCTCGATAACGAGTCCGCCGAACTCCCCGATATCGGACTCGTTCGCGAGTGGGCTCGTGAGCGGCTCGACGCGCTGTACACTGATCCCGGCCGACGCCTCGGTGAGTCACGCTGGGAGTTCGTGCAACAGTTCTTCGAGCAATTCAGCCGCGAAATCGGGACTAGAGAGATCGCTTGACCGCGCTTAGTTGCCCGTTTCGTTCACCACCGTGATATTCGATTCGTTGAGTTCGATAGCGACGGAGTCGGAGGTCTCAGACGCGTTTCGAACGTCGATCGAACTATTTTCATCGGCCATCGTGATCTCCGATCGGTCGAGTTGGATTTCGACCCCAGACGTGACAACGGTCTCTCTGTCGAGATCGACGGTTACCATCAGCGAACTGCCGTTCCCGTCGGGGCGCCGAAGTTCGACATCGACGTCGTCGTCTGCCACCTCTATCACAGTCGCTTGCAACGTTGTCGCATCCAGATGCGCCCGGACGTTGTAACTCGTCTGCGGATCGCTCACGACAAGCCGCTCGATCAGCTCCTGGTCGTCCTGATCGAGCGACTCGGCCCCATCGGTGAAGTTCAGCCGAACCTCGTCCACGTCCGGCCGGGCAGTCTGTACCGTCATCGTCTCGTTGGTACCATTGAGGGTCCCACGGACGTACGGAAGGCAGTCCTCAGCGGGTCGAACGCGGATGCCAGCGATATCGAGCGGGTCCTCGCGTGCTGTTGACTCGTAGTACTGATTGACCTGAACCTCCAGGTGAGTGTACGCACCGAGACCTGCACGAGTGTGGGTCGCGTCGACGACGCGTTCAGCGAGGCGCTGGCGTCCGACTTCCTCGACGACCATGCCGTCGTGGTGGGAGACGAGCGTCACTGTCACGTTTCCGACCTGGTGGGTCGTGCTGGTGTGGTTCGGACTGTCGAGGCGGAGGGCGCCACTGCACGTGCGCTGGGCCTGCTGAAAGGTGTACACGGTACTGTTGGCTACGCGAACCGTTTCAGAGTCCTGTTGCTGGTCAGTATTCAGCTTCGTGGTACTCGTGTTGGTTCCAGAATCCTCCGCAGGGTCAGCGGATGGACTGGCACCTGCCATAAGGGCAGCACCGCTGGCCGCAAACAGGACGATCGCGATACTGAACGCGTACGTCGCGAGTCTGTAGTCACGTTGCATACTGCTTACTCCGTTCGAATCGATCGTGGTGTATCATTGTGTTCTCCGGCAACAGCCGGGCAGAGACCGATCGGGCGGCCGCGAGTTCCTGGGAAGCGAACCCGCAGTCCACTGCAACTGGTCGTCCCGACTGCTGTGCTCGTGGGTTATACGAAAACCCTTGTAAGTCACCGTTGGAAACGGCCATGAAACACGTCTGAAACACGTTTCACCGCTGTTTCACGCCCTGGAAACCATCAGATTCTTACTGCCGATATCGCCAGTCCCAATCATGCCCGTGGTCCCCTCCTCCCGACTAGTGTTGGTCCTGTCGCTGGTCATCCTCGGTACCAGCCTTGGCGTGTTCGGCAGTGTCACTGGCCTCGTGCCCGACGATTCGCACCGGCTGATGATCGAGGACAGTGCTCTCGTCACCACAGCCGGCGACGGACAACCACAGGTGTTGGTCGAAGACGTTCGAACGGTTTCTCGGATCGAAACACGCCGAACAGACGGCTATCACGTCGTTCGAGCGATCGACCGTGAGCCGTCAGCCGTGTCGACAGAAACCCGTCTACAAGCCCAGCAGGTCGTCTCGTCCGCCAAAACTGTCGGTGCGGATATCCCGCCACCGAACAACGCCACATACGCTGTCCATCGGATTCCAGCACGACTCGCCAGTGACCGCGCGGCGGTCATCGGTGCGACACCGAACGCCTCGCTACGGACGGCGCTGGCCGCTAACGCGTCTACATTCTCCGTCGAGAAGCAAGACGAAACGATCGTCTTCGAACGACGCGAGTCCTGGTGGAGTGTCGACCGCGTGCTCGTGGTCGTGACACCGGCCAACTCCAACGCACAGTACAGTATCGTGGTGGATCTCCCGACAACGACCGTCGAATCGCTCGTTCGACTCGACAGAGGGAGCCGATGAACCCAGAACTATCACTCGATCGACGGCCTGCTGTGCAGTGTTACGTACAGCGGTCGTGCTGGGTCGCTGCCAGCCGTCTCACGACCCAGGTGCAACCGCACTGGCGGTCACTTCTGGCGATCACAGGTGAGGGTGAACACCGATGACACGGTTCCCGCGTTCCGAACTGCTTGCAGCTGGGACCCTCGTAACCGCGACAGCGATTCTCGTCGCACAGTTCATGACTGCAACACCGACCGTGGTTGCAGTCGCCGACGGAAGCACACGGCTCGGGACCGTTAGCTGGCAGTTCCCGCTCCGTGATACGGTTAGTATCACGCTCGCAGCCGTCGGCGCCGGAGCCAGTGCGACGGCGCTTCTCTCCGACGGCTCACCACCGGCACCCACAGCAGACGGCGAACAAGTAGACTCGTCTGTCGGGCAGTCCACGGATGGTTCCAGCAACGAGCTACTACAGGCCCGTCGGAACGAGTGGGAGTCGGTTTCGGAGCGACTCACGGACAACGAGGAGGTAGTGTACCGAACGGTACTCACTGCCGATGGTGTCCTCCCACAGAGCGAGATTGTCGAGCGGACGGACCTCTCGAAAGCAACCGTCAGTCGGACACTCGACAGCCTGGAGACGAGAGAGCTCGTCGAGCGCAAACGCAGAGGGATGGGTAACGTGGTGTTGCTCACCTAGTGGTTTCCAGTAGACGATCGTTCGCGAAACTACCCGTATCGCCTCGCCGGCATCGGGTCGTGACCAGACGAGTTGTCCATCACGTAAGGCCGGTTCCGTGGCGGTAGCCTCCGCATCGTCTTCGAGATCTGTCGAGATTGAAGCCAGCCAGCACTAGAGAGAACGAACCAGTCATGGTGGAGAGAGGCTTTTTGTCTCCGCTGAACCCGTGTCTACACAGAACGGCGTTCATTCTCGATGTGATCGACGTAGGTATCAACCACGTTCTGAATGATGGTTTCCCCGGCTTCAGCGGTTGCTTTGGCCGGGTCACCAAGCACACCGTTTTGGGTGATGGCTTTGAATCCTTCGCTCAGAAGGCGAGCGGTAGAGATCTCCCCTTCAGAGCCGGACTCGATGTTCTCAACCCGTACGAGATCCTCGTTCACCGCCAACACCACTGCCGTCTCGGCCGCACCGGCATGGATCACCTCTTGATCGTATTCGATCCCAGCCTTACTGAGACCATCATTCAGTAACTGCATATGCTCATCGAGGTCAGCCAAGGGAATCACAGTGGCTTCGATTTCCCGAGCGACAGCAGGTGCGACAGTCTTGACCGGGCCGAAATTCCCGCCGTGTGTCGGGACTAAGACGATATGATCGAAGCCGTGGTCATCGAGCGATCGGCAGTATGCCCGGATTACATCCATCAGTGTCTCGGGCGGGATACTGATCGTGCCTGGGAACTCCATGTGATGTCCCGAGCAGCCGGGCCGGATCGTCGGTGCAGCAAGAGCATCCCCCAACTTCTCCGCGATCCGCTGCGAGAGTTCGTCACCGTCCAGTGTGTCCATATTCAACGGGAGGTGGGGACCGTGCTGTTCGATCGAGCCGACGGAAACGATCGCCGTCCGTATCCCGTTTTCGAGCGCCGATTCGACTTCTGGCCATACCATCTCCTCAAGGAGTATTGACCTGCGAGAAGACATGCAGTTGGTAATCCTCCCTCATAAGTTAAAATCCCTGTCATACAGAATGAGAGTGGCTCGGTTCGTTCCGAGGGTAGTCGATATCTGCGTCTCCTTATCGACCGGAACACGGGCAGAATATGTTACCTGCGGAGAATTTCAACAAAGCCGGGTATAATTATGTCTCACTAACGCAGCCCGTGAATTGTTATCAGGGAAATCGTACCGTTCAGATTAGCGTGCTGAATACAGCGCGCATATTCAGCAGACAACCAATTGTAGATTTCTCAACAGAGCGTGCCAACTCAGATCATGGTATCAATTTCTTAAGGCTCTTGATAACGCAAGTTGGATCACCATCTATGCGCCGTCGCGAATTCCTCGCGTCCGCCCTGACTGCCCTCCCCACTACCGTTTCGGGGTGTAGTGCTATCGGATCACGAACCGAACACACGGACCCGGCCGTAAAGACCGACGACAATCCCCAGGATGATGGAAAATATCTCGAATTTTACGAAGACGGCACTAATCTCGCTACTGTTGGCGTCGACCCCCGGTTTGCTCCTTTGCCGGACCATTTCCACACGTCGATTTCGCATCCTGAAGGTACCGAACTGCGGTCGCTCACACAGCGGTTTGTAGCACTGGGCGGTGACGGCACCCCGCCACGAGTCTCGCTCCAAGGCCCATTCATGGGTGACCACGAACCCCATCCGTCCGTGTCACTGTTCCGAGAGGGGACGGCCGCAGTCGTCGAAATCCACCGGTTCGGCGAAATCGCAGACGAAACCGTATTCATCGATCTCCCGGTCACCCGATGGCCGGAGTCAGCCTCTCGACTCATCGTTGAAAGCACGGTCGAACTCCTCGAACCAGGGATAACCGACCGAACACACGTCCTCGACGGCCAACTCGAATTTGACCTGCCTGCTGAGGGTGATGCTAACGAATGAGCCGTTGACACGCCAGATTTGTCGAAGGTAGGCTTGCTAATTACATCCTCTGGGGCTTGTTTAGACGTAGTATGGATGGACTTTGGCCAAACAACGAATTCAGACCCAGAGCCACTCACGGTCCGCTTCTGTTCCTTCGATATGGCCACTAACCCACAGCATCAGGAGCATCTAAACAAGGCTCACCCTCTGTTTTCACCACGGTGTTTCTATCAGCTCTTGAGAGGTTCAGTACAGACGGATATCGAAATCTGCCACGAAACGAGTGCCGACAGTTAGGCTACACCCGTTTTTGATCGAGACGACATCGCCACAGCGTGGACAGAAGAGTCGCCCCTGATGGCCCGAATCATCCATGATCCAGTCGCTCTCGATCGGGCTGGCGTGTTCGCATGTCGGACAGAACAGCGTGGGCTTGCTGAACTGCTGTACTGCATCGTGGGTGGCAGGCATCGCGAGACTCACGCGTCAGGTGAGTAGTTATGGCCGAGAACAGCACAGACGATATTCAGGACGACCAGCCCACCGACCAGGAGCGGTCGGCTCGCGACGACGTTCGTCGCGAGCGTGCCTGCGATGACCAGCGGCAGCGGAATCGTCGCCCAGAAGGCGATGCCCTGGAACAGGGAAACGATCGACTCGACGATCGTCGCCAGAAGTGCCTGGAGGTTCGATGCGACGGCAGGCGGGCGTGGGATGGAGGGATCAGCAGTGGACATAGATGCTTCGCGTACTTCATCCATGCACTGGTACCCCTATATAAAGCGCAGACTATCAGTGTGGATTCGACTCGCTTTACTGGTTACTTGATGATTTCACACCTTTCACCGGGCCGGCAAACCGGTCTAAAACCGATGGAAAACCCATGAGAGATTTTAAAACCGTGAACAAACCGATAGAAGGGGATTAGTATGTCTGCCGGATGATCGTCAACCCACCGGTGTCGGCAGGCACACTTCTTAACCAACATCGATGGAAAAGAATCCGTTATGTTGGTTAAGATCGCGTGTGGCCACCTCTGAAGCAAGTACTACTGGATCAATTAGCGCTCCCAGATGTTCTGTCGCTGCTCAGACGAACGAGGTAATCCGGGACTGGTTTGCGTCCTCGGGATCGGGGACGAGGTCGTAGCGTTCGAGCATCGACTCGGCACCCTCCTGATCGTATTTGAGTCCCTCGAAGACGAGTTTCGGCGACACCTCCAGGGTGTGGATATACGAGCGTCCACCTGCGCGGCCGAGGTTCCGTTCGTCGCGTTCGAGCAGGCCGTACAGCCGAATCGAATCCAGGAAGTCGTTGACACGGCGTTTCGAGCGCGGTTCGTAATCGCAGACCTGACAGATGTTCTCGTAGACCTGGTAGATGTTCTTCGCCCTGGGCGAGGCATCCTCGTCGATGTTGAGGAACGCCGTCGCGAGCAGCGCGAGTTTCATCTGGGACGTGAGCTGATCGCGCACGATGGTGAGCACGCGCTGTTCTTCGACACGACTGCCTGCTTTCTCGACGTGGGCCTTCGTCACCTGTGGAGCATCCTCTTTGCGAGCGATGTTGCCAGCTGTCTCCAGGAGATCGAGCGCCTCGCGAGCGTCGCCCTGTTCCTGAGCGGCCCGGGCAGCACACAGCGAGATGACACCGTCGTCGATGGTCCCGTCCCGGAACACCAGCCCGGCGTAGTGTTCGAGGATCTCGGTCAGTTCCGTCGCGTCGTACGGCGAGAAGAAGATCTCGTACTCACAGAGCGTACTCTTGACCCGCGGATCCAGTGAGTCTTTGAACATGTGGTTGTTCGAGATCCCGATGACGCCGACGCGGGTATTCTCGAGTGAGCCCATCTTCCGGGCTCGCGGGAACTCGTAGAGGAGCTTGTCGTTGTCCGCCCCGAGCATATCGATCTCGTCGAGAACGACGACGACGTCGCCGTCGAGTTGGTCGAGTTCATCGTACAGCGTCGACCAGAGAAAGCCCTTCGTCGGGCCCTGTTCGGGAACCTGATCATCCGGCGGCCGGAGCTGGTTGACAAGCGAGATGAGGACGTTGAAGATACTGTCGTCGCGATTGCAGTTGACCTCCAGAATCGTGAGCGGAATGTCGTGCTGGGCGGTCTCCTCGCGAAGAAAGGCCATCATCTTCTTCGTGACGACAGTCTTGCCGTTGCCCGTCTGCCCATAGATGAAGACGTTGTTCGGCCCGAACCCCTCGACGACATCTTGCAGTGCCTCCGAGTAGCGACTGATCTCTTCGTCCCGACAGAGGATCGTCTCGGGCGTATAGTCCTCGTCGAGTGGCCGCTTGTCGGCGAAAATTTTCCCCGGATCGTCGAACGGCGAGTCCATGTTGTCTGGAACCACATATCGATGTCATATAAAATTATGCTTCGAGTGTTTCCAGTGTTTCTAGTGTTAGGGTCAATCAGGCCTTCAGGGACACCCCATTTCGAGTGTAATCCGCGGATACAGACCCGCTATATTGCTGGTGATGCGGGGTGATGAAACACGTTCACGGACGGTCCCCCCTATTTCGAGTGTTCTGTGAGAGGGTGGTCAGTAACTAATATACATTTGGTTTACAGGTAGCAATAAATTTCGAGGTGAAACGCCCGTCAATGCAGACCTTCCCTCTCACACCCCGTTTCGAGTGTTCTACAGCGAATGCCGGTATACCAGTCCGGCAGAGCGAGCGGGCCGGAACAATTCAGGAGCGGTGTGTATAATCTGCTGATCCGTGGTGAGATACTCTCGTGAACACTCCCTATTTCGAGTCTTTTCGGAGAGGGTCATCCTTCACACACACCCCCCATTTCGAGTGTTCTGTTCGTTCTTGATGTGGGAGGGGGGAGCCAGTCGTTCAACTGGAGAGTTATCACCCGATAGAGAGTCTATAGGAGAGGTTTAATCCCAACAAACAGCTGGATTCAATTTCTCCGGTGCTTAGTGGTCTGATCCTTATTATTTATATTTTTCCTCTAGAAAGAGTTAGTAGTAGTAGAGAGAATCTTTACTGCCTACTAAACACTCGAAACGGGGGGTGGATTCGTTTGACCCTATATGTGGATGGCCTCAAAGCTCGGTACTCCCCCGTGTTGGTCATCTCACTCGAAAACACTCGAAACGGGGGGTGTGTGTGGTTCGATTCCTCAGACAAGGAGGGACGAATCAGTTGACGAATTTTCATCTTGTTAGATTAGGGGCACAGGTCGAGTAGGATTCAAGAAACTCCAAGATCGCAGTCCCACTAACAGCGGAACTAGTGGGGTCGCTCTAACAGCGGAACTGGTGGGGTGAAATTGGGGCGGTGTTTAGTTAAGCGTGAAAAGTGAGGCGAGTGTGATTCCCGTTGTCCATGACCGAAATCACACGCCTCAGCGGTAGTAGCGACTGGATAGATTTGGATTTTGTGGAGCGCGAGCGGACACCCGAGCGTGCGATGAAGCTCGGTATTCAGCTGCACGTTGCAGGACTATCACTTTCGAATACCATCTCTGTTCTTGATAATTTGGGCGTCCAGCGGTCTCGGAAAGCCGTCCACGATTGGGTACAGAAGGCCGATTTACAGCCAGACGGCGGTGAAGCTCCGAATCAGGTTGCACTCGACGAGAGCGTGATTCGAATCAATGATCAGCAATACTGGCTGTACGCCGCTATCGATCCTGCCACAAACAAATTCCTCCATATCCGGCTGTTTGCTACGTACCCAACTGCGTTGACCGAGATCTTTCTCGGAGAGTTCCGTGAGAAACACGATGTCGACGGCGCCGTGTTTCTTGTCGATGATGCCGACTGGCTCAAAACAGCCCTGCAACGACACGGCCTCGATTTCAGATACGAACTCCATGGAAATCGGAATAGTGTCGAACGTGTCTTTCGAGAAGTAAAACGACGAACATCCTCGTTTTCAAACTGTTTCAGCCACGTCGAACCAGAGACAGCTGAAACATGGTTGCGAACCTTCGCCGTCTGGCACAATGCTGCTAACTAAACACTACCACGGAAAGTGCATCGTGTTAAGTTTGGCGTGAGTTGTGGTGGACGGCGAAGGCTTCAAGCCACTCTTGAGCTGTCTCTAGCTCGACATGGCTGAAACTATTTGCAAATGAGGATGTTCGCCGTTCTATTTCCCAGAAAACACGTTCGATGGCATTCCGATTTCCATGTGCGAGAGTCTGAAATCGGTAGCCATCTTCAGCCAGAACTGGACCAAGGTAATCAGCATCGTCGACGAGAAACAGCACCTCGTCGAGCTGATACTGGTAATGAAGCTCGGCCAGAAACCACCGCGTCGTCTGTTTCGTTGCCGTCGGAAAGAGGCTGAGATGGAGAATTTCGTTCGTCTGCGGATCGACAGCGCCGTACAGCCAAAATTTCTGTCCATGGAGCGGATCATCTTTTCGTCGACAGCGAGTTGATCCGCGGTCACCGTCGAAATCGGCTGTAGATCGGCCTTGTGAACCCACTCGTGGATCGAGACATGACTGCGTTGGACTCCCAACTCCTCGAGAAACTGACTGGCATCCCGAAGTGACATACCTGCCAGATGACACCGGATGCCCACTTGAATCGCCCACTCGGGAGTCCGCTAGCGCTCCACAAACGACAAGTCGATCCACTCGATACCTCCACTGAGGCGGTCGGATTCGGACATAGACACTCAGAACTCGTCCGCCTCATTCTCTAACTTAACGCGACCGGAAAGTGGGGCAAAAACAATGAGTGGATTTCTACGGAGGATCTCGCGAAAGGCCCACGAATGGTCTCAATTTCGTCAGGGACCTCGGTGAGTCTGTGCAATTTGGATAGGTGTCGCGACGCAATCACTGATTCAACGGGCTCCAGATACTGGTTCTCTCACCCCCCATCGTGCCTGACTTCGCATTCTCCGCTTACTCATCAGTCGGTACGCCGTTCGTAGACAGTCTGCGAATATATTTCTCCGAATACTTGAAATATACCAGTATATGTGCCATCTCTGTATATACAAGCCCATTATAATTGTATCTGGTCCATATCCAAGCTTATATTTCTGGAATAAAATACACCTTCCTTAGGAAATCTCGGATATGTGTTATATATCTATAAACCTCTATTTCTTTGACACAAAAAAGATCCCAATTAGAAGAAATAAGAGTTTCCAGACAATAGTAGGAACGAATTCTAGCAATATATAAAAACAAACCCTAGAATTTCGTCAATCATGGTGTTGTGGTGTAAATTGACTTTTCCCATCGCTCGTCTTGCACCATTCTATCCCACTGTGAAATCCACGCAATATTCTCACAAACGACTGTCAGAAGGTACGTACACATTGGAAGGGTGAAGCTCAGGCCAATAAAGTATGTTATATTAATATTATTCGACGAACCAAAAACTCCGAGATATTGAAGAACGGCAATAGTCGTGAGTACGGTCGCTACAAATTCCACATACTCTCTGTATGAGGGGGAGGGGAACCTCATATTGTTGGTGAGTCCCTGTCAGATAATAAATCGTAATGATACGTAACTTTGAGTCACGAGCCGCTTGTATTGTCCGATTCAGAGAGTGCATACAGTACGAGGACTGTCTCTGACACTCTGTAGGTAATGAATATACGCTCAGTAGGGTCGAAAGTGACAGTTGGAGTCAGGTGAACCGAATGCGAATCAACGTTCCAAGACAGTCATTTGTCTCACCTGAATCGTAGTTACCGGGATGTAAACACGGGTCCTGTTGGGAAGTCAAGATCGTTTCAGATGGGATTTCGTTCCCTGAGGCTAGTAGTCTAGCCCGCTTGGACGAGCGCAGCGACAGATATAGTGGAACAGTTTCAGTGGGTTGCTGATCCACCTTGGATATGAGCAATCTGCTCCCGCAGAAGCCACCAGTAGACCGACCGGAGCCGGAGGCCCGAATCATCAATCTCGGCGAGGGGGACACAGACGAGGTGTTTTCGGTTCTCGGGTCGGACATCGCTCGGACCGCCCTAGCGGAACTGTATCGAAGTCCCGCAACGCAATCGGAACTTGCCGAACGGGTCGGTACCTCCATCCAAAATGTCGGCTACCATCTCGATCAGCTCGTCGGAGCTGGCCTCGTGACTATCGTCGATCAATGGTATTCGGAAAACGGGATGGAGATGGACGTGTTCGCTCCGGATAGTGACCCTCTCATCCTCGTCGCCGGCGATCACGATCAGAAACTGGCCGTCGATAACTCAGCTACGTGCTCCAGGGTAGATACCGTGACAAGCAGCGACGACTGATGTCGTGTTCGGCCTGGGAGAGTCGATCAATAGCGATGTTGAAACGCGAACGGGAACGCATGCTTTCCGCTAGCGGTTCGCCGAGACCACCCCCTGTGGGTAGAGGATACTTTCCCAGACTCAGATTCAGGGCTTCGAAATCGACGGCTTCGATTCGGTTGAGGATCGTTCAGTCTCGTTTGTTCGAAGCGCTACTGTGAGACCGTCGACTGTCATCTCAAGGGCGAGCGATTCGAAGCTCGTCTTGAAAACAGATCTGTGGTGACCGTCGGCGTCGTACCGCATCTCCGTTTCGACGAGGCCCGCCTCCCCAAGCGCATTCAACCGTCGGTACACTGTCGCTCGGGATGCCCCGCATTCGGCTGCGATCTCACGGGCGGGCTTTGCCTCTGTACGGATCGTCTCCAGGATTTGCTGTGCATACTCGGCGTTGAGAAGCTCGATGATCTCTGTCGACGCGAGGTCGTTCGGTTCTCTCTGAAACTCTCGGGTATCAGTCGTGTGAGCTAGCGACATTGTCTGACTCTGACTGTATTGAGATACCGCACCATCCCAACCCTACTGTCAACTACCGTCGTCTCTTCGGCACTCCCGTGGCTAGTAATATAGCTTTGTGAACTTCTGGCACGGGTCGGTTGGCTCGTCACCGGGGACTTCTCTCCCGTGTTTCCGCGACTGAAACACGGATCGGGTAATTAGGGACGATGCTGACGGATTGTCCGAAACGTATGAGGACTCGTTGGCCGACCGAACATAGGCGTCCAATCGCAGCCGCTTCTAAACTAGCACCCTCCAACGAAATGATACCCCTAGCGGGTCAGTACTGCCCTCCCAACGGTCCGATCGGAAAGGAGACGATTAGCAGATGACTCCTGGGGACCGTGACGATCGAATAGCCGACATCACGACCAGCGAGGCAGCGATCCCAACTGGAGTCAACGCCAATCAGGGCGAGTCAAATCAGAACTGGTTACTTGAGGTCAATACGGATCGCTACCACCGCGACAGACAGGTACTTGTCGTGGGCGATACCATCGTCGGGCTCACGCTCACCCTCGCGCTCCATCAGAGCGGATACGATCCCCTGCTCGTGCGCGACCCCGGTCGGCCTGTCAAGTCGCAGGCAACGTTTCTCAGCCCGTCGGCGTGTCGGGTCCTCCGTTCGCTTGGGGTTGGCCCGTTGCTGTCCGAGCAGGGAGTCCCTGTCGAGAGTATTTCGGTCGAACGATCCTCATCCACGACTAAATCAGCGACTATCCTCTCGGCATCCACCGATTCGGACGCTACCGAGGCAATGGTCATTGATACACGAAAACTCAGGAACGCCCTCGACGCACGACTCCCGGACCGACAGCGCAGTACAAGTCGCTCCATCGCCATGCTCTCGACGCACGACAGCGGGCTCCAAGTGGAGTTCGAGGACGGAATCACCGAGTGGTTCGATGTGCTTACCGACACCAGTCTCAGCGGTGTAGCTCGTCGTCTCGCGTTCGGCGAGATCCTGGAACCCGAGACACTCGTACAGTACGAAACGTCGGTTGAAACAGCACGCGTCGAATCGACCCGGATACAGGATATCTGGCGGCCGAACGCACTCGTGCAACTAATCCCCTCCTCGGTGAGGTCCTCGACTATTGTCCGTTTGACCACACCTCGGACTGCTCTCCCGTCGAACCCCGACGGCAGTGTCATCGCCACCATCATAAACGAGAGCAGCGCAGACATCGAAATCGATCATCAGTCCGTGAAGGATTTTGAGTGGGAGGCGACGACTGTCCGACAACCCGTCCACTGTGACGACGGAACTCGAAAACGGTGGGGATCAGGCCGGCTGTCGTTCTGCGGTGCAGCCGTCTCCCCGACAGCACCGGCGACCGGGTTTGCGACCTGGTTCGGTATCGAGAGTTCCCTGGCTCTCCTGTCGGAACTGAATCGAACGGAACAGTCGGTGTCGGACGCGGTCGACACGTACGCGGCCCAGCGACGACAGCGGCTGGGAGCGCTTCGACGGACGACCAGAGCAGTTCGGGAGGACCATGCGTACTCGCTCCCGGATTCGGTTCCGGCGTCGCTAGATACCCTCGGGGAACTCCGACAACTGACGCTGGGATCGTTTCTCGATAGTCGGTTGTGGTCGGTCCAATACGACTGGTTCAGAGAGTTCTGATCGGGCACCGACCGCTCAGTCGTCGGCGCCAAACAGGAGTTCAAACGTCTTCCGTTCGGCGAGTCGGAGGTGTTTGTTGAACGTTGGTTGAGTGATCTCCAGTCGGCTCGCGACCTCGCTGCCGTCGTGTTCTCGGGGCCACTCGAAGTACCCAGCCGAAAGTGCCGTTCGCACCACTTCCAGTTGCCGCTCGGTGAGCTCTGTTCTAACCCGTTCGCTGATCTCAGACGGGAGCCGGTCCTGTCGCTGGTGCTGGCGCTGGGCGGTGAGTTCGAGCGATGGGGCGACTTCCTGAAATCGTTCGACGAACGATCGAACGTCGGCCTGTCTCGGAACTTCGACGAGGATCGTCGTTTCATCCGGATTTGCAACCGCTTCCCGAAGTATACCACCGTACTCGGCGATGGGGGCACCAAACCAGTCTCTCGCGTGCGCCTCAACGAGTGTTGACAACGACCCTTCAGTGACGACGTCGACCGCTCCGGGGAGTCGTCGCTCCGCTATTTCAACTGCGTCGGTCGGCACATCTTCCTCGAAACTGAAGTAGAGGCTCGTTGGTCCTTCCTTGTCGGCAGCCGTCCGTTCGAGTCTGACTCGACAGTCTGCTGCAACCGCCGCTTGGGCGAACGGGAGTCTATCTCCCGGTCCACGGAACTCTAGTTCCACGGTTTCGTCGGACTCGAGCGCCCGTCGCCGTCCGATTGCTGTAAGAGCGTTCGCGATCGTGGTTCCGAGTTGCGAGAGTACGTCGCGTTCACGGTCGCCGAATTCGTTGGGTGATCTGGAGCCGACGGTTAGTACACCCCGCGTAATTCCGTCGTACGTCAGTGGGACCACACAGAGCGACTGATACCCCTCCGAGAGGCAGATTCGCCGCCAGTCGTCGACTGGTCCATCACCGACGAGCGAGTCCTCGACCCGCAGTTCGTCGGTCACCCAGGCATCGATTGCGGGGTGTGGATCTGCTGTATCGTTCGTCGTCGTCAAGTCCATCGATTCGACGTATCGATCTGATCCCCCAACCATCGCGCGGGATACGAGGCGGTCGGAGCCGGCGTCGACCCCCCCGATCCACGCGAGATCGTACGGACCCGTCTCGGCGAGTCGCTCACAGACCTCCCGTTCTACCTCAGCAGCGTTCGACGCCTCGGTGATGGCAGCTTCGACCTGCTGCGTAAGACGGGCAATACGATCCAGTCGTTCAGCACGTTCAGTCTGTGTTTGTAGTTGTTCCTCCTGTGCAGCGAGCCGTCGCTGCCCCTCCAGATGATTGAGCGCCGCCTCTAGGGTCGCGGCGAGGACGTGGGCGGCCTGCACTGTATCCGTACCCAACGCTCCCTGGGGGGTCCCCACAAAAAGGAGGCCGTGGTTACCGAGCGAGAGTGCGCGCCACGCCGCTAGTTCAGCGAGTCCTGCCGAAAGTTCGAGCTCGGTCCGACTGTCGGCGACGCTCATCGCGTCTTCGCTCCCATCGGAGGTGACGATAGTCCCGGTTGCGAACCCCTCCCAGAGCGGGCCGTCACCTGGACCGATCGGCTCGGTCGCCACGTCTGATGGGAACTGGCCAACCAGCAGTTCCGGATGGAGAAGACCATCGTCAGCGTCGTAGAGAAACGCCCCGACCGCCGGAAGTTCGAGCGTCTCGGCGGCCGCTTCGACAGCTATTCGCGTCGCCTCCGCAGGCGTATCCGCGGTTGCGAGGTCATCGGTCGCGTCGCTGAAGGACGCGATCCGGCGCTCCCGGCGTTTTCGCTCGGTAACGTCCCGGCTGACGATCACGATCCGCGTCGGTCCGTCTTCCCATGCAGTCGGGTAGTAGTCCGACCGAACCCAGCGGGTCTCCCCATCCTCTCGCATAATCCGATACTCGTGTGAGTAGCTGTCCGCCCCCGTTCCCGTTTCGATATCGTTGACGATACCTTCGACGAACGCCCGGTACTCGTCTGCGTCGTCGGTGTGGAGTGTCCCGAAGAAGCCATCCTCGTAGGCCTCGTTTATCTCGCCCAGAGACCGTCCCCAGATCTCCTCGTACCCGGCACTCACGTAGTCAGGTGCCTGCGACCCGGACGTGATTTCCTCGGCACGGGTGATGAATATTGCTTCGTCGATTCTGTCCAAGACCTCACTGAGACGCCGTTCGGTACGCCGTCGTTCCGTGATATCCCGGTTGAGTGAGACGTACCGTTGTTCGCCGTTGAGTTCGACTGTCGTCCCCTTGACCTCCAGCCAGCGGATGTCTCCGTCACTGGCTTCGACGGCCCACTCCGTCTGCTGGGGCTCCTCAGCATCAACGACAGTTCGGACGAACTCTCGTGTCCGTTCCATCGTGTACCCCTGATCGGCCGAACTAAAACCGGAGACACCCATTTCAAGTATTTCCGCCCGATCGTACCCCAGCAGTTCACAGAACGTGTCATTGACATCTACGAGTTCCGCGGTCTCGGGGTCGTGGACAGTGATCGAGTCGGTGACCCCGTTGAAGATCTGCTTATACTCACGTTCGCGGCGCTTTCGCTCCGTGATATCCTGTACGCGACCGACAATCCGGTCGATGGTCCCATCTTCGTTCGCAACGGGGAATCGGGTAACCGTGACCCACCGGGTTTCGCCGTCGCGTTCGATCCGATATTCGCCCTCGTAGGCATCTTGTGGATCCCCAGCCTCGATGTCGGTGACTACCCGTTCGATGTCGTCCTTGTAGTCGGCTCGGTCGTCAGGGTGGGCGGCTTCGACGAACGACGTAGGGTCTGCCGTGAGTTCCGAGACCGGTCGCCTGTATATATCTTCGGACGCATCGTTGATGTAGAAGATCTCCGAGAAGTCGGCCGTCGACACGTAGACTATCTCGTCGATGTGGTCAGCGATGAGTCGGAACCGGCGTTCGCTCTCACGCAGTTCCTGGGCGCGTTCCACTCGGTCAAGCGCGAAGGTAACGTGCCGGATGAGGATCCCCGCCGCGTCGAGCGTGACGTCGTCGAAGCCACTTTTCCCGTCACTATCTCTTTCAGTCCTCCGTTCGACTGCGCCGAACAGGCCGTGTTCGCCGAGAGGAAAGAGGAGAGCATCTCCGGGTGGCGTCCCGCCATCAAGATCCTCCGGGTCGCAGATCCGTCGTTCCCCACTCTTGTAGACGGTGTACTCCAAGTCTCCCGGTTCGAGGTCTCGCGGCCCCCCACCGGGTGGGAGTTCCTCGGTTTCATCGCCGCTGGCGACCGGTGTGAGGAGGTCCATATTACTCTCCTCGTCGCTCTCGTGGAGCCAACAGGTCGGCAACCAGAGGTCGAGTACCTCCGTCGCAGCGTTGATGGCGGCCTCACAGACCTCTTGGCGGGTTTCAGCGTTCTGGAAGTCGTCGGTCGCTTCGTGAAGTGTCCGGATCAGCCGCTCGCGGCGTTTGCGTTCCGTAACGTCGCGCTGCATCGACAAGATCCGGTCCTCACCCCGAATCACGGCTGAGTCTACCGTCGCCTCGATCCAACGACGCTCTCCCGTCCTGGTCTCCTGTTGCCATTCGACAGTTTCGGGGTCACCCGTCTCCATAACCCGCTGACACAACTCCCGCGCTCGTTCTCTGGTATACCCTGATTCACTCGCACTCAATCCGGCGAATCCCACCTCACGGATCTCATCGACGGTGTCGTAGTTGAGCCGATCTAGGAACGTCTGGTTCACGTCGAGTGGCTCGGCCGTTTCCGGATCCTGTACGACAATCGCCTCGTTGACACCGTCGAAGATCTGTTCGTATTCGCGTTTACGGCGCTTTTGCTCGGTGACATCAGTGTACCAGACGTACGCGTCGGTGGGCTCGTCGGGGTCCTGATCGGCACTGAAGTGGATGACTCTGAAGAGAAATTCACGGATTCCGTCGGCGGTCTGGCGGGGGGCTTCTTGTTCCAGCGACTCACCCCGAGCCGCCTTATCACGGAGACGCTCGTATTCCTCGCGTTCACTCTCGGGAACGACCGCCTCGGCGACAGTCGACCCAACGACTTCCGCAGACGAGAAGTCGAAGACCTCCTCAAAGGCAGGGTTGACTTCCCGGATTACCGGCTCGTCGCCTTCGAAGTGCACTCTAACTACCGGGTCCGGGTTGTTCTCGAACAGCACCGAGCGACGGTCGCGCTCACGCTTCAGGCGCCGTTCATATTCAGTCCGCTCGGTCACGTCCCGTGAGAGAGCCAGTACACGGTCCTCCCCGGCGATCGTAGCCGGCGCGAGGTTTGTCTCCAGCAGTCGACGGTTACCCGCTGCCGTCTCGATTGCCCACTCGACCGTCTCCGTCTCACCGGTCGCTGCGACACGACGTTGAGTCTCGTACGCTTCCTGATCACTAAATCCGTCTCCGGACACACTGAGTCCGCTGACATCCATCTCCAGTAGTGTCTCACGGTTGTACCCCGTGAGATCTGCCATCGTCTCGTTGACTTCGACAATCTCCTCGCCCCACGGGTCGTGGACGGAAATGGCATCATTGACATTGTCGAACACCTGTCTGTACTTCCGTTCCTGTCGCCGGCGCTTCGTAATGTCGACAGACGTCGTGAGTACGACCTCACGACCACCGACTTGCACCGTACGTAGGTTCGCCTCGGTCCAGCGAACGCGACCCTCGGCCGTCTCCAGTGGCCATTCGACCTCGATTGGTTCGTCGTAGTCGGTGGCACTTGAGACGACATCTGTTATCCGCTCGTGGTCGTATCCGGATAGATCAGCAGTGAACTCACCGACCTGCATCGCCTCTAACTCCGTTCGATCGTAGCCCAGCAGCTCACAGAGTGTTTCGTTGGCGTGCAGCATCTCACCCGATTCTGGATCGTGGAGGACGGCAACACCCGCGACGTTGTCGTAGATCTCCTGTGCGCTTGTTACTGCATGTTCGCGCTCACTAATCGTCTTCAGGCGGTCCGCCACCAATTTTGGGTCCACATCGACGAGGCCGTTCGGTACCCAATTTGATGCCCCTGCCCCAAATACGTCACAGATCACCTCCTCGTCGCCGCAGTCCCCCAAAACAACAACTGGGATGTTCGGCTGTTCGGCTGTCCATAGTTGAACAATATTGACTATATCCCTGTCTATTGAAGATTCGTTGATAATGATGCAATCGGCTTCCGACGCAGCTTCCCCGTGGTTCCCCGAAGTCATTCTCACATCGAGTGAGAGGTCAGTCTCACGCTCTAATGTGGACCGGACCCCGCTGTTCGTTTCTCCCCCCACCAAGAGGAACGAGAGTGAGTCTGGACGTTCCAAAAACATAACCAATATCTACACCTCAAGGCCTGTAAATCGTTCGTAGGATATCTCGGCTTTTAACATGCTCTCCCCGGATGGGTAGTCGTGAGTTCCTATGAGAGCCCGGATATCTCGTCTGGCATCAAAGGTCCCTATCCTCGAACTCAGATAGATCAAAAGGACCCTAATTACCACCCCAGTCTCGATATCGGCGTCCTGGGGTGCTTAAGACGACCACACGTGATCTGCAGGTCCCGCTCGGGACAGTTCTTGAACCCCTGTCTGGGAGTTGGGTAAGCACTGCCCGTGTTAGTTACTACGACGCTGTGGCCGCAAAGATGATTATGTTTCACCGAACGATTTCGTTAAATACACGCTCTTCGACCTTTCGGAGATGTTCGCCCACTGTTCCTGGGGTGATACCGATAACCTCGCTGATATCCTCAAGTGACGCTCGCCGGGGTTCACTGTAATACCCTAGATCGACTGCCGTCTCGAGGATTTCCTCCTGTCGAGCCGTAATCATCCTGCTAAATTCTGATCCATCAGATTCGTATTCGCCCGTTTCGAGAATATCGACGGACATATATTCCGTTTGTTCGATGTATTCGTATACAGTTTGGAATATCTCGTCGGTTCCCAGGTACGTTACCTTGAGATGATCCTCGGACGTGAACCGGATCGGCGTATCGATAACCAACAACGAGTCTCGTTGCAGTTTTAGTCCCTTACGGACCGATTCCGTCGGTTCGAACTGACTTACAGCCATCCACCGGTCCTCTCCAGCAGTAAGATAGCTCATGACTTCCGGAGAGTTCTCCATTATTTCTCGGTACCGTTCCTGGTTGCCGCTTGCTTCAGCCAATAGCAGGACAGTGTCGTCATTCAGAAGTTCGACGTGATGTATCGCCCGCCGTTCGATCGACGGGTTCTCGGTTAGTTCCTCCCCAAGCGGGTGAAATGCGCTATCTTCACTCGGCTTGACTAACACCGTGAGATATCGCATAGAACGACTTAGCGTGACTGAAAGTAAACAACTACGGAAAACTGTCTTATATCCCACCACTGGTGAGGCAGCGCACCCACTGGACTCCGCCGTGAACTACTACCCAGTGGACGATGCAACAGCAACACCGATCGACTGACGACTACCCCGTAGATGAAGTGGTCACCGACCTCCCCGACGACGCCGTCGTCGGCCGTGACACCCACGAGAACGCCCCAGCAGTCGTGATCCGTGCTGATCGAGTCCAGCAGGTGCTCTCGACGCTTCGCTCGGAGGCGGCGTTCGATCACTGCTCGTGTGTGACCGCCCAGGAGTACGCAGACCGATTCGAGACGGTGTATCATCTCGCCAGCTACGATGACCGGACACGGGAGCTATCGGTCGTTGTCCCAACGACGAAAGATGACCCGACCAGCGAGTCCGCCGCGCCGGTATACCGGACCGCCGAGTGGCATGAACGGGAGGCATACGATCTCGTTGGTATCGAGTACGAAGACCACCCGGATCTGCGCCGGATTCTCCTGCCTGAGACCTGGCAGGGCCATCCACTGTCGATAGAGTACGACCAGACCCAGCCACAGATTGTGCCGCTCCGTGAGAACGCCAACCCGCTGACCGACGATCATCGCGCGGGACCTGATACGATGCACCTCAACATCGGTCCCCATCACCCCTCAACTCACGGTGTCCTCCACCTGAACGTCACGCTCGACGGGGAGACAGTTACCGATGTCGAGCCGGATATCGGCTACATTCACCGGTGTGAGGAACAGCTGTGCCAGTCGGGGACGTACCGTCACCAGATCATGCCCTACCCGGACCGGTGGGACTGGGGTGGTGCGGGTCTGCTCAACGAATGGGCCTACGCCCGTGTCATCGAAGACCTCACCGACATCGAGGTCCCGGAGTATGCTCAGGTCATCCGGACGATGAGCGCCGAGTTATCGCGAATCCTCTCGCATTTCCTGTTTACCGCTATGTACGCCCTGGACGTCAGCGGCGAGTTTACCGCCACATTCATGTACGGGTTTCGGGACCGGGAACTCGTTCAAGACATCCTCGAAGAACTGACGGGCCAGCGCATGATGTTCAACTACTTCCGGGTCGGCGGGGTTGCCTGGGACATTCCTGAACCCCGCGAAGAGTTCTTCGAGAAGATCCGGGAGTTCGTCGACGGGCTCGGACCGAAACTCGTCGAGTACCACGATCTGCTGACGAGCAACGAGACGTTTCAACTCCGCTGTGTCGACACCGGCGAGCTACCGCCTACCGTCGCGAAGCGACACGGCGTCACCGGCCCTGTCGCTCGTGGCTCCGGCATCGACTACGACCTCCGGCGGGACGACCCCTACGGCTACTACGACCGCCTTGACTGGAACGTCGTCACCGAGGCAGGCTGTGACAATTTTTCCCGCGTGCTCGTCCGGTTGCGGGAGATCGAGGAGTCAGCAGCCATTATCGAGCAGTGTGTCGACCTCCTCGCCGATTGGCCCGACGACGACCGTCGCCTCCAGGCTAACGTCCCGCGGACGTTGAAACCCAGTGGAGAGTGTTACCGGGCTATCGAGGGCGCCAAGGGAGAGCTGGGGATCTACATCCGTGCTGACGGCACCGAGACACCTGCACGGTTCAAGATTCGTGGGCCGTCGTTCTCGAACCTGTCGGCGCTTCCGGCGATGGCCGAAGGCGAGTCTGTCGCCGACCTCGTCGCGACACTTGGCAGTATCGACGCCATCATGGGGGAGGTAGATCGATGACGATGGCTTCGTCGGCGCTGTGGGCCAGCGACCACACCCAGCAGGTGACGTGTATCGCCTGTGGGGAGACAGCCGACCGCGAAGCCGCCCGCGAGTACGACAAACACGGTGACCGCTGGAGCCGCGAAGGTAAAGAGTTCGAATACCTCTGTAAACCCTGCCACAGTGAGTACTGTCACCAGAACCGCAACGGATTGGAGCGAACCCTCGTGGCAGCCGACGCTGGTCGAACTGATCGCAACACATTCCTCAGCCGATTCTGTGAGCTGGTGGCCAACAACAGCGATCCCGAGTAAGCGATCAAAGCAAATGTGTTCCCAACGTAATCACAATCAAACGGATACCGAACCGGGGTCGAACCGACCGATGTCGGTCCCGGATATCAAGGAATCCTACGCGGAGTTCGCGGACGGTATGGACCGACTGGAATGGCTTGATCGACTCATCATGGGCCGCTATCGCCGCCGCCGGTTTGGTGACGTGGAGGGGAAGGTGTTGGACGTTGCCTGTGGGACCGGTACGAACTTCCGGTATCTCCCCGAGACGGTCGAACTTGTTGGAGTGGACATTAGCCCGGAGATGCTGGCGAACGCAGAAACGCAACTCGGTGACCTCGGAAGATCGGCAACACTCCGGGAAATGGATGCACAGGACCTCAAGTTCTCGGATGATAGCTTCGACGCAGTGATCTCGGCTCTGTCGACGTGTACGTTTCCCAATCCCGTCGCTGCACTCCACGAAATGAGTCGAGTCTGCAAGCCAGACGGAACCATCCGTCTCGTCGAGCACGGTCGGAGTAGCGT
The DNA here is from genome assembly GCF_035666295.1 of Haloarcula montana. Classification (NCBI taxonomy): domain Archaea; kingdom Methanobacteriati; phylum Methanobacteriota; class Halobacteria; order Halobacteriales; family Haloarculaceae; genus Haloarcula; species Haloarcula montana. The sequence goes on from NZ_CP142029.1 coordinate 67,827, forward strand.
AAGGCCGATTGCTCGGTTGCAAGAGTGGCGCGCCGATACTCACTATGCGAAGAGCGGCTGTCGATGGACACAAGAACCGCGCGAAATCGTCAACGCGGCAGGGCTCTCAGTCGAGGACGCGTCCACCGCAATGTTCGGTATGATCACTACTTTGGAAATATCTCCGGAACAAGGTGCTGAGAGATGATGGAATTGACCGCCGATGCGTTTGAATGGTTTGTCGTCGGTACCCTCTTGGCGACTGTGGGAGTGCTGATCAAGTTTCGTGAGTGGACGTTTCTTCTTGCGGGCTACGACGGGACTTCACCCGTACCAGATGACGTAGTGCAGGACGTGGCCGGGAATACAATTATCCGCATCGGAGTGGCCGTCTTCGTGGTCGGAATCCTCCAGTCCGTGACGAACCCGCCGTCGTATCTCGGCTTCCTGATCGGAGTCGGAATTGTGCTGGCCGTGCTACGACTGGTTTACCGGCTGAACACCTATTCTCCGACTGCATCATGATGCAGACTGGTTTCCGCAGGCGAAGGGTCCTCCAATTGATCGGAGCTCTCACCGCCTCTTGACTTCGGTTTGTCTCGGTTCGGGATTGAATAACCATGCGACCCACGGCACAGTATCCACGGGATCGGCGTTCACTGTCGACCGATGGGCCAGTCAGTGCCAGCCGATAACCACACGTCTACCACTGGGAGGTACCACCGTGTAGAAACCTTCATACGGCGCGTGTTCCGAACCGGTGGTATGCAAACGCCGACGGGTAGCGGGGAGCCGACATCGGCCGGCCGGGTGAAATCGTACCTCTCGAACATGGGGCCGTCGTGGGTCGCCGGTGCGATCGCCGCGGGTCCGGCGACGATGGGATCGCTTATCACTGCCGGCGGTGCCTTCGGATACGAACTGTTCTGGGTCGTCGTCCTCTCCGCTGTCGCCGGGGCGTTCGCCCAGTATCTCGCGATGCGTCTCGGACTGCTCACCGAACGCGGTATCGTCGGCGTCGTCGAGGACCAACTCGGAGACACCTGGGCTTGGCTGCTCGTTCTCGACGTGGTGGTTGCGGCCGGTGCTGCACAGCTGTTGATCATGAAGACCGTCGCGGGCGTCTCGGCGACCGTAACTGGCGTCGACAGTCGTATCTGGGGTGTCGTCTGGGCGGGTATCCTCGCGGTCGGGCTCGCCACTCGGGGGTACCGGTTCCTCGAAGTCGCCGCCAAACTCCTCGTCAGCGGCGTCGTCGTCGCGTTCGTCGCGTCGCTGTTCGTCGTTCCGATCGATTCGACCGCAGCGGTCAGCGGACTCGTTCCATCGCTCCCATCCGGGAGCGCGCTGGTCGCGGCGGGAATCCTCGGCGGTGCCGTCCACATCACCCTGATAACGATGCACTCCTACACGATGCGTGCACGCGGGTGGACCGACGACGACTCCGATCTCGCGACGTTTGATGTCGTCGCGTCGATGTTGGTCGCGTTCGGGACCTACAGCGTCGCGATCTACCTCGTCACGGCGAGTGTCCTCACCACTGGCGACCTCTCGACCGTGGAAGCGGCACAGGCGCTGGGGCCGCTCGCGGGTCCGTTCGCAAAGTCACTCTTCCTCGTCGGCCTCCTGGGGGCAGCGGTCTCAACACTCGGTGCGAACACGATCGTCCCGCCGTTCCTCCTCGCGGACAAACTCGGCTGGGGAACGACCGTCGAGGACGACCGATACCGCGGGCTCCTCGTCGTCGCGGCACTCCTCTCGGCCCCGGGCGCGTTCATCGGCGGGCCAGTCCTGAGTCAGCTGGCGCTCGTGCTCGCGATCGGGACCGTCGGAACGCCGTTCGCGATCGCGGTCGTGCTGTATCTGCTCAACTCGGTGGCGGTCCCCGAATCGAACTCGGCGCTCGCGAATCTCGCCGGACTCGCCCTGCTGTTTGTCTCCGGAACGCTCGCGGCGAACTTCGTCAGAGAACAGGTCGCCGCGGGAATCAGCCCACTGTCGGGAGCGATTCTTCTCTTCGCCGTCGTACTGGGACTGGGGACACTCGGGGTGTTCGGGAAGTTCATCTACAGGGAGGGCGCGCCCGCGTGACTGAACTGGGCTTTCCGCTCGACGGATCGACCCTGATCGTCGGCCCCTCCCAGGCCGGCAAGACGCAACTCACTGCCCGCGCCATGGAGGCGTGGATCGACCGTGAGGGGCAGACGGACGTCGTTCTCCTCGAATTCGGTCCGGAGTACGACCGCAATGGAACCGTCCTCGGTCGGTGGCTCGAACGGTATACGGATATCCCGACGGATGTCTGGGTCGGGAAAGTTGACGCGCACGCCCCCCGGGCCGAAAGCGAGAGTGAAGCGGAATTGCGAGCGCTCGCAAGGGAAAACGCGAAGGCAGCAGCCGACCAGCTCGCGGACGCGCCAGCTGCTCCCGCCGCCGTCTTCGTCAACGATGTCACGATCGGATACCAGCACGCGCCTGAGGCGGTCGAACAGCTGCTTGACTACTGCGACACCGCGGAAACGGCCGTTCTCAACGCGTTCGAGAGTGACGAACTCGGGACGGACGACCCGGTTTCCCTTCGGGAACGCGATGTCGTCCAGCGACTGCGGGCGTGGGCCGACCGGACTATTACGCTCAGTGACTGATAACGGCCGAAACCAGCCGGCCCGACGTGTCTGAACCGTCGCTGAGGCGCTCTGTCTCGCCGGGGCGAGAGGTCGTGACCGTACAAGGCTAAGCACGTCTCGAACCGGTAGGGCGATCCGTTCAGTCGAGCCGAGAACCGCTCTCGATCCCGTGGTCATCTGAGTATGCCAACCCGAGACAGATTCATCCACATCTTGTTTTTGAGTAACCGGGCAATTCAACCTGTATAGTACTTCATTCAGTTAATCAGGACAGAGCCTCATTCGGAAATTCGAGGGGACTATCCTCTCGCCAGCCGTATTCAGATGGAACGGATGATCGATCCCAACTATAGTTCTCCGGCGCCGGAACTGAACTCTGGTGATGCAACCACCGACGCAATACTCGAACGGATCGAGGATTGTGCCAAGGACATCAGCCTCGGGTTCGAGCGATGGGATGATCCCGCCGCCCATGGACCCGGCCTCTATTTCGTCGTCGAACGTGACTCTTTGGCTGGTTTTGCGACTCCGATGGGGACGAACCGGTGGCCGGTCGAGGACTGTGCGACTGTCTTTGCTGAGATCGATGTATTTCTCGAGGCTGCACAGAGGGTTGCGTTGTCTCGTGATGGCGCAGTCGTCGTTCACAGCGACGGCACGATCGAGGAGGCAATGGTCCGGGTCAACCAGCTCTCTACAGACGGATGTAGCGGAAACACCGATCTCTCATATGCCGGATGGATGGGTACCCGTCACATGAGCGCGCTGGAAACCTCGACCCGCCAGGAGGTGGTCGCAGCGATCACGCTCAGTGAAGAAGACGGACGGGTAACGGTTTTCACTGATGGCACGTTCGAGGATTCCGTAGCGACGTCTTTGGTGACTGAGTGACCGACGGTAACTATAGTATCGATTGAAACGATGTACACACCGATCACACTGGAGTCGTGCGATCGGGTGTGCAGTGATTTTCAACGGCTACTACAATCTCGATACGTTTGACGATTACCACGTTCAACTCGGCAGTAGGGAATCCCGGATATTGGAACAGTCGAGAGAGGCATCACCTGAACCACCCACCCTCAAATGATAGTCCCCGACTGGAGAAGCGAGACCAGAACAGTCAGGACGGCGATACCCAAGACCGTGGTTACAAAGATCGTGGTACTCATACTTACGGACATAAGTACGCGAAGATATCTGGAACTTCGATTCGATCAAGCGCAGAGAGCGCAGCATCACGAAGATCGTCGAGGTGTCGAACAGACGGTTGCCAAGTTCTTGATCGAGCTGCCGCCAGCACTCTTCCGCGGGGTTCACCGGAGCTGAACCCCGCGGAAGGTAACACAGTTCCATCGGCGTGTCTTCGACGAATTCCTGCACTGCGTTGACCGTGAAATACGAGGCGTTGTCCAAGACGACGCAGATTTCTTGCCGAATTCGGCCTGGAGAGCGTCCAACAAGCGAATTTTCGTGTCGCTGTTGAAGTTCTCGGCACAGGGGAGAAAGAACGTCTCGCCGGAATCACTGACTGCACCGAGGAGCTTGATACTGTCCCACGCGCCCGTCACCGCCGGTGACGGGCGCTCTCCTTTCGGAAACCAGGCATAGATCAGCATCGAGAGTACCTGGCGCGTCTGATCGATAGTCAGGATCGTGTATTCGTCGTCCAGGTTGTCGCGCTTTTTTTGAAGCCGTCTTGCCAGGCTTCTTGCGCTCTCTCGTTGGATTTGTGGAACTCCGGCCGGGCTGTCTTCCAGGACAGCCCGGCCTCGGACATCAATCGTCGGACGTGACGTTCACAGTACTCAACGTCGTATTCTTCGGCGAGATAGTGTCGTGCCAGTGGAACAGACCACGCGGGCGCGTCATATCCGATTTCCTCGGGTAAGTCGTGGAGTGCTTCAACGAACTGCTCGTGCTGTTCGTCGGAGAGTTCCGTTGGTCTGCCTTCACGGTGATCGTCGTAGACGACTTGCTCGACCGGCTCATCAGCGAGCCGGTCGAGCCGATCAACCCATCGAGACAGCCATGGACCGGTGTAACCGTACCGTTCAGCAACTTCTGCCATCGTCGCGTCGTCTTCTTCGAGGTAGTTGATCACTGCCATTAGCCGCTGTGTCGGCTTCTTGTCCTCGACCTCCGCGAGAGCGTCGCGGAGGTCGTCGAGAGTGGCAGCGTCAAGCGTGGCCATACCCAACAGTCACACTCTAGCCTAAAGAATATTCAGCCGACAGTATTACTACCCGCCGACCACTCACCTCGATCAACACGTCGGCAGGCCGCGCTCGCCCCCAGCAGACGCGGTGGGTGATCGAGGGTGACGTCGGAGCATACGTCGCCATGCATGGTGATGGTAGCCTGCTCGAAATCCCGGAAACGTACGGCGAGTTCAGCGAGATCGACACGCAGGTTGCCTTCGTCGACGGACGCAACGAAGACTACGGCTTTGGCATCGACGGACAGGCGGTCGAGAAAGCGCTTCGAGTGCTCACTGGCGGGGGCCGCTACAAAGCAAGCCAGTACACGCTTATCCCCTGTGGTCGCCAGCCGTGGGTGCTGACCGGACCAGAAGGGACACTGCTGTGCAGTTGTATGCCAGTCGACCGCCCGGAGGATGGCGGGCCAACAACCCAAGCCGAGACATCGGTGGGGACCATCGAGATCGAAGAAGACGACCCAAAAGTCCTCGCCGGCGCCGCACGCTTCGTCGAGTTGCTCGCAGACGTCGATGGAGCAGTGACCGACCACTGCTCGTACGACTCGCTCCGCGGGCGGACTCGCCACACCTTCGTCGACGAGGACGGCGAAGAACGGACTATCGACGCTCCCGACCTGGCCCAGCTGGCCAGTCTGGCAACCGACCCGTCCGTGATCCAGGGCACCGTCGGGCGTGGTATCCAGCCACCGACCAGCGGAGAGCCGATCGTTACGGAGTGGGACGGCCCCGACCACTCCGTCGGCGACCGCGTCGACGGCGAGATCATCGCTGGCTACGAGTTCGCCTGGGAGCAGTCCGACGACTGTCTCGAAGCCGTCGCGACCGTCCGGGAGTATCGGATCAGATCGAGCTATTCGACGTGGACGGTTGACTACCGAACCGATCGGCTCGCTTCGGTCGTACCCTAGCCCGCCTGTCGTTTTGTGCCCCCTCCGGGAAGTGGAGGGTATCAGAAGATGTCACAGTCCTCAGCACCGAGTAGTACCGACACGACGACCGACAGCCCCGACGTTAACAGGTCCGAAGCATCCTCGACGAGCGACGAACCAGACGGCCTCGATACCGAGGACCTATTCGGGCTGGATGCGCCGCGACATCTCCGGATCAGCGGCGAGGTCCAGGTGTTCGACCAGATCTTCACCGCAGCCGGGGCGGTTGCGGACGAGGTTCGAGTTGGTGTGTCGACGTCGACGCTCGCGATCAGAGCGGGCGATGTGATGAACCACTTGATGGTCGACCTGAGTGTCGACGGAGACTCTTTCGAGACGTTTACCGCAGGTCCGGGGACGCTGGGGGTGGCTGTCGGCCGAGTCCGAGAAGCACTCTCGATCGGGGAGCCGGACGACCTCGCACAGTTCTCTCTCAAAGCCGCAAGCGGGGCGCTGGAGATCACCATCAACGGGATTTCCCGAACTGTAGACCTCGAACCAGTCGAGTCGCTCGGCCATCCGCCAGACATTCCTCCGGTCGAGTTTCCGGCGACGGCCCACTTCGACCAGGGGGACTTCGAGTTCGCACTCACGGCAGCGAAGAAGGTCAACGACCGATTCGATCTGATCGTCGACCCCGACGCCGGCGAACTCCGGTTCGAAGCGATAGGAGACACCGACAGCATGGTCTACCGACGCGGGGCGACCGATCTGGTGGCATTCAATCCCGCCGATGTCCAGGCGGCGTTTGACGCCGATCTGGCCACATCGGTAAGCAAGGGGCTGCCCAGCGGGGCCAATCGTGTTCTCCATATCGGGGACGAACTGCCGCTGGTCGTCAAGTCGCAGTTCCCCGACGCAGACGGAGTCTATCAATTCATTATCGCACCGAAGCTACCAGATGAGTAGCTGAGTGGGTGTCATTCACCGGAAACAGGGTGTGTTTAACCAACGCCGGACCTGTTTGTCGCACCTGTTGGTTACGCCGATTTTCTGCGCCCCAGCGGGGTGAGGGGCGACCCTCGTGAGCACAATGGACCCTGCAATGCCAGACTACGAACGCTTCGAGCGCCGACAGATCGCACAGGACCGCGACCAGATATCGTCGAGATCGACGAGCAACGAGCCCGCGATCTCGTTCAGCGACTAGCCGACGAGGGGACCGTTTCGTCCATCCCAGAGACCGAGGTTATCTGTCATAACCCGTCCGGCAAGCTGTTCGAGTCTAACACGCCGCTGACGTACTTCCACAAGGGGTGGGAAGCAGCGGAAAACGAGTAAGCAACACTACTGTCTGTACTGTTTTCTTCATCTCTTCATCGGTCAGTACAGACTATATAGGTCTCATAGGAACAGTGATGGCTCTCAGTTAGACATGGATAACCATGTCTTCCCAAGTACCCACCCGGCTCCCGGAGCAGTTTGAACAACTCCGCATCGGGATTGCACTGTTTGACCCTGAGTCGGGGACTATTGTTGATGCCAACGAGAGTCTGGAGTCCATGTTTGGGTACTCTACGGAAACTCTCCGTGAACTGAGCGTTGAAGCGTACAGTGCAAACACGTACGCGTTTTCTAGAGCTGATGTCGTTCGGCAGATACAACTGGCAGCCGACGGTCGGCCCCAGCGTTTCAAGTGGCGAATTAAACGGCAAGACGGGACGCTAATCTGGATCCAGATTGATCTTTCACGGCTCGTCGTCGATGGGGAACCGTTCGTCCTTGCCGAGATACGGGATATCACCAAATACACAGACACTAGCCGCAGAGTAAGCTTACTCTCCCGAATAATGCGTCATAATCTCCGGAACGACCTAACTGTCATCGCTGGTCGGGCGCAGCAAATACAGTCGGAGATCGATACCGATCACGTCAGCGAACACACGGAGAAGATCGAGGAGAAGACGAACGATATCGATCGGATGACGGAGTCTGTGAGGGAGATCGAACGTGCGACAACGCCGGCGAAAAACGGCCGGGTCCACAAGAACACCTTCGATGTCGTTATGGAGACTGTCGATGAGTTATCTGACAAGTACCCCAACGCGAAGCTCACTGTTGAGGAACAGACGGAGATGTGGTTCAGTATTGATGCGGCGTTCAACCAGGCACTGAGGCACGCTATTGAGAACGGAATCGTCCACAGCAACAGTACAGCCCCATCGGTCACGGTAACTGTTGACAAATCACCGAACACTGGTCGGGTCGAAGTCAGTATCAGTGATTCTTGTCCTCCCATCCCGGATATTGAACTGGACGCGCTTGATGAATCGATAGAAAATACGGATGTTTCCCACGGGACCGGCGTGGGACTGTTTGTGATGAAGTGGTGTGTCGAATCCCTTGGTGGCGAAATCACATTTGATCGCGCTAACTCCGGGAATACTGTCTCCTTCTATTTCCCTCCGGAAGCGAATCCGTCAGACCGGTAACTACCGCTGCGGACGGCGAGAAGGCCGCTGGTACAGACACTTCAGCGATCGGTTCTCTCTCGGTCAGTTGCGCTCACATACCATACATCGGGTTCGGATCTCACTTCGCCCGGTACGGTGTCTCACATGCCCGCTGAATCTCCTCTGCTTGTCAAAACACTCCGTCGATCCGCTATCCTCGGCGCTCAATACGCACACCTACTGATCGGCTGATTCGTCCCAGTAGCTCTGAAAACAGCCCTGCTCTCTGACAGCCTGAGCCAACTCCCTCAACCAGTACAGCAGCGGGATTTTCTGCCCCCCAGGGGAGGTGAGGGGTCGTGCCCGAGAGCGCGATCCGACACAGAACCATGTCGACGATACAGAGCAACCTCCCCGACCAAGAGCACAGCCACCAGACCACTACCTTCGACGATTCGGACAGCCGTGCCGACGACATGCGCGATCGCCTCGATGCGTGGGTCGAGGAGCTTGCAGACCTCACCGACGAGGCCCAGGCCAGCGAGCAATTCCAGCGCTGGCTGGACGTCCAGTCGAAGTTCCATGACTACTCGGCGCGGAACACGCTGCTCATCAAGATGCAGTGTCCCGAGGCGACGCGGGTCGCTGGATATAACACCTGGAAGAACGACTTCGACCGCTACGTCCAGGAAGGCGAGTCGGCCATCTGGATCTGGGCTCCGATCATCACGAACAAGTGTCCCGAGTGCGGGAACTCGCCATCCTACCACGAGAACACTGACTGCGAGTACGACGAGACGGACCCAGACGAGTGGTCGCGTGGACTGGTCGGGTTCCGGCCAGCCAGCGTCTTCGACATCTCCCAGACCGACGGCGAGCCACTCCCCGAACTGGAGACAGAGACCCACGGCGACCCGGCGGGACTCGTCGAAGACCTCCTGGCTGCGACCGACGAGATCGGCGTCGACGCTCAGCTCGTCGACTCCGACGAGTGGGACCACGGAGCGGCAAAGGGCGTCTGTTCGCGCCGGAGCGTGACGACGACCAATCCCGTGGTCGAAGTGAAGCATCAGGACAACCGGGCCGCGGTCGCGAGCGTGCTGATCCACGAGTTCGCCCACGCCCAGCTCCACTTCGATGTCGAGGACGACACGGAACGAGCAAAGCGTGAGGTCGAAGCCGAGGCCATCGCCTACATCGTCAGTCGCCACTTTGGGCTGGACCCGGACAACTCGGCGTTCTACCTGGCGGCGTGGGATGGGGACGCAGCCGAGACGCTGCGGGACCGGCTGGACCGGATCTCCTCGACAGCAGCGGACCTCATCGACGCCGTCAAGGACGACCAGAACTGAGCCGGTCCCTCTCTCGAGTGGATCCCTTGAAATACTCAGTAGTTGACATATTTGCCTCGCTCATAATCAATACAGACGAACGGCAGATCACATCGGGCTTTCATTTACTCAGGGTCTGTCAGAAACGGGCTACTGAATATGGAAAATCCAGTCAGTGTGATACCAGTCGGGAAGAGAGAGATGATGAATACCGTTCCTTCGCAGAAGTAGTCCAGCGTCTGAATGACGAGGAGTAGGCTGAACGTTAATCTTCTTCGTCTTCTCTGAATGAATCTATATCCAACTCAGTGGCTTCAATACGTTCTAATTCATCTAATCTACCGATTCTCTATCAATTAGCGCGTCATGGATACAGAGGGTACGTTCAGCATTGGCGCACCGTTATTGCCCTCGATCGCGGTAAGCCAATGGCTGAAAAGCGCAGACATTCGCACCATCTCTCTGTGGCAGCAGTCAGAACGTATTTCAGTCGTAGCACATGACTTTCGCTATGGAACGCCGTGCCCTCCTCTCTGTACTCGGCGTCGTCGGAACAGCAAATCTCGCAGGCTGTACCGACAGTATCTCCAGTACAGGCGAACAAACGACGAGTAGTCGATCAGAGCTTCCTCAGCAATATCCCGACGGGGCAGGACCGGACCACATCAACTTCTCGACGCTTGATTCGGACGAGAATACGGTCTTACACGCGCCGAGGAACCACTGGGATTCGTATGCGATCATCTACAGTGAACCGCCCGGTCGTCGCCGTGTCGAAGGTGACTACTACATTAACTCGTCCACCGGAGAAGTGATCTCCGAGCTCTGGTATGGCGCAAAGGACTATCGCAACGGCGATACGTACGCGTACGTCCAGCCTGCTGAACAAATTCCTGATCATCAACCGCGCGAAGAGTGGGATTCAGATCCACAGTTCACCTATCATAACGCCACCGATGCGTACTACCGGTATGACCCTCACTACGGGCAAATTGCTCCTACGAATATTGGTCGGCATACAGATATCCTCGACTCTTACCACTGGGAGGCAGTCGATACGACAACGCACCACGGCGTCCCGGTCATTACCTACCAGCTTTCAGAGACAGAGCCCGATAATTCTCCTGCCGCGCCAGCTGTTAGGGGTTCGCTCAAACTCGGCCTCGAAGATGGAATCATCTACGCGTTCGACATCACGCTCGATGCAGAGGGCGAGTCCCGCTATACGTACACCATTCGTCCGGCAGCGTTCCCTAATCACGATTGGGTGAAGACAGCCCGAATGGTCGCCACTCGAAACAGCTCCGGCAACAGTAGTAGTACGTAGTCCAGCCGAGCGTACACGTCATGAGGGTGCCAATCGAGGCTTCGCTAGTCGCTGTACTGCTCAGCGATGCGCTCGATATCTTCTTCGGGGAACGATTCGCCGTCCGGGTCCAGCCCCACTTCATATCGATGGGTCGCAATTGCATCCGCAGTCGATCGGACGTTCTCGATCAACTCACTCAGCTCGTAGCGGTCACCCGACAAATCGAGTCTCTCCCACATCTGAGCCAACTGGCGGGCTTGCGCCGGAGTCAGCAGGTTCCACTCATCCGCAGCACCGAGCTTGAGAGCAACATATACAGGATCGTCTGCTGGTCGGACGGCCACATTCTCCTCAAACGGATAGTCCTGGCCTGGTTTCCCACCCATAGATTCGCTCTATTCCGATCTGTAGGTCATAGTTCCTCGGTATCCAGTGTCGACAAGGGAAAAGATCAGGAGAAGATCGAAGCGTCGTCCACCGAGAAATCCACACTGTCGCCGAACGCGGCCCAGAACAAGCCCAGCAGGGGACCGGCGATCGCCAGGAAGAACAGGTTGCCCAACGGATGCGGGGGCAGCAACTCCCAGAACGAGAGGGGGTGCAGCGAGATTGCTGGCCCGATAAAGAACAGCACCCACCAGCCTGCCCAGATCGTCGTCGCGATCCACCGCGTCGCGAACAGCATCCCGACGAAACTGAATCCCAGGACCATCAGCGTCGAGCTGACAGGCCCGAACGACCAGACTCCGAACACCAGCAGCGGGGCCGTAACGATCAGGCAGATCGGTCCCAAGATCGCTCCCATGATGGCCCGAGCAATGGGGCAGTGGCCGCTGGACCGGCCCTGTCGCCGGCGTTGCGAGCCCCCGGTGCTGACATCGTGATCGTGCGCCTCGTTGTGACAGCGCTCGCAGAGCGTAACGAGATTCTCGAGGTGGTTCGAACCACCGTGGCTCAGCGGTGTCTGGTGGTGAGCGTGCAGCACCGGACTGTCTGGCCCGCCGTAGGGACCACTCGGCGTCCCACAGGCCCGACATGTCCAGTCGTCGCGCTCGTAGACAGATTGCCGTCGGGCCTCCCAGTCGGGCGGATACCGCCCGCTGTGGCTGTTCGGATCGTTATACTGCGGGTTAATTTCGCCAGCCCCCATCGTTGTTCTATCTCGACGTTCCTGCGTGTTCGTATTTAAACGCCAGGGTGGGATTTTGTGGCGCGCTGGCCAGCTGGGCGCGCCCGACAGCGGCGCGCGATACTCCATGTCTTCCGAGCCGATCCACTCCTGGTCAGCGACGGCCATCGGCGACGCACAGCACGCAGACTACGTCGGGTTCTTGCATCGCGAGCCCTTCGTGATTGACGCCTACGCGCGGGGATTCGCCGTCGGCGTTCGCGAGGATTACTCCTACCAGTCCTCGCTCCGGAACGTCGACGTCCCGGTCGAGATCCTCGACAACGACTTTCGGAATCCCGATCTGGACCGGTACATCCAACGGTTCGAGCGGTACGAACCGTCGGTCGGGATACTCGGCGATGCATACGACCGCCAGGAGGCCAGACGGTACACCGAGGCCGCACGAGAGCTGAAGCGGAAGTTTCCGGGGACGGAGGTCGTCATCGTCCCGAAGTGCCGGGCAGCCATCGAGGCAATCGACGAGGACATCGTACTTGGCTATCCGCTGGGGTACTCAGACCAGACCGCCGACGAGTACACGGACATCGTGGACTGGCGCGGGCGGCGGGTGCATCTCTTGGGTGCGAGTCCGCCCAAACAGTACGAGGCCATCGAGGCGCTGACACAGCCGCGTGTCACCGGCGAGGAGCCAGCCGATATCGTCGGGCTCGACTGGAACGGAATCCACTTGGCGGCGCTACACGGCGAGTATTTCACGCCACACGGCTACGGCACGGCCGACCATCTCTCGATCCGGGAGACGGTTCGCGAGAGTTTGGACTGGATCAAGCGATTCTGGCAGGAAAAGGGCGTCTGGCCCAGCAGCGGAGACACTCGGAGTCCGCTGGAGACCGAACCGATGGACCCCGTCTGGGCCGTCGACGGCGGCCGGGCGACCTCCAAAGCCCTGGAGGACGCCATCGTCGTCGAGTACCAGAACGGCCAGACACTCGCCTATCGCGATCAGCACGAACGAGACCGAATCGAGTATCGGGAGGGGCTGACGCCGAAGGACAAATATTGAGACCAGCTAGTATTTGTCTCTGAAATCATCTTTTTATGATAGGTATCGGTGAGCTTGCTGAATAGAGCGCGCGTATCTTGCACGGCGTTGCTGAAAAGATCGAAAAAGTTTGGATATCGGCTTGATAGGTATCTCCTGCATTGAATTACAGTCTGTCAGGTCGGGGCATCCAGTAAGAAGCACAACTAGTTATCATTCAGACACTCGTTGCGGAGGCTCACTCCTGCTAATTAGCGCGAGAGGACGAAAAGAAACTGCACCCTTGTGAGTTCATAATAGGGGGTGCCCGTAACGATTCCACCACCGAAGTCGTAGTTCACTTGCGGCGCTTGAATATAACCACATACCGCTCACTGCAATTCTCAGGCGTCCAACAGATTAGTTACCAATTCCACATTTCTGGACATTTGCTTACATCAGTTCGATCTCGATCACCGGCAAATTTAGGATGTCAAACTCTCTAACCAGCAGTGCTTATCATTTTTTAGTCTTCTTGCAGCTATTACCCCTGTATTCCCCATATGCGCCCCGCTGGTCCCAGTTACCCTGCTTTCGATTTGTAACGATAACAGAGGTGAATGATAGTCTCCATTACTGTGATACAGCACGATGGAACTGGCCGTGTTCGGTGCGACAGGTGGGACCGGTCGTGAACTGACTTCACAGGCAAGCAATCGAGGACATGATATTCGGGCACTCACGCGGTCACCAGCAACGATTTCGACTGAGTGTGCTCTCACCACTGTCGAAGGGAACGTCCTCGATCCGGATGCTGTCTCGGCAACAATTGAAGGGGTTGATGCTGTGTGTTGTCTCCTCGGTCGCACACCGAACAACCCGGACGATATCGTCTCACGGGGAACGGCACGTATCGTAGCTGCAATGGAGCGCCACGGTGTCGAGCGACTGGTGGTTCTGACGTCCATGGGACTCGGTAGCAGCACGTCTGCTGTCCCTTGGTACGTCAGATTGGCGAACGCAACGGTTCTGGCTGACCTCATGGCAGACAAAGCTCGGCAAGAAGAACGGGTCATGCAGAGCGACCTCGATTGGACTATCATTCGCCCAGGTGGCCTGACGGACGAACCAGGAACCGGTGAATACGTCCACGGTGTAGGCGCCAACGTGACTGCCGGTCCCATCCCCCGTGCCGATGTTGCCGAGTTCCTCTTATGGGTATCGAGACTGAGCGGTATGTACATGGGACGCCGTCGCTCACCACGAGACGCGATATCGATATCGAGTTCCTTTGGGACCAGGCCACTGGCGTAGCCCGCCGAGTAGTCGGCTAGTGACGAATCTGTGCCTTGGTGGAACTATTCTAAGCTCCCTTTGTTCCCGTCACCACGTAGACCGTCCCACCGTGAAACGTCTCGCTGAAAACCGATGGGAACGTCTCTTCGACTGATTGGACGATCGGGGCCTCGGGATACCAGTTTGTAATGTAAGCCGAGACACCTTCGATGAGTGGGTTGAGCCAGCGAAGCGGTGCCATCTGGAATGACCGAGCGTCGAGAACTGCAATGCGTCCCCCGGGGCGCAGCGCGTCGGACATTTCGGACACGACCGCCTCGACATCACCTATCGCGCTCAAGGAGAGCGTCGCGCACACCCCATCGAAGCGGGCATGCGCTACTGGCAGTCTCCTGGCGTCCGCTCGAAGTACCTCGACTTCACAGTTCACCTGTTCGCCGCGTTCCCTCGCCCGCTTGACCATACCGGGGCTGGCGTCGACGCCGACGATAGTTCCAGTCGGGCCAACGGCGTCGGCAAGTCGGTCGAAGTTAGGACCAGGCCCACAGCCGACATCGAGGGCGGTATCACTGTGGTCCAGTGAGAGGGCGTCGACCGTCCGGTCGCGAAATTCGCCCGTTCGACCGAAAAGGAAGGCTGCGACGAAAGCCGCGTACACCCAGTCGTGCCGGCTCCACCAGTCGTACACGCGCTGGCTGTGCGTGTGGTCGCGACGGTCGAAGGCCCACTGGCGAAACGCGTCTATCACGAGAGGTCGACCCCGCGGAGCCTACGGGCGTTGATGGCGACGATGACCGTTGACAGCGACATGAACACCGCACCGATGGCTGGCGACAGAAGAATACCTATTGGTGCGAGAATACCTGCTGCGAGAGGCAACGCAAATACGTTGTAACCGGTCGCCCACACGAGATTCTCCTGCATTTTCCGGTAGCTCGCCTTCGAGAGTTTGATGAGCCGAACGACGTCACGAGGATTATTCTCGACGAGGATGATGTCACCTGACTCGATTGCCACGTCGGTACCGGACCCGATAGCGATCCCGACATCTGCCCTGGTCAGCGCCGGCGCATCGTTGACGCCATCGCCGACCATCGCCACCAGTTTTCCCTCGGATTGGAGTTGTTCGACTTTCGTGTCTTTCTCCTCGGGGAGCACTTCAGCGAAGTACTGATCGATACCGAGTTCTTCGGAGACGGCCTTCGCGACGTCTTCGGAGTCACCGGTCAACATCGCCACCTCGATGTCCATCGCGTGCAGCGCATCGATAGTCTGTCTGCTTTCCTCCCGGATGACGTCCGCCAGCGCGAACGCAGCAACCACCTCCGATTCGTCTCGGATGAGGTAGATGACGGTCTGGGCGTTCGAGCCGGCCTCATCGGCAAAGGACGCTATCGACGATGGTCTATCGATGGCGAGTTTCTCGATTAAGTTTGGCCCGCCAAGATGGACCAGCTCGCCGTCTCGCGGGTCGCTGTGCTCACGGCTCGCGCCGTTCGCATTCGAGGCGGTCCCCGCCTCGCCCTCCCCGCTCGCCTGTTCAGAGCCGCTCCGCGGCTCTACGTCTACGGTTGCCTTGACCCCGAGACCACGGAGGTTCTCGAAGTTCGAGACGCTCGCTCGCTGGACGCCACGTTCTTCGGCGGCAGTCCGAATGGCACGAGCTATCATGTGTTCTGAGTCGCCTTCCACGCCCGCAGCGAGCTCGAACGCTTCTTGTTCTGACCAGTTCTCAGCCGTTTCGACCCCAACGACACCTTGCTCGCCCTTGGTGAGCGTCCCGGTCTTGTCGAACATCACCGTGTCCAGATTCCGGGCCTCCTCCATGGCGATGCGGTCGCGGATGAGCATCCCGTTCCGAGCGGCTGTCGACGTATTGATGGCGACGACGAGCGGCACGGCAAGACCGAGCGCGTGGGGACAGGCGATGACGAGCACCGTTACGACGCGTTCCAGTACGGCGATGTTCAGCCCCACTGCGATGACCCACGCCACGGCCGTGATGGCCGCCACACCCAATGCGGCGTAGAACAGCCAACCGGACGCCCGGTCGGCGAGCAGCTGTGTCTTTGACTTAGACTGCTGGGCGTCCTCGACAAGCCGCATAATGCCGGCGAGCGTGGTATCGTCGCCCGTTTTCGTCACGCGGACACGGAGGCTCCCGTCTTGGTTGACCGTCCCAGCGACGACATCAGAACCTCCCTCCTTGTCCACGGGTCGCGATTCCCCCGTAATCATCGACTCGTCGACCGAGGACGCCCCCTCGACGACTTCGCCGTCGGCTGGAACACTCGCTCCAGGTCGGACGAGTAGTACGTCTCCGTCCTGAAGTTCCGAGACGGGTACCTCCTCGGTCTCGCCACTCTCGGTTACTCGCTCGGCGGTATCGGGCATGAGTTTGGCCAGTTCGTCGAGCGCACCGGAGGCGGCTCGCACCGACCGCATTTCGATCCAGTGACCGAGCAGCATGATGTCTATCAGCGTGACCAGTTCCCAGAAGAACGGCGTCGTACCGGGAATGAATAGGCTGGCGACGGAATAGAGAAATGCGACGACGATCGCCATCGAGATGAGCGTCATCATCCCCGGCGACCGGTCTTTCAGTTCAGGAACCGCCATCTTGAGGAACGGAACGCCACCGTAAGCGAACACGACCACCGCGAAGACGGGCGTTATCCAACTGCTCCCGGGAAACGCCGGCGCAGAGAATCCGAGTCCCCCCTGTATGAACGGGCTGTACAGGAGCACGGGTATCGACAGCGCCGTCGAGACGAAGAACCGACGGCGGAACATCTGTTCGTGACCGGCGTGCATCCCACCGTGGCCGTCGTGATCCGCGTGGTCGCCGTCTTCGTCGTCACTATCGTGCGTATGCTCGCCGTGTTCTGCTCGTTCGTGTCTCTCCCGCTCGGCTGCATCGGCCTGCTCGGCCTCGTCTTCGAGCAGCTCCTGTTCGACACTGGAATCGGAATGGGTTCGGGGACTGTGTTGTCGTGGATGGTCGTGCTGGTGCTCGCTACTGGATGGGTCAACTCTATCGCCGGAAGATTCGAGCTGACAGATGCGGCAACAGGAAACAGACTCCTCTGACTGCGGAACAGTAGGGTTGTCCGGAGGGAGGTTGTTTGGGTTGTTATTCATAAATTGTCTATTGGTACCGTCTCTCATAGTAGTGTCTATACGACGACACTATCGTCGTCGGTCGGCGGGAAGACTAGAATGAGACCGACGGGATGATTGTCAGTACGTAGTCAGTTCAGGCCTTCGCGGTGTATCCCGCATCTTCGACGGCCTCCACGAGGCTCGATAGGTCAGTGTCCCCCTCGACTGTGACCTGTTCGGCGTCTCGGTCGGCGGCGGCACCTGTGACACCGGAGACTTCCTCGACTGCTTCTTCGACTGTCTGTTCACAGTGTCCGCAGGTCATCCCTTCGACGGTGATGGTGGTGGACATACACTACTCTCTACGCACCCCAATTTTATGCTGATTTCCCCTTGTCGATGGGGGATAAAACACCCCTCTAACTTTGGAATCAAATCCAAAATTGTTAGAGACGTTAAATCACAACTCCGCCGGTACACTCCCGACCACGACTACGAACTGCTGTGCTAGTTCCGATAGACCGAACGAATCCGGAATTTCTGGTCCCATCCTCGCTGCTGTGGCTGGACAGTGGCGTCGACTGGACCGACCCCATCGCAGTCTCGTTTTCGGATATTCGGAATTGCTCCGCTCCGAGCTTGGTTTGTTAAGAACAACGGCAAAAAATCAGCCCCGCGATGTATTAGATATGCAAGCTGCCATCGTCGATGGACTTTTCGAATCCTTACGGATCGGGTTCGGCTTCCTTTGGACCGCGGCGTGGGCCATCATCATGGGGCTCTTTATTACGAGTCTCGTGCAGGTCTACGTCTCGAAAGAGCGTATGGCAAACGTACTGGGCGAGGAGACTGTGGGTGGCGTCACGAAAGCGACGTTGTTTGGCGCCGCGAGTAGCGGGTGTAGCTTCGGCGCCATCGCTATCGGGAAGGGACTGTTCAAGAAGGGGGCACACGTGGTGAACGTCCTCGCCTTCATGTTCGCCTCGACGAACCTTATCGTCGAGCTGGGGCTGATGATTCTCATCCTGCTGGGCTGGGAGTTCCTCGTTGCGGAGCTTCTCGGTGGCGTCATCCTCATCGGGGTGATGGCGGTACTCGTCCATCTAACGCTCCCGGAGAATCTCTTCGACGAAGTCAGACAAACGCTCAACGAGAGTGATCACGACCACGGGATTACCGAAGACCCCACCTGTGGGATGGAAGGCAAAGACGAGTACTCGCTGGTGACCGATGGCGGCGAGACACTGGAGTTCTGCTCGGAAGGGTGTATGGAGACCTACGAGCAGGAAGTCGCCAGCAGCGGCGGGTGGCGGGAGGAGCTCCTTTCGTGGGGTGGCTGGTACAAGGTCGGCAACCAGTACCGCAAGGAGTGGTCGATGATCTGGAAGGACGTCGTGGCTGGCTTTCTCATCTCAGGGTTCGTCATCGTATTCGTCCCACAATCAGTGTGGAATACGCTGTTCCTCCAGGGCGATGGTGTGCTCGTCAGTGCCGAGAACGCTATCATGGGGGTCGCTATCGCCGTTGTCAGCTTCGTCGGGAGCATGGGCAACGTCCCATTCGCCGTTGCGCTCTGGGGCGGGGGTATCAGCTTTGCCGGCGTTATCGCGTTCGTCTACGCCGACCTTATCACGATTCCTGTACTGAACGTCTACCGGAAGTACTACGGCTGGACGGTGATGCTGTACATCCTCGGCGTCTTCTTCGTGACGATGGCCTTCACGGGCTTTCTCATGGAAGAACTGTTCAACGTGCTCGGTATCGTGCCAGACCTCGCGGGCGGAGAGACCGCAACCGAGCAGACGTACTTCGAACTCAACTACACGTTCTACCTCAACGTCATCGCGTTTGCCCTCTCGGGATTCCTCCTGTATGTCTACCGTCGAGGGCTCGGGGCGCCCGGTCAGTACCGCGACCCCGTCTGTGGGATGCGAACCGACGATAGCGGGCCGAGTATCACCTACGACGGGGAGACGTACTACTTCTGTTCGGAACGCTGCAAGCAGTCCTTCGAGGAACATCCGACTGATTTCTCAGACCAACACCCACACGTTTCTGAAGGAGGTGCGGCCGGTAGTCATGACCACTAACAGAATCCCGCCACAGAGCGTCAACGAGAGACAGCAGTCCGTATCGACACACCTGTTAGCGTTCCGCGTTCACCCCCGATCATCAGGGACACGATGCCTCAGCGACTTCACTTCGGAGGTGACTGAGCGTGTCCGTTGACTTGGTCGTCCACGATTCGCTCGTCTTGACTGTCGACGAGCGCAACCGTCTCTACGAGCGTGGGACGGTCGTTGTCGACGATGGACACATCACAGAGGTTCGAAAGTCCAGTGACGGCGACGCAAGCATTGCTGCCGACGAGGTAATCGACGGCGATGGAAATCTCGTGATGCCAGGACTCGTCAACGCCCACACTCATCTGGAGATGACACCGCTGATTGGCGCCTTCAGCGACCTCAGCCTGCAGGAGATGATGGGCAGCATGACTGCTATCTTTGGTCGCCTCGCCGACGACGAGTTCGATTATCTCGTGGATGCGGGATGCGAATTAGCTGCGCTGAACTTCGCGCTTGCCGGTGTTACTACGAGTAACTCGATGGACGTTCAGCCCGATACCGGTGCAGAGGCGTTTGGTGAGGCTGGGCTTCGTGGGTTCTTCGGCCCGGTAATTACGGACCTCTTCTGGGACGAGCCCGTCGACGAACAGTTCGACCGCGCTCGCCGCTTTATCGAGGAGTACCACGACACCTACGACGGTCGCATCAGGGCGACCATCTGCCCGCACGATGACTGGTCGTGCACACGCGAGCTCTGGGAGCGGACAGCGGCGCTCACGTCCGAGTATCCCGACATACTCGTGCATACACATCTGCTTGAACTCGAGGCGAGTAACACGATGGCACGAGCCAATGGCGCCACGGACTCGCTTGCGTTGCTCGACGATGTCGGTCTGCTCGATGATCGTCTACTTGCAGCTCATTTCCGTGTCGCCGACGAGGACGATATTGAGCGAACTGCCGCCTCGGGTGCGTCCGTCGCACACTGTCCCTCGGTGTTTTCCTACTGGAATCCGGACGCGGACATGCAGTGGACACCGGTGCCCGAGTTACGGGCGGCGGGCGTCGATGTCGGGCTGGGAATCGACGACCACTACTGGCACGATTCGTACAGTCTGTTCGGCGAAGCGCGACAGGCTCGCCTCGCAGCCAACCTCAAGCGGACCGCGGGACAGTACACATCGATGGAGCTCGTCAGAATGCTCACTGTCGAGGGAGCACGGGCCCTGGGGATAGGCGACGAAATCGGGAGTGTCGAACCGGGGAAACGTGCCGATTTGATTCTCCTGGATCTAGAGAAGCCGAAGTTCACGCCCCTGACCAACATCCCCGCTCACATCGTGAACAACGCTGCTCCAGCCGACGTAGAGACGGTCATCGTCGACGGCGACGTGGTCGTGCGAGACAGAAACCCGGTAACGATGAACGTCGATGAGGTGCGACGGCAGGCGGAGCAGGCTGTCGACCGCTTTGCAAACGAGACTGACTGGGAGCTGGACGTTGGCGGTGCTGAACCGCCGGGGACGCTTGATACTGTTCGAGACCTCCCGAAGCGAGGACCGACACGGCTGTTGTCGCGGCTTGCGCTTCAGTCAGTACGCGACACGTTTGAATGGTAATCAAAACTGGTACACCGCCGTCTCACTGACGATTACATATGATCACGGGACACACCAGAGTGAGGTGTGAGGGATGAATCGCCGGCGTACAGATACAGCTGCCGGCCTCCTCGTCGCGGCTATCTTTCTCTTTGGCGGAGTGCTCAGCTGGCAAGCATACCAGCGACAGCAGTCGTTCGAACAGATGGGGTCGATGATGGGGATGGGGTCGTCGATGGGCGCTGCGCACGGAACGAGTCCACTCTGGTACATCTTTGGGACGCTCTTCGTCTCCGTTGTCGTGGGGGGCGGGTATCTCTTGGTTCGAGACGAGTTCACTGACCCAGATACAGGCACCCGTTCGCAGGCCCAAGCAGCGAGTGCGGATGGTCCTGAGAGTACTGCATCACCGGCGGAGCAACCGGACAGCGAGGGACCGCAAGACACCCAGCCACAGGCTCGTGTGTTAGATCTCCTGCCGGAAGACGAGCGCCGAATCCTCGAACCGGTACTGTCCTCACCCGGCCTCACGCAAACCGAACTGCGAGACCGCTCGGACTTTTCGAAGAGCAAGGTGAGCCAGACGGTCAGTGCCCTGGAAAAGCGTGGTCTGTTGTACCGCGAGCGGCAGGGACGAACGTATCGTGTCTATCCGAGTGATGAACTGGAGCAAAATCAGCCGCAGTAGCTGTCTTCGGGGCGCTACGCATCTCCCGTCTGTGCTATTACCAACCCAAATTCGGACCGACCGATTAATCCAGAAAGGAGCGCAGAAGGACACCGAGCCCGATGACCAGCGCGACTGATTCGGCGATATGGACCTGTGTGAGCGTCAACGAAGTCAATTGGTAGAGAAACCCTTCGATGAGAACTCCGAGCGTGATGAATCCGAATCCGACCGTGGCATCACGGAGGTATCGTGTTCCGTCTCGGCGGTAGGCGCGGAAACTGATTGCGGTTGTCGCAAGACCCATCAGGAGCAAGAGGATACGAACGCCGACCAGCGTGAGGTCCCAGTGGGTGGTCATGGGCCGTCCTCGCTTTTGGCTTGCGGTGTTATCCGACCGTACAGCGAGTAGAGGATGACCAGCATCCCAATAGCGACGACCGCTGTCTGGATGGTTCCCGCGACGAATATCGACAAGCCGACGACATCGAACAGGACGCCCTCGATGACTGACCCGACACTGATAAACAGGAAACCGATAGCGACGTAGCGCATCGGCTCGCTGCCGTACGTTCGATACCCCTTGTACGCTTGGTACGTTATCAACAGTCCCAGTCCAACCGTGACGAGCTTCGCGATGACGAGTTCGATGTGCATGGTTGAGTCAACTCTCCCGGATGTCGGTCCAGATGCGCGAGAACCGCTGGGCGGCATCTTCACGTACGACGACGCTGACGTCGATAGTCCCGTCGTCGATATCGACATCAAGGTGGTCGACGTTGGCCTCGTAGACGCTGTGATGGCTCCCGTCCGATTCAATCCGTGTCCGCTCGACAAGCAGGTCGGTGGCGAGCATCTCCTCGACGCGCCGATAGATAGTCGACGGGGCGACATCACACGCCTCGCTGAGTTCCTTCGCCGACTGCGGGTCACGGCTCGTCGCAGCCAGTATCTGTCGGACTCGCTGTTGGCCGAGCAAGTCCAAGAGCGCGTCAGAGTGGTCGTCGTTGGACACGGCTGTTCCTCGCGATAGAAGATAGTTTCTCAGCGGTACTTAAATCAGGGACCGTTTGCGTCGCGTGCAAAACAGGATTCCCCCCTATATCCCAGACGCCCCTATCTTGAACTGTACGGTGACCTGTGCTATGAGCTATCCACAACTCACGCGACGGAAACTGCTGGAAGGAACTGCCGGCCTCGCCGTTGCGGGACTGGCCGGCTGTAGCGCTCCCAGCGGCTCGGCCCAACAGCAAGCCGGCGGGGACGATCACCCAGGCCACGGGCAAGAAGAACCCGGACACGACACTGTGAGCGAACCCGCAGCGTCTCGCGAGGTGGTGGTCAACACGGCGCGGTCGGAGGGGTCGACCGAGTACCACTTCGACCCCCACGTCACGTGGGTCGAGGTTGGCGGAACGGTCACGTGGCGCCTCGAAAGCGGCTCGCACACAACGACGGCGTACCACCCCGACAACGACCAACCCCGTCTCGTTCCCGAAGGGGCGGCGGCGTGGGACAGCGGAACGATGTCGGAGGAAGGCGAGACCTTCGAGCATACCTTCGAGACGCCGGGCGTCTACCACTACCTCTGTACGCCCCACGAGTCCCTCGGGATGATAGCCACCGTAATCGTCGGTGACCCCCACCTCGAAGACCAGCGGGCGCTCCAGACAATGCCGGAGAACAAATCCGAGGAAGTCCAAGGAAAACTCGAGGAACTGAACACGATAGTCCGAGATATCATGAGCGACGACCAGCACGAGGAGGAGACCCACTCCGACGACGGCCACGGTCACGACGAAGCGACCCACACCGAAACCGACCAGCATGCAGAGGAAACTGACGCGCACCACGACGAAGAAACCCACACCTGAGGGTCGGTATCGAGGCCTGTGACACCGCTCCGGTCGAAGGCATCGAATTCGGTACGTATGAACGGTCCTGGTTCTGAGAGACGGTTAAAATGCTCCATAAACGCTCTTGGACGTTCTCCTGCTGCGGTTCACACCCATCGTCATAACCCCTGAAGGGTCCTACGACTACATGAGGCGACAGACAATGACCAACTTCACCATCGGCCGCTGGCTGCTCGTGGCGCTCGCAATCGTCGGCCTCGCGTTGGCCCCGGGACTGGGGAGCGCACACGGCAACGACACGACTGCAGACGACGCGCCCCCGTACAACGAGACTACCGACGACTGGGCGACCTGGATGGACGACCACATGACTGACCACATGGGTCCCGGTGCCGTCGAGTGGATGGAGGGAAACATGGGCGTGACTGTCGACGAGATGGCCCAGGACCACGCTGACGACGACCGCCACGATAGCAGGACGTACAGACAGGGTCACTGCTGAGGCCCCCCGTTTCGAGCGTTCCAACCGAACACCACACCGACCAACGCACAACAATGACACAACTCATCACTCACATCGGACGCACGGCTCGTCGACTCGCGATACTCGCGGTCCCGCTACTGTTCGCGACGACTGGAACGGCGGCTGGCCAGGGCGGCGGGAGCTATGGCGGCGGCATGATGAGTGGGGGCGGCTGGGGCCTCTTTGGCGGCGCAATGGGGCTCTGGGGACTTCTCTGGATGGGGGTCCTCCTCGCCGTCCCGCTCTACATCGTCTATGCGCTCCTCAACCGCGAATCCGGCGGGAACGATGAACAGTCGCTGTCGGTTCTCCGTGAGCGCTACGCCCGCGGTGAGCTCTCGGATGACGAATTTGATCGACGGCGAAAACAGCTGGAACGTACCGGATGACCGGATCCGGTGTTGTTCCAGCCGATACATCACATTCCCAATGCTCGCCATTGCGGCACCCAACCGTTAACCTCACTGACGGAGTATGTAATTTATGAACTATACAATACAAACAGCAGTAACCGGCGAATTCGACGATGTTGTCGACACGACGATCGGAGCGCTCGAAGACGAAGGATTCGGCGTCCTCTGTGACATCGACATCCAGGCGACGCTCAAAGAGAAACTCGGCGAAGAATTCCGCCAGTATCGCATTCTCGGTGCCTGCAATCCCCCGCTGGCATACGAGGGACTGAGCGAAGAAATCGAACTCGGCGCACTCCTCCCGTGTAACGTCATCGTCTACGAAACAGATGACGGCGATATCGTTGTGAGTGCTGTCGATCCGAAGCAACTGGTCGGCATCGCGGACAACGATGCGCTTGACTCGGTTGCGACCGAGGTCAACGAGCGTTTCGAGCGTGTTCTCTCGACCGTTACCGACGAACTAGGAGCAACGTCGGAGGCCTGATATCGATGTCTTCATCGAACCAGCTCGACACTACGACCATCATCCTCCTCATTCTCGGGGCAATCATTGTCTTGCCCTTGCTCACAATGGGGATGGGCTTCGGCGGGATGATGGGCTACGGTGGAATGATGGGCGGATACGGGACGACCAGCGGCTGGTGGCCACTCGTCGGGATGCTCGTCCAGTTGGTCTTCCTCCTCCTCCTGCTCGGTGGAGGATATCTCGTCTTCCGTCGCGTGACCGAATCGCAGTCGTCGCGGAATCCTGCAATGGAGGAGCTGCATATGGCATACGCCCGCGGTGATGTCACCGAGGAAGAGTTCGAAACGCGTCGGAACAAGCTCGAACGCTCGGAGTGACGCCCCGACACCAACTCCGGCGTTACTCACGTCCGCTACCTCGTATTCCGAAATTTGTGACCCTCACAGCTTTCGGATGTGAACAGAAATGTGCTGAAGGCACAAGGCCATACTAGATACTATGACCGAAGTAATCCTGTTCACACAGGAGACATGCAGAGCGTGCACAACGCAACGAGAGAAAAACGAAGGCATTGAAGATGTGTGTCCGGATGTCGACTTTCGTGACGTCGACATCCAGACAGATCTGGAGACGGCCGAGGAGTACGGTGTTCGAAAGACGCCAACGACGCTCGTGTACGCGAACGGGGAACAGACAGCCGGGTTCATCGGAATCGTCGACCGTGACGACCTAGAGGTCGCTATCGAGAATGCAGACCAGCAATCGCCGGGCCTCGCGCACCGACTCACCAGCATCATCCGCAGCTAACAGAAGTCAAACAACTACAATGACCGACTACAGTAGACGCCAGTTCCTAGGAGCGCTCGGTGCCGGCACAGTCGCAAGTGCGGGATTCACCCAGCCAGTCGCCGCACAGGATACGCCCGTCGTCGAGATGGGGAACGACTACTTCGACCCGATCGGACTCCACGTCGAACCCGGCACGACCGTTCGCTTCGAGCTAGCGGCTGGAGCCCACTCGGCAACCGCCTACGAGAACCGGATTCCGGCCGACGCCAGCGCATTCAACAGTGGAACCATCTCGTCGGGAGCCTTCGAGTACACGTTCGAACAGCCAGGCACGTACGACTACTACTGCATCCCACACAAGTCAATCGGGATGGTCGGTCGAATCGTCGTCGGCAGCCCCGGCGGTCCAGCCGAGGAGCGTCCGATTCCGGACGGCGACGTGCCCGAGAGCGACGCTATCGTCGAACAGGGCGCGATAGCGTATGGGTCCAGCACCGGAGATGGCGGGACCACCGGTGGTGGAATGATGGACCCTGGGATGGGGTCTGATCCTGGAATGATGAATGGCCGAAACGGTGGCCGGTTCGGCGGGCTGCCGTTCGTCGGCGGGGCACTCGCTATGCTGGGGCTGGTTGGCGGATTCCTCTACTGGGCACTCGGGCGAGGTGCTGCACCTCCAGAGAGTGACGATTCCGCGATGGAAACCCTCAAACGTCGATATGCCCGCGGCGACATCGACGAAGCGGAGTTCCAACGACGCCGTGAACGATTGCTACAGAACCAAGAGAACTGAAGCTACCAGAAGCCCACGACGACACCTCAAACGGCCGTCCAGAGATTTAGGATAGGACTTTATCAAGGCTGCATTTGATATCTGAACGAATGTACGACCGGATTCTGCTCTCGACCGACGGTACCGTCGCGTCTGAACAGGCTGCAGCGCATGCACTTGACCTTGCAGCCACGCACGACGCTACCCTCCACGTGCTCTACGTCGTCGACGAGGACGTCGTGACTGCATACAGCGGCGATGAGTACGTAGACGAAGCCGAAGGACCCGAACACGGCCTCGAAGAACTCGGCGAAGAGACGCTTTCGGAGTCTCACGGTCCCCATCGAGCCGGTCAGCCACGCCCTCGGGGCCAAGGGTCTGTTCGGTTCCCGCCGGCGTAGGGCTAGCTCTCTCCCCTGGCTTTTGTGCCCCTATAGTACGGTGAGGGGTTCCGGAGCCTACAATTCAAGTATCGACGGAGTCTACAGATTAGTATGAGTCAGGTGGCACGTCAGATCGTTCGTGAACTCCATGACGAGCCACATCTGGAGGGACGGCGAATCACGGTTCAGTTCATCAAGACACAGGTCGAAGACCGTGGTCTCAGTCCTCGAACTGTCGCTGATCGCCATGATATTGATATTGCGGACGTGTATCGTGCACTCGCGTATTACCACGATCACCCGGAGGAGATGCGAGCCGTCGAAGCTGACAGAGAGGCAGCGATTGAAGAGCACGCACATCTGACCACCGATCCTGACGATGTCCGAAACTGATGGCGTATCGTATTTTGGCGGACGAGAATATTGAACGTGCGACGGTTACGTATCTACAGAAGCTTGGTCACGACGTGGAGTGGATTCGAGACGTGTCTGATCTTGGTGTCGGTAGTTCTGACGCCGCTATCGCCAGCTATGCCAACACCGAAGACAGATTGATACTGACCCAGGATGATGATTTCTTCACCGAACTGGACCTCTCTCAAAGTCCTGGAGTTCTCTTCCAGAAAGACCAGACACTCGCTGCACGCGAGGTTGGCGACATCGTCCACGAAATGTCTGGGTATCTCGATCAAGAGGACGTTTCGCTGGAGTATGTCAGCAGTAATTGGCTCTGAGAGAGTTTAACAGGAGTCGATTTCCGACTGTTACAGACCAGCTAAATCTCTCCCCCGGGTTTTGTGTCCCTCCTTGGAGGTGAGAGGATGTCTCGAAACCAGTCTCGACAGAGCAGTGTAGGTGTCTCGTGTCCGAACCACTCGGCGTTCGTCGAGTCCATCGCGAGGAGCGCTCGCGATCAATCTGGCGAACACGACCTCGAAGCCGTGGTCCTGCGAGCGGTCGCCCGGCACTCGGAGATCCTGGATCTGCCGGACGTACTGGAACTGCGGACGGTCCTGGACGTCGACGTCGACGAGACGGCGCCGCTGGAGGTCCGCGTCGCAACGATTATCGACGCCATCGAAGCCACGGTCGCCAGCTGGCCCCAACAGGAGGTCCCGGCATGAGCTCGGAGGGGACCGCAACGCTGGGCGACTTCGGCGCCGGTGGCCGGCGGTCAGAGGTGATGATCGACAAAGAGCAGGCGGCGATCGACGCCACCGTGGGTCAGTGGAAGTTCCAGGCCCGGACGCAGAACATGATCGGGTGGCACATTCCAGGGACGACGGCGGCACTACTCCTCCGGTCGACGGAACAAGGCTGGGCGCTCCGGCGGGCTGGGAAGTTGGTCGGGTCCCGCGAGACACTCGACGAGGGGCTTTCGTTGGCGCAGAAGCACATGCAAGAGCGTCCGGAGGGGAAGCGATGAGCGATGATCGCGACGCGATCCTCGACAAACTCCCGCCCGAGCGGCTGTTGGACGGCGACCACCTCCAGCCGATCCTGGCCGGGATTCGGTGTATGCACTCGGTCGAGACCGTCCAGCAGTATCTCGCCTACGAAAACCAGCATCGAAACCGGACGCCGGTGCAATCGCACTTGCGGGTGCGAGCGCGAGAGCTTCGTCGGGAGGAAGCCGAGTCTGGTGAGCAGGTCCCGAGTTGATTTTCTGCGCCCCGAGCGGGTGAGGGGCGTCCCAACGAGGGCGTGCCGCCTGCTATCCATGGCTACCACAGAAACCACGCAGATCGACGTCGAGGAGGCTGGCCCAGACAAACGCACCGTCGCCGCACTGACCGAGGTGATGACCGTCTTGGATTCCATCGGCCGGGTACGGGACGCACCCGGTCTGTTCCTGGTCAACTCCAGTTCAGGCTCGGAGTATCTCGTCGACACCATTCAGGGAACGTGCGAGTGTCCCTGGCAGCAGTACAACCCCAGCCAAGAATGCAAGCACCGCAAGCGAGTCGGCTTCGTGACCGGCGAGCGACCCATCCCCGAGTGGATCGACGCCGACGCCCTGGACGACCAGTTCGGAATGCACGTCGACGGCGAGCCGCGCCGAGCGGTGGCCGACGGGGGCGTCGCACAAGCCCGCGTCGACGATGGCGGTGTCACCGACCCAGCCGAGGACCCCTTCGCGGTCCGCTCCGAAGACGAGCCACGCACCAAGCGAGCCAAACGCGAATCTATCGACGTCGCCTTCTTGGAACAGCCCGGAGTCTACGAAGTCCACTCTGCGTCGGACAGTCGCTACGAGGTCGACGTGCTTGAGGAGACGTGTAGCTGTCCCGACACCGCCGATCAGTGCAAGCACCTCCGGCGTGTCGACATCGAGATCCGCGAGGGGCTGGTGCCCCGTCCCGACGGCAAGCTTCCCGACGCCTAATCAGCCCATCCAGCAGAACATTCAAGCATGTACGTAAGGAATTCTTACATAGAGATTACAATGAGCACTGACGAACCAGAACTGACGACGGTCACCTCGAAAGGGCAAATCACAATTCCGAGTCGGCTCCGTGACGAATTTAGACTTGAGCAGGGAACGAAACTGATGGTTGTCCCGACGGAACACGGCCTGATGTTGAAGAAACTCGAACTGCCCTCCGTCGAAGAGTTTCAGTCGCGTGTCGAGGAGCGATCGGGGACAGTCGAGCTTTCGATGGACGACATCAACGAGCTCGTTCACGAAGGGCGAGATAGCGATACATGAAGGCCGTTCTCGATACGAACGTCCTCATCTCTGGAGTCATCGCGACCGGTGTTCCACACGATTTGATGGTCGCTGGATTCAAAGGTAACTACCGGTATTGACCACGAACGCGTTACCAGTCTCGACCGCTTCCTTCACGCTAAGGTTGATACCGCCGCTGGACTGGTCAGTACGGTATTTTAAGTATTAAAATACGGCTGATCGGTCTAATATGAAAATTACGTTACAACGGCTCTGGTTGTTGTACAGGCTACTTCATCACTTGAACTCTTGTAATCGTCTGCGGGCAGACCAGTAGTAGCCAAATATATAGATTCCATTGCCTGCGAGCAACAGTATTGGATCCAACGCCGAGATTGAAACTTCGACTGCTCCCGCTGAGAGAACTTGTTCGAACAGCTCGAAGTTGTAAAGTTGTGCCCCGGTAACTGACAGAATCAGTCCAATAATCATCGGAATAAAACGTGGCTCGACTGAGTAAATCCGAGAGTCAACAGATGAGAATTTGAATCCCAGTCCGAAAATGGAGAGTAAGCCGACCAAGAGCGTCCAGATAAGCGTAAGATCGTATGTTTGAGAAACGACGACTGGCCCGATTACCAGCACCCAGACTGCAGCCCAACCGGCAATCAGTAACACCCCAACGATGATCGCTGCACGGCGGAATCGGCGCCTAATTGTCGCAGAGAGACTACCCGACCCTGTCCCACTCACGAACCGGACTATCTTGCTTACTAATCGCGTCGCGGCGACACCCTCAATCCACCGCCCGGCAAGCAATAGCCCAGCGGCGAAAATGTACGTCCGACGCATATAGAACGGAACGAGCATCAACCCGCCACCGACGAATGCACAGAGCAGCATCACACCGGTGAGTGTGAATGAACGTGATTCACCAGCAAGCGAGAACGATCCGAACGTCACGACTACGAGAATGAGTCCAGTAGCGAGCAGTAGCGGTCCCAACCAAGCGGGCACGTAGTCGAGGAGCAATGATAACTGAAGTAGAGTCACATTGGCTGGAATCATCCCATCACCAAGATTCGACTGGCGAAATAGACTGGCGCGACGAGCGCAACCAGATAGAAGAGCCAACTACCGATATTGAACACGAACGCTAATCTGAGTAGCAAGTCGGGAGCAAAGTATCCGATCCCCGTCAAGAGGAGAACACCACTCACAGCCATGAACAACATGACGGTCGCTTCATTGGACTGGCGAGACGAATCGACCATCGCTAGAACAAGGGACAAGACAACGAGTCCAACCCCAATCCATCGGATCAGTTCCAGTTGCAAGGGTTAGTCACGGCTGAGATTGTTACGTTTCGAGTTGATAAAAACACCGTACGAGCACGGGCATACCGGAGACCTTCTCCCGTGAAACTCACTGTCAACCCAATGTGCACACAAATTGAGCGGGTTATTCACTGTTCTACAGTGGGAAATGAGGTTTTGAGGATGTCCCTAGCGGACCCTCAGAGTAGCACTGGTCGCCAAATGCCCCCGATAGCGATTTTCTGCGCCCCCAGGGGGTGAGGGGCGGTCCAGAGAGAGAGCGTCCCGACACAGAACGATGTCTGTCAATAGCCAGGCCGACGGAGTCGCACAGCCAGCAAGCGAACCTGCAGATCTCGTCGTCGATGAGATCGATGAACCAGCATACCACGATCCCTGGAATTCGCTCGAAGCGAAGGTCCCGACGCTCCGCTCGCCAACGGGGGTGGCTGCCTTCGCCGAGTGCGTTCTGGTCGAACTTCGCCACGAGCCAGTGGCCGCTCGGTACCGCACCAAACAGACGCAAGGCGGTGTCGAGACGATCTGGTGTCGTACCGAGCACACGGGACTGACCGTCGACACCGAGTACGTCCAACTCCGGAATGATCCTCGAAACGGTGTCGACATCGAACCCTGCTCGCGAGCCGCAGTCCGCAAGGCGCTCTGCGAGTGTCTCGATCACGAAGAACTCGGGCGTGTCGACGTCCAGCCACTGGCCGCCATCACCCTGGGGGGCAACTGATGGAATCCTTCCAGATCGTCGCCCTGGCCGGTGGGCTTGTCGGCACGCTCGGCGGAATCGGGTTGGAGATCCTGTTGTCTCGGCGGGACGGTGTCTCCGAGTCGGTCGCCGGCGCCGCGGCAGTGGTGTTTTCTTCGGCAGGCATCGGACTGGCACTGTCGCCGCTGCTGGTCGCGACGATTCAGACTGGGACGCGTTTCGGATACGGCGCTGGGATCGTTTCGTTCCTGCTGCTGGCAGTAGTCCTGTTCCGTATCGTCGAAGCGATCCGCGGGGCGGCACGGGCACAGGCACTCCCTGACCACTAACGCTCGCGAGTCGGGAGGGCAAGATCGCCAAGCGCGGCCCGCTGACGGAGCACACATAGGTGTGGGCAGACCTCGGTCGCCTGGAAGACCTGGCAACTGCACCAGCCAGCATGTTCGCCAGACAGAGACTCAGCCAGCGAGCAGTTGGCCGGGCAGTCGTCGTCGACGGTCACCAGAAAGAGGTCCGGACGACCGCCGCGGTCGACATCGACGCTCGCCTCGAGTGCAGCCGTCCAGGTCGTCGGCCGAGACTGGCGAATCGTCTCGAAGTCGAGGGTACGCGTGCCCTCGGGTTGGTGGGCAACCCGCTGGTTCGGGGCAGAACGATCGCTGGTCGGGGTGGGGGACTCGGCTGTTTTCATCGGGGAGTCCTCGTGGTCTTTCTTACTAGCTCTATATCCAAGAAAGTTGGGATAGAAGTAATCTACGCCGGGTTTTCTGTCTCTCTGGGGAACTGAGAGATCCGCTATGGGTAGTGCATACAGAGCCAGTTCACGGAACGCGAGTCAGGAGCGAACGTGGCGCTGGAAAGACGAATCGGACCCCGAACCACTGCCACAATCCTGGGCCGACGAGGGCCGTCGCGAGTCGCCCACGCCAGCGCAGGTGCCTGTCTATGCAGTCCAGTGCCGTGCTGGGCTCTTGCTGGAGTGGAGGGTCAAGGCCAACGGGAAGGTCACCGGGACGCCGCTGCGCGAGCGGCCGGCGATCCGAGCCGTCTACGTCACCGAGGATGCCACACAGGCCATCGTCGGGGAGTGGGACGCGATGGAGCGGTCAAGCGGCTGGGTTCCCGACGAGGACTTCGCCAGTGTCCTCGCCAAACGCCCCGAGAAACTCGACCCTGTTGGGCCGACGGATCAGCAAGTGTTCCAGCGCCTGCTGGATGATCTGTACGATCTCGCACGCAGAGGTTAACCAACACTGGACCGGGAAAACGTAGGTGTGTTGGTTAAGACGCAGCACTCCCCCGTTTTCTGTTCCTCCAGAGGGTGAGAGGATGGCTTCTCCACACGTCGACGTCGACGATCTCGTTGCGACGCTCAAACAGATCCGCCAGCGCGGCCACAGTGCTCACACTGTCTTCCGCGACTGGGTCGACCTAATGTTGTATGCCCTTCAGCGCCGGGACGAGCCCTACTTGGAGGTTCTCGACGACTATCGCGAGCGCGCCGACATGGACCAGCCCGACGGGCAGCGCTCGGCCGACCTCTTCGCCACGGCGTTTGGCCAGCTCCAGGAACGCATGGCCGAGACTGACACCGACGTTCTCGGCGCGGTGTACGAAGAGTACGGGATATCCAGTGATGCCTTCGGCCAGCACTTCACTCCACACACCGTCTGCGAGATGATGGCTGAGATCTCCGGGATTGTCGACGACAGCGAAACCGACGATCGACAGACAGTCCTCGACCCGGCCTGCGGCAGCGGGCGGATGCTCCTGGTCAGCGGTCGACGCCACCCCGAGGCGTTGTTTGTCGGCCAGGACAAGGACCCGCTCTGTGCGAAAATGGCGGCTCTGAACTGCTGTTTCTTTAATCTCGATGCCTACATCGTTCAGGGCGACTCGCTCACTATCGACTACCAACGAGCCTGGCAAACCTCCCACTCGCCGATGGGCGGGAGCGTTCGCGAACTCGACGAGGATGAGATCGAGGGCCTGCGGGACTCGTTGACTCCGGCTTTCGAGAATACGGCCGAGGAGCGCCCTCCAGACGACGCAGGGCAGGACTCGGAGCGCCAGGAAGAGAGTGCGTCCGTGTCCGTCTCGACGCTATCTGGCGGCGAGCAGGCGTCCTTGCTGGCTTTCGACCGCGACCACTGACCCCGCTTTTCTGTGCCCCAGGTGGGTGAGGGGCACTCTACAGAGAGAGGTCCCCGTCACAGAACTATGTCCGACGAAGACAGTTCAGCCGACGTCGAGCGTATCGAACGAACAGATATTGGAACGAGCATGGAAGCCCGGCTCAAGCGAGGCACTGGAACCCGTGACGAGGACCAGGTCACGATCAAAGCGAAAGGCGAGGACGCCAAGCACACCATCGACGAGTTCTACAAATTGCTCGCTGAGTACGACGACAAGATCAGCGATCAACTCCGCGGGATTCAACCTGAGAAATCAGATTCCTGAACACCCGTTGGTAGTTTTTTTGTCGTCAACTACTCCCACGAATGGACTTGCTTCCACTGCTGATATTCCGATGTGGAAAGTAACCGACCGCATTGACTGCAGTAGTTGAGATCGCGGCCCTGCCGATGGTCGCGAGCGGATAATTCCGTATCTGAGGTGATTTCGGTACAGTTCTCGCATCGGCGTTCCATTTTCCGCTCTTCTTGTACCGCTTTCGCAGCGTCAAGGTGTTTCATCATCGCTTCGATTCCCTCTTCGCGCGGTGTCTTGTGTATGAACTCGATATCATGGATTCCGATCTCGATATCGGTTCCAAGAGGTTTATCGACCGAAAGGATCTCACAGCCTAATATGCATACATCGCCCACAGCTAGAGATTCATCGCAAAATAGCTCAAATCTCTTAATTTCAGCTTCTTCGGCGTAATTCTCTAAGGTCTGCAGTTGGCGTCCAGCCGTCATTTCCACCGGTAACTCTCCAGTCGCTCCCTCAGAGGTCACCCAATCCCAGTTGGACATACGTGATTCACCGTAGGCCTGATGGAAATTGATACCGACGACGACGACGATTTTTCTGTCGCCTCACGGGGTGGAGGCTTCGAACTATGGAGACGACCAACGCTCCGATCGAACCGTACTTCCTCGACGAATCGCCGCTCGAACCCGACTTCCAGCGAACCATCGCGAACGACATTGGACTCCCGGTCCACGTCGACATTGAGCGACCCGACGAGGTGCCTGCCGACGACCAGGACCGTGCAATCGACCTCGCAGAACGTATCCTCTCGGCTGGCGGCCGTCGAACCGGCTTCGGGCATCACGAGGAGGTCCGTCGGTCGATGGCTGACTGGGCACCTGATCGAGACGACGACCGAACCGATGATCCCGGATTCTGGCGGCGATGCGTCTTCTCGATGTCGCCAAAAGAGCGAAATTTTGGCCGGTTGCAGGGCGATCCCAAAGAGCAGTATCAGAAAGCCCAGACCATCATCGCCTGGGCAGCAGACTGCGTTCCCGGCGAGGTCCTCGAAGCAATCGAACAGTCCCAACTCGAGGATATCGAGCAGGCCTGGCGCGAGGCCGCCGAAGACGAGCGAGTCCGACGCGAGATCCAGCAGTTCGCCGAGGATCCGCCTGCCCAGGTCGACGGCTGGGAGCGCTTCGAGGCCAGCCACGATGCCGTCGAGATCGGATACGTCGCTCAGAACCACGACACGCCATCGGTCGCAGCCGTCTTCGAAACCACCGACGGTGACCGGGAAGCACGAGAGTTCACGCTACAGGAGTGGATCGACAACGGGGGCAATCCGCACGATGCCCAGCCAAATCGCTTCTGTGTGTCCAGCGATGCCGACAGTGCCTACGCCCGTCTCCGGTCGCATCTGCTGACCTTCGACGCCGAGGCGATGGCTGACCAGGAGATGGAAGCCCAGGGGCTCTGAACAACCCAACCAACAGCAAGCATAGTAAATTAAGAGCTTTATTGAAGACCTCAGTAGAGACACATTCTACCCCGATTTCGGTCAATAAAGGTGAAGCACCAATCGCTCGGGATACCGCAATCCCTACTACGGGAGATTACACCGGTGAATTCTCGTGAATTCTTTCCAAGCACTCGCCGGTAAAGGTGTTTAGATCGGTTGTTGCTTCCGGATCGAGCGAGACCGCAACGCCAGCGCCGTTGAGAGGGAAGTGCAGGAGTGTCGCATCGTCGAAACAGCGAACCGACCCGTGGAAGTCGCC
Source organism: Haloarcula montana (assembly GCF_035666295.1). Lineage (NCBI taxonomy): Archaea > Methanobacteriati > Methanobacteriota > Halobacteria > Halobacteriales > Haloarculaceae > Haloarcula > Haloarcula montana. The sequence continues at coordinate 103,613 of NZ_CP142029.1, forward strand.
GAAGGGGAATGCTCTTTGTTCGGTTTCCTTCGAACTTTTGCGCAAGTGAGTGACGATACTGTCAACCTCCGACTCCAAGCGAATGTGTTCCAAGTCGTCATGAAGATACAGTATCTCGTACTCGTCTTCGGTGTACACCAGTGCGCCCCGGAGGTGGTTCCCTGCCCGACGCTTGAGGAACTGAACGAGGTTGTGACTCGCTGTCTGAGCGTCCACGTACAGAATATTTGTGTCATCCTAGAAAAATGTTATGCGTGGTTCCAAACGTTGTATTCCTCTTAGACCCTCTAAAATCTATGTCCCGCTCCTGTCCACGTGCTGGTCAGTACGCAACTCGCATCGACCGGCTGTTTCATGCAAGAATCTATCTGAAAAATCGGATTTCAACAATTCGGTCAGTCGTCAGCTAGTCCCACGAATGGACTTGCTTCCACTGCTGATATTCCGATGTGGAAAGTAACCGACCGCATTGACTGCAGTAGTGAAGATCACGACTCTTCTGATGGTCGCGAGCAGATAATTCCGTATCTGAGTCGATCTCCATACAGTTCTCGCATCGACGTTCCTTTTTCCGCTCTTCTTATACCTTCCGCGCATCGTGGAGGTGTTTCATCATCGCTTCGATCCCATCGTCCCGTGCTGTCTGATGTACAAACTCAATGTCGTGGATTCCAATCTCAATATCAGTTCTCCGGGGACCGTCGACCGAAAGGATCTCACAGCCCACTCTGCATACATCCCCCACGGCTAAGGATTCGTCACAGAATAACCTGAATCCCTGAATGTCGGCTTTTCCGACGTAGTTCTCCAGTGTCTGGAGTTGGCGGCCAACCTTCATTTCTACCGGTAACTCTCCAGTCGCCCCCTCAGATATCACCCAATCCCAGTTGGACATGGGAGAGCGCCCGTAGCCCTGATAGAAATTGATACCGACGTCTAGGGTGTCATAGAACGATTCCCAAGGTGTTGTTTGTACCCACAATTAGGTGAATCAGCTATTAGAATGACTGTGCGTACTGAACAATCGGATACTGTTTCCGATCTTATTCTCCAGATCACTGGATAGACAGCCGATAGCACACGCGCTACCGACCAGTACCAGGCCGGAAAAATTCAGTTTCTAAACCAGTCACTCCAAAACATTATTCTTTGTGAATATTCATTACATTGATATAGGAGGACATGTAACTCAGTACGTATATCCGGCTGCTGAAGCCGGTGTACCGCACCGAGAGGATCAGTGTGCGGAAAAGGGGGACAATCATGTTCAAACGGGAAGACAACACAAAGAAGAAACTGCGGAACCGTACCGACCAGGGGGCCGTCACCACGGGGACGGAAGTGCACCGTATAGACAACGTCCAGAACCCGAACGAGGCCGAGACAGTGACACCGACAGCCGACCAGAGAATCGGCAAGGCACACCCGGTTGAGATCGATCAGGTGTTCGATATCCTAAGAAACTACCGACGCCGATCGGTGCTCAGGTACATGCAGACCGTCGAAGACGAGGTCACACTGGGCACCCTCGCCGAACAGGTTGCCGCCTGGGAGTGTGGCAAGGATCTCTCACAAATAACGTCCAGCGAACGGAAGTGCGTCTACGTCGGACTCTACCAATCACACCTGACTAAAATGGACGACGTCGGTGCGATCAAGTACAACAAGGCCCGGGGAAAAATCCAACCAGGCGAAAACAGAGAGCTCTTCGAACAGTATCTGCCGGTCACGACAGATGACACCAACCGCACATGGACGAACTACCAGTGGGTACTCCCGCTCGTCATCGGCCTACTTACGCTCGTACTCGGACTCGTCTGGCTCATAATGTAGAATCGGCCACTGTTTCCGATCTTGCTTTCATGGATTCTCAGAAGAACTGACTGATGAGTTGTTCTCCGGTATCGACCGATTCTCTCTGCGACGATTAGCAGGGTGTGAGAACTGTTCTATGACACCCTCACCGACATCTCCTGCGATAGCCTTTCCCGTACCAGAAAATGAGGATTTACGCTATAATTCGACTGCCGTCGACAGCGATTTTCTGCGCCCCAAGTGGGTGAGGGGCGCTCCACAGAGAGCGTTCCCGACTCAGAACCATGTCGATGCAAGAGCAACCAACGCTGCCAGCACAGAAAGGCGAAGAGTACAGCGAACCAGACGCAGACGAGCAAGACACCAGCAAGTCAACGTCGACGGCTGGAGGCAATTCCTTCCCCTCCCTGACCGTCGATGCCCACGGCACTGCAGAGCGATTCCGCCAGGTTTGCGACTCGGAGCACACCGAGGCCTTGGAGACACAGGAAGTCCAACTCTCGCTCTCCCACGAGATCCAGTCCTACGGCGAGTGGACCGACCTCATTTCCGCGGATTTCAATCCTCACCGACCGACGGTTAGGAAAGGGAACATCGTCGACCGGCTGTTCGACCAGCTCTCGGAACACTACGAACGGCCGTCGTCAACGCCGGACGACCCGCCCTGCTGGACGGTCAGCGTGAGTGGATCAGCAACCGCGTGGCGACGCTTCTTCATGGAGTACGTTCAGACCGGCGCCGAAGAGCACGAGCACGCCTACCAGGGCGTAGCGCATCTCAGCCAACTCCTCAGTACGGACATCGCCGGCGACGGTGCAGCGCTGGCAGCACTCGATCTGATCAACGAATACGATCTGGACCACTCCAGAGAACAGTTCGTCGAAGATCTGCAGGACGACGCGGACGGAGAGTAGGCCAGCACACACCTCTATCGACTTGATTAGTCCATTCCGAGAATTGCCTCTGATGTATGCAGTACCGTTCAGAAACCGTACCGTTTGTGCGCCTCGTCGATCGGAACGATCTCCAGAACTCGGACCTCTTTTTCGTCCTCCAAGACGGTATATATCGCGGTATATGTTCTGGAGATGTGTAGACGGTACCGGTCACGCTGTCCGTCGATAGGGAGCTTTTCTTTGTCTCCCTGACCACGCCCTGGATACGGGTTTGCTGCAAGATAGCCCAGTTTCTCCTTACAGATTCGTTTAGTCTTTTCGTCGGCTATATCCAGGAATTCACGGGCATCCTCACCGAGCAGGACGTCGTACTCAGACATCCGAGAGGGATGTCAAATCGTCACTGTCAGCCTCTTCCAGCTCTTGGAAGCGCTGTTCCAGATCCTGTCGTCGTCGCTGTTGGGCGAGTTCTTGCAGGAGGTCATCGTAGGTTTGCCCCGGCTCTTTCAATTCGTGGAGTTCCTTTCGCGTTTCCTCAGTCACCGGGATGCGCTTGTCCGCTGACATCGTCTTACACGTACGTACAGGGCTAACAGTCTTAACAGTTCTCCCCGGCATCCGACTTCGATCGAGATGTCTTGGATGAGGATGGTCTCGATAGGTCCGAGAAGTAGTCCTCTCACAACCCACACGGAAACAGAAGACAGGGTGGCAATCTCCGTTCTCCGCTTGGCCGGACACCCCTCTATCGAACTGTTCCATTTTACTTTCACCCAGGCATCGTGTTAAGTTTGGCGTGAGTTGTGGTGGACGGCGAAGGCTTCGAGCCACTCTTGAGCTGTCTCTAGCTCGACATGGCTGAAACTATTTGCAAATGAGGATGTTCGCCGTTCTATTTCCCAGAAAACACGTTCGATGGCATTCCGATTTCCATGTGCGAGAGTCTGAAATCGGTAGCCATCTTCAGCCAGAACTGGACCAAGGTAATCAGCATCGTCGACGAGAAACAGCACCTCGTCGAGCTGATACTGGTAATGAAGCTCGGCCAGAAACCACCGCGTCGTCTGTTTCGTTGCCGTCGGAAAGAGGCTGAGATGGAGAATTTCGTTCGTCTGCGGATCGACAGCGCCGTACAGCCAAAATTTCTGTCCATGGAGCGGATCATCTTTTCGTCGACAGCGAGTTGATCCGCGGTCACCGTCGAAATCGGCTGTAGATCGGCCTTGTGAACCCACTCGTGGATCGAGACATGACTGCGTTGGACTCCCAACTCCTCGAGAAACTGACTGGCATCCCGAAGTGACATACCTGCCAGATGACACCGGATGCCCACTTGAATCGCCCACTCGGGAGTCCGCTGGCGCTCCACAAACGACAAGTCGATCCACTCGATACCTCCACTGAGGCGGTCGGATTCGGACATAGACACTCAGAACTCGTCCGCCTCATTCTCTAACTTAACGCGACCCACCCAGGTGGGCGAGGGTTTAAAAGATATGACGAGTAGAAGACGGTGTGTGACCGATCGAAACCCTGAGTTCGATCCTGCTGACATCCGTGGCGCTGCAAGCTCGGACCCCGACGCCGACCCTCGCGACGAGGAACGACCACCTGGGAACTATCCGACCCACGACGGGGACGATACCAGTACCTGCGGGGCATGTGAGCATGATATCCCCAAAGGGGAGCTCGAGTGTCCCTTCTGTGCCAACGAGGAAGTCAGTGACTCGTCGGTCCCCGAGAGTATGCAGGAGGCGACCGTCGAGCCCTGGTCGTTCGGGCGTGTCGTGATCGCCGTCGTCGAGGCCAACTCCGACTACCACGCACGGGCGTTGGGAGCTGCAGCCTTTTCTGTCGCGAGCGAAGGCGATCTGGCCCGCGACTTCGATGTCCCCTACGCGGAGGTCATGCCCCGAGCGGAGCTGAATTCTGAGCCATCGAGGACACTCGCGAAGGGGTGGCCGAACCTACCACCAGAGGCACCGGTCGATCAGCCCGAAGGGCGGTCCATCCTGGAGACCGCCGTCCAAGCAACCGACTGGGAGGCGCCAGATACCGAGCCTGTGATCTATCGTGAGGACGGGACGCCGCTGACCAACTCGACAGCCTACCAAGCTCTCTCGGCGGCGATAGATCTCGCCGAGGACGAGTACTGGGTCGTCCCTGGGTTCATCAAGCGCTACGAGATCGACCCCGAGGGCGACGCTGTCACCCAGCTAGTCAGTGAATCCTCAATCGAGTACGAGTACTACTGCCGGACTTGTGCCGACATGCGGACCCACACGCACATCGAAACGGACGGGCTCGCAGACCATCCCTACATGGACCGGCCGATCTGGGTCTGCAACAGCTGTTGTCAACCTCGTCACGAGCCGACCGGGTCCAGGTCCGACAGCGAGGAGGACACGCCCGATCACTTCCCGGACGGCCTTACCAAAGAAGACGTCCACGGTGACGATCCGACTCCAGAGGAGCTAGCCGACAGGGAGTTCGAAGACGAAGTCGAGGCCTACCGAGAATGTCGTGGCCACTTTCCGTGGGAATAACGTCGCGGGAGCAAACCTGGGGGGTTCGAGAATCTCCCGCGACAGCTAGAGATTTGTACAAATGGTAGATAGAGTTGATGATGCCGTTTGTCAGTGTCTCTTGGAGGGTCACTACTGGATTCTGTATTGACCAATGCTTGAGGACCCACATTCCGGACAGGTTTCCGTCGACTGCTCGACGGTATAGCCACACTGTCGGCACTCAAATACCGGTTCTGATGAGGTCACGAACTCCCGGATGTACTCAAGTATCATCGGCAGGTTCGGGATGGACGACTGTGCCACAGCTGGGACAGTCGGCCCAGATCGCGTCCTCGCCATCTGCATTTTCGTACTCCAGCAGGATATGGAACCGAGTCAGGTCCGTCTCACACTCCGGACACCGCCCGATTCCGTCAGTAGTTGATGGCATGTGAAGCATGGAGGGTGTTGTAAATGGTTGTATGCACGCCCCTTTGTTAATTATTGGCAAAAGAGAATTATCCTTCGTGAATGAACTATCCTACTCTCCACTATTAGCTCCCCGGACCTGAAGACGGAGGTATGTGCGATCGGTCTGTATCACACCCCGTTTGCAATATGAGGGCACGGGCAAGTTCCCCACCACCACCCCCCCCCTTTTGCAATATGAGCTTGAAGCCAGAGACTCCCGTTTCACTACCGATCCTCCACAGCCCCCCTTTTGCAATATGAGCCGTCGTAACCTGATGGATTGTAAATTAGAAGTATAAAATATCAAAGTGACAACTGCACTCTCAATATTTAGTTATGGATCACGCTCTCTGCCTGCGAATTCTCGGGGAACAACTGAGTATCGACACCCCATTTGCAATATGAGCATCTAACGGATTGAACATGTTCGAAGGGGAAGCGACACCCCGTTTGCAATATGAGCTGCCCCAATTGATCATACCCATATTCTCTATTTGGATCTCGTTCAGAAATTCTTGAGATTGTTCCGTACGACCGGTTTGATCATGTCTTCTTCCTCTAAGATATCAGCAAGCCGATCATCCTTGTCAGCTAGTGTCTCGACCATCACCTCAGCAGAGAGATTGTGGAAGATATACTCAGCGAAGACACCTCTTTCGTTTCCCCGCCCCTTCCGGTTCAACTCGATGACTTCGTAGGTATCCAGCTCCCGCATCCAACGTAGAAAACTGTGCTTCGAACGCTGCTCAATGTCCTTGTGCTCGGTGATCCAGTTGTAAAGCGTATGCGCGACGGGGGCAGGCGCAGACTGTTCAGTGAACAAATCTGATTGGTTAAGTTGCTGCTGGCCATACTGATTGACAATAGCAGCCGCGAAGAGGGAGACTTGCTTCTGGACAGAGACATTTTCAATTATATCGACCACATAGTTTTTCTCGACTTGATTTTTCGCTTGCTCCACGTGCTCAGTGGTGACGATGTTTTCTTCACGTCGGTTCGCAATATTTCCGGCCTCCCGGAGGAGGTCAATCGCAAAACGGGCGTCCCCTTCGCCCTGAGCGGCGATCGCTGCGACGTACGGGATTACTTCCGTGTCGAGAGCTTCTTCGTAGAAAGCATCCTGACGGTGTTCCAAGATTTCTCGGAGTTCCTCAGCGTTGTAGTCCGCGAACGAGACCTCGGTTGGATTGAACGTACTGTCAGTTCGGGAATTGAGTCCGTTCATCAAGTTGTTCGGACTGTTCGTCATGACGATGAGCGTGAACGCGCTGTCCATCTTGCCGATCCGTTTTGCTCGTGAGAGTTTGTAGAGAATATCCGAGAACGCAGGCGCTTTGTTTTTGTTTCGGTTGTCTCCCACGAGGAGGTCTAACTCGTCAAGAATCACGATTCCGAAGTCAAGATGATCGTCGACAATCTCAAAGAGACGATCGTAGCGGGAGCTCGTCGAGACGCCAGTTTTTGAGGTATATCTCAGGTCCAATGCTCGTTCAAACTCGTGAGTAATCTGGTGGACGGCCTCGTGTTCTGACTTCTTGTGTTTGCCGTTTATTTCTACGAACTCCATCTCGATGTCCCGTGTTTCACCGATATTGATGGCTTTCGTCGCGACAGTCCCAGCGATAAGAGTTTTCCCGGTACCAGAAGGACCACGAAGCAGCATATCCTCGGGCTGGTCCCCATGGAGAGCCGGCTTGATGATGTTGATGACTTTGTTAAGCTGTTCGTCTCGTCCGACAATTCGGTCCTCGTCAACGATAGTGTCTGGCTCGATGAGATCCTTGTTTTTGAAGACGGTATTGTACTCGCTCGTGAGCTGATCGGTGATAGATAGTTGATGCGAGTCGCCATCCCCCGACTCCTGATCCATGATATTCGGTGGTTTCAACCCCATCTTGCAAATACCTTTCCCACCACCTGCAAAAAGAGGGTGCGGGCAAATACACCCCCTTGAGCTATCCAAATTCTCCTATAGTGAACGATAGAATTTACACCCTTCCCCCATTTGCAATATGAGCGGGGACATCGATGGGAGGGGGTTGACCTCACGATCATCCGTTGAGGTGCTTGTTTTCCGAGAAAACAATGGCAGGAAGTGCTGAACTAACAATCTCCAGATACCATACTGTACTAGGAAATGTTTTTACCCTTTCAGTTAAAACCAAACCCGTACCGCAACTAGTTCTAGATACAGATAGTGTATGAGTATCTAGAGTATCTTTTGACAGTTTCTGCCAGTGATGATCCAATACGTCCATTTTCAGCACTTATGGATCTTATGAAGATGTTTCCGCTCGACAGAATTGTTTCTCCGATCTTGTCTTCCAACGCTGTATCGGTGAAGCTCATATTGCAAATGGGGGGAGGGTGTCCTATTCCATTACATCGTCAGTTCAACCTCTTCGTCCTGTATTCGGCACACTCAACCAGGCTTCGTGGCTGCTTTCTCGATCGAATCGTCTGCTGCCCACAATTGTGGCTCCCCTGAAAGAGTGGTCAGCGTAACTTCTGAACATCGGGAAGGAACGTCTTGATCCAGTCGGCAGCGAAATTCAGCCCATGACTCAACCGAAGAAATGTCTCGGTGAGAAACTCACGGAAGTGATCTTTGTCCTCGAAGATTTCTGGCGAAATCTCTCGTTTGAGGTCTTTCCACAGCGGTTCGATTGCGTTTAGCGCCGGTGAGTATGGCGGAATGAAGACGAACTCGATGCCGAGTTCGTCGGCCCGTTCCTGCGTGAGTTTGGCGTGATGCGAGCCATAGTTGTCGGCCACGAGCAGAATCCGGCCCCGCGGATTCTGCTCGCTGATCGCTTCGAGTGCCTCGACAATCGTCTCTTTGACCAGTCGCTTTTTATACGTGATTACGCTCTTGCCAGTCAACGCATAGAAGCCAATCGACCGCCATGGGAACGTTACCAGCGGTTTCGCTATCTGAACCGTCCGGTCAAACGACCACATCCGCTGAGAGTTCTCGAACGGTTGTGGCCACGCCTCATCGAAAAAATTTGAACACGACTGGATCGTCTTCTCCCTCTTTGTCTGTGTCTTCGCCGAGCGCCTCGGCCAGGCGCTCGGCGAAAATCTCCTCAGCTTCGTCTGGACGACGTGGATCCATTGGACGTGGTTTGGTATAGTTCATCCCAGCTTCACGCAGCTTTCGGCTGAGATGCGCCGGGTGGTAGGTGACGCCGTAGCGGTCTTGGATGAGTGCGCGAATCGCCTGTGGCGTCCACGGTTGGCCGTTCTCAAGTATGACACAGAGTTCCTCGAACTGCTCGGGTGAGAGCTTTGGCGGCGGCCGGCCGCCGAAGCGTGGCCGTAACCCCCCGATCCCACTCTCATTCTACGCCTGAGCCCACCGACGCGTCGTGGATCGGGAGATCCCGACACGTCGACCCGCCTGCTTGCGTGTATCGCCTTGATAGAGATTCTTGATGAAACAAAGCTGCCGGACGAGACAGGTCTCGTCGGTCTTCTGCGCTTCCTCAATCGCGTGGTCAAGCTCTCTTTCCGACAAATGCCACGTTAAGTGACCGCGTTGACTGGTGTCCATCGAGAACTATACGCCTCCAGGGGGGTCAACTCTTTTGCAGACCACTCTTGTCTGAAGCCCAGAGTGACCCGCCGACGGCGTCGCCGTCGCGGGTCACAGTCGATGAGAAACAAACCGAGGTTGATGGCTGTAAAAAAGTGGCTCTACGCCGCTGTCGACACAGAGCCAAAATTACTGCTCGAAATCAACGTGTTCAGCCGCCGCGGGACTGACCCCGTGGCGGCGTTCCTGCATCGGCTCACTTAGAAACACGATGTTGCCGATTCAGTGTTTCTCGTCGATGCTGGCGGCTATCTGACTGCCCTCTCACGCCACGATTTGAGCGGTCGGCTTGACTACCGAATCCGGAACCACATCGAAAAATGGTTCCAGACTGAGGCCATGCGAATCGACCGCTTTCACTCGTTTTGGCGGGGAAGTCAACCCAGCGCGAAACAGTGGTTACGGCGCTTCAGACACCACTACAATCACGAACGACCGAATCAGGCTTTCGACGGAAAAAACGCCAGTGGAGGTGGTCCATAACTAAACAGTGCCCTATCAAGTGAACTATCACGCGTAATATTCTTAGAATAGTAAAAATAAAACTATATATTCCAATTTTGGTATTTTATTCTGGAAAATAACAGCTTTACAACTCATATAGTTCTTTCTTCTCCTTAAAGGCCAGAATTGAGTATGCTATTGTTTAACTTGAGGCAAGAATGAATAGAAGAGTACGAGATTAATTTTGTCTATAGGTATCGGGGTGAGTATTCCGACAGATTATAGGCGAAATTCTCCGTTATATTATGATATTTTACTCTCGGTTCGCTTCTCCTTGCAATGCGGACCAGTGACACGGACGCGCTCGTCTCGGAGCGCTCGACGGTATACGCCCCAAACGGCGTTGTGGCGACGAGTCAACCACTCGCGGCCGAAGCGGGACTGGACACCCTGCGCGCGGGTGGCAATGCCTTCGACGCCGCAGTGGCAACGGCCGCTGCACTCAGCGTCGTCGAACCCGTAAACACCGGGATTGGCGGGGACGCCTTCGCGTGCTTTCGGACTGCGGACGGCGAGGTCGGCGGGATGCGAAGCTGCGGATTCGCCCCGGCCGAGGCGACTCGCGACCGAGTTTGCACGCTTGCTGCCCAACAGCAAGATGTCTCGACCCAGAACGCGTCGATGCCGTTTCGCGGGCCGCTCGCGGTGACCGTTCCGGGGGCAGCGAAAGGGTGGGAACTCACTGTCGAAGAGTTCGGGACAATGCCGCTGGCGGACGTGCTGCAACCCGCAATCGACTTCGCGATGGATGGCTTCCCGGTCACGGAGGTGATCGCCGAGGACTGGCAGAAAGCGAGCGATCAGTTCGTGGACGCCAACGGCCGTGAGCAGTTCCTCAAAGACGGATGTGCCCCACGTACTGGCGAGGAGATGCGGCTCAAAAACCTCGGCCGGTCGTTACGGCGCATCGCAACTGACGGTGCGTCGGTCGTCTACGAGGGCGAAATCGGACGACAAATCGTCGAGACGGTCCAATCCCACGGCGGCCTGCTGACGACCGAGGACCTCGCCGCCTTCGAGCCGGAGCTGCTGGACCCGGTGAGCACGACCTACCGTGGTGCGGAGGTATTCGAACTCCCGCCGAACAATCAGGGTCTCATCGCGCTCGAGGCGCTCAATATTGCCGAGGAAACCGACGCGGGGAGCCGTCGGTATGACGCCGCCGAGCGCGTTCATTACTTCGCGGAAGCGCTCAAACTCGCTTTCCGGGACGGACACCACTACATCACCGACCCGTCGTTCGAAAAGGTTCCGTCGTTAGCCTCAAAATACTACGCCGCGGAGCGAGCCGAACGGATTAGCGAGACGGCGCTCACAGACGTGCCGCTGGGCGTTCCACAGGCGGAACATGCTGATACGGTCTTGCTCACCACCGCTGATTCCGAAGGGAACGTCGTGACGTTCATCAACTCCCGCTACAAGCAGTTCGGCAGCGGTCTCGTCGCTGGCAACACGGGGATCGCCCTCCAGAACCGCGGTGGCTCCTTCTCGCTTTCTCCGGACGACCCGAACTGTATCGCGCCCCGAAAGCGCCCGTTTCACACCCTGATTCCGGCTATCGCACGACTTGGCGACGACGACTGGCTCGGCTTTGGTGTCATGGGTGGCTTCATGCAACCGCAGGGCCATCTCCAACTGCTCTCGAATCTCTTGGATTACGGTCACTCGCTGCAGACAGCTGTCGAACAGCCGCGGTGGCGTTACAAAGCCAACGGCCGCCTTGCACTCGAAGAGGGTCTCGCCGGTCGAGTCGGCTCGAAGCTCTCTAGTCGAGGACACGATGTCGAAGTTCTCCCGTTCGGCGCGTTCGGCGGCGGCCAACTGGCCCGGTACGACGAAGGGACACTCTCGGCGGCGACCGACCCACGAAAAGACGGGAACGCTATCGGATTCTAACATGCCTGAGACCTTCGCCGATAGCATATATTTTTTATCCCCTCGATAGAAACGTCCGCTACATGACGAGCCAATTGAACAGGCGAAGCTTCGCCCGCCACATCGTCGCCGTTTCGAGTTCTGGAATCATCGCCGGCTGCGGCGGATCAAGTAACGGTAGTACCGCGGACTCCGGCGGGTCGGCACAGTCCACGCCGGCCGGACGCAACGTTTCTGAGTACCTCAGTAATTCGGCGAACTTCGACGGGGACCCCACGGTGAAGACGTCCGCAGACGTTGTCTCTGTCAAAGTCGGTGCGGAGGGAAACGGTGGGGCGTACGCCTACGCCCCAGTCGCGGTCGAGATCTCGACCGGGACGACTGTCTCCTGGGAATGGACAGGCAACGGAAGTACGCACAACGTCGTCTCGGAAGGTGACGGACCGCTGGATTCCGGGTCACCGGTTGCTGAGGCGAGCACCAATTACGAACACACCTTCGAAGAGAGCGGGACCCACCTCTATTACTGTACGCCACACAAGTCCATGGGGATGAAAGGCGCAGTTATCGTCAGATGACGGACCGTATTAGATCTCGTTTACTCTCAGTGAACGCCGATTGAGCGGTATCGAGAGGCGGATCGGTATCCCATCAACGTCGGTGTCCGGTCCTTCGAAGTGACGAACAATACTGAATAGCATGTGTACACTAGTTATTTCTATTACATTCTCCAGCTAGGACCGACGGAATCCGCCTCTCCCGTTCGCAACGGCACTCGCGTTGTGTGACCGACGTACGTTTTCTCTCAGTAAACGGCGATCGACCAGCACCAGAAGGTGGGTGAACATTTCGCTACCGTTCGTATCAGATGCTCCGAAGTGATGACTAAACTCGGATAACATCCGGACACTAGTTATTTTATAACACTCTCCCCAGCCATGACGGACGTAGCTGCTCCACTCCGTTCGGCACAGCACCCGATCGTGTTACCGACGTGCGTTCACTCTCATCTAACACCGCGCAAGCGGCCTTCGACTGACGACGGGCACACTGCCGAGCTACATAATGTCCGTACATGTGTTATTTAACTCGGATTCGAGTCTATAGAGAGTCCGCTGTAGGGACGCTTATTTAGCTGTATCTGATGTTTATCTCGAGTTCGTTCACGGCACCGAGCAGGAGGTTCGGCAACTCCGAGTTCAGTTTCTCCCCCGTGAGCCGGTTCGCGGGTCCCGAGATGACGAGGGCACCGTAGACACCGTTTTCGTCTTTCTTTATCGGCGTACCGACCGCGTGAAGGCCCAGAACGGATTCTTCGCGATTGAAGGCGTATCCTCGTTCACGGATACGTTCAATCTCAGTGAATAGCATCTCTTCGTCCGTGATGGTGTGTTCCGTCGCCGCAGGAAGGCCGTGTTTAGCCACGATCTCGCGGATTCGATCGTCGGTCAGACACGAAAGCATCGCTTTCCCCCCCGCAATCTGGTGGAGGTGGGCATGTTCCCCGATACGGACTGGCGGTTCGATGTGATGTTCGCCTCTGGCACCGCAGATGTAGTAGGCCATCCCGTTCTCTTCGACCTGTGCCCAGACGCGTTCGCCGGTCTCCTCGGCGAGTTGCTCGGCTTTGGCACACATCGGTTTGAACTCGTACTGGTTCCGGACGGGGATACCGTGTCGGAGAAATTCGAGGCCCAGACGATACCGGCCGTCGTTGTTGACGACGAATCCCCGCGATTCAAGCGTCGCTAAATGCGCGTGCACTGCTCCCTTCGAGAGTTCCGTCGCCTCGGCCAGCTCGGTGACGCCGGCCGTCGACCGTTCGTGGAGCATCTCAATGAGATCGAGTAAGCGTTCGTCCGAGAGAATTGTTTTTGTCTTGTTTCCGTGTGGCATACCTCGGTACACTGATCCCTAGGATATATATTTTGTTCACTGTTATCAAACGTTATTCCGTCCGTCCGCAGTGGATCGCTGGCGGTGCTACGCCCATCTTTTATTGCAGCTACCAACGATAAAAAGACGAAGACCGGAACCGTGTCTCAGTCGCTGCTCGGGAACAACGCGTCCTTCACGCCGTGTTTGATCGCTTCCCGCTTCAGATACTGTATCCCCTCGGAGATGGGGATGTCCTTCGGGCAGACATTCGTGCAGTTCCCCTGCGTGTGACAGCCCCAGACGCCGTCTTGCTCTTGGAGGCGTTCGAGTCGTTCCTCGGTCTTGTCGTCGCGGGAGTCTTCGATTAGCGTCAGCGCCTTGTTGATCGCCGCCGGGCCGAGATACGTCTCCCCGGCGACGCTACAGCCGGAAAAGCAGGCGCCACAGCCGATGCAGTCAGTCCGTGGCGCGATCCGCTGTCGCTCGGTCGAGTCGGGATCGATTACTGCTGTGTCCGTCGTCTCGTCGAGCGTCTCGGACTCGAACGATGGGTCGATCTGAACAAACTTTTCGAAGAAGTCGTCCATGTCGACGGTGAGATCCTTGATGATCGGTAGATTGTACAGCGGGCGAACGCGGATGTCATCGGGGTCGTCGAGGTCGGAAACCGCGGTCTGACACGCGAGGCGGGCCTCGCCGTTGATCTCCATCCCACAGCTACCGCAGACCCCCTGCCGACAGGAGAACCGGAAGGAGAGGTTCGCCTTTTGCTCCTCCTGGATGTGAAACAGCGTGTCCAGTACGGAAGTAGCTTGCGAGACGGGGACTTCATACTGCTCGAACGTCGGTTTGTCGTCTATCTCCGGGTCGTACCGGTGAACGGTTACGTTGCTCGTAGTCATCGTTGAATTGAATGGTAGGTCGTGTTCAGTCGTCGCCCTTTACTGCGTCCGTATTCGGAATCGTTGGTTCAACTTCTACCTCGGAAGGGTGAAGCCGCGTAAAGCGGACCTCCTCGTACGATGTCTTCATGCCATCGTCACCCTGTTGGACGTAGACATTCCCCAGCCAGTTCTTGTCGTCTGGCTCCGGGAAGTCGTTCCGATAGTGTGCACCGCGGCTCTCCTCGCGGAAGAGTGCGCTGCGAGCAACCATCTCGGCAGCGGTGATGAGATTCCGAACGTCCATGACCTCGTTCCACGATAGGTTGTATCGCTTGCTTCCCTCGACGGAGACCTGTTCCAGTCGCTCCTTGTACGATTCGATTCGGTCGATCCCCTCTTTCAGGTCGGATTCTTCCCGGACAACGCCGACACACTCCCACATCGTCGTCTCCAAGTCCTCTCTGAGCTCGTAGATGTCTTCGCCTTCATCTCGCTCCAAGGGCGCGTTGACCCGGTCAATGATCTCGGTCACCTGTGAATGCGAGACGGTGCCGACCTCGTGGTCGTGGAACTCGTCGGCCATCGCCTCGCCGGCACATTTCCCGAGGACGGTCGAGTCGACTACGCCGTTCCCACCGAGGCGGTTCGCCCCATGTGCGCCACCGGCGTCTTCGCCTGCGACGAACAGCCGCGGGATGTCGCTGTGACACCGCTCATCGATAACAGCACCTCCCATGTGGTAATGTGACGTCGGCGAGACTTCGACGCGCGTCTGTGAGAGGTCCTGACCGACGTTCCGTGTCCGCTCGGTCATGCCGGGGAACTTCTCCTCGACAACGTCCTTACCGAGGTGGGTCGCGTCGAGCCAGACGCCGCCGTTCTCGGTCCCACGACCCGCCATTATTTCCTTGTAGCTTGCGATCGAGACCACGTCACGACAGGATCGCTCCATCGTCTCGGGCGCGTACTCGCGCAGGAAGCGCTCGTCATTGCCGTTGTAGAGGTGTGCGCCTTCGCCCCGGATTCCCTCTTCGATAACGCCACCCGTGAGTTTCGTGTCCCCGGCTAGGAGACCGGTCGGATGGAACTGCATCATCTCCATGTCTTGGAACCGGGCCCCGAGCCGATAGGCCATAGCCTGCCCGTCAGCCGATTTCTCCAGTGCGGGCGTCGAGATGTTGTACATCGTTGCGCCGGCACCGGTCGCCAAGAGGGTCATCCGCGACGCCATCGTGATGAATTCGCCTTTCCGCATATCCAGCAACAGCGACCCGGCTGCGCCAGTGCCGGACTCGTCGGTCAGGATGTCGATTGCGCGTGTCTCCTCGAGGAATTCGACGTTGCGGGTGAGCAACTCGTCCCGCAGCTTGGTCATTATCTCGATACCGGTGAGGTCGCCCTTGTGGACTGTCCTGTCGAAAGACTGTCCAGCGAAGGGCTTCTGATGTATGTGGCCGTCTTCGTCCCGGTCGAAGAACACGCCGAGTTCGTTCTCCAATTTATGGATTATTTTCGGCGCTCCCTCAACGAGTTCACGAGCGATTTCCTGATCGTTGAGGAACTTTCCGCCCTTGATCGTATCCTCGTAATGGCGGTCAATGGAGTCATCGGGGTGCAAGACGGCGTTGTACCCGCCCTGCACCATGCGTGTACAGCCGCTCTTGCCGGCCAATTTCTTCACCACGACCGTGATGTCGGTGTCCTGCGGTGTGTTGTCGTCCGCGTATAGTGCCGCGAACATACCTGCGCCGCCGGCCCCGACGATCAATATGTCTGTCTCTCGCTCTTCGTACGCTGCCATGGGCGAGGTTACGTTTGTGCCCACTTTAGTTTATTGGGTAGCGTGAACAGGGGTCGAAGTTCGGGTCCGAGCGGGACCCAGATTTATATACCACTACCCCGAACCGCAGAGGTGTATGACTGGAGATAACAGTATCTCGCGGGAGCGGTTAGAGGCATCACCCGGAGAGATCTACACGGAGACCATCGAAGAGCCGGTCTACGAGTTCAAGCGCGACCATTACTTCGACCACTTGGTAGAGACGAACAAGGCGTGGGTCTTGATGCTCGTCGAGACCGACCTCGTCCCCGAATCGGAGGGCGTGACGCTCCTCAAAGCGCTTGAGGATCTGCAAACGGATGGCCCTGAGGCTCTCGGGGAGTATAATCCGGACTACGAGTACTTCTATTCGCACATGGAGCAGGTGTTGATAGAGGAGACAACTGAGGATATCGCGGGCAACATAAACATCGGTCGGACCCGGCCGGAACCGCTTGCGCGCATGGAGACGCGTGAACGTCTCCTCACCGTTCTCGACCAACTGAACGACCTCCGGGAGACGTTACTCAACATCGCACAGCGCGAGGTTGAGACGGTCATGCCGCAGTGGACGCACTACCAGCACGCCCAAATTTCCACTGTCGGCCACTACATGCTCGCCATCACGAGCGCGCTCGAACGAGATTTCGAGCGGTTGGTCGACGCCTACGACACTGTCAACGAGTGTACGCTTGGCTGTGGCGCTCTCGCTGGCGCGTCCTATCCGCTGGACCGCGAACTCGTCGCCGAACTGCTGGGATTCGACGGGTTCAAGAACAATACTATCGACTGCGTGGCGGGTGGCGACCACCACATGGAACCGGCCTCCGCGATGGCGAACATGATGACGACCATCAGCCGCTTCTGCCAGGACATCTACACCTGGCACACGCGGGAGTTCGGGTTCGCCGAGATCGGCGACGAGTACGCGGGATCCAGCAGCATGATGCCGCAAAAGAAGAACCCCTACCCCTTCGAGTACGTCCGCGCTCGAGCGGCCCACGTCACCGCGAAGGCCACCTCGGTCCAGGAGACGCTCCACAACACGAACTATCAGGACATCAAAGACGTCGAAGAGGACGCCGTCTACCCCCTTTTCGAAGCGTTCGACGAAACGAGTCGATCGCTCCGGCTCCTGAACGGAACCATCGAGTCGACCACGTTCGACGCAGAGGCGATGCTCCGGGAGGCCGAAGACGGGTTCGCCTCCTGTACCGAACTGGCTTCGCGAATCCACCGGAACACGGACCTCTCCTATCGGACCGCTCACCGTATCGTCGGCGACATGGTTCTCAGGGCTATCAACAGCGACATGACCGCCTCTGACGTCGGGAGCGACCTCGTCAACGAGTCTGCCGAAGAAATCGTCGGCAGGCGACTTGATATCGACGACGAGTTCGTCCACGAAGCACTCGATCCGGAAGCCTTCGTCGAGGTTCACGACGGGCCGGGCGGGCCCGCACCGAAAGAGGTACGCCGGCGGATTCAGGACCAGCGCGCGACTATCGACGAGCACCGCGTGCGGGTCAACGATCTCCGGGATCGACTCGACTCGGCCGCGGAGATGCGCGCACAACGCCTCGAAGAACTCACGCAGTAGCGGTCCTCTCTCGACCGCTCATCGTCTCTTTTCGCTCGGGTTGGGTTCTCAGTCGCGGAAGTTCCGGACGTAGACGAGGATTGCGAACGCGACCACGAAGACACCGAATCCGACCCGGATTTCTGCGAGCATGTTCGGAATGAATCCTCCCCCTTCCAACATAGTGATCACAAACGTCGTCAGGCCACCGAGTATTGCCGCTTCGAGCAACGACAGCCACGCGTGAATCAGGCTATCCGGAAACGGCGAGTCTGACCAGTCGCCGGACAACTCGGCTTCTTCTTCCATCGAATCCGTTGACATACGTGGTGTCACGTGATACGGGGACAAATAGCTTACCCACGGGACCGCGGTCCGTGGCGACACTACAGGTACAATCCGTTCATGAGTAACCGGACGCCGATAATCGCGAGAAAGACTTTGATCGTCTGCTCGAACCGACGGTCGGGGATGTAATCCCTGAACCGAACGCCGAGGACGATTCCCAGCCAGATTGGGATGGTGAAGAGCAATCCGATAACGAGCCCGCGAACGCCCAGTAGGTTGTCGCTGGCGAGTATCCCGATACGCAGCAGGTGTGCGATGAGAAAGAGGGAGGAGACCCCGGCGACGAACTCCGTCGCTTCCTCTGCGACCTGAATGTACGTATGGACCACGAGGGGGGGTCCTGGAACGCCGATGACACCACCAAGCAATCCGGCGAATATGCCGCTGCCAACACTCAGACCGGTTTTCTCGGCGTAGGCCACGAGCTTGTCCTGGCGTATCACGAGGAACACCCCGATGTAGATGGCCAAAATCAGGTACAACACCTGTGAAGAGATGATGCTCAGAAGGATCACGCCCAGAACGAGACCGACGAACAGCGCGCTGATGAATGGAACCTGCGCCCTGAGGAATCCGTATGGGATACCTTCCTCTTTCAGAACGATCACGTTCGACAGCAAGAACGGGATCGAGAGGATGATCGTCACCTCCTTCGCCGGGAACACTTGTACGAGCCCGGCGACGACGACTAACCCGACAGCGAACCCGACGGTGCCCTTGACGAACCCGCCGAGAAGGAGGACAGCGATTCCATACGCTATAGTCTGTGGTGAGAACTGACTCACTCCGGGGAGTAGGGCAACCATCTTAGCCGGACTACAACAGAGGTGTGTAAAAAACTTCCGTGGGGATTCTAACAAACGCAGTGACTCTCATAGCCGAGCCACGACTGAGAACGCCATCCGGAGCGTCCGGTTCGACGACTTCTCGTCGTGAACGAAAAGGAACTGAAAACCGACCGGTGGTCGGCTATCGTTCTAACCGCTACCCAAAATTATATACCTGAACCTTGTAGACGTACGAACGAGTCATGGTAGAAAAGTACGTAGCAGTCGTTGAGCCGAGCGACAACGTCGCGACGGTCTTGCGAGACATGCAAGGAGGAGAAACAATCGAAGTAGACACCGGTGACGGGACGAGGACCATCGAGATCGCGGAGGACATCGGCTTCGGGCACAAGTTCGCCATCCAACCGATTCCGAGCGGTGAGACGATCAGAAAGTACGGAAAAAGCATCGGTAACGCCACTGAGGACATCGAGCCCGGCAACCGGGTCCACGTCCACAACGTCGAATCGAACTACGGTCGTGGCGACCTCGCCAGCAACGACCAAGCACAGGCGGTCAGTGAGTGAGCACAATGAACGACAATCAATTCCTCGGCTACGAACGTGACGACGGCAGCGTCGGCATTCGCAACCACACGGTCATCGTCTCGACCGCTCCCTACGCCAACGATACGGTGAAACGCGCGGCGGATATCGTCGAAGATGCGATCCCGATCACCCATCCGCTCGGGCGCTGCCAGACCAAGCCCGACGTCTTCCAGACCTACCGGACCCTGCTTGGCTACGCGACCCATCCCAACACGTACGGGGCGGTCGTCGTCGCTCACGCTGGGGAGATCGTCGACGGTGACGAACTCGCTGAAGACATCGCTGAGACCGGTCGCCCGAGCGACTCGGTCAACATCCATCGTGAGAAGGGTGTGATGAACGCCCTGAAACGGACGGTCAACTCCGCTCGGGAGATGGCCCAGGATGCCAGCGCCCAGAAACGCGTTCCGGCCGACATGTCGAACCTGACGTTCGGTATCAACTGCGCGACGTCCGATACGACAAGCGGACTCTGCCAGCACAAAGCGACCGCCGGTGCTGTCTGGCGGCTCATCGACGACTACGGTGGCCGTGGCTGTTTCGCCGAGACGCCGGAGTTCTTCGGTGGCGAGAACGAACTCTCCGATCGCGCCGTCAACGACGAGGTCCGCCAGGAGATCCTTGAACGGGTCGAACACTGGGACAACCGCCTCCAGGCGACCGGCTACGACGTGCGTGGCGCCCAGCCGACTCCCGACAACATGGACGGCGGGCTCACCACCATCGAAGAGAAGTCGCTTGGTGCCCTGGTAAAATCTGGTGACGGGCCCATCCAGGACATCATCGACTACGGCGCGAAGATTCCCAGCGATTCGGGGATGTACATCATGGATACGCCCGGTCACGGTGCCGAGTCCGTCACCGGCATCGGCGCGGGCGGCGCGCACTTCATGGTCATCTCGACCGGCCAGGGCCACACCCTCTCGAACGCGGTCATGCCCACGATCAAGATCACTGGCAATCCACACAGCGCCGAGCGAGTTCCCGAACAGACTGATGTCGACGTCAGCGAAGCGTTAGTGGGTGACCAGTCCTTTGATTGGGCGACCGACCAGCTCTGGGACGAGGTCGTGGACGTGGTCAACGGCAAAGTCACGCTGAGCGAGGCGATGGGCGAGAGTCAGTTCGCCATCCACCGCATCGGTCCCTCTACGTAAGATGGAGCTCGACCGGTCACGGGCGGTTTCGGTTGCGACCGAGGCGTTCCGCGCGCACGGCATTTCCCAGGCCGACGCCGAGCAGACGGCCGAGGTGCTGGTCAGCGCCGACGCCCGCGGGAAACACTCGCATGGGCTGTTGCGACTGCCGCGGTTCGTCCGTGGCATCGACCATGAGAACGTCGATCCCGAGGGCGACATCGAGGTGGTCTCCGAACGCGGGGGCGCAGCGAGCTTGCGCGGCGGGTCGCGACTCGGCCCGGTCGTCGCCAGCGCCGCAGTCGGGGAGGCGATGGACCGCGCCGACGAGTTCGGTGTCGGCGCAGTGGGTGTCCACGACTCGAACCACCTGGGGATGCTGGGCTACTACACGGACCAGCTCCAGCGAGAGGACTACGTCGGCATCGCGATGACGAACACGGAGCCAGCGATGCCCCCCTACGGCGGCGCAGAGCCCGTCTTGGGGACGAACCCGATCGCCATCGGACTGCCGACCGATCCCGTGTTCAACCTCGACATGTCCACCTCGGCCATCGCGCGCGGGACCGTGCTCGAGAAGCGCGAGGCGGGCGAATCGATTCCGGAGGGAGTCGCGCTCGACGCCGACGGCGAACCGACGACGGACCCCGCGGCCGCCCTGGAGGGCACTATTTTACCCTTCGGCGGGGCGAAAGGCTCCGGGTTAGCGATCGCCGTCGAGGTGCTTGCCGGTGGCGTGGTCGGCGCGGCGATGGGCAACGACGTGACTGGGACGTATCACACGGAAGACCCCTGCACGAAGGGTGACCTCTTTATCGCTATCGACCCCGAGGTGCTGGGTTCGCAAGGCGCTCGCTCCCGGATGTCCGCGTTCTTGGAACAGCTGAAGCAGACGGAGACGAACGCGACGACCGAGGCACTCCGTCTTCCAGGTGAACACTCGGTCAGGCGTGACCGCACGCGGGAACAGATCGATATTCCTGCTGACCTCTGGGAACGAGTGAAAGCACTCCGCGAGTAAGCTGCCTTCTACTTCGTCTTCCCACAGACGGTCACCGGGACGTCCGTCCCGAAGATGACCGACTGGGTGACGCTCCCGAAAATAGCCTTCCCCGCGGGCGACGTGTTCTTCCCGCCGATGTGGATACTGTCTACGTCCCGGGCCTTCGCGATCCGGGTTATCTCTGCGGACGGCTCCCCGGCCGCGAGTTCAAGTTCGACGGTCGCCGACGATTCTTCGAGGGCCTCCGCCGTCTCCTGTACGCTGACGGGAATCTGGTGTTCGAACTCCTCGTCGTCGTACCCGCTCGCCAACTGGTGGATCGAGACACGTTGTGAGATCTCGGCGTTTCTGAACACGTGAACCAGCGTGATTTCGCACGTGTCTACGACGTCGATTAGCCGCTCAACGGCAGTTACTAGATGGGTTGCAGTCTCTCTGTCGTCGTCTACGGCGAGTAGTATGCTGTACATCGTTTGCAGTTGTGAGGAGACTGGGTATTAAAGGATAGGGTCGCATTCGGGCCAGCGGTGAACTCTCGATATATTCACACGATATCAAATCAAATAAACCTCCGGCACGTTCGTGATAACCGATAATATTATTATTATTGTTTGTGTGTGTCACGGTGTGTCGTGTCATGACATCTAGGAAGCAATCCACTGATAGCGTATCGCGTCGACGAGTACTGAAGCTGACCGGAGCAGCGGGCCTCGCGGGGTTAGCGGGTTGTACTGAAAGTAGCACTGGCGGTGACGGCGGCAGCGGCGATGGCGGCAGCGGCGACGGCGGCAGCGGCGATGGCGGCACGCAGACAGGCGATGGTGGCGGCGGTAACGGCCAAATCCTTCTCGAAACGGCGGGCGGGTCGCCGGGCGGGACCGGTTACGCCATCATGAACGCGATGTTGTCCGGTGCCTCCGCCGAATACCCCGAGTTGACGTACAACATCCTGCCTGGTGGGTGGGTCGGGAACAACACCCGGCTCCAGAACCAAGAGATAGACCTCGGGCACACGACGCTCGCCGCAGGCACGCTCGCGGCCAACGGAAACGAACCGTACGCCGAGAGGGGTTGGGACCAACCGCCGAGTAACATCCGGGGCGTCCTCGCGGACCAGAGCGAACTGTTCTTCTTCGTGGTCGCACAGAGCGACTTCCCCTACGACACGCTACAGGGGGCCGCAGAAGACGAGTACGAAATCAACATCACGAATCAGCCGGAAGGAACGTTCGGCGGGTTCCTGTGGGATACCGTCCTCAACAACCTGGACTACTCACAGAGCCGCATCCAAGAACTCGGCGGGTCCTATCGTCGCGTCGGCTGGAACGACGCCGCACAGTTGTTCTCCGACGGGCAGGTTGACGCCATTCTCGCTGTCGGCGGCCGTGACCTCGGCTGGCTCAACAACATCTCGTCGGGCTCTGAAGTGAAGTATCTCAGCTGGAACGACGAGTTCCGAACGCAGATCAGTGAGGAGTACGGGGTCCTTGAAGCCGATCTCGAGGGTGTCTTCCCCCAGCAGGATGGGACGCTCAAGTGTACGCAGGACAGTGGACTCATCGGGACGCACTCCGGCGTCTCAGAGGAAGCGGTATACACAGTGACAAAAGGTATACTCGCTCGAGCGGACCAGATTCGACAGTCGACTGGACTACTCAATCCGTTCGAAATCGGCGCCGATATGACCGATCCAAGTCCCTTCGAGATCCACCCAGGAGCGGCAAGAGCATATCAGGAAGAGGGCGTGGGCGACTTCTAAGACACCTGCGGCGCCGGGACCTGGGATTCGCGGTCAGTATTTTGCCACAGACGAGGCCAAAGAACGTTCGTTCGGTAGCTATCACTGGTCTCACAGCGTCACTGAACGGCGTGTTCGAGTCTATTTTGGACTAGGTTTCGGGACATCCCGCGTAGTTAGATCGCTCTGCAGCACTGTGTCAGTACGTCTTTGAGGCTCCTCGGCGTCGTTCTCACAGGTAGTGACCTGAATCGGGTGTGCCGTTTTGTGTGTTAACGCGATTGCGCACTGGAATGCGGTGTCGAATCGCGGTTGATTCGTTCGGTTTCACGGGTTTAGAAGGGTGACCTCGAGGAAGCCGACTCTGTCCATGGAAATCGAACCCCCCGACCCCGTTCAGGCGCGTAAGCGCCTGGAAACACAAGCGTCGGAGAAGCGGGCGGGCCCGCCGGAAACATGTTGTCCTGTACTGTTTCCGTATCGAGGACGCGTACGGTTGCCGAGAACTCGTCGATCGTGTCGGCTTGCTGGGGCCGGTTCGAGCGGTCTTCGAGTTGAAAAATGGTCGCGGGGGTTACCGACCGTCCTTGTACTCGTTGACGAGCGACTGCATCGACTCCTTGGCGTCGCCAAAGAGCATGCTGGTGTTGTCCTTGGCGAACAGTGGGTTCGGGATGCCCGAGAAGCCCGGACTCAGGCTGCGCTTGTTGACGATGACGGTCTGTGCGTCGGCGACGTTCAGGACCGGCATACCTGCAATGGGGCTGTCGGAGTCCTCGTTGGCCTTGGGGTTGACGACGTCGTTGGCGCCCGTGACGATCACGACGTCCGACTGAGAGAAGGTCGGATTGATCTCTTCGAGTTCCCGCATTTTCTCGTAGGACACGTCGGCTTCCGCCAGCAACGCGTTCATGTGCCCAGGCATCCGCCCGGCCACCGGGTGGATGCCGAACTCGACGTTGACCCCGTTGTCCTCCAGTAGGGACGCGAGTTCGGCGACAGCGTGTTGCGCCTGACCGACAGCCATCCCGTAGCCGGGAACGATGACGACGCGGTCGGCGGTGTCAAGCAGCATCTCGACTTCCTCGGGCGAGGTCTCGGTGATGTTGCCCTCGTAGATCTCCTCCATGTCCTCGCTGTCGTCATCGCCGCCGCCGAGGCCGCCGAACAGGACGTTCGTGAGCGAACGGTTCATCGACTCGCACATGATGACCGTCAGGATGAGACCCGACGCGCCAACGAGCGTCCCGGCGATGATGAGGACGGTGTTGTTCAACACGAACCCGGTCGTGGCTGCGGCCAGTCCCGAGTACGAGTTCAGGAGGGCGATGACGACCGGCATGTCCGCACCACCGATCGACACGACCAGGAAGACCCCGAGCACGGAGGCCGCGCCGACGAGCACCCAGTAGGACGGGACCCACGACGCCAGCGGTACCTGGCCGAGGAAGCTCGGTTGCACCACGAGGTACAGCCCTGCCGCGACAGCGACGACGAGGAAGACGGCCTTGATCGCGTGTCCAGTGGTGCCGCTGACCGGCGAGTCACCGACGACGCCGTGGAGTTTCCCGGCCGCGACGAGGCTCCCCCAGAAGGTGACGGTGCCGATGATGCCGGCGATCGATGCCGTAGCGGTGAGCCCCATCGAGAGTGACCCGCCGGAGGCCAGCACATCGATGAGTTCCGCGCCGGCGACGACTGCGGAGGCCCCACCGCCAAAGCCGTTGAACAGGCCGACGAGCTGTGGCATCTCCGTAGTCTCGACCGTGACGGCGAGCCAGGCGCCGATGGCCCCTCCCAGAAAGAGGCCGGCACCGAGGACCAACGGCGAGAGGATCTCGAACCAGAGGATCGTGACGACGACCGCGAGGAACATCCCGGCCGATGAGATCTTGTTCCCGCGTGTCGCCGTTCGCGGGTGGGTCATGTCTCGGAGGCCCTGGATGAACAGGATGCCGGCGACGAGATACGTGAGCTGCAGGACAGAGTCGGGAAGTTCAGCGAGGACGCCGGCCATGGTCACCCACCTCCCGTACTGAACTGGTCGAGCATGAAGTGACTCACCAGATAGCCGCCGACGACGTTGATAGTCGCCATGACGACCGCGACGAAGCCGAGCACCGTCGCCAGCGTGGTCGAACCCGAACCGGCGACGACGACCGATCCCAGCAGCGTGATGCCGGAGATGGCGTTCGCCCCCGACATCAGCGGCGTGTGCAGGTTCGTGGGGATCTTCGTGATGATCTCGTAGCCGACGAACGCCGAGAGCACGAACAGCGTCAGGTTCTCGACGAACGTCATGGGCTCACCCCGTGACGACCGCACCGCCGTCTCCGGGCCCAAGGGCACAGCCGTGAGGCGTTACGTGGCACCGTTCTCACCCTCTTTTGATTCGTCGGTATCGTCGTTGTCTGCCGGTTCGCTATCGTCGAGATGCGGGTTGCGTATCGTCCCATCGTGGGTGAGAAGCGTCGAGTCGATGATCTCGTCCTCGAGGTCGATGACGAGGGTGCCCTCGTCGTCGAGTAGGTTTTCGAGGAAGTTCCGGAGGTTGTTGGCGTACTGTTCGCTCGCCGTGTGACTGACCCGCGAAGCCAGGTCCGTCGGGCCGTGAACGGTGACGCCGGCGTGTTCGACCGTCTCGCCGGCCACCGTCGGCTCACAGTTGCCGCCGGTCTCGGCTGCGAGGTCGACGACGACTGACCCGGCGTCCATTTCTTCGATCATATCCGCGGTGACGATTTCGGGCGCGGGTGCCCCGGGAATCGCCGCCGTGGTTATGACTACGTCTGATTCGGGGACGACCCGGCGCATCTGGCGGCGTTGTTCGGCGTAGAACTCCTCGCCCATCTCCACGGCGTATCCCTCCTCGTCGCCCGATCCCTCGGTCTCGAGGTCGAGTTCGACGAAGTCAGCACCGAGGCTCTCGACCTCCTGTTTGACTTCCAACCGGACGTCGTGGCCACGGGTGCTAGCGCCGAGGCGTTCGGCCGTCGAGATCGCCTTGAGGCCAGCGACGCCGGCACCGATGACGAGCACCTCCGCCGGTTTGATCGTTCCCGCGGCGGTCATCTCCATAGGGAGCATCTCCGGGAGTTCCTCGGCTGCCAGTAGACACGCCTGGTAGCCGCCGAGGCTGGCCTGCGAGGAGAGCGCGTCCATGCTCTGGGCCCGACTGATCCGGGGCATCAATTCTAGGGAGAACGCACTGACGTTTCGGTCGGCGAGCGTCGCCAGTTGCTCGTCGCTCACCTCGTAGGGTCCCAGCAGACCGACGACGGTCTGTCCCTCGTCATAGGGTTCGACCTTCTCGTCGTCCGTCGCTCCCAACGCCTGGACCTGTAAGACGACAGCGGCCCGCTTGAACACGTCATCCCGGTTCGGACAGATTTCACAGCCAACTGCCTCGTAGTCGGCGTCGTTCCAGTCGGCACGCTCGCCGGCGCCAGACGCGACGATCACTTCGTGCCCGGCCTCAATCAGCTCACCTGCGACTGTCGGCGTGAGTGCGACCCGCCGTTGGTTCGGTACCGTTTCGTCAGGAACTCCAATTATCACAAATACATCACCCTGTGACAACATAGCAATGCTCATCCGAGGTCATAATAATTGCCATATTGTTACCATATAGCAATCGTACGGATTATTTTCTACTTTTGATGGAGGTCCGCAGTTGTTACTGGAGAATATGAGGTTTCCCGGTATAAGTTATATATACAGCCATTGGTGGATATTGCATATTCCCGGTTGAGTGGTTTACTCACGTCAGCGAACCTGTCCGACCGGTCCGTTGCGATCGATTTCGACCCAAGCACGTTTGGGGACTAATCCGGGCAAACACCGCTGATCCGATGCCTCGTCCACGGTGACGGCTTGACGATATAGCAACAACTCTCCTCTATAGCAACGGAAGAATTCAGGGGCACGCTGACAACTCGGTGCCGGAGCGGGCTAACTGTAATCGGTTCCGCCGCGTTCTACGGACTGCTCGTCGAAGCGACCCTGCCGTTTCAGCTCGTTCCGATAAATCAGTAACCCAATACCGGAGATCATGAGCAGCGGCCAGAGGTAGATCTGCATGTCGATGCTTGTGACACTATTCGCGACGATGTACGTGAGTAACACCCCAAGAAACAGGAGTGCGAACCCGACCCAGCCCATCCGTGAAACGTTCTCGTACCCCGTCTCACGGATCGTAAGCGCCATCGGGAGGAGACTGAAGACGAGCACGAACAGGAGTTTCATCGGGACGATTTCGATAAGATCGACCATAATCGAAGTTGCCCAGGCATGGGACATAAATCTATTGCCGCTCAGTGAGCTGACTCGCTCGCCCGACCGTGGTGAACCGTCGCTTCGGGATCACAATCCACACGAGATACCCATCTCGGTTGTATTGACAAACAGCTTAACAAAACATATATTATACCAACGCGAAATGTGCAACCATACCATGGGCAACGAGAACAGGAAGGTGTATCGTCGAGAAGTATCTGACGTCGCGTCGTGGCGCGAGTTCTCCGTCCCCCACGTCGCGTTCGCGTTGCATCGAATCACCGGCTGGGTACTGCTCGTCTGGGTGGGGTATCACCTCGCCCTCCCTGCGTTCATCGGGACACCGACAAGCGTGCAACCGCCCCGGGGGAAACTTCTCACGGTGACACTGTTGAGCGTCCTCTTTTTCCACGGCATCAACGGCATCCGGCTCTTGGTCAATGAATCGCTCGGACTTGGCATCAGCAGTATCGAACGACTCTTCAAGGGAACTGTCGCGGCCACTGCGGTCACGGCCGTCGTAACGTGGGTGGTCGTATGACCGAGGTGACGACGACGCGGTCCCCGGCTACGGTGGGCTACGCACCGTGGGTTATCCACCGTGCAACCGCCGTCTCGCTCATCGTCCTCTTAGCGGTTCACCTCAGCGTGCAGGTCTTCGGCGTCACTGTCTTCTACGAAACGGGCCTCTATCAGCCGCTGCTTGACCTGACGCTGATAGCGGTGTTCACCCACGGATTTCTCGGCATCAGAGCGACACTGCTTGAGACGACGTGGGAACAGACGACGAAACGTCTCGTCGTCTGGGCACTCGGAATCGCCTTTCTCGCAATCGTCGCCGTTCGACTCATCGGCTAACCACACTGTACGACATCCATGACGACAACCACCACACAATCGACGACCGACGACGAATTATACGACAAACTACGCAACAGCGGGCAGTTCGCTATTTCGTTGCTGGCAATCGTGACGTCGCTGTTTCACCTATATACCGGTGCGTTCGGTATCTTCGGCTCGCTCGTTCAGCGCTCCGCCCACGTGTATCTCCTCGCCGCGCTCACCTTCGCCATCGTCCCGTTCATGGGGAGTCACAAGATCAGATACCGGCTCGTCGACCTCGTGTTGATTGCGCTCTCGCTTTCGGGGATGGGGTATATCATCCTCAACTACCAGCGGTTACTGAACAAGACGGCGTACGTGACGGCACCGGCACAGCTTGACTTCGTCTATACCATCATCTCGATCGTTCTCGTCATCGAAGCCACGCGACGGATCGTCGGCCGACTACTCGCGTCTATCGTGACGCTGATTCTGCTCGGCGGGTTCTTCTCGAGTCGCCTCCCGGCGCCGTTTACCAGTCCGGCCGTCCCAGCGTCGAACTGGGTCGACGGCCTGTTCGTCACGACCAACGGCCTCTGGGGTATCCCGACGCGGGTCTCCGCGACATTCATTTTCCTGTTCGTGGTCATGGCCGCGTTCCTGGAAGTGACCGGGGCGGGCCGATTCCTCCTCGATTTCGCGAAGTCGCTCGTCGGCCGCCGGCAGGGTGGCGCAGCGAAGATCGCCGTCGTCGCGAGCACCCTGTTCGGTAGTCTCTCGGGGAGCGCGGCGGCAAACGTCTACGGGACCGGCATCTTCACCATTCCGACGATGAAGAAGTTCGGCTACAAGAACTCCTTCGCCGGAGCGACTGAAGTCGCTGCCTCGTGTGGCGGACAAATCATGCCACCGATTATGGGGGCCGGGGCGTTCATCATGGCGCAGTTCCTCGGTATCGATTACATCGTCATCGCCTTGGCGGCGGTCATCCCGGCCGCGCTGTATTACCTCTCGGTCTACTTCTCCGTCCACGCCGAGACGATAAACGAGGGGATCCAGCCGATTCCCGAAGACGAGATACAGCCACCCATGGAGGTGCTAAAGACCCAACGCGGCTACGCCGCCTCCTTCTTCGTCACCATTCTCGTCCTCTTCTATATGCTCTTCCAGGGGTACACCATCTACCGGGCGGTGTTCTTCAGCGTCATCGTCCTCATGTTCGTGAGCGCGCTCCAGCCACAATCCCGTGTCGGCGTCGACAAACTCGCGATAGCGCTGGATAAAGGCGCTCGCAACGCGACGCAGATCGCGATGGCGACGGCGTGTGCGTCTATCGTTCTCGGGACCCTGAACACCTCCGGCCTGGGCGTTATCTTCGGCCAGTGGGTCGTCGCGCTGGCCGGTGGCGTCGTCATCCTGCTGTTGGTGCTGGTGGCCGCGTTCTCCATCGTCCTCGGGTTCGGGATGCCCACGACCGCGGCCTACATTCTCGCGGCCGCGTTACTTGGCCCCGCGCTCGTCGCCGTGGACATGGGTGGCCTGAAAGCGCAGTTCTTCATCTTCACCTTCGCGGTGTACTCGACGATTACCCCACCCGTTGCACTCGCTGCCTTCGCCGCAGGGCAGGTCGCAGATGCCGACCCGATCACGGTCGCGCTCAAGGCGATGAAGATGGTTCTACCGACGTTCATCATCCCCATTCGGTACGTCTACCGCCCGGCTATCCTACTGCAAATGCCGGCGTCCGCCATCATCATTGACACGCTGGCACTCGGCCTGGCCGTCATTCTCATCCAGATCGGTCTCTGGGGATGGCCAGTGGAGAACAAGGTCGCACGCGGATTCGCTATCCTCAGTTCGCTCCTACTGATGATCCCTCCGCAGATCATGCCAGTCAGCCTGTTCATGCTCATTGTGGTCGGTCTCCTCTGTGCAGGCCTGATGGTGCTGACCGAAGCGTACGATCGGGATCGAGCGGTCCCCCGGCTCAGTCTGAACTAATCCGGTCCGGTCGCGGACTGTCTTTTTACTGCTGTCGGACGGGTTCGCCCGTTAGCCACCGACATAGCGACATCGCACCGAACCAGCCTGTGCAGTAAATTAAAGTATCGTCGTTGCATCGGTGTGGGCAACGACAGTATGAAAATCCAGCAGGATCTCTCAGCCACAAGTAGTGTCAGCACCGTTCATCGCTGGTGGTACGAGTTAGAACGAGGGTGGCAGGCGACTATCCTCGGGCTGGCCCTCAGTCTCGCCGCGCTCGCGCTGGCCTGAGATGGATGACGAACCTCGGTCGGTGAAGGTACTCCTCCCGGGACTTCTCTTACTGGTTGGTTTCGGGGTCGCCGCGGAGCTCTCCGTATCGGTTCTCGGATGGGGAACGCCGCTTATCTTCGCCGTGTTGTTCGGTGCGGTTCTCAGTAATACATACGGAGTGCCGAAGTCACTGGAACCGGGCGTCGATACGTACAAGCTGCTCTTGGAAATCGGCATCGTCCTGTTGGGTGCCAGCATCTCGCTGAGTGATGTCATCGACGCCGGGCCGCGGATCCTCGGGTTGACCCTTGCCGTCGTCGCG
This sequence comes from Haloarcula montana, assembly GCF_035666295.1. Classification (NCBI taxonomy): domain Archaea; kingdom Methanobacteriati; phylum Methanobacteriota; class Halobacteria; order Halobacteriales; family Haloarculaceae; genus Haloarcula; species Haloarcula montana. Next base: position 134,714 of record NZ_CP142029.1, read on the forward strand.
TTTGGGATTCTCCTAGTTGAGTTCCTCGCTCGCTACGTCTTCGGCCTCTCCGGCCGAGCCCCGGCGCTGCTGGCGACCGGGTCGAGCATCTGTGGCGTTTCTGCGGTCCTCGCCGTCGCAGGCACGATTGACGCCTCGGAGAACGATATCGCGTATGCCACCGCGACGATTCTCGTCTTCGACGCGCTCACCTTGGTCACGTTCCCGATCGCGGGAAGCGTCCTCGACATGTCCTCGGTGGCGTTCGGGATCTGGTCCGGGCTCAGCATGTTCAGCACCGGTCCGGTCGCCGCCGCTGGCTTCGCACACAGCCAAACGGCGGGAGAATGGGCGACGCTGACGAAGCTAACACGCAACTCCCTCATCGGACTGGTCGTTCTCACGTACTCGTTTTCGTACTCGCTCGGGAGCGACAAGCGGACGTCCCCCCGCACGTTCTGGAACCAGTTCCCGAAGTTTCTCATTGGATTTTTCCTCGTCGCCGCGATCGCTAACTTTCCCGGAATCTCAACGGGATTCGTAGACACCGTCGAGATGATCTCCGATTGGCTCTTCGTTCTTGCCTTCGTCGGATTGGGATGTGAAATCCAGGCCAAGAATCTCCGCCAGACCGGGATTCGACCGTTTCTGACGGTACTGTTATACCTACTCATAATGGCTACCGCCAGTTTCCTCGTCGTCCAAACCATATTCTAACGTCACTAACTGGTATTTCACCATCTCTGAGTATATATTGGAATTTATAATTTGTGAATGTGAAATTATGAAACCAAATGTGAATATCTACTATCAGATAGTTGAATACGATACTATATTTCGGATATATGACCCACCAATACAGATTTATCCGTAAATTCGAAAGTAAGATGGAACATATAGAGACATCTCCGCTTTCACGCGGAGGAATACCAAGCAGGTAGACAGCTACCTCGACCGCCTTTTGTATTCCCGAGAGGGTGTCATAGAACTCTTCTAACACCGTGATGACTGTGCTTCCCGGATTGTCGCCGCGTTCGTAGTTGGTGATTGCGACGACGAGGCGAAGACACAGAGCGAGGAAGACCTGTGTTCGTGCGTGGATGCGGCCTCAGGCGTGCGTCCGCCCGAGACCGCAATCCTTCACTGATTCGTTGGTTCGCTCCACTCTAGTCCGGCGATTGTACGTCTCGTCTAGGTCGATTGTTTCAGTTGCATCGGTTCTAGTTTAGTGGCGGTCAAAGCCGAACTCACCTCGTTCAACCTGCTCACGTGATCGATCTCTGTGTGGATTTGGATTTCGTGACGCCCACAGCAACAGCTCGTCTAAATCCGGCAGCTCGTAGCCCAAATCGACCATAAGGTACAGCTGGATCAGATGAGCGTGGCGTTCAACGGCTAGCGAACAGCGACGGCGAGGGAGCCGCGACGCCAACGAGTCGTCGTCTGCGGCGGCTTCGGCCTCTCGCTGTCTTGCCCCAAGCGACCGTAACTCATCCACGATTACACGACTCATCTCAACGAAATCGCCGCCATGATGATTAGCGCCTCAATAATGTAGGTGTCGGTCGTGTTGATCTCGTCCAGGCCGAACCGTGACCCCAACTCCTTGAACAACAGTTCGACATCTCAGCACGCCCGATAGAGCTGCGCGATATCGGGCGCGCTATAGTCATCTTTGCCGAGATTCGTTAGATAGAGATGGTACTCTTCGCTCTCCTCGTTACGTAGGCCGACCAATCGGAACGTCCGGGTCGCGCTGGCGCCCGACCCTCGCTTTCGCTCAAACGAGAGTGTGATGCGTACGTCGACTTCCTGTCGCTGCAGGTCGTCGAGGACGGCCTGCAGCGACTCTCCTTCCAGTGGGATGGTGTTCTCCCGCCACGTCCGCAGTTCTTCGACGATCTCGAAATTCGCGTCGTCTTTGACACGCGATACGAACCAGCCGTCATTCTTATCGATGCGGTCGAACAGCCAGAAATCGTAAAAGCCTAAATCAAGGAGGATGAGGGCGTCAGCTACCCACTCGCCGGTGGGTAGCTGACTCCGTTCATGAGTCGTCCCGTCGGTTGTGCGGAATCGTGTTGGGAGGCCGGTCGAGAGAGATTCTGTGAGGTGATGTTTCAGTTCGGCTTGATCGTCGCCAGCTGCTGCGTAGATCTCAGCGGCGTCCTGGTACAGCGAAACGATGGTTACGTCGGCGATGAGGATGTCTCGAAAGCGTTCGAGACGTCCGTTCAAGTCGGTTCGTCCGGTATCGAGATTCTCGATAGCGTCATCGAGAATCTTTCGAAGGAGTGCAACGAAGCCCGGTTCGAACCAGTCGTGGAACGCCGCGTAAGAGAGTTCGTCGCAGTCAGCCATCTCGACGTAGCGTTCGAGAAATGCTTGCAAAGAGCGGTCTGAGCCAGCAGCGAAGCCAATGAGAGTGTGTAAAACAGCGCAACGATGTCGAACTTCCGCTCTCCTTGAACAAGATTCGTTGCGCGAGCGCGCTCGCGTAACTCATCGGAGGGAAAGGCTCTTTGAATCCGGTCAATAACCACCGAGTCCGGTGGAGAGTACACACTTCCCACCGGGTTCCTCAACCGGGTAGTTGCGACGATATCTAATCAACAGACAGCGACTGGATTCTTCGCTAAACTAGAACGCGTGCTTCGCACACCTACTGATCGGCTGATTCGTCCCAGTAGTTCCGAAAACAGCACTGCTCTTTGATATCCTGAACCACCTCCCTCAAACAGTACAGCAGCGTGATTTTCTACCCCCCCAGGGGAGGTGCGGGGTCGTGCCCAAGAGCGCGATCCGACACAGAACCATGTCTGTCAACAGCCAGCCCGACGGAGTCGTACAGCCAGCAAGCGAACCTGCAGATCTCGTCGTCGACGAGGTCGATGCACCAGCACACCAGGATCCCTGGCAGTCGCTCGAAGCAACGGTTCCGACGCTACGGTCACCAACGGAGGTGGCTGCCTTTGTCGAGTGCGTCCTGGTCGAGCTTCGCCACGAGCCAGTGGCCGCTCGGTACCGTACCAAACAGACGCAAGGCGGTGTCGAGACGATCTGGTGTCGTACCGAGCACACGGGACTGACACAACCACATGTTCAAAGACTCACTCGACCCGCGGGTCAAGAGCACGCTCTGTGAGTACGAGATCTTCTTCTCGCCGTACGACGCGACGGAGCTGACCGAGATTCTCGAACACTACGCCGATCTGGTCTTCCGGGAGGGGACCGTCGACGACGGCGTCATTTCGCTGTGTGCTGCCCGCGCTGCCCAAGAACAGGGCGACGCTCGCGAGGCGCTCGATCTTCTGGAGACAGCTGGTAATATCGCCCGCAAGGAGGACGCTCCCCAGGTCACCAAGGCTCACGTTGAGGAAGCGGGTAGTCGTGTCGAAGAACAGCGCGTGCTCACCATCGTGCGCGATCAGCTCACGTCCCAGATGAAACTCGCGCTGCTCGCGACGGCCTTTCTCAACATCGACGAGGACGCCTCACCCCGGGCGAAGAACATCTATCAGGTTTACGAGAACATCTGTCAGGTCTGCGATTACGAACCGCGCTCGAAACGTCGAGTCAACGACTTCCTCGATTCGATTCGGCCGTACGGTCTGCTCGAACGCGACGAACGTAATCTCGGTCGCGCAGGCGGGCGCTCGTATATCCACACGCTGGAGGTGTCACCGGAACTCGTCTTCGAGGGGCTCAGATACGATCAGGAGGGCGCTGAGTCGATGCTTGAACGCTACGATCTCGTCCCCGATCCCGGGGATGCGAACCAGTCCCGGATTACGTCGTTCGTCTGAGCAGCGATAGAACATCTGGGACCGCTAATTGCTCCAGTAGCATTCGGTTCAGGGGTACTAACGATGCCTTAACCAACAAAGCGGGTTCACGTCTATCGCTGTTGGTTAAGACGGTAGCCGTTGCACCAGTCTCGTGTTCTCCGACGGTCACAATTGCTGGATTTCAGCGCTGACGCGATGAATTGTCTCAATGCCTCTGTGCCATGAGCGACAATTCGGGTCTCGGTGAGCTGTGTGGAGCTATGGGCGGCAAGGACGGGAGCGATTATCGCGCCCCTTCAGCGGAGAATAAATTTCTTAGAGCTGTTTACACAATTGGAGGTCGTGTGCTGGCCACCGACAGGGCTATGTCAGGCGTTCGGAATTCCGTATCTGTGGGTATTGATGAGTTTTGCAACAACGCTCATCTATCTCACAGGTGATCGTGAACAGCAACAGGAAGCACTCAAAATACTCGTGATCGGACCCATCGGGATTCCTATACTCACAGTCGTCTTGATGGCAGGATTCCTGCCAACACCGTGGAATACGGGTCTGCTGGAGCTCTTGGGTGGGCTCGGATACGTTGCAATGTTTCTTTTGGGACCATTCGCTTTGGGTGGTCTGTTCGTGGGCCTGGGTATCCTTACTGCAGCTATCACACAGGAGTTGGTCGGAGAATATGCCTGATCCACTATTTTTCCCAATTGACTGGGTTGTCTCGTACGAGCCGCCGTGGCTGGATGTCGCATTGATGCTGGCCGGAGCAGCCCTCCTAGCGGCTATGTATGCTGTTTACAGCCCGAATGATACAGCTCTGATGAGTGGTCTGATTGTCCTCACGGTGGCCGCTGCACTTCCATGGGCTGTCGTCAACAAGCGCATTGCGATCGTACTTCTCTCGTTTACTGGTACATGGTTCCAGGCAGTCGGAACCGTGAGAGGGTATCTAAAACTCAAATATTACGCTGAGAAGGCACCTGGGATGTTACGCTCGGCGCTTGGTCGAGTCGGATCCCGACTTCGACAGCTCACTGGCTCGTCCAAACGCAACCACCAGCAAGGTAGCACCAGTGGTGGCGGCCTGCAAAGTACTGCTCAGACGATCGGCTGGTGGACAGTTTTCCAGCTTCTCGGGTTATTAGCGATCATCACGAGCGTCTGGGTCGGGGTCGGACTAACGACAGTCGGTCCACTGACGATTCCAACGCTGACCACAGATGTCGTCATCACGTGGACGCTGCTCACGATGTTCGGCGGTCTGTTAGGGCTTGGCTGGCGGTTCTGGGCCGTGCGGGACGCATTCCCGGCGACCGGGTTAGTCGGCGTCTTGCTGATCGCCGTGGGTGCGGAGCTCCACAACTTCCAGGCACTGGAAGCTGAGATACTGGTCTTCTTGGCTTCGAAGGTGATCTATGTCCTCGGATTCCTCGGCGCTGTGGCAGTGGTCATCATCAACCGCGCAGAGCCAGCAGGGCAGGTGAGATCGAAATGACTGGTAGCGGACTCACCGTGTTACAATCGGGGCCACAGCAATCCATTTCGCAATGGATTGATCGGTTTCGCGAACTCATCCAGCAGGGGTTGGCCCAAGATCAGTCAACAATCGACGGAGTCCGTAGCTGGGTCTTTGGACCGACAGTATACCCACAGCATCCCGGTGATCCTGGGTTATGGCAGTTCGGATTACAGTACCGTCCGGTTGCTATTGGGATACTGCTACTGGGGTGTGTCACTGCTGCTGGAATGACACTCTCGGGCTGCCAGCAATTGCGGAAACTCCGAGAGAAAGGCCACAAAGAAGATTTGGAACCGATCCAGTGGATGTGGGCCAGTGGAATCGCCTTACAGAACGCAACGGCAGTCGAAGGGGGTAAGCGAATCCTGGGAAGCCTGCTTGCAGTCAGCTATGGAGCGATAATTCTCGGGCTCGCACACTACTATCTGGTCCTCGTATCCCCTGGGATTCGGAACGCGCTTCGAGTAATCCTAATCGATACGCTTCTTTCAGGCGTGTTGTTGGCCGTGATCGTTCCGCTCCTTTTCCCGATTGTCGGTGCGCCAGTTGCGTATCTGTATACACTCTATCGAGCAGCGCGAGCCTTGTAGCCACGCCTTCCTGGCGGTTCACCACACTCGCTACGCAGTCGCTTCGTCGGACTCGACTTCGGGCGAGAGCAACGGGAGGTCGATATCGATTGCCTCGTACCAGACGGCCGGTCGCTTGGACTGGCCGTCGTCGACGAGCTCGACCAGATGGAGTTCTTCGAGTTCGATAAGATTCCGATGGACCTTGCTCACGTCACGATGGACGTGGCGAGCGGTCTCCCGGATACTCGCTGGCTCGTGCTGGACGATGGCACGAAGCAATTCCAGTGATTTGGGCCGTGTCACACGATGGATGTCGGCCGGGTCGTGGTACACCACTTCCAGATGTGGCTCGGGTGTTTCGCCACGGTCGATCGCTGCCAGCGCTTCCTCGATATCGTGATCACTGCTCTCGCGAAAGCGGACGTGGAGCGTGCGATCGGTCGTTTCGTAGGAGTCTCCGGCCATATGGGCTGGAACTATCCCCCACACGGAAAGCGTTGGCACAGAGTCCAATAATCTTATAGGGTGTCATAGAACGATTCCCAAGGTGTTGTTTGCACCCACAATTAGACGAATCAGCTATTAGAATGATTACAGTATAAGATAGGGCCCGACGACGATGAGAACAATACCCAATGCCACTTTTAATTTAGCGGGGTTGACGAGGTGAGCCACTTTCCATCCGACAACGACGCCTGCGAGTAATGGCAGGCCAACTAACGCTGCGAGTGGCAGCGATACGTTGCCTTGGAAGAGGTATCCTGTGGTGGCGAACGCTGCAATGAAGATTGACTGCACCTGAGAGACAGCGAGAGCCGGCAACATCGGGACGCCGATCAGGATCAGTGCCGGAACTGCGATCACAGGACCCCCAACACCTAATAAGCCGCTGGTGATTCCGAGACCGGATCCCAAGACGCCGAGGACGACCTGCCCCTCTCGTCGCGTCGCGTCCAGCTGGTACAGTGGACTGAGCCCGCGCCGTTCACGATAGACGATAGTGATACCGGTCGCCATCGCAACGGCACCGAGCAAGAGTCCGAAGGTCGTTCTCGGGATGAAGGAGTTCACGTACGCGCCGATGAGGGCTCCAATGATACTCGAGAGACTGAGTATAAGCGCCATCGCGCGTGCTTGGCCGGTTTTCATCTCTCCAGAGTGAACGTACGCAGCACTGCCGACGAGACCAGTTGCAATGAAGGTGGCATGTGCAGTTCCTGCAACCGTGCCCGACGAAATTGGTGTCAGCGAATATAATGCGATTGTTACAAAAATACCTCCCGGACCAACCGTCGTTATTCCAATACCAGAGAGAAACGCGATCCCCACAAGCAATACGATGAGCGGGAGACCGAATACAGAATCGAGCATCTATCCACTTCGTCTCTCGGGTGCGCTATATTCCCTGTGCATCGACCGATTCTCACTGCGACGATTAGCAGGGTGTGAGAACTGTTCCATGACACCTTCTCGCAATGAGGTTATCGAAATTCGTCAGCGGTGAGCGTTTCGAGATATTGAACGCTGACATATCAGAAGTCGATACGATCATTGAAGCCATGTTGTGGTAGGAGCGCTTCTGCAGCCTGGCCCGCTGGTTTGTCGGTCGTCAAGAGCACAACGTTGTCGGCTTCTTCGGTGTCAAGCAACTGCGCAGCAACGATTCGATTCACTTAGCTACCGCTCCGATATTGAACAGCTCACACCGACTCAACTCGACTTCTGAATCCCTGATTGGGTACCGGTACGTTGTCGAACAGACCGGTATCCTCCGCCGAACAAATCGCCCACGTGGCGACACCGTGGGACGACAGCTACGGGACGACCACCGTCGGGGTGGGGACGGTTTAGCTGAACCAGCGCGATAACCCTTGGAGAGGGTTGATGGGGAACCCGACTAAACTGTCGCCCTTGATGGACGACCTGCCCAGACTGTTCGACCGACAGTGATCAGGGGTCTCCCAGGTCCGTGAGCCCATCTAGTACCCTGTCGACGAACGGCTCCGCGAGTCCGGTGTAGTTGTCCGGGTCGACGAGCGATTCGAGCTGGGCTTCGGAGAGGTGGTCCGTGACACGATCGTCCGCCTTGAGACAGGCCAGAAAGTCCCGGTCGCTCTGGACTGCTCGCATCGCGTTCTTGTGGAGGATGCTGTGTGCAGTCTGCCGGCCGACGTGCCTTGCCAGCGCGAACAGTACGGCCTCAGAGAGCACGAGTGCGCCCGACGCTCGGAGGTTCCGGTCCATCTGGTTCGATCGGACGGTCAGTCCGTCGAGGTTGCGGTTCGTGTTTTCGAGCATCCGAGCCAGGTAACAGCAACTCTCCGGAAGCAGGGCGAACTCGACGTACCAGGCCGAGCGGTCGCGTTCACCCATCGATTCCAGGCACTCGTGCATCGTGCCTGCGTGAGACCGGACCAGCCGTGCCAGTCCGACGGTGTGCTGGGAGAAGACCGGATTCTCCTTGTGGGGGTTCGTGCTGCTCCCGAGTTCGTCCTCGGGGACGGTCTCCTCGAGTTCGTCGATCTCCGGTCGGTTCAGAAACAGGATCTCACGTGCGATTCGTGCGAGCGTGCGGGCGACCAAAGCAAGCACGTTCAGGAACGCCGCGAACCGGTCCCGACTGGCCGTCCATCCGACCCGCGGTACCCCGAGATCTAGCTCGTCGGCGAATAGGTCCAGGACTTGGATTCCGTCGTCACCGAGCGCCGAGAGCGTGCCGCTCGCGCCCGCGAGTTGGGCGACGAACAGCTGCTCTTCGATGTTCAGGAGTCGGCTAACGTGGCGGTCGAGTTCATCGACCCACGTCGCTGCCTTCAGCCCGAACGTGACGGGCGGGCCGTTTGCGTACTGCGTGCGCCCGACCATCGGCGTCTCGCGGTACTGGTCGGCCAGTGTGGCCAACTGGTCCCGAACCGCGACCACGTCCCGGAGCAACACCTCGTGTGCGTCGCGTAGCAACAAAACCATCGCCGTGTCAGACACGTCTTGGGTGCTTGCCCCCCAATGCACGTACTCGCCGGCCGGACCGAGTTCGTCCGTCCACGCTTCGAGGATACTCATCGAGAACAGTCCGAGTTTGTCGACGTTCGCTGCGACGTCGGCCATATCGATCGACGCTACCGAGGCGTGATTCGTGATCGTGGTCGCTGCGTCCTCGGGTACGATTCCGATCTCTGCCTCGGCCCGCGCGAGAGCGGCCTCAACTTCGAGAAACCGGTCAACGAACGCCGTCTCGCCGAACACCGTCCGCATCTCTTTGGTGGTGAATACGTCTCGAAAGAGAACCCCGTCGAGCAGCGGATTCATACGAGGCACAACAGCGGTCTGGAGAATAAGTCCTGGGTCGGATTCGAGTCTGGTGTTCGGTCACTCCGTATATCTACTGAGACTCGATTCAGTCAGCTTCTTTTAGCGTTGATAAAATGATAACCTATGGGCAAGACGCTCTCGACAACGTGGACAGGAAGGCCCGACACAACGGCGCTTAGCCGCTATCGCGTACTAAAACGGTGTTTTTTCAACCATCTTAACCAACAACTACGGGCAGGCCACTCTGTTGGTTAAGATATCTGGCCTGGCGATACCGGTGAGTTGATCATCACACGCTGGAACATACCGCAATCCCTTCTATCGGTTTGCTCGCGGTTCTAAAACTTCTTGTACATTTTGAATCGGTTTCAGCCCGCTTTCCCGACCCCGTGAAAGGTGGTAAAACGATCCACCGAACAGTGAAGCGAGCCGAATCCATACTGATAATCTGCGCTTTATATGGGGGTACCAGTTCATTGACAAAGTACGCGAAGCCCTATGTCCACTGCCGACCCCTCCATCCCACGCCCACCCGCCGTCGCATCGAACCTCCAGGCACTCTTGGCGACGTTCGTCGAGACGATCGTCGCCGTGTTCCAGGGTATCGCCTTCTGGGCGACGATTCCGCTGCCGCTGGTCATCGCAGGCACGCTCGCGACGAACGTCGTCGCGACCCGACCGCTCCTGGTCGGTGGACTGGTCGTCCTGAACATCGTCTGTGCCGCCTTCGGTCACAGCTACTCCCCCAACGCATGAACATTTGCAAGAATTCCACTCAAGATCCCGAGCAACAGTACATCAAGACCACGCTGTTCTGCCCGACCTGCGAGCACGCCAGCCCGATTGAGGGCGACTGGATTATGGATGATGCCGTCCATCACGAGCGGCTTCTCTGTCCTCGCTGTGGCGACGTCGTCGTCGATCAACCAGACGTGTAGCCCCACTGTCTCACTTGCTTTGTGGCAGATTTCGGTATCCGTCTGTACTGGGTTTCTCGAGAACTGATAGAAACACCGTGCTGAATAGAGAGGACGCATACCGCATCGTAGAGGGAAGGTTTGAGAGGGGTCTTCCCGTAGAGAGTGCATGGATACTGATGGACTGAAGGAACTCGCTCCACACTACCTTGCGCTATTGATTATCGTCTTTCTCGTCCTTACGGTAGTGCAGGCGGTTTGGGGCGAAGTCAGGTTCTGGATCGAATTAGCGATCGTTCTCGTCGTCGCCTTAGCGTATCGCCCGATCGTGATTAGACTCGGGGTCGCTCCCAGTGGATGGAAGTAACACGTCGAACGTGTATCCTGTATTGACCAATTCTGCCACCCAACTCCTGGAGCCAGTGCCCTGCAAGACTCGCGCGCTCTATTCAGCGCGCCCACTGACACCTATCACTGTCTAGGGGCCTCACCAGATCACTACCCCCACTCCATGGTTCTCAAGATTTTCGCCAATACAGCACCCTCGCGATCGCCCGCGCTCGCGCACCGTCGCTGATCCTCGAGCCAGATCGATCGGCGAACGCAACCCGAACTGGTCGCTCACCAGCTCTGCACGTCACTTTCGCACGCGCGCAGCACTATGACTGGAACGGAGGACCCCCGGGGGTATCGACGGAAACACCCATCTCACTCGAAGCTGACCTTCAGGGTCATATCGACGGGATCGGGGAAGTTCGCGAACCGGACGCCAGGATAGTCGAACCGAGACTCGTTGTAGGGCATCATCCAGCCGACTTCTTGGTTGCTGGCGAGATTCTCGTTCATCGGGACGTTGTTGAACCCGACTACCTGCGAGCTCTTTGTGGGGTTGGCCTTCCCGCTCATCGCGACACGCCAGCGGATCTTCCGGCGGATCATCGAGTGGATATCGCTCTCGGTGTGGCCGAACATGAAGATCGAGAGCCCGGTCTTGCGGGCGTCGACCATACAATCCTTGAACAACTCGACTTTCTGGTAGTGGGCGTACTCGTCGTTGCGCGCGGCCTCGGGTGCGATGTCACCGATCTCGTCGAACATGAGCGACGTCCAGTGATACGGCCCCCGCTCGACCTGAGCCAGGATATACCCGAACCACCAGTGGTTCAGCGGATCCTCGGCGCTGAACTCCAGACCGTCGTACTGCTTCTCCTGGGTGTCCTCGTAGATCGACTGGATGCCACGCATCTTCGGATCGGGATAGACGACGTGGAACTGCCCCTCCTTCAGCCGCTCCTGATTCAGGTGGGTCGGACTCCGATACCTGACGACCTCGCGGACGATCTCCTCTAGGTCGACGTCGAAGCCCTCCTGGGTCGGCACCTTCGGCACGAAGCGTGCGCTCACGTCGACGCCTTCAGGCAGGCAGACACGCGCCCACGGCGCGAATGGCAACCACTCCGAGCGTGCTGTCGAGGCCCGCCAGACGACCTTCTCGTCGTTTTCCTCCAGGAGCCGAACGGTGTGGTTGAGCGCCATCGTTGACTTGCCCGAGCCCGGCGGACCGACGGCGAGAAAGTCCGTGCCGCCGGCGAGCATCTTGGTGTCGTCGTACTCCCAGGCGTGATGGGTGTAGTTGGGAACGAGATACTTCTCGAGTTTTAGTTCGCCGGCCTCGACGTGGCCGTACTGCCGGGCTTCGCTCTCGGTGTAGACATCCCAGAGAGCACGTTGCTTGACGCCGAATTCCCGGCAGATGTCCTCGTAGTCGTCGTGGCGGCGCTGGTCGTCGGTGTACTGTCGGGAACTCGTGTGCGGGTCTGGGATGGCATCGAGAACTTCGGCTTTCGAGAGGCCGCCAGCCGACGCCGGCGAGTCGGACGGTGCCTGTGCGGCGCGCTCGCGAGCCTGTTCGCGACGGTCGATATCGGTCGTTCGGGGGGACTCGTGGTTCTCGCTCATTCGTAGTCAGTAGTCGGCCGAGATCGACCGACTCACTCTCGCTACTAAGTACTGATACATAATAGCTAGGTCCTGACACATCGCTCGTGACTCGAGTGTACATCGGCCGCGGCCGTGCGGGCACAGTCCACGCGAGCGCTGGGGCGTGGATGATACCTGGGCGGCCACCCGCGTGGACTGTGCGCGCCTGCACATCTGCACCCGTGATCGAACTCGTGCGCTCGCATGCACCCACGGGTGCATCCGCCCTCGCACGGTATCGCTCCAGGCCCGATCTGTGCAGCTGGCTGTGGTTCGAAATAGAATTCTGACATACTCTCTGCGTTCCGGAACTCGATTTGTGTTGTTGCTGACGAAGCGGATTCCTGAGCTGACCAGCGATAGTTGGGTGCCTGTTAGTTCGGTCTGGATAACCAATTCCGAAGCGAGGTGAAAGTGTGGGGCAAGATAAAGAGACACTTTGTTTGCGAAAAATCCGGACGCAGTCTTGCGATTCGAAGTGCATTACTTCTCAATCTCACACTTTGTTTGTGCATTACTCCGGCGCTGTCATGCGATTACATGATATAATATATTGTAAGAAATTACTTTCCTGCCAGACTGGTAGGTTCTGCATACAGTACTCACATCGAGGTCAAAGAGTTGCCCGAGTCCAGCCAGAACGATCGCCCCGTGTTCCACGAATCTATTCGATATCGAATACAATCTGATCCCACCACGCTCGTCCTGTGTCTCGAGTCCAGCTACGGGGGGACATGGCGATCGTAGACGTTTCGACGGTGCCCGACAGCTTCGACGTAGAGTACGTCCTCGTCTTTGCCCCAGGTGATGATCGCTCGGTAGTCGCCTGCCCGGAGCTTGTAGTAGGGCCAGCCAGACAGGGGTTCGAGCCGGTGGTCTGTCCACTCCGAGCTTCGGCGAGTTTCTTCAGGATGCGTTCTCGTGGTTCTGCCTCGAGGTTTGCGAGATGCTCGTCGGCTTGCGGCGTGATCTCGACGTCCGTCATCGATTACTCGTCGATATCGACGCCGTACTTATCGGCGACCTCGTCGAGCGAGTGCGTCTCGCCGTTCTCGCGTTGTTCACGACTCGTTTGGAGATCGTCCAGGACCTCTTCGGAGAGCCGGACGGGAGGGTCGACCCAGGCCCGCAGCGCGTCGCGGATCGCTTCTGACCGCGATGTGTAGCCTCGGCGTTTGTACTCGGCATCGATCTGTTCGACCAATTGCTGTGGAACGCGAACATCGATTTTCGTCGACCCCTCGTTCTCTCGACTGTCGTCGGTGTCAGTGCTCATATTGTGTGAGACGCGTGTCGCACAGAAAGCGTTCGGTGGGCTGTCTCATCACGGTGTCTGACCTCCGAGTGATGTTAGTAAAATTTGATAGTACTGCTTGATTGTCCATTCGATTTCGCGGGGGAAATTGTGGGGCAAGATAAAGAGACACGGTGTGGGTCGAAAAACCGCAAGACTGCGCCGGGACAGGTGTGAGTTACAACGGTAATTCGCACCGTGTTTGTGACTCATCGTGCCGCTGTCTGGCGATTATGCCACTTAAATAGTTGAAGGAATTGAATTTACTGGAGAGATGATAGCTATTCCACCGCTAGCCAGCTGCATTTGTGGGGGATCGTCGATTGGTTAGCGTTCGATAGTCGCGAAGGCATCGTCGATCACACTCTCGGTTGGGGCGTTCAGGTACGGTTCGATCGCTGCAAAACTGTCCCAGCCACCGACAGCCATCACGACACGCGGATTCATGTTCTCATCAACGAGGAGGCGCTGGGCAAACCGTCGACGGAGATCGTGTGTACTGACGAGTCGGAAATCCTCATTGCTCGTCTCTTCAGCGGCCCGATCGGCAGTCCGCTTGACTGCTGCCCGAACACCTGGCTGCTTCAGATCGATGAATGGGTCTCGTGGGGCGATGTTCTCACTGTTCTGGTACTGTTGGAGAGTTCGCTCGACGTCGGCAGGCAGGTAGGCATCGCGAGGCTTGCCGCCGTTCCCGGCAGTGTCCTTTCCCGCCTGGACGTGGAGTCGATACTGGTCGCTCTCGGTCTGTTTGATGTCTACTGGTCGGACCTGTGGCATCTCGAACGCACGGAGGCCAACGAACGCTCCCAGCTGGATCAGGAGATCGTCCCGTTGGCTCGTGGCAACCCGACGGAGGTCCTCGATCTCTTTGTCGGTGAGCCATACTTTGTGTTCGTTCCCCTCTGTCGATTCGATACGCATTACGATTACTTGAGCTTCCGTCACTCAAGTATCTAGCGGCTGGTAGAAACGGGGGGAGACACACCGTGTTTCGAGTGAAATTGGGGACATCTGTTACGACTTATAGGACAAGTCGGTATTCCCCTGAATGTTAGCCCACACCCTAACACTCTTACTGTTAGGAAACAAACTAACAGACAGCGATGGGCGATGACGTCGAGGTAGTCGAAGACGAGATCCAGGCCTACGACGATGGTACCGTCGTTCGGATACGCATCCTCGATGTGCCGGCCTCGGAGCAGTATCCGGAGGGCATCAAGTATGCCTTCCACTACGGCGAGGCTGGCGCAGACGACCCCATCATCCGCTTCGACAACCACCACGGGCCACACGAACTGCATATCGCTGGCCAGGTCTTCGAACTCGAGTTCGAGGGGATCCAACCACTGTATCGGGCCTGGCGGGCCGCACTCCCGGCCGAGAAACGCCACGAATGGTAGCCACCACAGGAACACAACACATGACTCGCACGCTCCACATCACGATCGGCACGCGTCCTGACCGGACCGACCTCGACGACCGACTCGGCGCGCTCGACGCCGGCGAGGACGTCGACTCACAGCCATCCCGACTCAGCATCGAGAGTCTGGCGACGTTCGGTCGGATCTTCCGACCGACGAACCTGACGCTCCTGGAGGCGATCGTCGAACACGAACCCGAGAGCATCCGGGAGTTGGCTCGCCTCGTCGATCGCCACCCGCCGGAAGTCACCGAGAATGTCCACGAACTCGCTGACTACGGCCTGCTCGAACTGGAAGACAACGGCCGTGCCAAGCGCCCCGTCGTCTGGTACGACGAATTCGAGTTCTCGGGGGACGTTGGACTCCGATGTCTCGAGTCGGGCAGCGACGTCGAAGCCGCGCCCTGATCGCGCTGGCCGTCGCACCGCGTTACTCGCCGAAACACTCTAGGAGAATCGCTCGTCAGTCTCAACTAGAACAGATGCCCGACCAGCCGTCACCTGCCACGAAGCAACTTCGCGCGGACCTCGTCGCGGCCCTCGATCTGGATTCGTTCGACCCGGCGGCCTACGACGACCCTGAGTACCTCCAGGCCGCACTCGAGATCCATCCCCACGTCGGCAACCTCGCACGAGCGCACTGCGTCGCTGAGCGCACGCTGTACCGCGCGCTCGAGCGCCACGACATCGCCCACGAGCAGCCACCGAAACACGGGCCTGCCCGAACGCTCTGGGACGCCGCACCCGACACCATTCCCGGAGACGACTGATGGCGACTCCCACCGACAGCTGTGACCCCGAGCTCGTCGCGACCATCCAGGACGTCACCGAGGGCGACATCCTCGTGGTCAACGACGACCACCGGACTTGGGAGGTGACCGACGTCGTCGAACGACCGATCGAGGACCCAACCGACGAGCGCCAGCACAAGCGCGTCCTTCGACTCACGAGCGGCCAGTCGGTGTTCGGCTTGGAACTGACCGAATACGCCGACTGCCACGAGGCAACCCTCCACGTCTTGGAGACGACTGACTGGACCGAGGGCAACCAGACGACGGCTGTCCACAGCGTCGAGATCCTCACCCAGCAGGTCCCGTGGGTGGTCGTCAGCCGAACCGAGGGCCAGGCCTACCACTTCCCGGATCCAGAGGCGGCCGCCTACGGCGAGGCAGCCCCGGCCTGTGGCGCGGGCAACGGCGACTCCGCGTTCAGGATTGCTCGGATTACCGCCGTCGTCCCGGTGTACGGGGGCTGCAAGGAGTGCCTTCGTGAGGATCGGCCGGTCACACTCGAGCCCGTCCGGTGTCCGAGTTGTGAGCGCCCGATCTGTACGGGGATTCTGCGCGGGCAAGGGGTCGGTGCCGTCGAGGGCCTCGCGATCACCTGTCCTGACCAGGCGTGTGGGTTCGAGGGGGTTGTCGACGCGTCGCTTGCGTCCGGCTTCTCGTGAGTGTGGGCTCGGTGGGAACATCCCGAAGTCGTAAGATAATCGCGGACCACTTGCCACGTGGAACTCGGTTCATGTCACACGCTCCGGGTTCCCCCTTTGCTACTCATGAGCCCGCCTGGCCCCACGGTCGGCAGCTGCCCACAGTGCGATACCACGATCGACGTCGGCGCGGTCCTCGTCGAGTACGACGTCGACGGTGAGCGCCGCTGCTACGCGGAATGTTACGAGTGTGAGGAACCGGTTCGGCCGCGAGATACCTGACGAACAGTTCCTCAACCGGCTACTCAGCGCCGGGTCTCGGCGCCAGACCCGACCCGTACCGGCGCGTCCTCAACGTTCGCCTGGAAGTCGGTCGTGACACGATCCTGATCGAGAACCTGCACCGTCCAGGCGCCGGGCTCGTCCATGGTGATCAGGAACTGGACGTCGCTGTCGGACTCACCGTTCTCGTCGAGGAGCCCACACAGTTCGAGTTCGTCCTTTGCGAGCGTGATCATGCCGGTGCCGTTGCGGTTGTTCAGTGAGTTGATCTGAGCCATCGAGTGTCACCAGGTCCACACCAGGTGTGTAGACCTGTCTCTTACCCACAAATCCTATCGCTGTAGTTCGTCGACAAAGAGACCAAGATGCAGAGCGGTTCACGAAGCTGGCGGACTGATCTAGACGGGGCGGAATTGTGTCAGACCGATGTTTCTGGTAAGGTTCGAAAGGAGTTCCAGTCTGCTGAGTTCGGTGACAAGCGGCTCACTGAGCGATTAATGCAGGTCGGAGATCGGCTCGGCAGGGCATCTGCCGAGCCGATCCCAAACGCGTGCGAAGACTGGGCCTCCGCAAAGGCTACGTATCGATTTTGCGATAACGAGCGTGTGGATCCCAACGAGATTCTCGGTGCACACAAACGAGCTCAGCGATCACGAGTCCAGGACACAAACGAACTCTTGATCATCTCTGACACCACTGAACTCGTCTTTCCGCGACACCCATCCAAGGAGGGACTCGGTGATATTGGCAACTCCAAGACGGATTTGGAAGGCGTCAAAGTTCACACGACGATTGGGCTTGATCCACAGACCCACCACATGACCGGGGTCATCGATCAGCAGTCGCTGATCGAGGACCAGCAAGCTAGCACCAAGCACGATGCAAATGGCAAGAGCAAACCAATCGAATTAGAGAGCGAACAGGAAAAGTGGATTCGAGGGGATCGGCAAGCCAGCGGCTGGCTTGCCGAAGAGGTTCGTCCGATATTCATCCATGACCGAGGAGCTGACGCATTTGACTTCTACCGCGAAGTTACAGACAACTTGGACGCTGGATTCGTCGTCCGTGCGAATCAGAATCGCTGTATTCAGACGCCATCCGGAACGGACGGGCGTCTGATTGACTGGAGTGAAGAGCTCCCCGAACAAGGTCGCACGTCGATAGAGATCGAACAAGGAAGTGGAAGAGAAGCTAGAGAGGCTGAGCTCATCGTCACAGCCGGCTCGTGTGAGCTGCTTCCACCGCAGAACGATCCAACTCACACCGAGCCCGTCGAGGTAAACGTCGTACGGATCGACGAACGTGGAGAACAAGACGACCCGATTCAGTGGGTGTTACTCACCACTGAATCGGTCGCTGAGTTCAGTGATTCGCTGAGTGTGATAGAGTCTTACCGCGCTCGATGGACGATCGAAGACTGGCACAAGGTGCTGAAGACTGGATGCCGGATTGAGGAACGGCGGCTGGAAACGTGGGAGTGTATGGAGGTCTTGTTGAGTGTCTATTCGGTGATCGCGTGGAAGGTGCTGGAGTTACGAGAACTTGCTCGGGGAGAGGCACACTGCTCACCTGGTGTCCTTCTGAGCGAGACTGAACGGTCAATTCTGGTAACGAAATTTCCAGAATTGACCGACAACGGAGCTCAAGCGTACGCAATTGCGGTTGCAAAGATCGGCGGCTACCTCGACCGAAGTTCCGATCCACCGCCCGGCTGGGAGACGATGTGGAAAGGCCTCAAGAAACCTCAGACCTGGGCGGAGGGATACGAACTGCATTCCTGAGACTTATGGGTAAGAGACAGGACTTCAGTCGTGGGTCACTGACACCCAGCCTGTTTCGTCAATCGGTCGTGAACATCGCGGAGAAGGGTCCGTTGTGTATAGCGGTCGCGACCAGCGAGAAAGATCATACTTTGAGAGAGGAGAATTAGCTCGTGACGCGGTCAGCCACGTCGGTCATCTGTTCGCGAGCGGCTTCGACATCGGAGTAGAGTTCCAGTGCGTGCTTGATGAGTCGGCGATCCTCTTCGTTCTCGCGCCAGAAGGCGATGATGTCCCGGCGGTCGCGGAGCTCGGCACTTGCGAGGTCACCGTCGGCAAGCGACTGTTCGAGCTCTTCCCACGTCTCGACATCGTAGGCCGCCTGCCACTCCTCGATTTCCTCGGTGATCGCCGCCAGTTCATTACGAAGGTCCTCGCGCGTGTTCTCCTCGATGAGCGTACGGATTTCCTCGAAGAGCAGTCGCGTATAGTCTGGCTGATAGCGCGTTGTCTCGCCGTCCTCGACGCGACGCAGTTGACCCTGGTCAACACGATACTGGAGTTCGTCGTTGGTCGTACTCCAGGCGGCGTCGGCCTGCTCGCTGATCCAGTTGACCGACCGCGGTTCGCGAAGCGTCTCGGCGACCGCTCGAATGCGTTCGCGGGCGCTCATCGATTCAGTCCACGGTTGGACGCCATCTCGCGAGGATTCGGACATGCTTGACACCTCTTGCAATAGTGTTGGTACCGTATTCGCATATATGTTTGTACCCTCCCGTATAATCAAGAGTAGTGTGCAAGTGAACTCGGGCGGACGTTGCAATACGAAACCGGCAGAAGCTATGGACAAATACACGATGTCCAAAGAGCCGTACAGAGTGTCCTAACAGCTGTGCCCACAACGGAGGGTGCAACGGTTCACATGATCCCGCCAATCACGAGAACACCGATTACGAACAGCAGCATCGCAACCACACCCCCGCCAGTCAGCCACTTGTTCTCCATCGCCTTCTCATGGAATGGCATGGCGGTGTACTCCTCACGAAACGTCTCAAGATTCTCTTCGTCGTAGAAGTACTTCGTCTTCAGCGCGAACCGCTCGGTCACTGCACACCCTGTACAGACCGGTTCACCTTCGAGCCGTTCGGTCTTGGTGTGACTGTCGCAGGCGATCGCCCCGCAGTTCGGACAGTACGTGTACGTCTCGTCGACGCCACTCGTATCGCAGTG
This sequence comes from Haloarcula montana, assembly GCF_035666295.1. Lineage (NCBI taxonomy): Archaea > Methanobacteriati > Methanobacteriota > Halobacteria > Halobacteriales > Haloarculaceae > Haloarcula > Haloarcula montana. Next base: position 154,193 of record NZ_CP142029.1, read on the forward strand.
GACGCACCGATGGATGCCGTCCTCTTCAGTCACTCTGGACGGCCCTGCTGCGTAGTACTCGTAGGGATAGGTGTACTCTTCGAGGTCGGTTGTCTGTCGAACCTCGGGTAAGTACACCGGCTCGATCGACTGGACGGAGATGTCCGAGCGATTCGGTTCGCAGGTCTTGTTGTACGTGACGTTGTTGTCGCCGGTGTAGGTTACCGTCGTCGTGTGGTGGTCCTGGAGGCGGTCGACGGCCCATTCCTTGTAATCCGTCTGCGTCTGGCCGAACCGGCGCTCCTCGACATCGTCGAATACCTCTCCGAACTGCTCGGCGTCGAGATCGACCGTCGCGTGGAGATTCTCGGTAACCAGTGTTGCGACCGTTTCGTCGGCGACCTGTGGGTGCCCACGTTCGGCGTGGACAACGAACTGTGTACGGTCGTCGATCCGGTGGATGACGCCGACGGACGTCTCGAAGACGGCGTCGGTGTCGGCGGTGATCGCAACTACTGGACGGAACGTCACCTGCGAGTGGGGCCTCGGGATGTCCGCAGCCTCGATATTCGCAATGTCGCGGAACACTTCCTGAACCGGTGTGTCGACATCTGTGGCCGGGTCGTACGGTCGCAGGGTCTCGTCACAGAGGATCTCGATGCGGCCGTTGTAGAGGTCAAGCCCGATATCATCGGCGATCTCCCGGAGGTCCTCGCCGTCGATCAGTTCGATGGGATAGGGATCGTCGTTTTGTTGGAGGCGCTGGGCATACTCTTGGGCGGGATTCGTAAACCGGCCAGTGGTGACGACCATCCCGCGCTTTGGGCCCTCGAAGTCGAACGTTGCGATGGCGGAGTGCAGTTTCTGGACGACAGGGCGGCCGACAGTTCCCGTGTGCTTGCACTCGACGACGATCGCCCTCCGTGTTCCGTCGACGACCTCTTCCATCAGGACATCCCGGCCCTCGTCCGCTGTTCGCTCGGCCTGGCGAACGTTCTCGTAGCCGAGGTTGCGGAACACGTCTTCCATTAAGTCCTCGAACTCGAACCCAGAGAGGTCGTCCAGTACAGCCATTCGAATGTAATTGGACTGTATTTTGCAACAACCAAATACGTTGCCGACCTCGGCGACAAATCCGTGTGAGATCGACTCGTGGCAACACTACTTTCATCAGATGTGCACCCCACGGGATGACCATGGATTGCCCCGCCTGTGGTACCCCCGTCACCCTTGAGGTCGGGCCAGAACGGCCGATTTCAACGTCTCTCCCCGACGCGATTCTTCGAGCGGAGGAAAACGAGCGCATCGAGATTACACGGGACTGCTGGAACTGCGGATGGCATGAAACACGGGAGCTTCGAGTCAATTCGATCGATACAACAGCCGGTGACGCGGCTACCATCGAGCGAGCCAGGCTCGTTGACGAGATTACCGATGAACTCGTGGGAATTGAGGATTTGGCGACGCTCGAAGATGTGCTTGCTGAGACTCGTCAGCAACAAGAATCTGAAGCCCTGACGGACGATACGGGCGATGGTTCCCCGGAGTAACACTGGATTGACTCTACTGTCAAATAGGTTTAACACCGAGTGAGTTAGTAGTACCAATCACAGAGGTACGCAGGGGCCCGTCCTGCACATCGGATCCATGGCAGAAACAGGAAACCACCGCGCTCATGACAGCGACTCGCTCCGGGAAGAACACCCATCAGGGTGGCTCGGACTCTCAAAAAACGAGAGTGCGTCGAAGATCATCGATGCGCTGCTGGATTTCCCGCCCCACCGAGAGGTCAACCAGTCCGAACTCGCCGAGGAGGCAGAGGTAAGCCGGCAGTCTGTCAGTCGGGATCTAGACCTCCTCCTCGAAATCGATGTCATTGAACCAGTCAGCAACACCCGGCCACAGCGGTATCGATTCAACCCTGAGAGTGACGTCAGCCAGGCAATCATCCAGCTCGACGCTGCGATGAACGCGGCTGGCCCCTGAAGCCTGAGCCTCCATTTCACAGAAATTCAAGGCGGATGCCACGGGGCTTGACCCCGTGATTGTTGACCTGGGGCCGGTCTCTCTAAGGGATTACTCACATCCGTCACTACACACCAGCTAGCTATTGCTGACGGCGATCTTCTGTACCCCTGGGGGGTGAGGCGATCCACAGAGAGCGTTCCGTTACAGAATGATGTCCGATGATGACTCTCCTGCCCGTGTTGCACAGCAGCCAGACCCCGAGGCGATCGTCGAGTTCGGCGACGTCGACGCGGAGTTCCGCCAGCTCGTTGCCGAAACGCTCGGCACATCCGAGTTCCTCAGCACCGAACTGCTCGGCGGGGACGATCCAGTCCTGGTCGTCGAGGAGGTCGGTCAAGATTGCTGATTACCCACTGTCCGTAAAACAAAATACAAAAACATATTTATATGTCTGGGACTTCAAATTCACATACATGATTTCGAGGGCTGGCCTCAGCATCATCGATACGCTCAGTACTGGCCAGCAAGCAACGCCAGCCGAGCTCGCAACAGAGATCGAGTACTCGCGGGCCCATATCTATGATGTCCTGGATGCGCTGGTGGCTGAAGGATTGCTCTCTGAATCACGTGGCAATAAAAACCAACGGCAAGTGCGGGTTACGGATCACCCGGTCATCGAAACGTACCGTACCCTACGTGCAGAACTGAGCCATGTCGACTGGGTTGAGCTTCTGTCACCTGCCACACTCCGGGTGTGTTGGTATCTCGACGAACCACGGCGTGTCACCGACATCGCAGACCGCCTGTCGATCACCCGGCAGGGTGTTCATAACGCGCTCTCGCCGCTTAAGAATCGAGCAATGCTATCACCGTCAGGACCGGACTATGCATTACATGATGACCTTTCACCCCTACTGGCGTTCGCTCGTGCAGTGGTGATTCACGAGCATCGCTCGCGGGTCCGGGCGGTTGCACCGAGTGTGACCGTTGAGTGGTGTGACCCAAAGCGAGCACTCGTCCGGGTCCAGACAGGTGCGGATACGGATGCACTACACAATTCCAGTGAGTGGCAACTGACTGGACTTGCTCGATTTGAAGCGTACGGGCTGCAGTTTTTTCTCGCCGGCGAACCTGCCTTCTGGTATGCCCCTGACGAGGAGCCCACACCTGCTGAGGTGGTGTGCCACACACTCGTCCTTGACAGTGGATCCCGCCGTGTCAGCTATGCGATGCTGTTGATCGAGAAGGTAGATATCGACCGAGAGAAACTCGCTTCGACTGCGAGATGGTACGGGCTGGAGCGTGAAATCACTGCGATGTATCGGCCACTGCAAGGTGAGTTCAATATCTCAGAGGAAGTTCCGGTTGCCCTTCCAAGTGAAACAGAATTTATAGCGCTCAAAGAGCAGTATGGAGTCTCATGACTGTGTTCACGGGCGGTGAAGCAATTGAGGCGTTTCTCGAGGAACTCGACGGTTGGCTCTCAAAATCGGTTACTAGTCTGGAAGCAGTTCTTCCATTGATCCAGCCGTAGAGGAAAGTTCTATAATATACCTCCTATCCCTATTCGAGCGGTGTCTGTCGGTTGCGCATCTCCCCACCGCAGTCCCGACAGTTCTCTGGATGGCTCTCTGCTACGATGACTTTGCCACAGACAAAGCATTCGTACGGTGTCTCCTCGTCGTGGTCTTGCTTGACATCTCTCATATGTATTTACGAGTGACGGGTTCCGACTGCGGCACACTCGATTAAGGAATAGAAGGACATCAAAGGAATACCCAGGTGTTTACTAACAAGGCAGTATTGAATATAATGGTTTGTTATTAACCCATTCACAGCTCTCGATCCGAAACGCCCTTTTCGTCGAACAGTGCTGTGAAAAGTTTCCGTTGGACGGTCCTCACGTGTTGATAGAACGCTGGTGGTGAGATTTCAAGCATCGCTGCAATGTCCTCACCGGATTTCTTGCGGGGAGACTCGAAGTATCCGCTGTAGTAAGCGGTCTGTGCCACCTCGAACTGTCTCTCCGTGAGGTCTGTAAGGAACTGCGAACTGCGGTCACGCTCGATTCCTTGTTCAAGGGTCGCTTTTCGTCTGAGCTCGGCGCCAGAGAATGTACTGTGGACCAACTGTGAAATGTTTTGTACATCGACACTCTGTGGAATGTCGATGACGAGTGTCGTTCCATCCGAATCCGCAGTCGCCTCTCGGAAAATAGCCCCGTGGTCGGCTAATTCCTGTGCGAGAAACGGCTGTGACAGTTGAAGCCGCAGGACACCGCTGTCAGTGTCATCTTCAGTTATTTGTGTTACGTCGCGTATCGTCGTCATATCTGCCGCAGCTTCCGAGACCTCATTGATGTCTCCGTCGTTGACAGTGATGAACACGTTATTCCCAGTCGGAGCATGCTGGATCCCACCCTCGTATGAGAGTGAACAGTCTACAGACCGGGCGAGACGCGACAGGAGAAACCGCTCGTCATCAATGCCGAACTCGACACGCGTTACTGATGTCGTCAGTAATGCGTGTTTACGTTCGATTGCACTGAGTGCCGATGCGATCGTCTCCCCGAGTTCACACAGTACAGTACGAGTTGTCTCGTCGAATGCGTCCTTCGTATCCGCATAAATGGTGAGGATGCCGTGCCTTAGATCGTTATACACCAGTGGAATGCTCAGCACAGAGAGGAAATCGCGTGTGAGGGCGTCCGAACGCCATGGAGCATCCCGGAGACCAGCGGCGACGTTCGGAACCATCGTCATCTCGCCAGTGGCACCTGTCTGCCCTGCGGGATCCGTCTCGGAGGCCGCGACGGTCATGGACTGACTGTCGAGATATCCCTGTTCATTGCCAGCCCAGGCCTTGGGCTCGACAGTTTCTGCCCCCGGATCGACACTTCCGATCCAGGCGAATTTGAATCGATCTGTATCAGTCAGCCGTTCACAGACGGTGTGATTGATCTCTTCTTGTGTCTCGGCTCTAACGATCGTCTGATCTATCTCTCGTATCGTATTATTGATGTTATTTAGGGCGGTCAGTTGCTCGTTTTGCCGCTGGAGTTCGCGGTCCTGTTCCCGGAGCTGGGACTCCCGGGCGACACGGTCGAGGGCAGCCTCGGCAGTCGCAGCGAGCAGATCGGTAAGCTCCTGTCGTAACTCATCGAATACGCCAACAGCTGTCGAGCCAGTGACGAACACGCCATGGTTGCCAAGCGGAATGAACATGACGCTGCGGAGGTCGGTCGCCCGATTGTCAAGCCGATCCGCATCGTGGATATCGTCGAACACGAGCGTCTCGTCGTTGACAAAGCTGTGGCCCGGGAGTGTGTCGTCGTTCGTATGAACCGCTGGAAGTGGGCCATGGTGTTCAGTCATTGCCTGTGATTGAGCAATAGGCTGAAGTTGGTTTGTCTCGACATCGAACAGGTAGATGGCACTCGCAGAGACATCGAAGACACTGAGCACATCATCAACGAGGTGCTGGCCGATCTCCTGGTTAGTCTCCGTATAGAGGAATTTCCGTGCAGTTTCTTGTAACGTCGCTAGCGCTTCTTCGCGCTGTTTCCGCTTTGTTATATCCCGACAACTATACAGCAGTGTTCCGCCCTGGATCGCAACTTCACGAACGTTGACTAGTAGTGTGTGCTCGTGACCACCTTTATCAGTGACCGTACATTCGATGTTCTTGAGAACGCCTGTCTCGGCGAGTTCGTCGCGGTCGAACAGGTCCTCCCCGAGGAGTGTATCGATCGTTTCCTGCTGACGAATTTCGTCGTCGGTGTAGCCGAAGATGAAGTGGACGTTCGGACAGACATAGGTGTATTCACCTTCCTCGTTTGTGATGAGGACGGTATCGGTCATATTACTCAGTGTGACCCGGTGGAGTTCCTCGGACTGACGCAAGTTACGGTCGAGGGTAGCCTGATCGGTTATGTCCAATCCTTCGATGACGATCGAGCTGACATCGCCGAAACCGTTCCCGACCGGCCGAACTGATAGCTCGATGATGCGCTCCGTTGCCCTTGACGACTGGTAGACGACCACGTTACCGAACTGTCCGTCGCGTGCGGCCTGTACAAGTTGCCTGACATCGCGTTCGGTCGCATCAGAATCCGACCACCATGGCAACGTCCAGAACGGATCCCCTCTGATAGCATCGATGTCCTTGTCGATCATTGCCCGTCCCGTCTGGTTTACACGTATGAGCGAGCCATCCGGGTCAAGTACCCACGTTGCCGTCTGTGTGTCTTGAAATACGGCGTCGAACTGTCGAGCCCGTTCACGCCGAGCGATCCCCTGTTGTGCGGATCGAAGCGCTTTACGGGTTCGCGTAATCAATTCGTTGATCCACCGGCCATCTTCTTCTGTGAGTGGGACGTAGTCGGTGACACCAGCCTCGATTGCCTTACTCGCGAGAACTTCGCTTCCGTCTGTGGTTCCGAGGACGAGAGGAACGTCTGGTACCACGTCTTGGAGTTGCCGGACCAGTGCAATACCGGTTCCTTCTGTGAGCGCATCCCCCGTGACGATACAGTCGACCGGACACCGCCGAACAGTATCGAGTGCTTCTGATGCTGTTCCAACAGTACGAACAGATGCACCTGTGGTGGATTCGAGGGTTTTCGTGAACGTTTCACTCCAAGTCGCCGAACTGACAACGAGAACCTGTGACGTATCGAGGGGCGGTTCTCCGTCCTTCATCTGCCTCTCCCGGACACGACCCTGTCACCATCGACGGAGGAGCGCTTCAGTTGCCACATCTCGTTAGGTTCAATAACAAACAACCTCTCTCCTGTGGACCTTGGTACTCAACAATTTAGTATTTGCTTATTCCTGTACTCCGTCCGCTTGGGTGCGCCAAGTCGACGACTGGGACTCACGAACATACGGAGAGATTCCGTCGCCACGACTGGCCTCTCACCGTAAGCCGGGCAGTCATGCTCTCGATATACCCAACTCAAACCAGCTATGATGGACGTTCAACGTCGCTTGACGCAGAGAAGAACGATCAGGCACGTGAAAGAGCCGGCATCCATTCCAGTGTTCCGATCGGTGAGTCGAGTCTGGCATTTCCCCAGTGGAGATGTCCTTCTCGAACTTGCCGACCATCGTGACTGCCTCCTCCCGGACGTTGACAAGGTCGATATCCCGGTAAGTGGAACAGAACACATCGCAGAGGCTGTCGTACTCGATACAGACACCACAGTTCGGGCAGAAAAAATATCTGGAGATTTAATATTAAAGGAGATTGATTATTTTGGGGAGTTAGAATAAAGAACAAGATTAAACAGTGTCAATACGGTCCAGATAGTCACTACTCTACTGAAAGGTAATATATATTCTTTGGTAGAAATAGATAGTTTTTGGTATCCGGATATATCTGATAGAGATATGTCTGAGGTAAACCCGTATCAAAGCCTACGGACGCAGATCGATGAGGCAGCTGAATACTTACCGCTCTCCGAGGGACAACTGGAGCGGCTGAAAACCCCCGAGCGGGTATTGGAAACGAACCTTTCTGTGGAGATGGACGACGGATCAATTGAAGTATTCCGCGCGTACCGCTCCCAGTTTAACGGCGACCGTGGGCCGTACAAGGGCGGTATCCGCTACCATCCACAGGTAAGTCGTGACGAGGTGAAGGCTCTCTCCGGATGGATGGTGTACAAAACGGCGACGAGCAATATCCCACTCGGCGGTGGGAAAGGGGGTATCGTAATCGATCCGAATGCTTATTCTGAGGACGAACTGGAACGTGTCACACGCGCGTTTGCGAAGGAACTGACGCCACTGATAGGGGTTGATCGTGACATCCCCGCACCCGATGTCAATACGGGTCAACGCGAGATGAATTGGATTAAAGATACATATGAGACACTTGAAAATACGACCGAACCCGGTGTTATCACTGGGAAAGACCTCTCGAGCGGTGGAAGCGAGGGTCGGGTCGAGGCGACTGGGCGTTCAACGGTTGTCGCAGCACGTGAAGCGTTCGAGTATCTCGACAAGGACCTCGAACACGCCACGGTGGCGATTCAGGGCTATGGGAACGCCGGCTGGATTGCGGCGAAACTCATCTACGGGATGGGTGCTAACGTCGTTGCTGTATCCGATTCCAGCGGAGCTATCTACAACGAAACGTCGCTTGATCCAGTTGCGGTTAAAGAATACAAACGCGAAACCGGGAGCGTGGCTGGATATTCGGAAGCGGAACGTGAACTCACGAACGAGGAACTCCTCACTCTTGATGTCGACCTGTTGATCCCGGCCGCACTTGAGAACGCTATCGATGAGTCACTGGCAGACGATATCTCCGCCGATGTAATCTCCGAAGCTGCAAACGGCCCGATTACTCCTAAGGCGGACGACGTACTCAGTGAAAAAGAGATACTTGTCATCCCGGATATCCTCGCAAACGCGGGCGGCGTCATCGTTTCTTATTTCGAGTGGGTTCAGAACAGACAGCGGTTCTACTGGTCCAAAGAGCGTGTCAACGAGGAGTTAGACGCAATGATCGTCGAACAGTTCCAGAACCTCGTCGACGCATACGAGGCCCAGGACCTCCCATCGTTCCGAACTGCCGCATATGTCGTCGCGCTTCAGCGGGTCATGAACGCCAGTGAACAGAATGGAACCTGGCCGTAATGGACATCTCGGATCCAGTTGGTTAAACGAAGATTGACACGATGACCAACAGATACCGTTGGTCTCACTTCGCCCCGGAGACGAATGCTGTAGACCAGGTCAGCAACTAAGATGACAATCAGTCCCACCAGAGGATCGCCCTTCTGCCAGTCGAGATGATATCGAACCCGGTTATTTCCGATATCGCGTCAGCTCCAGAAAGCAAGTCCATGAGGGATGGATACATTCGTCTTTAGCTAATACTCACAGTAATACCGAATAACCGTGTTCTGAAAGCGAATTACGTTGTAACACGTCCGCTACGGAGCAAAAGAGCGGTTTCCAAACGTCGTGGATCGTCTATTCTCAGTGGCAAGAGCATCTCAGTCGCTGGTTTCGCCTGTTCAATACTATCAAGAATATTGCTAAGCCAAAATATTACTATCAGACTTAGCTAAAGACGAATGGGGATGGATAGAACGAGATGACTTCCACGGTCGATTCGTGATTACGCATTCGCCCGACGAGATGGTGTCACTGCTAAAATATCGGGTTACGCTCACTCATGGGCGACTTGAAGGGTTTGAACGGGTTTGATTAGGGTCGTCTCCTCATCCCTTGCAAATACCCGGCTCGTGACAATCTTACCGACGCTCTCAGGACTCGTTCAAACCGGGCAACTCCCAGTGACGATGCTCCGTCACCACTCCAGATAGAGCAGTTCCGATATGAACATTGAACAGCGGTTCATCGGGTAACAGACTCTTGACTCCGTCTTTATCTTGACCCATGTATTGTCGTAGGAAACGAATACACCGGTGGAAGTTTCACAAGCCATTCGTGTTGGGTACCATTGGCTGGGAGATCTTGCCTCTTCGACTCCATAGCTACCACTCAACGGTGTCCACGATATTCTACGCGAACAATGATCGCGACGGTATCGGTAGAATCCGCGAACCCAAGGAGTCGATCAGTACAGCTGTCGTTCCTTTTCCTCTCGTTCCTCGTCGTGCTGTTGCTGTGCCTTCTGACGGCGGCGGCCACGTCTGTATTGGATGACGCCCGGGATGATCGTGTTTTTCAGATCCAGAACGAACGACACGAAGCCGTACGCCCAGAAGAAAAACAGGACCAGCATCAGGCTCCACCAGAGGGTACCAGGCATTGTGTGTTAGTCGTCGGATTCCGCCTCGCTGCCGGCTGTCGCGCCACCGGCTCCGATCGGTTCGAGTTTGTGGACGATCGCCTCACCCGATGCGGAGTCGAACAGGTGGACGTTCCGCCTGTCGATGACGACCTCGACGTTTTCGTCCTCGGCGATCTCCGAATCGGGGTCGATGCTCATCAGCAGTTGGTCGTCGGTCGTCCGCTCCTGGTCCATCGAGGTCTCCCCTTCGCCCAACAGCAGGTAGGCGAAGATCTCGTCGCCCATCGGTTCCAGGATGTCCGTCCGTGTGGGGATCGCCATCGACGGGTCGGGAACCTCGCTTCTTTCGGTGGCCGGATAGATGTCTTCCGGTCGGATGCCGATCGTCAGATCGTCACCGACACCGACGCCCTCGACGGTCGTCGGATCGAACTCTAGCGTAAAGTTCGGCGTTTCCAGCGCGTTCTCTGAGACCGTCGCCGAGACGAAGTTCATCGACGGCGAGCCGATGAACCCGGCCACGAAGAGGTTGTCGGGCTCGTTGTAACAGGTCAGCGGCGGCGCGATCTGCTGGAGACTCCCCGCGTTGAGGACGGCGATGCGGTCCGAGAGCGTCATCGCTTCCTCCTGGTCGTGGGTGACGTAGATGATCGTGGTGTCCAGTTCCTTGTGCAGGCGCTGGAGTTCCGTCCGCATGTGGACTTTCAGCTTCGCGTCTAAGTTCGCCAGTGGCTCGTCCATCAGGAACACGTCCGGTTCGCGGACGATCGCCCGGGCGATCGCGACACGCTGGCGCTGGCCACCGGACATCTCTTCGGGCATCCGCCCGAGCATCCCCTCTAACTGGACGATGTCGGCCGCCCGCTCGACGCGGCGATCGATCTCGTCCTGGGGGTAGTCTCGGAGTCGGAGTCCGAAGCTGATGTTGTCGTAGACGTCCATATGCGGGAACAGCGCGATGTTCTGGAACACCATCGCGATGCCCCGGTCTTTCGGCGGGAGGTTCGTCACCTCCCGATCGCCGATGAATATCTGCCCCTCGGAGGGGATGGTCAGCCCGGCGATCGTTTCCATGGTCGTCGATTTCCCACAGCCGGATGGACCGACGAAACAGATGAACTCGCCGTGGTCGATGTCGAGGTTCATGTCGTCGACCGCGGTGACTACTTCACCTTGATCGTCGTAGCGTTTCGTGACGTGTTCGAGTTTGACTCGTGCCATTGTGTTACTCCTTGAGTGCTCCTGAGGTCAGTCCGCTGACGATGCGTTCCTGTGCGACGACGACGAGGATGACGACGGGGAGGACCCCGACGATACTCGCGGCCGCCATGAGGTTGTACTGGGTGGTGTACTGGGTCTGGTAGCTGAGTATCCCACCGACGATCGGTGACCACTTCGCCGCCTCGGGAGAGGTGGCCATGATCGAACTGAAGAAATACTCGTTGTACACCGCGATGAAGGTCAGCACGGACGCCGTCGCCACACCCGGCGCCGACAGCGGCATGATGACCCGGAACAGCGCGCCGAGTCGCGTCGTTCCTTCGACGCGTGCTGCGTCCTCTAACCCGTCGGGAATCTGTCCGTAGAAGGTCGTGAGGATGAAGATCGACAGCGGCATGAACAGTGCGCTGAAGGGAAGGATCATCGATCCCGGTGTGTTCAACAGTCTTGGCGGCGTGAACAGCGGGATCTGCGTGAACGGCACCAACAGCGGTTCGTTGCCGGCGAAGGCCTTGAACAGCGGGATGACGAACGCCGCCGGCGGGAAGTAGCTGATCGCCAGGATACCCAGCATCAGGAGCGCACGGCCGGGGAAGCGGAGTCGGCCGAAGACGTATCCCGCGAGACTCGCGACGATCAAGACGATGATGGTCGTGGTGACCGCCAGGGCGAAGCTGTTCAACATATACAGGTGGAACGGTACCTGCTCGAAGACCGAGATGAACGCTTCGGGATTGAACCCCTTCGGCGTCGGCAGGGGGATGGTGAACCCACCGATCTGGGGCAGGAAACTCCCGGCCAGGAGGTTCCCTTCGGGCGTGACTGCCAGGACGGCGAGCCAGTAGAAGGGGAACAGCGTCGTCACGAGGAAAAACACCATCGCGGCGTAGAACAGCGACCTGTAGAGGCCGTCTGGGTTGGCTATCGTTCGCTTGGCCCAGCCACTGATCCCGCCTTCGTCACTCGCGTCGGTGTTGCCAGTTGTCGTTGCCATGTTAGATCGCGTCCTCCCCTTGCCAGAGGATAATTCCCATCACAACTATTCCGATAATCGCCGCAGTGACGAACGCGATGGAGGCGGACACGCCCTCACGGGTCGTGAACGTCGCGACGACCATACAGGACAGCGACGGAACGACGGTACAACTCGATACGGTATCGATGATACCGTAGACCCGCATCGCCTGCACGGAGCGGAACAGCACGGCGATTCCGATGGTGGGCAGGATGAGCGGGAAGGTGATGTACTTGAACTGCTGCCACTTGGTCGCGCCCGCGACCTTCGCGACGTTGTAGAGCCCGCGGTCGATGCTCTGGAGCCCGGCGAGTATCAGTAGCGCCATGAACGCCGAGGTCTTCCAGATGTCGGCGACGATGATGATAAACACCGCACTGGCGGTGTCGTTGAGCGTGTTCGTCGGCGCGAGTAGCCCCAGATCCGCGAGGAAGGGGGTCGCGAACCCGATGTTGGAGTTGAACATCAGGAAGAAGATCATCCCCTGGATGACGACCGGGACGGCCCACGGGATGATGATGGCCGCACGAATCCACCGCCGCCCGTAGAAGTCCTGGTCGAGGATGAGCGCCTGTCCTAGCCCGATGAGGGTCTCGAAGAGGACGCTCACCACGGCGAAGATGATCGTGACCACCAACGCGCTGTTGAGCATCCCGGTCAGTGTTATCTCGGTCGGGAGGAACGAGGTCCCACCGGGAAGGTACCGATCTAGCCCACCGGTGAACAGGTCGACGTAGTTCCCGACGCCGACGAAGGTCGTCGACGAGAAGTCCGTCGAGAGACGGAACAGCGACAGTTCGAACGTCCTGAGCAGTGGGTATAGCGCGACGATACCCAACAGGACGAACACTGGGACCAGTAAGAGGTAGGCGTACTGCGTGTCGCTCAAGTTTTCCATCCGCCGAGTCAGTCCAACAAGGATACCAGAGCGGCGTGATTCCCTGGACTGGCGGGTTGATGCCTCTGGGCTCACGGATTACCTCCCGCTAGTGTCGTTCGCATAATGGTTTTGAGTAAGTGAGTGAGTGAAATCGGGCCGCCGTTCAGGTGCTGCTCTCGGTTTGCTTCAGCCGGGACTGGAGAGTGGCCATCGCTTCTGCGGAGGATACGTCCTGATTGACCGCGCGGTTGGCTTGCTGGGAAATGTTGCTGGACTGGTCGCTCCAGACCGACGTGACCGGGCGCGCCATCGTGTTCTCGCCGGCCACGCGGAGCGTCTCCATGTAATTGCCCATGGGATCGATGTTCGCCGCTTCGCTGGAGTTGAACAGGCTCCCCCGCGGCGGGAGCCATCCCTCCATTTCTAATAGGAACAACTGGAACGCTTCGCTCATCGTCGCCTCGATAACCTGAGTGACTGCATCGAGCTTCTCGCTGTAAGGGTTGACAGTAATGTGCCAACCACCCAGTGCGGACGTCGTCCCTCCAGTACCCGGCAACTCCGCGTTGCTTTCCGAGACCGCGTAGGGAATCGGCATCGTTCCAAGGTCGTCGCCGAACTCCGAGGCGGCCTGATTGATGGCGTATGGCCAGTTCCGGTGGAAGAGCGCGTTCCCGTCGAGGAACGGGGCAAGCGATCCGTCCTCGATCCACCCGAGGATCTCCGTCGGGGTGAACCCGCCGCCGTACCCTTGGAGTTTGTCGAAGTCCTCGTCGTGAACGAACTTCCGCATCATGTTCAGCGAGTCGATGACCGGCTGGGAATCGACGGTGACGGGCCGGTCGCCGACCGGGCCAAAGAGGTTCTCGCGACCGCCGAAGTAGGCGCCACCCCATGAAGACAGGACTTCGTTGAACGTACAGCAGGCAGTTCCCTCGTAGATATCCCACTGGGTCGTAAAGCCGTACTCGACATCCGTCGCGTCAACCGTGTCCGCCGCGACGTTCGACCACTCCTTCCAGGTCATCGGCTCTGTGGCCCAATTCTCCGACTCGGGGCTGTAGCCCGCTTGCTCGACGAGGTCCTTTCGGTACAGCATCGTCGGGTAATCAGGGTAGAGTGGCACCCCGAAGAGGTCGCCACTCGACGGGTCAATAGCTGTCTCGGTGAAGCCACTGAAATACTCCTCGTCGATCGTCGAGAGCATCTCCTCGGTCAGGAGCTCCGAGAGGTTGGCAAGTTGGCCCCGCTGGATGAAGATGTTCACCCACCCGTTGTCCATCATGAACAGGTCTGGTTTGGTCTCCTGTGAGCTCAGAAGCCGGTTGTAGTTGGCCCGCCGCTTGCCGCTATCGGGTTGGCCCTGTTCGAACTCGATTTGGATATCGTCTGAAAGCCCACCCTCGTCATGAAGTGCGTCACGAACCTGATCAGCGTGGTCTTGGACCACCGTCGCGTCGAACCCCCACGTGACGGTCGTTGATCCGCTGCTCCCGGCATCACCGGCCTGTGTTCCGTTGTCGTTCGCGTTGCCATCACCATCGTTCGAGGAACTCGCACAGCCTGCGAGACCAGCAATCCCCGAGACGCCAACTCCCGTGACGAACCGTCGCCGCGAGATGCTGCTTCGCTTTCCATCCGTCTTCGAGTATTCTGACATTGTCCGCTTTGTCAATCAAAATACGCACACTTATAGTTTAGGGAATTGAGTTGAGATATCAAAAGAATTTTATCTGCAGTCCGCCGCACCTCTGGTATGGGACTCCGACGGTCACTTGATGACTACAAGCAAAACAGAGACACAGAGGACCGATTTCCTGGTGAGCGGCGCACGCAATTGGGACAGTTTACTGGATCGGAACAGCGACTCGTCCACGTTAGTCCGGATGGGTCACTGCGAGACTATTCGTATCCGCTCTCCGGGCTCCACGGAATCTCTGCATCCCGGTTCGGTGTTCAGGTCGACGGGAGAGTCACATGGTTTGATGCCAACGACGGAGCAACACAGACAGCCGAAGGAGCTTCGTTCGTCGAGACGACTCATAGTTTCGAGCGGTTTGATATCGTACAGCGTGATTTCACCGACACCCTCTCACACGTAACCGTATTCGAACTCCGAGGTGAGGCCCCTGATCGACTCGAAATCGTCGGATTCGTCGAATTCACCCCGGAGGGACAGGAAGGGCGAATCGGACAGTTGATTCACGACGGCGAGACTGTGGAACTGTATCATAACAGAGAACACGACTATCTCGGCGCGTCGACGGAACTGGAAGTTACACCACAGGTGTTAGAGACGTTCGACGAGATTCTGGCCGACGAACCACAGTCGTTCCCACGAGAGGGTGCTGCCGAGAGCTACGAGGGAAGCCGTCTTACCGGGGGTGTGAGTTTCCGTGCCGAACTCGAAAACGGACGGACGACCATCGTCACGACACTGTCGGATGTCGAAGCACAACCACGGTCGGCCGGCCTCGAACAGGTCGGTAACCAGATACAGCATTATAGCTCCTCGAATTCGTTTACTGCCAAACAACGATCAGAACCGCTTACCGATGATACGAACCGGCTTGTCGAAACGGATCTAACTGTCCTCGACCTCCTTTCGGCGCCGACGGGTGCTCGGATAGCAGGTCCCGATTTCGATCCACATTACCAGTACTCCGGCGGGTACGGGTACACCTGGTTTCGGGACGACGGAGAGATCTCGACGTTCCTGTTGGAGGCTGGCGAGAGACTTGGCCTCGATCTGGCGGAACGACACCGGAAGAGCGCCCAGTTGTATCTCCGGACGCAACTGGCTGATGGGCGGTGGCCCCACCGTGTGTGGCCAATGAATGGCCGCCTGGCACCTGGATGGGCAAACGGCCACCTCGAGGGATCTGAAACGCAATATCAAGCTGACCAGACAGCGAGTGTCCTTATCTTCCTCGCGAACTACCTCTCTTCACACCACGGGTCACTCCCTGAAGACACGATTCGAGATATCGAAACGGCCTTGGAGTTGGGGATAGAAGGGATGGACCTCTCGCTGGAGGCGGATGGGTTACCGACTGAATGCGAAAACGCATGGGAGAATATGAACGGTCGGTTTACTCATACAGCTGCGAAATTTCTGCATGCCTACAGCGCAATTGCGACCACACCACTGAATACGTCGGTTCGAGACCACGCTACGACGCAGGCTAAACACATTTATAATGCCCTCGAAACGATGTGGTGTCCCGGTCGGGGCATCTACGGGCTTCGACTGGATGAAGGCGAACTGGACGTACGAGTCGACAGTACCACGTTCTCGTTGATCGACGCACATCTAGCCTACGAAGACGTAGATGATGTCAGTGAGGAGCGACGCCGTCGGCTTGGCACTCACCTCGGAACAGCGTTTGACTGTCTTTGGACGGAGACAGATAGCATTCAGGGATTAGTGCGGTTCGAAGACGATACGTGGCGGCGACGCGATCAGTCGAGTGAGAAAGTGTGGACCGTCTCGACTGGTTGGGGCGCGTATGCCGCTGAAAAGGCTATCCGACTGGGAATCTCGGATCACAGATTTGACCCTACTGTGTGGTCAGACAGACTGTTCACTGAGATCGACCTCTCTGGGTCGCTTTGTCTCCGCTCTGGATACCTGCCCGAACAGTTCTTTGACTCTGGTGAGCCAGACAGCGCAACGCCACTTGGCTGGTCTCACGCGATCCGCCTCGCAACGTATGCGGCACGGAGTACCCGGGAAGCGAAAGCCGAATCGGGGCACACGTCAAGTAACCACTGACGAGTCATTAGCGCCACAGCCGTGTCGATACTAACCTTTATCTCCGGTATCTGCCCAACGATTGGATATGGTGGAGGACGACATTGTCGACGAACTCACTCGCTTCGGTCTCTCGGAGAAGGAAGCACTCGCTTACGTCGCAGTCCTCCAGAACGGCTCGACAACGATGCGTGTGGTCTCTGAAGAGACGGATATCTCGAAGAGTTACGCGTACGATATCGTCGGAAAACTAGAGGACCGTGACCTCATCGAAATCGACGATCACGTCCAACCGACACAGCTACGGGCGATCCCGCCCTCGGAAGGTATTGAAAACCTTGTTTCGCAGTTGCACAGCATCGAGACACAATTAGAGGACCTTTTCGATTCAGAGAGCTACGAACAACAAAAGTTCAGTATCATCAAATCACGTCGAACGATACTCACGCAACTCGTCGATCTAATCGATTCCGCGACCGACGAAATCGTGCTCGCCCTTCCGGCCTCGGTGCTCTGTCGGGTTGAGGACTCCCTTCGGGACGCACAGGAACGTGGCGTCTTCTGTATGCTGTTGGTGACTGAATATGATGAGGAGGTCGAAATTAGCGATTCGATAGCAAACGTGGTACAGACGTGGGACGCACCTGCACCAGTCACTCTCACTATCGACCGATCAGATGGCATCGTCTCGTCAGCCGATGCCGTATTGAACTCGAACTCGGACGAGTACGCGATATACCATGCGGAAGAACAGATCGTCTCCTCGTTGTTCGACTCGTTTATCGCGAACTACTGGCTGATGGGAGAGCAGCGACACGCTGCACAGAAGGGATCGCTGCCGGCAACGTTCACCAGTTTCCGTCCTGCGGTGTTCGAAGCGGCGCTGTACTTGACGGATGAACAGCCACTTACTGCTGAAATAGAGGTTCGGCCGACACAAAGTGACGACTCCTTCGAGATAGTTGAGGGAACCATCGTGGAGGTGAAACAGAGCATCGTGCGGCCATTCTCGAACGAGTTCCCGACACAGGAATCGTTCGTCGTCGAAACGCCGGACGGTACGTTCACCGTTGGGGGTGCCAAGGCGTTTATCGAGGACTTCGAAGCACGGAACATCACGTTGAAACGAGAGCCTGATAGGTGAGTATTCCGGCACCAACGAACTGAAAAGTACAGTTTATCGAATTTACAGGATGAGGAGACGCTTCGCGTATCGATCTCCTTGACCCTACTGCGGCCAATTAGGCAGCCAGCTGGTAAACGCTTACAGCAATTTTCTTACCCCCCCAGGGGGGCGAGGGACGCTCCACAGAGAGCGTTTCGTCACAGCCATATATGGTGACGACTCTCCAGATCGTGTTGCACAGCAGTTCCAGCCAACAAGTAGCTAGACCCCGAGGCCATCATCGAGTTCGGTGATGTCGACGCGGAGTTTCGCCAGTTCGTCGCCGAAACGCTCGAGACATCCGAGTTTCTCAGTACCGAGGTGCTCGGTGGCGACGATCCTGTCTTGGTCGTCAAAGAGGTCGATCGCGATGGCTGACGATCGACTCATTCTCGTCGTTAAGGGCGTCGGTCCTGCCGACTTCCCCGTCCACGAGACCGATCCGAACAAGCGCGACGAGGCGGTCGCCCTCGCGGACGATATCTTCGAGGTGCTCCAGGAGGACTACGACAAGGACGTCGACGGTGTCGTCCCCGTGGTCAATCCCGACGCCCACGAGCAGTTGCAGAAAACCGAGCGCTAGCTGCGAGGCTCGTACTGAAGCAGGGAACCACTGGTATCTATCTCAGGGCTGGCAGATCGGGCTGTGCAAGATACAGGGCGCGTATCTCGCACAGCAAATGTTCTATTTAGGAGGGCTTGATCGGCTGGTTCGTCTCACCGAACGCATCCAGTGTCGTCTCGGGCACCCCATCCCGAGCAAACACGGAAATGAGGTCCCCGGAACGAATCACTGTGTCTCCTTTCGGGGTAATCATCTCGTCACCGCGTTCGATTGCGATAACGAGAACCTCTTCGCCGAGTAATGACTGCTCGTTCGCATCACGAAGTGTCGTATCCACGATTGGGGCGTCCGTGCTGACCGTCACGTCAACAACTTCTGCACCGCCGGAGAGCGACACCATGTCAGTCATCGCCCCCTGTTTGCTCGCACCGTCTGGCCCGAACGGTTCGTACGGCGTAAAGTACTCGTCCTGAATCAGGTCCTCATCTTCGATTTCCAGGCCGAGCTTGCTGAGCTGATGTGCAATCCGCGTGAGGTCACTCATTTCTTCACCCACGGCCTTGACTTGAAGGTTGCCACGCCCTGTCCGGAGCTCTCGGACGTTGACGACACCGGGTACCGTGAGCGCCTTTTTGCCGGGATTCTCTCGCTCACTTGCAGAGGTGTTACAGACGAATAGGTTGGTCATACGGCTCTCACACCGTTCGTAGTCGATATCCGCGTGATATCCCTTGATAATTCCCGCCTCTTCGAGCTGGTCGATGCGGTTGCGAATCGTCCCCGGAGATACGTCCATCTCCTCCGCGACCATCGGGGCCGAGATGTTCCGTGCGTCCTGCTGGAGCGCATGGATGATGCGCTTGTCAATTTCGTCGAGTCGCCGACTCATACGAGAACTAACAGGGGGAGTGTCAATCCCTTTTTCGCCTGTGCTTCGTCGATAGTCGAGCTGCCGGTAGGCTACGATTCGAGACGGCGAGCGATGGCTTCGCGGACCGACATTGCGGATTCTTCAGGACCCCGGGCCATGACCACGGTTCCGTCAGCCTGTTCGCCGATCCTCTCGGGGAGCGATCCGAACACAGCCTGTGACACTGCACCGGAGCGCGTCGCGCCCACACAGATGGTATCGTACTGCGAGGTCGCATCGAGAATCGTCCCTTCGATATCTTCAGCCACATCGATGCGGGTGTCGTACTCCACCTCTTCGGTACCGGCGCGTTCGACGAAGTCCTCGATGAGCGCCTGACCGCGTTCCTCAGGTGAGAGTCCGTCCTCATCGTCACCCGGATCTTGAATATTGAACAGCGTCAGGGACGTGTCTTCACCGGCTGCCTTGACGAATTCTGCAGCTCGACGGGCAGCGACAGGAGCGTGTGGCCCCTCGCCAGCGAGGACCATGATGTCTCCCGTTGCGCGCCCGTCCTCAGGGCCGAGTTTCACGAGCGTCGCATCACACGATGCACGGCCGATGACGGGGTCAATGGTCGAACCCAAGACGTGTTCCCGTCGGCTCCGCTTGCCTTTCCAGCCGAGCAAGACGTGGTCTGCGTCTTCCTCCTCGATGACGTCTAGAATCGCTGACCCGGCGTTGCGGCCAACGATAGCGCGTGTCCGCAACCCGACGTCGAGGTCGTCGGCGATGTCCCGGGCCGAGTCAAGCAGCTCCTGCTGTCGCTCGACGCGGGTTTCCTCGAAAGTGAGGTCCTGTGCCAGCGAGGTCTGCTGTGGGACCTCGATGATGTTGACCGCAATGACTTCGGCCTCTTCGCTGTCGTGGGCGTGTGCACTGGCCGCAGCCATCCGAAGGAGATCGCGTTCCGTTGCGGGGTTGGCCACTGGCACGACGACCCGGTATCGACCCTGTCCATCGGCAACTTTCGTCGGTTCTGGTGCGATTGCTTCGCCCACCAAGCTCTGGCTGAGCGCCCGGTCGCGCGCATACAGGGCATACCAGATTACACCGAAGACAACGATGACACCGCCGATAGCCTGCACGATGGGGTTCATCTGGAGCAGAATGGCGATACTGGCGACGAACCCGAGAATCGGGACGACCGGGTACAGCACGCTCGGAATCTGGAACGCGGGGTCGTATGCCTCGGGGTTGGCACGTCGCAGGACGATGACCGCGACGTGGACGAGCGCGTAGGTGACGAGATACATGAAACTCGCTACCTCGGCGAGCGTCCCGATACCGACGCCGATTGCAATGAGCATGAGTGTGATGATCCCGGTCGCAGAGATTGCGCGGTAGGGCGTCCGGAACCGGTCGTGGACCTCGTTGAGCCAGTTGATGAGAATCTTGTCACGACCCATGGCGAAGTTCACGCGGGCTGCCGAGAGGATACTCGCGTTCGCGCTTGACACCGTCGCCAGGACCGCACCGACGATCATGAGCAACGCCCCGGCCGAGCTAGCAGCGTCCGGAGTAACCGTGAGGAGTGGTAGCCAAGAGAGCCAGGATGCGACCTGTCTAAATATCTCTGTCGCCACGTCCGCGACGGGAATCTGGGAACTGGCGAGCGCCTCGATCGAAAGCGTCCCCGTCGAGACGAACATCACGCCGACGTACATCAGCGTCGGCGTCACGACCGCGGCGATCATCGCCAGCGGCAGGTTCCGGCTCGGGTTCTTGATCTCCTCGGCGCTGGTCGCAATTACCTCGAAGCCGATGAAGGTCACGTAGACGGTTCCGATGGTTGCCGCGACGGCCGGCCAGCCGTTGGGGTTGAAATCCCCGATAGTCGGCCCATCGACGATTCCGATGCCGAGGAAAGCGACGATGAGACCGACCAGTGTGAGGACGATGACATTCTGGAGTGCCCCGGTCTCCTTGACACCATAATAGTTGACACCGGTCAGCAGCGCCGCCATGACGAGTGCGGCGACGGTAATCCCGATCTGGCCCCACCCGGCCAGGAAGCCGACGTATTGGCCGAGACCGGGTAGCAAGTACTGACCGAACCCAATCATGTAGAAGGCACTGGCGAAGGTCAGCCCGGCCCACATTCCCCACCCGACGATGCTCCCGAAGAAGGGGCCGAGCGCCCGGTTGACGTAGTAGTAGCTCCCACCGGCTTTGGGCATTCCAGTGGCCAGCTCCGACAGGGAGATCGCAGCGAGCAGGGAAACCAACCCGCCGGCGAAAAAGGATATCATACTGGCTGGTCCCGCCTGTTCGGCGGCGATACTCGGAAGGACGAAGATGCCGGCACCGATCATCGTCCCGAGGCCGATTGTGTACGCTTCTAGGAAGCCGAGGTCGCGTGCGAGTTCCTGGTCAGTCATGGTCTGGGAGTGTGATAACGGGCAGGTCGCTCTCCGAGACGAGTGACAGCGCTACGTCGCCGGTCAGCAGGCGGAGCCACCGACTGCCACCACGTGGCGTGAAGACGATGGCGCTCGCGTCGATCTCGTGTGCCGTTTCGATAATCGTTTCTGCAACGTCAGTCCCGTAGCGGATCTCGGTCGTGACGGTGATACCGGAGTCCGCAAGCGCGCCACGGGCGCTATCGAATATCTCGTGAGCGTATTCCTCACGCTGTTCGACTGACGCCTTGTCCGGTGCACCACCGGCCTTCTCGATCACGTTGAGAACGGTCACGCCGCCACCGCTGGATTCCAGGTACGGTTGGATAGCCCGCATCGTCGCGTTTGCGTCCTCCGGTGAGGCCACCGGCACCAACGCATGGGTGAACAACGACACGGACATGTCACACTCTCCCTAATTCGGTGCCACCGAATCGAGTATGATTTCCTCCAGTAGCTGTGCTCCGAACCATACTCCATACTCCACGGGACTGGTTTATCAATTGTTTGTCCTCACGCTTACCAATTCCCTGTATAGGGAATATATATTCTTCTAGTTACGGAATCAGAAACAATACTGTAGATTTATTACGCATAGACTATCAGTAGTGGCATGGCTCACGCTGAAACGAGTCGCCAGGAGTTTCTGGAACGGTCCGAGACTCCTGATTCTCCACCACGTATTCTGTATCCGATTTTCAGTTCCCACGATAACTTCACGTTCGAGACTGCATTGAATATCGCAGAAGGCGTTGGGGGAGAACTAATCGTACTGGACCTACTTACGGACGAGAGCCTCCAGAGTACAGAAACAACTCTCGTCGGTCGAAAACTACTGAAAGCCAATCTAGACGAGAACCACAGGGCCGAGACACACCTGATTATCGAGGAAACAAGCAGTCCACTCACAACAGCAATCAAAGTAGCGCAGCAACGGGATATCCAGCTTGTCGTCCTTGATGAACACACGCCCGAACTGTTTGGAGAGGGGCTTCGTGGCGACGCGGCCGACCGGATGCGAAAACACACATCGTGTGATGTGGTTTCAGTCACATACCCACGCGCAAGTTCAGGAATCGCATCGGTACTCGTCCCCATCGCCGAGGGGAAACACTCTGGCCTCGGCGTCGTCGTCGGGGGCGCTCTTGGGGCAGGCGCGAACGTGCCCGTTGACCTCTTACACGTGTCCGAAGAGAAAACCGATGCTGAAGTCTCACGGGTTTCGGAACTGTTCGAAACGGCTCGGGAACCCCTCCCTGAATCGGTCGAACTGGATACGTGGCACCTCGAAGCACCCGACGTCGCCGAGGCAATTATCAACGAGTCAGCACACTACGACGTGACCGTAATAGGAAAACCGACCCAAAGCCGCCTCCGGGAGTTCGTTTCAGGTTCGATCACCGCAACCGTGACAGAAGAGTCGGAAAACGCCGTCCTTACAGTACAGCGAAACGGTGATTACGGATTCGGCTTCGAACAGGAATAGCGGAAGCACGGGTGGGGACGGTGTTTCAAGCTCGATTCCACGACCCTGATCACCTCAAGGCGAGCTTTTTGAGCGTCGAATTCACCGAAGTCAATCTGGTAGACAGGGATGGTCCAACGGTTCTCCAAGCTGTGAAGTGAACCAAGACCTGTGTGCTGAATCCATCCTTTGTATCTTGCACGCCAACCGGTAGCAGTATCAGTAGGCTGATTGTTGTACCATCAGCTTAGGCAAGAGCCAGCCGCGATTTTGTGTACCCCTGTGGGGTGAGGGGTTTTCCCGATATGAGCACTGAACAGCAGTCCGTCGACGAACAGCCGCCAGAACACACCACCGACGACATCGACATCGAGGCCGAACACCAGGCGGCGCAGGCAACCGGCGAGGTCTTCGAGGGCCGACGGCGGGGAGGTCGGTAAGATGACCTGCCCGGACTGCGAGCGTCCATACCCGTCGACGGCCTGTGTCTCAAAGCGCTACCAGATCGACGGAGCGAGCTACGATCCGATCCCGTGGGGCGAGGAAGCTCAGTTCCGAACCTACGAACAGCAGGTCACCAAACTCGAAACGGAGGTCCTCTCCGGGGGCCGGGGCTGTCTCTCGAAAGCCGATGTCCGCCAGCGACTCAAGCGGTTCGCCGCGACCACTGACCCAGAGGCGTGGAACAACCGCTCTTGTCCCGCCTGTGGCGTTGAGCAAGGCGAGCACCATCACCATCTCTGTGACTACGAGGAGTGTCCAGTCTGTGGGGGACAGCCCCTGATCTGTCCCTGTGAGATCGGCATCGAGGTCCAGACCACGAGCAGACCCAGGCCGACGCCAGCAGCCATGGACGCCTGGCCGGGCTCCTGGGCCAACTCAGGTAGTTACTCCTTGGTCTGTAACTATCATTGGTCTGTAGGACAACCGTCCAGCGGCCAAACACTCAATACTCGTGTCATCAAACGGGTACACATGGCTACAATAGAAATTGACGAGGAGGTGTACGAGGCATTACGGCTGCCTGAACATGAGCGGTCACAAGCTATGAAAGAAGAATTAGCGGTCTCGCTGTATGCTCGCGATGTTCTTTCGTTCGGGAAGGCTCGCACTCTCGCAGAGCTCTCCACCCGAGAGTTCCAAGCACTGCTTGGTGAGCGCGAAATTCCGCGTCACTACACCGAAACCGAACTCGCTGAAGACCTCGAATATGCCGAATAGTGAGGTTGTCGTCTCGGACACCTCACCGCTTCTCAATCTTGCTCTCATTGATCGACTTGACCTGCTCATATCACAGTTCTCAAGACTCACGATTCCAATACAGGTGTGGGACGAACTTACTGACGGAGACGCAGGGCTAGACGCGCTCCGGGACCTCCGCGATACAGAGTTCCTCACGGTGGCCGAAGTGGAGCGATCTGACCTGTTCACTGAGATTTTCCGCGAACTGGACCTCGGTGAAACAGCCGCGATCTGCTATGCCATTGAGCAGGATGCTGATCTCATCCTTCTTGATGAGAAAGATGGCCGTCAAGTCGCCCGCAGACATGACTTGAGCGTGACTGGTGTCATCGGTATCCTCCTTCGGGCGGCCAACAAAGATGATCTGGAACTACAGCAGGAACTGGACGCTCTTCGTGAGGCTGGGTTTTGGATTTCTGATGAGCTTTATTCCAAGATTCTTTCCAAGGGGGAGTAGCGCTACTGGCCTCTCACTGACTGTATAATGTCGTCGGTTTGTCATACACTCGTCAGATTTCCTTCTTCTCTCAACGCTATTGGGTGGGGAGGACCTTCAGCAAATGATGTGGAAAAGCCAGGCCGGTGATGCCCACCCGACCGGCGTGCCTCTGACAGTTCGCAGCGACGCTGCACTAACGCTATTGGCTGCGCTGACATAAGCGGGAGAGTTACATCGATGTCAGTGGAGTGACCTGCCACAATGGCCTCTGGACGTGCGGTGTATTCCCCCGCTGCCAGATGGGGGCGGGTCCCAATTGGACGGTACCCCTTCGTACTGGCGCCCAGGGACCGCAGCCCGATTCGTATCACTGGGCAGTCTCGGAATACGCTTTGTGGCAGTCGTTTTTATGAAGAGGCCCCAGCCAGGCTCCTAGAATCGCCCGCCTGGCGTGGCTTTGTGCGTCCCCAGCGGATGAGAGACATGAGCACGAACACCTGCCCACGCGAGGAGTGCAACGCCGAGATCACTGAGTCCGAACGGGTCGCCTACGTCGACGGTGAGTATCCAGAGACCGCGACTGTCGGCCGCTACGCGGCGACGTGCGCGAACGGCCATCTCGAGTCGAGGATGTCCCCGAATCGCTCTGAGACCCGCTGTCGGGCGACCCTGGGGGCAACCGACGGTCGCCCGGCAGACACGGTTCTCGTGGCAGATGGTCGCAATGTCGATTTTTGTCTCCCTGGAGGGTATCGGGTTTCTCATCATGAGCACTGGTTCCCGATTCGCCGAGGAACAGTATCCTGAACTGACCAGCCCGGGTCGAAGCTCATCATCGACATGCACAGGCAGCCAGCGAGTCCTTCCAGAGCCACCGATACGGGTGGCGGGGCTGCCTATCCAGCACAGTATACCAGCTCCACGGCGCTATAGAGTCCTTGTGCCTAGTACTGAATCGTACGAAAGTTATAACTGAGGCAGGGAGCTACTCCGAAGTACAAAGATGACGCTGGAGAATATCCCATCGGTCGAAGAACTGGCCGAAACAACAGGCCAGTCGACGGAGCAGCTCTTGAAAGACCGAGAGGCAGCGTCGGAGATGGCTTGCGGTTCGACTGACGAGTAGGGCGGTGTTTTGATGTCGGATTCCGGTTCGACAAACCCGATCGACCAATTACTGGGCCATACGTCGGGACCAGCTGAACCAGTGACGAGCAGGGACCTTACCCGGGCTCGATCGTCTGCATATATTGTTCACGGCAATTTCAATGAGCTTGCCGGTATGTGCGACGATATCTCGACGACTGGTCTGATCGAAGTCCCAGTAGATGCCGACACAACCGACGTTCAGAACGAGGTGTACCGCCGTGTACACAACTATGTCTCGTCGTTATATTCATACAACGAACAGATCCGCCAGATCCTGAATAAACGCCTCAACCGACATATCGGTAAGGGATATTTTTTGCCTGCTCGCGAGAATAAGGCCGCCCCGGCATATGTTCGTCGAGGTACATTCCTCTGGGGACTCCGGAACGACTTCCAGCACGGCGACTACTGGTGTCTCTCTGTTGAGTTCGAACGATCTGGGGAAGAAAACGACCTCTACCATCTGTACTTCCGGAAGCGAGATTTCGAGGCGACACCGAAAGGGAACTTGGATGACTCGGGCGACTATCTCGCCCATGCCCCAGACCACGATCAGACATATCCACTCCCGTATATCGGTGACTTTCACCGCAATCTCTTCACCGAGTTCGAAACTGGATTTGAAGAGTGGTGTTCTCGAAACCGTGCATGATACCCAGACTGCACTGGCGTTGGCAGTCGGTCGCTCTCACGTGAGGCAGACAGCCGGGCGAAGCGACCCGGCTCTCGGATGGAAACCGGCGTGGGGCTGGCAGCCAGGAGGAGCGGCCGAGAGCAGGGCGTGTGTCGGCGTGGGACTGACGGGCCGGGCTGGGAAGGTCGGCTGGGTGGGTGTCGCCTGCTGGCCGGCTGTCTATCTGTCGCCGGCGCCGATTGAGTGGGCATGGTCGGTATGTGGGTGGTCGGATGTCTCGGCTGGGTTGGTAGGAACGGGGCCGGAACCGCTGGCACGATGGGATCTCCTGGTACTGCTGGGTCCGTCGGCACTCCTGGGGACGGGACAATCCTCACTCGTGGTGCTGGTGGAACTGTCGGGACTACTGCTACAGTGAGGTCCTCCAGAACGACGTTGACGAGCAAGTCCGACCAGCGCATCTTGAAAGCCCCACGCCGCTGGCGGTCGCTGACCTGACCAGGGCAAGCGCCAGCGGCGTGCCCCCTTTCAAGGGGACGAAAACGCTACTCGTCGTTCTGCTCGGGGAAGGAAGAGAGTGCACAGAACCCGTCGTACCGGGAAAAATGTCAATTCTTGACGACCCGACGAAATCACGCCGTGTTCGGCGATTCCACGGATCTACCAAACGTTGTTCTCCAAATCCTGAATCTTAACATTGTTACTCGGATAGACGTGTATATGGCACACGACACACCGTCGTACGAATTCAAGGACCGTGACGTCTACATCCTCCGGGAACTCGCGAAAAACCCCAGGATATCTTCCCGAGATATCGCTGACATTCTCGAAGACGAGTACGATATTGATGTCTCCTATGTCACTGTTAACGAGTCTATCCGGAACATGCGAGAGGCGGGTGTGTACCGTGAAGCCATCCTTCCCAACGAGGAGTATTTCATATTCGAACTGTTCGAATTCAAGTTCAATCCTGAGTACTTCGCGGACACATGGCGCGAAACGATGGAGCACATCCGCGACGACGAACACACGCTCATGTACTTCCTGTCGGATGGCGAGTACCAGTGGAAGTCCATCATGCTGTTCCCGACACGCGAACACGGTGAGCGTTGGCTCCACGAGTTCTACAAGAACCACGGCAAGACGGTGCTGAACGTCCGCACAAGCGTGATGACGAACATCCTTGAGTTCGGCGCCAGTCCCGGCCTCTTCGATTATCTCGACGGCGATAAGGATTATCGGTTCTAGCGTCGTCACGCGGCACTCCGACGCCGCGCTACTCCTCAACAGGCAGCGACCCGTACTCCTCCTCGAAGCGCTCGATGAGGCGTTTCTTGTTGTACTTTCCGGTGGTCGTCTTCGGAACCTCGTCGATGAACTCGAAGTGGTCCGGTAGCCACCACTTTGGGAACTCCGTGAGCAAGTAATCGCGGAGGCCGTCGGCAGTCACGTCGTCCGCTGCGACGACGTACGCGACCGGGCGCTCTTGCCACTTGTCGTGGGGGACGCCGATGACAGTGGCTTCCTCAAGGTCGTCGTGGCCGATAATCGTGTTCTCCAGTTCGATGCTGGAGATCCACTCGCCGCCGCTCTTGATGACATCGTCGAGGCGGTCGACCACGTCGAGGTTACCGTACTCGTCGATGGTGGCGACGTCACCGCTCTGGAACCACCCGTCCTGTGTGAACGATGCCATCGTTGCGTCCGGACGCTGGTAGTACTCGCCGGCGAGCCACGGTGCCCGCGCCTGCACTTCGCCGGGCGTCTCGCCGTCGTGAGGCACCGGCTGACCGCTCTCGTCGCGGAGCCGAATCTGGACGCCCGGTGCCGGTATGCCCGCTTTCATCCGAAGGCGGTCCCGTTCCTCCTCGGGCAGTTCCTGCATTTCTGTCGTCATCAGGGTGTTCGCAAGGTGGGGCGAAGCCTCCGTCATCCCGTACCCTTGCCCGATGGGCGCGTCGTAGACTTCGTCGAACTTCCGGATGAGCGACTCCGGCGGGGAACTCCCGCCAATGAGCACGTCCTGAAGCGAGTCCAGCGCGTCTGGTCCGAGGTCGCCGGCTTCCTCGATGAGGCGGTCGACCTCCATCCAGACGGTGGGAACTGCGGCCGCGACGGTGGCTGCTTCCTCGGTTATGCAGGAGATGAGTTCGTCCGGATCGGTCCGCTGGCCCGGTAGCACGATTTTCGCGCCCGTAAAGGTCGTAGTGTACGGGAGCCCCCAGCCGTTGACGTGAAACATCGGCACCACTGGCATCACGGTGTCGGTCTCGCTGATGCCGAACACGTCGGCGTGGCTGTGCATCAGTGTGTGTAGGAACTGGCCACGATGCGTGTATTGGACGCCCTTTGGCAGACCGGTGGTACCGGACGTGTAGCAGAGCGCGCTCTCGGTGTCCTCGTCGATAGTGGGCCAATCGTAGTCGGTGTCGTAGCCGGCGATGAACGACTCGTAGTCGGTGACTGGTTCCAGCGACGTATCCGGCACGTCGTTTCGGTCGCCGAGAATGACGTACTGCTCGACGGTGTCGAGGTCGTCCGCGATGGGTTCGAGCACGTCCAAGAACTGCGGGTCGACGAACATCAGTCGGTCTTCGGCCTCCTCGATAATTTCGACGAGGTGGTGTTCCGGTAGTCGGTGGTTCACCATGTGAATACTGCGTGCGCTACAGGACGGTCCGAAGTAGAGCTCGTAGTGGCGGTAGTGGTTGACCGCCATCACGCCCGAACGGTCGCCGGGCGCCATGCCGTAGTCGTCCAGTGCATGCGCGAGCTGACTGATGCGCTCATAGGCGTCGCCGTACGTGTAGCGGTGCGTGCTACCGTCCGGGAGCGCGGTGACGATCTCCTTGTGGTCGAAGAGATCGCGGGCGCGTTCCAAGAACTTCGTTATCGTGAGGTCGTAGTCCATTGTCATGCTGTGGCACCCTGTGGCGTGAATCGATAAAACACCCTGTTCTGGTCAGTCGGGCCGTCGATGTCCACGACTTGCAGCGTGACGGGGTCGCCTATAGCGAGGTCCTCGTAGTCGACGTCGTCGATGCGGGCCGATAACTGGATGTCAACGCCGTCCAAGTCGACGACGCCCGTGACGAACGGCGTGTCCATCCCGAGTGGGCCGCTCCCCCGAACGGCGGAGAACGCGAACAACGTGCCGCTGTGGGGCAGCGAGACGTATTCGAGATAGTCACTCGTACACTCCGGACACACGACGCGCGGCGGGAAGTGGAGCTCGCCGCAGTCCTGACACTCCGTCGTAGATAGTGACCCTTCGCGGAGGCGGTCGTAGAACTCGTGAATCCTTGTGTGGTCGGCGTCCTGCAGGTCGTAGAAGTCCATCAGACGCGGCATCTCGATAGTGTCCGGGACTGAGACCGTCTTTCGTGGCGGTCCATTATCGGTGCGTGCGTCGGTGTGGTCGGTGTCGTCAGTCATTGAGGATCTCTCGCGAGTGTCATCACGCTGTGAACGCTGCCGCTACCGCTGAGGTTGTGGATGAGTCCGGTCTCCGGGCTGTCCGGCACTTGGCGGGCGGATTCGACCTTGCCGGCGAACTGCTTGTATACTTCCAGCGCCTGTGAGACGCCAGTCGCACCGAGCGGGTGACCACAGCCCAAGAGCCCGCCACGGGGGTTGACGGCGATGTCGCCGTCGAGTTCGCTGCGGCCGTCTTCGATGAACTGGCCACCCTCGCCTTTCTCCACCCAGCCGAGGTCTTCGTACTCGATGATCTCGCTGATGGAAAAGCAGTCGTGAATCTCCGCGACATCTAGTTCGGTCACTGGATCATCGATGCCGGCTTGGTCGTATGCTTCCTCTGCAGCGACGGTGGCCTGCGGCCACGCGGACATCGACGGCAAGTTGTTGATGGAGTTGCTCGCCATGCAGGACTGGCCGCTGCCCGTGACGTATGCCGCAGTATCTGTGATTTCGCGCGCCTTCTCCTCGCTGACGAGTAGCAGGCCGGCGGCACCATCCGTGATGCCGCTGCAGTCCAGCAGGCACAGCGGCGGCGCTATCTGATAGGAGTCCAGCACGTCGTCGATGCTGACTTCCTGCCGGAACTGAGCGTAGGGGTTGTTCGCGGCGTGGCGCTTGTTTTTCACACTCACCTGGGCGAGCTGCTCCCGGGTGGTGCCGTACTCGCGCATGTGGCGCTGGGCGAACATCGAGAAGAACGACGGTGCGTTCAGGCCGTTTACGCCGTCGAACTCGCGGTCGAGCACGTTTGTCATGCTCGCTTGTGTCTCTTCGACGTAGTCATCACCGAGGTTCATCTTCTCAACGCCAAGCACGAGTGCAACGTCCAACTGGCCGCAAGCAATGGCGAGCCACGCGTACCGGAGTGCCGCCTGCCCGCTTGCGCACGCCAGCTCGGTGCGCGAGATCATCTTCGTGACGTCGATACCGAGCAGTTCCGAGGCCAGCGGGGCGATATGGCTCTGGAAGGCGAACCGCTCGGGCTGCACCGCGCCGACAAACAGTCCTTCGACATCGTTGGGTGTGATACCGTCGACGTCGTCGAAGGCAGCTTTTCCAGCCTCCTGCACGAGGTCTTTCCACGTCGCCTCGCGTTGTCCCCAGTCAGCGTGACCGCCGCCAACGACTGCAGCAGTCCGCGTCATCACTCGAACTCCGGTTCGCGGTCGTCCCTAAACGCTGTCACGCCCTCGACCATATCGTCCGTCGTCGTCAGCAAGCCGAAGCCCTGACTCTCGATGTCCAACCCTGTGTCGAGGCTGGCATCCTGGCCGTCGTCGATGACGCGCTTGGCGACCTTCAGCGCGGTCCTCGGACCGTTTGCAAGGTCGTCGACGAACGTTGAGACCGTCTCCTCGAACTCGGACTCCGGGACGGCGCGATTGAGGAGTCCCCAGTCCTCGGCACGCTCGGCGGAGATCTGTTCGCCGCGGAAGACGAGTTCCTTCGCACGCCCTTCGCCGACGATGCGCATGAGTCGCTGAGTGCCGCCGCCACCCGGTATCAATCCGAGGTTGATCTCCGGCGAGCCGAACACGGAGTCCTCGGTGGCGAGGCGGAGGTCACAGGCCAGGGCGATTTCGAAACCGGCACCGAGACAAAAGCCATCGATGCGGGCAACGGTCGGGCGTTCGAACTCGTCGATAGCGCGGATAGTCTCGTCGACATCCATCAACTCGGTGGGTTCGGATGTCATGAAGCCAGTGATGTCTGCACCGGAACTGAACGCGTCCCCGTCGGCACCGGAGAACACGACGCAGGACACCTCGTCGGTGTCGGCGTTCGCGAGAGCGGCCTCGACCTCGCCAAACATCGTCTCGGAGAACGCGTTCAGCCGCTCCGGACGGTCGAACTCGATTTCAAGGACGCCGCGGTCGTCCAGCGACTTGTTGAT
Source organism: Haloarcula montana (assembly GCF_035666295.1). Lineage (NCBI taxonomy): Archaea > Methanobacteriati > Methanobacteriota > Halobacteria > Halobacteriales > Haloarculaceae > Haloarcula > Haloarcula montana. Next base: position 186,125 of record NZ_CP142029.1, read on the forward strand.
GTATTGGGAGAGACCGTCGCCGCGGTAATTGTGGAATCCCTCACCGGCGTCGACGCCGGTCTTTCCCTCCTCGACGAGTTCAACGAGGTAGTCGTCGGGTGCGAATCGTTGGGCGCCCGTCTCCTCGTGGAGCTTCCGGAGTTTGTCGAGGACGTTGTCGAGGCCGAGTTGGTCGCCGAGTCGACAGACGCCTTCCGGGAAGCGCGCGCCTAATCTGCTTCCGAGGTCAATATCGTCTGGTGTTGCCACATCGTTTCCGACGAGGCGTGCGGCCTCATTGATCATCCGGGCCTCCACACGGAGTGTATCGAAGTTCCCGCCATCGCTCGGTTCGTAGTCGGGACCATCCGCCTCCCAGTCATAGAACCCTTGGCCGGTCTTCTTTCCGAGGTCGTCGGCCTCGACCTTCTCAGCGATAGTCGGCGGAGAATCGAGGTCGGTGTCCTCGCGGAAGTGGTACGCGATATCGATACCAGTGTAGTCCGCGAGTTCGAACGGCCCCATCGGATAGCCACGTGTGTACACCATTGCTGCGTCCGCTTGGCGGACATCGGCGCTGCCGTCCGCGAGCATCCACGCGCCCTCCTCGATGAACGGCAGCATGACGTTGTTCACGATGAACCCGTGGATATCTCGCTTGACGTCGATAGCGCGTTTCTCGAGGTCAGCAACGAACCCATGAACGGCAGCCAGCGTCTGTTCGCTGGTGTGTTGGCCGTGGACGACCTCAACGAGGTCCATCTTCACGGGCGGATTGAAGAAGTGCGCGCCGACGACCTGTTCGGGACGTTCGGTCGCAGCTCCGATTTCGGTGATACTCAGGCCGGACGTGTTCGACGCCAAGATGGCGTGGTCGGGCGCGTGTTCGTCGACTTCGGCAAACGTCTCGCGCTTCAAATCGAGATTTTCCGGGATTGCCTCAATGACCAAGTCCGCGTCGGCCACGGCGGCTTCGAGGTCCGTCTCGCCGGAGATACGGGCGCGTACGTCATCGGCTGACTCGTCGAGTTTGCCCTTCTCTTCGAGTTTGCCGAGGCTCCACTCGACCTGTTCGAGGCCTTCCTCGATGAGGTCGTATTCGATGTCTCGAAGTACCACTTCGTAGCTCGCAATGGCGGCAAGTTCAGCGATACTGTGTCCCATGCTTCCCGCACCGAGTACGGCCACATTATCTATGTCATTCCTTCTCATCGTTGAAACACGAAGTAACCATAGAACTTAAAACATTGGTTACGATGTTTGGAATTGTATCCTTTTAGCTTAACTAAAAATTCTAAATAGACAGAAGAGTTACCGAGCACGACAACTGGAACTCACCGATATGCTTGCGGGAGCATCCAAATGTACTCGTCTATGGAGCAACCCCCCAGTGTGCGTGGTAAGACCGTTGGATTCGCCCCCCGTGCCCACGAATGGCACCACATTCTGTCTGGTCGGCGCAGTAAATTCTGGCTGTCACTCGATGGGGAACTGAAGCTCGGCTGCCTGCTCGGTTTGCGGGTAGACGAGGCGCTGCTCGCCGTTCCACCACTGCGCGCTCGCGGCTGAGAGTTGGCCCTGCATAGGCATCCCGTACTGATCGAAGCCGAAGTCGCCGATGACGGTATTGAATTCCGTCGTATCAAGTGAGGACCGAACGCTTTCGGGGTCGGTGTTCTCGGCGGCAGCCAGCGCCTGCTCAGTGGTTTGCGCGAGATTGTAGCCGACGCCGACCATCACGCGCGGCGTCTCGCCGTCATTCCGGTCGGCGTACGCGTTCAGGAACTCTTCGTTGCCGTTACCGGTCATCCCGGGTGCCCAGCCCGGGCACATTGTGATGTAGTTCCCTTGTTCACCGAGCGCCGACCACCACGCCTGTGGGTCCGAGGCACGTACGAACTCGATGAAATCAGGCATGTATCCAGAGTTGTTCAGTTGGTTCATTGCGGTAATGCCGTCCGGCGGCTGCGGGCACGCGACGAGCGCTTCAACTCCTGCATTGTCGGTCCGTGAAATAAGTGTCGAGAAGTCCTCATTACCGGGGTTGTACGTTTCCCGCATCACGATGTCGTAGCCCGCGTTCGAGAGATTTCTGTCCCAAGCGTCGGCCATCTCGGCACCCCAGCCGGAGTTCTCCTCCCAGATACCGACCGTCTGTGGACGCTCGTTCTCCGGAATGAATTCGAGCATCCCTTTGGTCGCGCGCGTGACATCGCGTGTTTTCGGAAACGGCGTATACGTCCACTCTTTCTCTCCGGAGACAAGCGGCTCTTGGTAGCAGGTAGCAACTGCGAGGAACGGCACTCCTTCGTTCTCAGCGTACGCCGATCCTGCCATGACGAGTGGACTGGAGAAACTCCCCCAGATCATGTCCACCTCATTGTTGCTAGTGATTTGTTGGAGTTGCTGTTGGAGCACCGTCGGGTCGCTTTCATCGTCCCTAACGAGGATTTCGACCTCCTTGTCGACGTTGTCGCGCTCGTTGACTTTCTCCAGTCCGAGCTCGTAGCCGGTGGCCATCTCTTTGCCAACCGAGGCCAGCCGTCCGGTTTCCGGGACGGCGGCCGCGATAGTGACTGTGTCCGAGCCGCCGTCACCGTTTAACGCGATGCAGCCGGCGAGACTACTGAGACCGGTTGCGCCAGCTGCGCCGGCAACTTTTAGAAACGACCGTCGACCGTGTTCACTGTCAAATGTGCCCATACATCCTACCTATACAAACATGATGTTAAGCTTTGCTGTTGATATAGGATTGAATGTGAATCAATTCTAGATATTAGCTTTATGCTGTTTGGGTAGCGTTGCGAATTAGGATACTGATTGGATACTCCCCGAAGAAAAAACGAACCCGGTGTGCTGACGGAGTAGCTATATTGTTACTGAATGCATCGTTGATTCGTGCTCTCGGACTGATTACGACGCCAACGAATCGGTCCGGAATCAGCTCTTGCTGAAAACCCGATCGACCCGGTGAAGAAAATGCATATCTGACTTACAATTAGTTCTAATATTATTTATTACAGTTCGGAAAATATTACATCAGTGCAAATATGACCTTCATGATATATAATATCAATGAACTCAAGCGTCGGGCCTTTCTTGCTATCGCGGCCGCCACAGTTCGCGTAGGAAAATTTCCGTGAGAGCGGTCGTAATTGTCGCAAACAACCGGATGTGAAGCAGTTCGTTCGACTGTAGATTGGCGGCGGCATACAGCCAGAACTGCTGATCGTTGATGCGAATCACCGTTTCGTCGAGCGCGACCTGATTCGGGGGTTTCCCGGGTTCAGGCTGTAAATCGCCCTTCTGAACCCAATCATGGATGGCTTTTCGACTGTATTGGACACCCATACAATCGAGTAATTCGACGGTATTCGACAGCGAGAGTCCCGCAACGTGCGATGGAATACCCATCGCTCCCTCGAATGTCCGCTCGCGCTCCACAAAGCCCAAATCAATCCACTCTCTATGACTGCTGGGGCGGGCGATTTCTGCCATGAACCAGCAAGAAATTCTCCAGCCTCACTTTTGGTACTTAAATAAACACTACCGTTTACAAACACCTGCCTGCGCGAGGGGTGCAGCGACGAGATCACTGAGTCCGAACGGGTCGCCTGCGGCGACGGTGAGTATCCAGAGACCGCGACTGTCGGCCGGTACACGGCGACATGTGCGAACGGCCACCTCGATTGAGGACGTCTCCGAGTCGTTTTGAGGCCCGCTGTCGGACGACCGTCGGTTGCCCCCGGGTTGCCCGGCAGACACGCGACTCCTGCCCGCTGATCGCGACGGCGATTTTCTGTGTCCCCAGAGGGTGAGGGACACTCGATGCCAGACCTGCCAGAGTCCTGTCCAGTCGAAGAGTGCAACGCTGAAATCGTCGACAGCGAGATCGCCACGGTCGGGACGCTCGACTCGCGAGCTCGCGATCCACGAACCGAGCGGGTCGTCACCTGCGCGGAGGGCCACCAGCGGGTCGTCTAGGCCCGCTGGTCCGTTCTCGGGGGAGGTTTCGATATCGTGAGCTGGAGCATTCGCTTTCCGGAGCGTCCCAGAGGTTATCTCAGGACTCCTCAATAACAAAATATTTTACTGTTGCATATATTTGTGCAACCATAGGGAAAGTGATGTTCGAGCCCTGCAATGAAAAAGCGCTCAAGACACTCCTTGCAATCGAGTCCGGTGACTCAATCTCGGAAGTCGCTCGTAAAATCGATGAGAACCGGGAGACGATTCGCCGTGTCGTCAATTCACTCGAAGAAGGGGACTACGTGGAATATGACCAGGGGCTTTCCGTTGTCTCCCCAGCTGTCCGTGAGGCGGCACTCTCGTTTTTGGCCGCATCGGCAGCGGTGTCTCCACCGTCGATTCCAGAGGCGTACGTCCTTCCGCACTTCGCTGGTCTGGACTTCGCATACACCTCAATTGATGCCGTCTACGTCTGGACGCGTGGGGGATATCAGGTCGCTCGCGAACCTGCAGACTACCCGCTGTTCATCGCTGTTGATGAGTCTGATCTTGAGAAGTGGGAGCGGTTCTTCGATCGATTCGGAATCCCGATCGGACAGGAGCGTCAACTATCCGAGGAGGTTGATGGACCGATTCAGTACGTTTTGGAAGCTCGTGAGACAGTCAAGGCCGACTCCGTCGACGGTCATCCGGTCATCTCGATAGATGATACGCTTTCGTTCGCGCGGGATCACTACGCGACGTTCCAGCCGGCGCTCGATATGCTTGACCGGATGTACGACGATGTCGAAACTACTGCTGACTATCGAAGGGATTCTTTCTGAAGATCACGCGTATCAGACGACTATATTGGCGTTGGCAGTCGGCCGCTCTCAGGGTGGGGCAGACAGCCGGGCGAAGTGGGGCGACTCTCCGATGGAACCCAGCGTGGGGCTGGCGGGCGGGCGCAGCGGCCAAGAGCAGGGCGTGTGTCGGCGTGGGACTGACGGGCGGGGTGGACTGCTGGTTGGCTGGGTGTCGACTGCTGGCCGAGCAGCCGCCGCTGGGCGGCTATCTGCTGTCGCCGGGGCCGATTGGGTTGGTGTGGTCGGTGTAGAGGGGAATGGGTGTCGCGGCTGGAATAGTCTCGACGGGATCAGACCTGCTGACACAACTCGCTTCCGTGATACTGCTAGGTCTGGGAGTTGACGTGTTCACGAGACTGTACGCTTAAGTACGATCGGCCAGTACACGATATTACGAAGGTGAGTTTCCATGGCTGCTGATAAGGAAGACAGTGGGAGTCCGCTTGAGAAGTTCTTGAGTGGGCCGGCTCTCGATCCGGAAACTCTCGGTGAACCACCGCTTCAGGATGGCGAAGATCCGTTACTCACGCGCGACCGTGTCGAACTTGAGTCTGACGAGGAGTAGGTGTGGTGGATATCGATACGGAGTTTTCACTCGACGACAGTCTTGTTTTCCCTGACGACCTCGGGACCGCTATCGTCTTTCTGGATAAAGAGGCGTTGCTTGCTCGACTGACTGCTGACCATCGTTCCGCACGTAAACAGGCTGTAGTCGACCGATTCTTCGAAATTTCCGGCAATCGGGCTTACTACGTTACAGATGCATACGTCGTTGCGGAGGTTATCTCCGCATTCCGGTCCAACCGTGGTGCACACGAGGCACTTGATCTGTACGAAGATATCAAAGAGTCTGACCTAGTTGTCCAACACGGGTCTGACTCCTGGGAGTCGGCCAATCTGACTGCAAGTCCACGAGCGGTACTCGATGCGGCGGCAGCGTTTCTTGATCAGTATCCAAAGCACGATGTCTCGCTTCAGGAAGCGATATTGATACTGCAGGCAAAACGTGGCGATGATTATTTGTTCTCGTTTGATGGACCCATTCGAAAATTGGCCCGAGCATGCGGCCTTTCGGTTTACCCTGTCACTGAGGAAATCTACTTAGAATGACACGCATGCACGAATCAACGCCACCGCTACATCCGATGGAACGCGAACAGCTTCGGGCTGCGTTGACGCTTGTCGTGACAGTCAACTCGTCCGATGAGTTCCACGACAACGTCAACTAGAGCGGATTGTTCGCGGTATTCAAGTTTGCAAGCGACTCAGTCTCGTAGGCTCGTCGCCACAATTGGTGGACAGCCCGAGCAACCAGCGCGGGCTCAACCACCTCGATGCAGGATCTAGCGGCTGTGTGTGCTGGTGCATCCGGCGGTGGGTGGAAATGGCGCTCGGGTGAATGCGGGTTCGGATGTCTATCGAAACGCCACTGTCTGTCCGCAGAATCGCTATAGTGGAATCGGTACGCACCGGATCGAAACCAGGTGATATCGAGTCGGCATGTCTCAGCCGTCCCGATCCCAGCGCGAAACTGGAGCTGGAGTTCCTGGGGCTGTAGGACGTTGTCGAAACTGGCGTCATCAACGAGGGGCTCGTCTCGTTGAAACACGCTTCTGATCGCCCGCATGATCGGTACATCTGGTGGCCCAACGTCACCGGTCAGTTCCCCAGCTGGAATCCCAATCGACTGGTTACCACCGGGCATCAGTCTGCTGAGATATCGTCCGATGAATCGGCAAACGCTCCGCTGCCGGTGTGTTCTCCGGTCACGTCAGGATCGAAATCATACAGTGCAAGCGCAGCCTGGGCCACGTCGAGATTCTCTTCGAGCGCCCGCCAGCGGGAAATCTCGTCCCATCCATCGTCATCTGGGCCAAGCTCAAGGGCGAGATCGTCTGGATCAGTCACGCCGTAGTCGTCCTGATACGACTGGATTTGTGTTTTGAGATCCTGAATTCCATCGACCAGTTCGGCCCGAGAGAGCGTCGTATGGAGTTCTTTGATTCGTTGCATTGCCATCGATTCAGCCGAGCGTTTGAACCGCGTCCCCTGCCCGGTAGTTTCGGTGCTGGCCAGACCGCTCTCTGCAAGTGTTGTCAGGTGCTTCCGTGCGCTTGGCTCGCTCACCTGTGCTCGCTCGGCGATCTCGCCTGCGTACTGGAACGAGGTTGTCGCGACGAGCACCTCTCGGACTCGCTCGAATGGGGTCGTTTCTGTGACCCACTCCTCGACGACGGCGTCGTTTAGATCACCAGTCCAGCGTGGGTCAGAGGGCATGAGTGTCCTATCCTACGGACGATAGTGTAAAAATAGTTGTGGGGTGATAAGCTATATTTTCTCGTTGGGTATCGGCGTGCGATGTCACGCAGTTGCTATCCCGGTGAAGCTCCGGAAAAGTGCTCTCGTGCTCGCTGTTGAAACCAACTTTTGAACTTCGCATACTTTTCATGCTGATAGATGCGTGCTGCAGACGTCCGCCAAAGAACTCCATGTCGTGAAAAGTAGAGCCCAATCTCGGTGAATGCGGGCATGTGATCGAGTTCATCGTGAGCGATGTCGGCTAGCACAGCGTACCCGACGAGCTGTCGCCAATAATCCGGTTTCAGTGTGGCCTCCTTGACCGTCTTGATGTCGATGAGGGTACTTCCAAGAACGATATCCCCGTCTGCGCCACCAACCAATTTCGACGCAGACCCAAACTCGGGATTCAGCAAGACAGTTTCTGCCCCTGAAAACTCCTCTTCGGGAATGGCCTCATATAACCGTCTGAGATCGTCAATATCGCCGTCCAACGCTTGTCCAAAGTCATCTGCAACCCGTCCAGATCGATAAATCCCGTCCAACCGGGCGAGATCAAGCGTTGCACCCAACAAGTCGTCTGTCATTACCCCCGTGTCAAGATACTCGCGATGGAGACGTTGAGCATCAGCCAGTAGCGTTGCAAGGGACTTTTCTGTGGAGTCCACTGTCATTCCATCCAGTTCCGCCAACGCCAACCCCTGGTTTGCAACCCATGGTCGAGAGTCCACGCCATACATTCGCTCTAGCTTGAATCGGAGAATGTAGTCGAATGCAGTCCCGATAAGCCCGTAGTTCGTTGTTTGTGGATCGGCAACCCGCTCCGCTTTGATTTCCAGAGTAGGTTTTTCGAAAGTTTGATCGAGGAGGATACGGAGCTCACTATCGCCTTTGAGAAAACTTGTTAGACTCATTAACTTCTTTTTCAGAACTCTCGAATATATTGCTAGTGGCTGGTTCTGTTGAAACACTCAGGCACTGATAGGGTTCAGTGGGCCTGCTGAATACAGGGCGCGTATTCAGCACGATCGGATTAATCAGCGAGCCATAGAATCATCGTAAGTAGGTACCCAATCGTGTATCCGACGCCACCGGCGGCGAAAACCGTAATTTCGGCTACCAAATTCGCGAGATTTGTCACTTCGGCACCTGCCAAAATTAAGATCGTTCCGTACAGCAACACTGAATTGATATTCGCATTGATCTTCGAAACTTTCCATGTAAGCCCCAGAAGCGAGACAAGAAATGTAGCGAGCGTCCAAGTAACGATAAGCAATCGGGAAAGCGGGAGTGACAGAGAAGTAAAAATCAGGGTGCCGATAGCAGCGTACGACCCGATAATTCCGATTAGTAATAAAATCAATCGACGAGCCGCTTTCTGTTTCAGTGATGTATTTCCAGGAAACCCCCAGTCATCAGTGATATTCTTAATACGTTCAATTATTCCCAGGTTATTTGATCGGTCTGTGCTTGAAGAACCGCCAGACAGTGTCCAGTTTTCGTTTGCGTAGACGATTTTCTGATAAAGGGCAATAGCCCCAGCCCCTTCAATCATCTTTGCAGCGAAAATGAACACTGCCGTGTAAACGAAAGGATACCGAATAAAAAATGTTGGTAATTTCAATAGGTTTGTCACCGCCCAAACGTAGAGGAGTCCGATCGTCCCCCATAGAATGTAATCCTTACCAGAGATTCCCTCCGCAACGAGATGTCTTATACTTAATTTTGCAAGCCCCAGAGAAGTTACGAACAATCCTAAGAAGATGGAACTTGGCCCAATCCAGCCGGGTACGTAATCAATTATCCACTCAATTTGTATCATTGTCGTAATACTGTGAGAATTCGACGACGATCACACTGGTCAGAATACCGAGCACAAAAATCGGAGCAGATAGGACGGCGAAGTTTTGTGTAATTCCCGACGACAGGAAGGGTACGATGATTTCGGTCCCGAACAGGCGCAGTCCGAAAACACCGATCAATATTATTGGAAGCGATGGGATTCCGATAGCTACCAACAGCACGATATACGTATTCCTCATTTGCGTGGAATTCGGTCCTCTCTCCGTGAGTTGCGTTACAATTACTGTACTAGCTGTGGCGAGAGGAACGATAACATACGCTTCATACTGAATGACTGTGATAGTATTCATTAGCGTCTCCGGTGTTTCGGCAAATAGAGTGCCGTATGAGGCGACTGCAGTCGGCGCCGACGCAGATAACCCCCCAGTCGGAACAGACGGGAAAAGCATCGGTAAGAGTCGAGCAGCTACTGCCGAAAGTACGAAGATAATGACTGTCCCCATCCGTCTATCTATATCTACTGCAAATATCGCATTCGTCCCATCATCGCCAGGCTTGGTTGTGGTTCCATTGCTAGAATCAAACACAGCGCCTGAAGACGACGATATTGACTGACAGTTATGATCTTCGGGTAGTCTGTGGTCAGTACAAAATGTGCCACCACAGTCACTACATTTGTATGGCAAATCTTCATCAGCATGACAAAAATCACACTGAGTCACAAACACGATTCACTCTGTCAATGTATTAAATGTAGTCCAGACCGTTGCCGATTCAGCAATGACGTTTTATTGCTTTTTTTTATCATCGATATTTATTGAGGATAGTTGGCTCCGAGTCGCATGTGGGACCAGCTATATTTACTGTTGGTAGCAGGCGTAGGGCTGGCAGGCGGGAACAGCGGCCGAGAATAGGGCGTGTGTCGGCGTGAGACCGACGGGCGGGTGGTTGGGTGGGTGTGGCCTGCTGGCCGCGCAGCAGCCGATGGGGGGATGTCCGTCTGTCGTCGGCGCCGGTTGGGTGGGTGTGGTCGGTGTCGGGGCGGATTGGTCTCTCGACTGGGATGGCCTCGACAGGACCAGGCCTGCTGGCACGATTGGCTCTCCTGGCACTGTTGGATCCGTCAGGACTCCTGGTGACAGGACCTCCAGGACGGCGTCGACGAGCGAGTCCGACCAGCACTCCTTGAAAGCCCCACGCCGCTGGCGGTCGCTGACCCGACCACGGCAAGCGCCAGCGGTGTGCCCCTTTCAGTCCCACCCGACCGTAACAGCACCGCTCCAGCACAGCAGTAGTCGACGCGCATGTCGAGTCGCGCGCGTTTCGGAACGAGGAACCCGCTTGGCCTGCGCTCCCTCGCCTTCGTCACGCTTCCACCATACTCACCGGAATTAAATCCGGTCGAGGAGTGCTGGAGACAGCTTCAAACCGCTCTGAGCAACCGCTTTTTCGACTCACTCGACGAACTGACAACGGCGATCGACACCGCTCTCCAACAACTTTCGGTACCCGAGGTACGCAATTACTTCTAACTAGTACTATATTTTCCGGGTGCTTTGTGGACGTGCTGGAACACTCGAAAGAGGGGGTAGAATCGTGGACCCACAAGAGGGCTACTCACTCATCATCGAAGACGTCGGAGTTGTCCCGGGCAAGCTCGCTGGCTTCGATGTGGGAGTACATCTGGCTCGTGGTTGGGGGATCGGCATGTCGAAGCGTCTGCTGTGCGGCCGCTGCTCCCCGTTCACGGTAGAGTTTCTCCCCGACGCCGCGACGAGCGCCATGCAGCGTGAGGTACTCACCATCGTCGACGTCGAGATCCGGGATGTCTGCTTCTGTACTCCACCACTTCAGCAGCGATCGGACTCCGGAGGTTGTCAGTGATGGTGGTACGAGAATGGCTCGGGGCTCGTTGTTCCCGAACAATGGCTTACCGATGTTCCCGTGCTGTAGGGCCCCTTCTGTATTTTGGTCGGCCTAAAAACCAGAATGCTTTTTTTGGTTTTAGGCTAACCTAAATAGTATGGCGGGCGATCCGACTGACTATGAGGCACCGACGCGGCGTGAGTATGTGAAGTATAGCGGGGCAGTCGTTGGCGGGGGACTGCTCGCCGGTTGTACGGGTCAGTCTAATAACGAGTCGACTCCGACTGAAACGGAGGCCGACGAGTCAACCACGACAGCAACGCCTGTAGAGGGGAGCTACACGGTATCGATGGCGCCTGCTGGGGAGGTCACCTTCGATAGCGTTCCCGAAACGTGGGCGACTTACTACCCGGGCTATGCGGATATGGGCGTCGCCCTTGGGCTGAGCGATGGCCTTACCGGTGTCGGGCAGCCTGCGGAGTATTACACCGAGTTCCATAACGCTGTTCCTGGTGTCTCGGTCGATTCGGGTTCGTTGACAGCGTTGTGGGCAGATGGAATCGATAAGGAAATCTTCTACGAGCTGGACAACGATGTGCATCTCATCAGTCCAGAGAATATGAAGCAGTCGTTCGAGTGGACCGAGGACGACCTGGCCGAAATCACAGAGAACGTTGGCCCGTTTATTGGCAACCGGATCTATCGTCGGTCCGATGGATGGCATAATCACCGCTACTACACGATGTATGATGCATTCGAGAAGGTCGCCCAGATGTTCCAGAAGGAGGACCAGTATCAGACATTCAAACAATTCCACGACGAGTTCATTGCTGACATCCAATCCCAACTCCCGGCGAAAAGCGACCGACCGAGTGTCCTACTCACCTACGCGGGATCAGAGGAACCGGAGACGTTCTCACCGTATCGGCTCGACGATAAGGGGACAAACAAGAAACAGTGGCACGATCTCGGGGTTAGCGATGCACTTGCCAACACGAGTGTGAAGCAACTCAGTGCTGAAAACCGGAGTGAACTCGACTACGAGAACATGCTCACGATTGATCCGGACGTACTGCTGATCCGGGGCCATCAGGAGAAGTCTCCCGAGGAGTTCGAAGAAACAGTACTTTCCTACATGAGTGACCATCCAGTTGCCAGCGAACTCATGGCTGTCCAAAATGAGGATGTGTATCGTGGTGGCCTGCTGTGGGTGGGGCCAATTCAGAATCTCTTCCTCACTGAACAGGCCGCCAAACAGGTGTATCCTGACCAGTTCGGCGACGTAACCAGCGATCGACAGCTGTTCGACCGTGAGCGCGTCGGTGAGATCATCCGCTAGAAGCTTTTGTGATTGTCACGTGGCTCTTCCCCGTATTGGTGGAGATTCAATCAGCTCAGATTGTGGTTATCGAAATTCGTCAGCGGTGAGCGGTTCGAGATATTGAACGTTGACATATCGGAAGTCGATACGATCATTGAAGCCATATTGTGGTAGGAGCGCTTCTGCAGCCTGGCCCGCTGGTTTGTCGGTCGTCAAGAGCACAACGTTGTCGGCTTCTTCGGTGTCGAGCAACTGCGCAGCAAGCCCAACAAGCGCCGTATCTGCTTTCTCGATATTGTCCTCGTCGCGGTCAGTCTCGTTGGCAATGAACCGGCGTGTTTCGTCCATCACCGTCGACACGACTGGTTTGGTATAGTCAAGTTCTTCGGCGACGACAATCCATCCCTCCTCGAACCCATCTGGATAGGGAATATTTCCTGAATGGTACGCATCCGCTGCTGGATCACCACCGAGTTCCTCATAGACGCGTTGCGGGATACGCAATGTGCTACCGGCCTGTCGAACTGCCCGACGAAGCCGCTGGAATTTGTCCTTGTCCGGCCCACCACAGCGAACGAAAACACCGGTATCGGCGACATAGGCCGTCGTCATGCAGCTGTGTCGGCGTACTCAGTGGCAACTGGTTCCAGTGCCTGGAGGATGATCTCTGCCTCAAGCGGCGAGAGATCGAGTTCCCTGGCTGCAATGCGGTGGTTGACCGTTCCATCAACGTATTCGGAGGCGTATTCGAGAGCGACGGCAAGCCCGTCGAGGCCATGTCGTTCGATGTAGATGTCGATGTCTTCGTCCTCCTCGCGGCGAGCGACAGCTGCGATCAGTTCCGGTGTGATAGTCTGGGTTTCCCCGTTCGTCGAGAGTGTAAGTGCGATGGGCTCAGCGTCGTATTCGTATGGGCGTTGATCACGGGTTTTCTCGACCAAGCCAGCAGTTTCGAGGTTCTGGACATAGTCGTAGGCAGTTCCTTGTGGGATATCGAGCTCGTCGATGATCTTTGACACAGTGACTGGGCCCTGTTGTATAACATGAGCGTACAACCTAGCAAGTGCTGGCGTTTCAAGAAGGTCAGCGACAGTCTGAAGCTGCTGTATCGGTGGTCGCCCTGACCTGGGTGGTGATTGCGCCATCTTAGTTTTGGATTATCCACAATTCGTAATAAGGGTTCCGACGACCACGCAAAACTTGAACTGGACCTTTCATTCGAATCGTACAGCCCCTCATTGATTCAACCTAGGAATACGGTGTCCTGAGCCGGTTGCTGCTATCGTAGCTCCTAGAAGCGGTGGCTCTCCTCTAATCCTTAGCACATCAGTGCGTGGTGGGTAGAGATTGCCAGAAACTGCTCACACCCCTACAGACAGTCAGTCACAGAAACAGACTCCACCCTCTCGAATCTGATCTACCACGAATTGATGGACAGCAGTGGCGAGTCCGGTCATTGCTCTTGCTTGTTCTTTGGTTGGCCGACCGCCGCCGTAGTAACTTTCTGTCCGGTTTTCGCTATAGAGGTCTTTCATTTCCTCTGCAGTCTGTTTCTCGAAGAGCCCAACTTGATGGGCGCGCTGGTAACTGAACAGGTGGATCTGAATATACTTCCATTATTGAATGGCAGTTCAATTAATATATTCGCGGATTCTCAGGATATAAGATCAAATAGCGGGACAATATTGCACCTCTTCCTTATATTTATAAAGCATTCTCAAATAAGTAATATACAGCACTTAGTTATATATTTTGTCCACATAATTAACGATTCTGAGTCCAAATTTGGTCCGATTGCGTCTAACAATCTCAAAGTACTGGGTATATGAACGTGTTCAACGTATATAGCACAAGGTGACAAGAGTATCTACATCTGCTTGGTTTAACGCTGGTGGCGACTTGTTTATTCTGTCGGTGACCACATCTGAGCAATCAACTTCGACGGTTGGAAATGTGAGTGAACGTTTGGTTCCACATAACGGTCGTACACGCGTTATTGTATGGATGGATTAGATCTTATTTAATTGTTAGAATACCATTCTCTCAAGTGGTACAGGTAAAATCCCGATCTACCGCTTCCACCCAACCGGTCTGTGGACATTGGAGAGACAACGCCCTCATTTTTGTCCGATGTGAGCGGACGGTCTGCTCATACAGGTCTCAACGAACTCAGCGCTCACAAGCCCTCAAATCACTGAAATCCAACGCTTGAGTTGATATCTGCTTGTTCTACGAAAATTCGACTGAATAAATCCTATTCGTCGTCCACTACTGTCGGACAGGTTTTTATTCCTGGCTTGCGAAGGTATCCCATGGAAAATGGAACCAAACCCGTTGGAACGTTGGTGACGGCGTTCGATATCATCGATGAGTTAAAAGAATCGGGAGGGATGAGCGTCTCCGAGCTTGCGACCCAGTTGGACAAGCCCCGGAGCACGGTACACAGCCACCTGGCGACTCTCGAGAATCTCTCGTATCTCACCAGCGACGAAGGTGAGTACCGTCTCGGTCTCCGCTTTCTCGGTGTCGGGGAGAACGCGAGAAAGCGGATGAGAATCTACGAGGTCGTCTCACCGGAGGTTGAACGACTTGCCGAGGACACGGGAGAACTCGCTACGGCGGTCGTCGAGGAGCACGGAATGGGGGTCTTCCTGTGCCGGAACAGGGGGGAAGACGCCGTCAACTTGGACAGCCACGACGGCTACAGGGTTCATCTCCACACCACCGCGGTCGGGAAGGCAATCCTCGCACACTTGGATGAGGAGCGGATCGAAGGCATCCTCGACGAACACGGCCTCGTCCAGAACACGGAGAACACAGTTACCGACCGTGAGGAACTATTCGAGGAACTTGCGACGATTCGCGAAGAGGGCGTCGCCTTCGACAGGGAGGAACGTCTCCGGGGGCTCAACTGTGTCGCGGCACCGATCCTTAGAAACGACGGAACAGTTATTGGCTCGATCAGCCTCGCGGGACCGACGAGCCGGTTCCGTGGTGACCTGTTCGAGACCGAATACCCGGAATTGGTCAAAAGCGCTGCCAACATCGTCGAACTCGATATCGAGTACAAGTAAGACGCGACTGGTCGCTTCCGTACAGAAGAGCGAAACCGAGCGGACGTTACTCCTGAGTAAAGGCAACGCAGCGACTCACCGAGGATTCACCCCCACGGAACCGCCATGGGAACGTTCCGATCTGACACCGCTGGCCCAGTAACTCGTCGGGAACAATGGCGTTTTCGACGTGAACGATTCCTTCAGGGAACAGTTCGGTATGCATCAACTGGTAGTTCTCCGGGGGGAACACCTCGTCCAGATCGTCCACCCCGAGGTGGTCACGAGCTTGGGCGGCTAATTCGGGACGGACATCGCGTATCACCGTGTTCATCGGGTGGTCGGCGCTGCCACAGTCGAGGATCAGATATTCGAGGTCCATCTCGCGGACCCACTCGGCGAACTCCAAGTTTGGGCCGGGATGTTTGCAGAAGAACTTGTGTGGGTCGGCGTTTTCCCGATGCCACGCGTACTGCTGGTAGCCTGTGTGGATGAACAGGATATCTCCTTCCCGGACGTCCGCGGCGTTCGCAACCATCTCGCTGGTGTACACGTCGTAATCACCGACCTGGTCGGAGATGTCTGCCACGACAGCGTCGCCGACGAGTTCGTCGAGGGGCATCGATTCGATGTCGCGGCCGTTACCGACGAAATGTTTCTCGCCGTCGAGATGGGTCCCTGTGTGGTTCATGAACTCGATTTTCTGGCCGTTGACCGTCTCGGTGTCCAGGCTCTTGTCGTACCACACTTTCGGGTTGTCGTAAGTCGGCCAGGCCGGCGTGTCCGCACACCACGGCTGGGTCAGATCGTGCATCTCGTAGTCGTCGAGCATCGCGTGAATCGTTGTCGTCCGTCATATAAATCAATGCCTCTCGACCGAACACTTGCCACGCGACTCATGATTTATTACGCTCAAGCGAGGGGCATCAGTATGGCAGCAGTTATCGATGCCTTCGGGCATATCATGCCACAGTCCGTGTACCACGAGTTACGAACGGCGCATCCCACGGATGCGATCGAAGCGCACGATGAGGCGTACTTCTACGACATCGACCAGCGACTCGCCGATCTAGACGAGTACAACATCGACAAGCAGGTGTTGACGCTTGCTTCGCCGCCGTCCTGGCTCGGTATCGACCCCCAAGAGGCATTGCCCATCGTCAAACATGCGAACAACGAGATCCGGCGTATCGCAGACGAGCATCCGGATCGGTTCGTGCCGGTTGCGACGCTCCCTTTCCTCACAGGCGAGTATCTCGACGAACTTGATCGGTGTATCGACGACTTGGGGATGGCAGGCGTCCAGATATTTTCGAATATCGACGGGAGACCGCTTGACGACGAGGCTTTCCTTCCGTTCTTTGAAGCGGCAGATAGCAAGGGTATTCCATTGTGGATGCACCCGCAACTTGCTGACTACGGCGTCACGGGCGACTCACTGTTCTACGACAAGGTATTTGGTTGGCTTCTCGATACCAGCGTCGCCCTCTCGCGACTGGTGTTCAGTGGCGTGATGGAAAAATGTCCAGACCTGAACCTTATCGCCCATCATATGTGTGCGATGGTTCCTCACTTCGCGGCACGCATAGAGACGTTCTACCAAGCACGAGAGTTCTACCCGCATGCGGACTGGGCAGATCTCTCGCAGCCCGTCGAGGAGTATTTCAAACGATTTTATGGAGACACTGTGCTCAACGGGTCCGTAGCTGCGCTCGAGACTGGCTACGACTTCTTCGGCGCTGACCATCTTCTGTACGGATCGGACTACCCCTACGGCCCTGACCACGGTCGCAAGTGGCTTGGCGATACCGAGAGCGTCCGCCAGATGGACCTAACAGATGATGAACTGGAAGGCATCCTCGGCGGTAACATGGAACGGCTCATCTCCGCGTAGCGTTTGCCCAACCTGTCTCCCGTCCTAGGTTCAGACACGCGAAATTATTTGTACATCTGAGTAAAACACTCTGTTATGTCTGATGAGGTGCGATCCAGAGACAGTATGATCTACGAACAGGACCTGTTCATCGACGGCGAGTTCGTCGAGAGTGAGAGCGGCGGCCGTTTCGACGTGGAAAACCCCGCGAACCGTGAGGTCGTCGGCTCCGTTCCGGACGGCACCGCAGCGGATGTCGACCGCGCTGTCGAGGTGGCGCGCGAGACCTACGAAGACGTATGGAGGCACGTTAGTGCGCGCGAGCGCGGAGCGTACCTCCTTGATGTTGCTGAGGCCATCGAGGAGCGCTACGACGAGTTCGTTGAACTCGAAACCAGGGAGAACGGGAAACCCCTCGAACAGTCGCGCTCAGACGTCCACGAAGCCAAAGAGGGGTTTCGGTACTACGGCGGCGCCGCGGACAAGAACCACGGCGACACCATTCCAGAGAAGAACGGACTGTTCGACTACAACGTCCGTGAACCGTACGGTGTCGTCGGTTCCATCATCCCGTGGAACTGGCCGCCGATGCACACCTCTGATTTTACCGCTGCACCGCTGGCAACGGGGAACACGGTCGTTCTGAAGCCCGCACCCGAGGCGCCCCTTTCCTCGCTCAAGATGGCCGAAATTTGGCAGGACATTTTGCCCGACGGGGTCGTCAACGTCGTGACCGGGGCGACCGAACCGGGTGTCCGGCTTACGAGCCATCCCGAGGTCGGCAAGATCGGCTTCACCGGTCACACGGACACTGGGACGAAAGTGATGGAGGCCGCCGCCGAGTCGATCACGGACGTGATGCTCGAACTCGGGGGAAAAAACCCGAACATCGTTCTCCCCGACGCCGACATCGACGCGGCCGTCAAGGGGACAACGGACGGCCTGTTCACGAACACCGGCCAGGCCTGTGCGGGCTGTGAACGTCTGCTCCTCCACGAGGATGTCCGCGACGAATTCCTCGAGAAATTCATCACGGTGACCGACGACATGACCATCGGTCCGGGGATGGACCCGGAGACCGACCTCGGACCGCTCGCCAACGAGAAGCAGTTCGAGAAGATCACTGAATACATCGAAGTCGGGAAGGAGGAGGGTGCGACGGTCCTGTACGAGGGGACCGTCCCCGACGATACTGAGGACGGCTACTACGTCCCGCCGGTGCTGTTCGGCGAGGTAACGCCGGAAATGCGAATCTGGAACGAAGAAGTGTTCGGCCCCGTGATGTCGGTGGCGACCTTCGACTCCATCGAGGAAGCGATCGATCTGGCGAACGACTCGCAGTACGGCCTGAGCGCCGCCATCTGGTCGACAAACATGGAAGTGGCAAATCGGATGGCCCGCCGCATCGAAGCCGGTATCGTGTACATCAACAACTACAACAACGGCACCTTCCTCGGAACGCCATTCGGCGGCTTCGGCAAGAGTGGCACCGGTCGAAAGCTTGGGTTCGAAGAGACCCTGCACGAGTTCACTCAGAACAAGACGATCCGCACATCGATCGCTGATGACGAACGGGGTGACCTCGATGCTTACTACGAATGAGGTGACTTCGATGAACCGTCTCTGTTCAATCGGTGCTCAGTGGTGTTCAAGTTCCATGCGACGATTCTATTGGTGGACCGGAGGTCGGATCGAGGGATGACGGTCGACTTTGGGGCGCATCTGTTTCCAAGAGAAACGTATCCCGACGCCTTCGTGGGGACCGATATCGAGTCACTACTCGGTAACCGACTCTCCGACGCGGACGAACTCTTAGAAATATACGAGCGTGCTGGCATCGACCAGGCCGTACTGTCTCAACCGTATTTTATGGGATCGGGTGATGCTGCAGAGACAGCTGCATCGAACGACGCGCTTCTCGACGTTGTCGCCGACACTGACCGACTCCACGGCCTCGCAGCGATTCCGACACAGGCTGGCGGTGAAGCGGCCGCCGCAGAACTCGAGCGTGCGCTGGACGCTGGCTTCAACGGCGGCGCATTGGAGACGACTTCCGGTGGCATCGGTCTGGATGACGAGGAGTTAGCGCCCGTGTTCGAAGTCGCCGACCGCACCGGTGCGCCGCTCCTGGTTCACCCGAAACTCGACGAGTCACTTCACCCGGACGCACTCAACGACGACTACCTACTCAATGCGACGTTCGGTCGCGAGGCCGCTCTCGCAGCGAGTATCTCTCATGTCATCCACACGGGCGTACTCGACAGGTTCCCTGGGTTGCAACTCGTCTATCATCACCTCGGCGGGAATATTGCGACGATGGTGGGGCGTATCCGCCTGCAACTCGATGAAGGCAGATGGCCCGGTCAGGACCGGGTCAAGACCATCGAAGAGTTCGAGGCACAGCTCCGCGAACGCATCTACGTGGACACCGCGGGTTTTTTCGGCGACCGAATGGCGCTCGAGGCCGCCCTGGACCTGTTCCCGGCTTCGAACGTGCTCTTCGGCACT
Source organism: Haloarcula montana (assembly GCF_035666295.1). Lineage (NCBI taxonomy): Archaea > Methanobacteriati > Methanobacteriota > Halobacteria > Halobacteriales > Haloarculaceae > Haloarcula > Haloarcula montana. Next base: position 205,640 of record NZ_CP142029.1, read on the forward strand.
GACTACCCATACGAGCCACGTTCGGCCAGGGAACTGTCTGAACTCGTGATGTCGGTCAGCGACGTGACAACTACCGATCAGGAAGCGGCCGTCCTCGCGGAGAACGCCCGTGCACTTCTCGTGAACACGTAGATGCATCTCTCCACCAACAATTAAATCCGCCCTGGTGCTCTTTCGACGTATGCGCGCAGTTCGGTATCATGAACGAGGGGACCTGTCAGTTCTCAACGTCGAAGACCGTCCAGTACCGGCGCCTGACCACGGGACCGTTCGCGTCGCCGTCGTTGCTATTGGCGTCAACCCTATTGACGCTCAAATCAGGAACGGGACTGTTTCGGGGGATAAACTACCTACCATTCCAGGCTCGGATTTCGCCGGTGTCGTCGACGCTGTCGGATCCGGGGTCTCGCGGTTCGACATCGGTGACCGGATCTTCGGGACCGGGATGGATACCGATCCGCGCGGTACGTATACGGAGTACGCCGTGGTACCGACAGACCAGTGCTATCACCTCCCAGCGGGGACGACATTTCAGACCGGTGCCGCCATCGCCCACGTCGGTGTGACCGCGTGGCGAGCCCTCTTCGATCACGCTTCGCTCTCGCCCGGACATACGTGTCTGATCCACGGCGGGAGCGGCGGTGTCGGGCACGTCGCCGTCCAGCTAGCAGCCGCTGCCGGTGTGGAGGTGATCGCGACCGCGGGCCGAGACAGCGCCCGAGAGCGAGTCAGGGAACTCGGTGCGACGCACGTGTTCGATTACGAGCGGGACGACCTGCGAACCGCGATTAATGAGAGGGTACCTGGCGGGGTCGACGTGGTGCTCGACCACATGACCGACCGGTACCTCGACCTCGATATCGCCGTCACCAGCTTCGATGCCGACATCGTCTGTCTCGGTGGCCCATCCGGTAAGATATCGGACGGTCAGGATGCCCGTGACCGCGACGTGTCCCTTCACTTCGTGAGCATGTACAACACACCCGATATATCGCGCGTACTGGAGCCACTGGCAGACCTGCTCGAAAGCGGTCGTCTCTCAGTCGACATCGCTCATCTGTTCGCGCTTGAGGAGGCCGCAACGGCCCAACGAACGGTCGTCGAGGACTCGTTCGTCGGGAAAGTCGTGCTCCACGTCTGAGGGGGTGGGCCGTCGTAACTTCTTCCGTCCTCGATCGGAAAATGAATCAAAAAAAGAGCCGTACGGCGGTCGTTACACGTCGAACTCGATGATCTTGTCTGTCAGTGCATCCTCGTATTCGTGGAATGCCTCGGATTGACGGGTGTTCTCATCACGAGGCCGCGGGATGTCGATATCGACGATCTCATCGACCTCGCCTGGATGTGAGTTCAGGATAACAACCTTGTCCGAGAGCCAAACGGCCTCAGCGATGTGATGGGTGACAAAAACCGTCGTCTTCTGAACCGACTGGTGGATGTCCAGGAGGCGCTTGTTCATCTTTCGGCGTGTGAGTTCGTCAAGCGCGGCGAACGGTTCGTCCATCAGGAACGTCATCGGGTCGAAAATAAAGCCGCGAGCGAGTGCGACGCGCTGGCGCATCCCGCCGCTCAGTTCGGCCGGCATACTGTGCTCGAATCCGTCGAGCCCGACCTGTGTGAGCACCTCCCGCGCCTCCTCCCGGAACTGCTCCTTGTCGATGTCCTTGCCTTCAATCTGCAGGGGTAAGAGGACGTTATCGATGACCGACCGCCAGGGAAGTAACACGTCCTCTTGGAAGTAGAAGGCGAGTTCGCGTTCCTTGCGGGCGGCCGTCGCAGGTTCGCCGTTGATCTGAACCTCCCCGACCGTCGGTTCGACGAGGTCGCCGATGCACTTCAGCAGTGTCGTCTTCCCGCATCCACTCGGACCGATGATCGAGACGAACTCGTTGGGTTCGATCTCAAGGTCAATATCCTCAATGGCGATGACTTCATCAGCTTCTCCTTCGTTGTACACCTTGGTCAGTCCGTCGACAGTGATATTTGCGCCTTCAGCGCTCGTCTGACGGCGGTTGGACGCTTGCACCTGTGATGTGTCGTTAGCCATGTGTGTTTACCTCGTTGCTCCCGCGTCACCAGTCTGTTTCCAGTCTAGGAACAGCCGTTCAGTAACAGTCAACAATGCGAACCAAGCCGTTCCAAAGAGGCCGATAAGGATGATCGAACGGAATAACAGGATGGTATCGATCTGATTGTTGGCGACGACAATCAGGTATCCGAGGCCCTGATCGGCGGCGAGCCACTCCCCGACAACCGCGCCGATCATGCTCAGTGCGACGGTGATCTTCAGCGACGAGAAGATGTACGGCATCGCGTTGTAGATCTTCACATGCCTGAAGACCTGCCATCGCGAGGCGTCCAGCGAGTGCATCAGTTCTTCTGTGAGCTGGTCGGTTGAATTAAAGCCCGCAATGCTGTTGACGAGCGTCGGGAAGAACGTCGTGATCGTCGCGGTGGCCAGGATCGGCCAGACGTTCAGTCCCATCCAGAGGATCAACAACGGCGCGAACGCGATGACTGGAATCGAACGTAGGGCGATGAGGTACGGATAGAACGAAATCCGTAAGCCCCGCGATTCAGCCATCACGAGACCGAGGGTGACCCCGATGATGTTCCCGACGACCCAGCCGAAGAAGGCCTCGAAGATCGTCGCTTGCGCGTGAGGAGCGAAGAAGCTCATCTCCGCCGCGAACCCGTCGAGAATCTGGAACGGTGTTGGAAGGATGTACAGCGGTAGGTCAAACAGTTCAACGATGCCGGTCCACGCAATAATCCCGACCACGGAGAATACGAGCGGGTACAAGATCTGTTCGCGTTCGATCTTTTGCGCACTTTCCCGTAACCGCTCGAGCGATGACTCCGGGGATTCCTCGTGGATAGCCATTACCAGATCAGTTCTCCGTTATCGTCGTACACTTCGTTGATCAATTCGTTGTTGACGAGTTCGTCCTGATCCACCATCGCTGGCTCACTGATGTTCCCGATGTTAGCGAGCAGTTGCTGGGCGTTACCGACGTACTCAGGGTTGTTGTAGCCGGCGCCGTAGGTATCCCAAGAGTCGATGGGGCGGAACTCAAGGAACTTCTCGAAACAGAGGCGCTGGACTTCCATTGGATCTGCCCCCTCGATATGGACATCACTGAGATCGTAGCTGTTCAGCACCTCTACGATCATCTCCGCGATCTCGTCTTTGTTGTTCGGGTCGAGGACATCGTTGAGCCCTTTTGCGTGGGCCCTCGTGTACTCGACCAGCGCGGGACGGTTGTTCTCAAGCGTCGACGTTGACGTGAGGGCGGCGTTCCCCGACACGTCGATGAAGTCCATCATATTGATCGTGTTGAACTCCGCTCCGGTCACTTCGAGTGAGGCAAAGTCCGCATTCGTTGGATACAACGTCATCACGTCGACGTTGTCGGCCAGCAGGTTGTTGACCGCGTACCCGATGAATGCCTCCTCTATGTTACCCCGCTGGGATTCGCTGAGTTGGTTACCGAATATCTCGTCCGTGTAGGCCTGGACGTCAGGGGCGTTCTGCAGGCCGAGAGTATTCCCGGGAATGTCACCGACCGAGGTGATATTCTTCTCCGATAATGACGCGAACGTCTGGGGCGTGTTGCCGATAGTGGTCAACACGGTCTCGACCGGGACACCGCGTGCTTTTCCGGTTACCGTGGAAATGTGATTGTCGACGATGACATCGAACTCGTCGCTCGTGAGCACCTGCATCGGATTCAGCCCGAACGAGTACTCGATGTTTACGTTGAGACCGACTTCCTCAAAGTACCCGAGGCGGTCCGCGGCAAGCACGGGTGAGTAAACCATCTCAGGCTGGTACGTCAGCAGGATGTTGAAATCCGTCTTCGAGAGGTTCCCACCAGTCGTCGTCTGGGTTGCCTCCGTTGAACTACCATCGGTCGGCGTTTCACCGCCGTCATCGGTCGAACTCTCTCCGCCACCGGAGCATCCGGCCGCGAGTCCGGTCGTAACAACGGCACTCGACTGTAGGAACTGTCTTCGCGTGGGTTTGCGTCCCATGGATCGAAGTAACTCTCTTCCTTAATAAAGTTACTTTTCGGATCAACTTTCGCCATCCGTCTGATCTCTTCCCAAGAACCTGGCTGGACGATCGAATTTATGTGCTATTACCCACTGTCTGTGTAATTCTCGGTATCCAGGAAGTCAAATCCGGCCGAGGGGATCTCTGATGTCGTCGGATAGTCGGGAATCAGCACCGCTTCGGCGTAGTCGTCGTCTATGCCTTCCTGCCAGATCTGTTCGAACCAGTCGGCAATGTCACATCGAACGTCCACTGTCGCGCGACCGATGCCATGGAACTCGTTCTCGTACAGTTGGAGCCGCTTGGGTCCGGGCAGTTTCTCGTAGAATCGCCTGGCCTGTTCGCGTGACTGGAGTTCGTCGTACTCTCCGTGGGCGATGAACGTCGGAGCATTGATCCCGTCCTCCAGTCCGTGGAGCGTCATGTCCCGTACGTGTTCGTCGAACGCCGCTTCGTCTTCGAACCCGGCCATGTACATGAACCGTTTCTTGAAGAACGGCTGGGCTTGCTCAAAGATCATGTCCTTCGAGTACCAACTGCCCATGTAGCACGCGAGTGCCGCGACCCGATCGTCCTCGTAGACGATGCGGGGCGCCCAGTAGGAACCCATACTGATGCCCCAGACGCCGATCCGGTCCTCGTCGACCTCCGGGCGGTCGACGAGCCAGTCGATCGCCGCAGACCCGGCCTTCTGGTACCGTTCAAGCGTGTCGGCGCAGATCCCGCGAAGCCGAGCTTCGCCCTGGCCGGGGCCGTCAATCGTTAGGACGTTCATCCCACGTGCGACGAGCCGGTTGTTTCGCGGATTCGTGTTCTCTTCTTTGACCATGTCCATCCCGGGGACGTGGAGGACGGTCGGCGCGGGTTCGTCTCCGCATCGATGGAACACGGCTGGCAGCGTCTCCTCGTGGAACGGCAACTCGATCTCGACGCGCTCCATCTCGTAGGTCGGGTTGAGTTCGACGACCTTCTCGAACACGTCAAGTCCCTTGCCATGCCAGTCCTGTTTGTCGGGATCGTCCGCGTTGAGTAGCCCCCACGAGGCGCGGAAATAACACAGTGACGCGCGGTGGTAGTACTCGTGAGCGGAATTGAGCATCCCCTGGTCCTCCTTGTTGTCAGCGACATCGGCGAGGTGATCACCGAGTTTCACGAGGTTATCCAGCGCCATGCGCATCGTCTTGGCCCCGTCGAAGGCTCGTTTTAGATCGGATATCTTGTACCCACACTCTATCCATGACGGACTCGTCTCAGGGAAGAAGTCGTCTAGGTCGCCGCCGTAGAGGAACTTCTCGTGGACCCACTGTTCCCGACGCCTGGAGTAGTCGTTCTCCCAGTTCTCGTCAGGGGATCGTCGATCGCTCATCGATCCCTCCTCAGGGGGACGCTCGATTCGGTCGCTTCCGGTACAGCGACTGTCGGTCGGCGGACAAGCATATTCCAAGGAGACAGAATAGAGATATAAACGTTCGCAAATATCAAACTGAATATGTTAATTACATATTGTTTATCGAAGTCTCGTTTCGGGATACCTTCCCGTCTAACTGACACCGCCTGGGAACAATCTTTAAGTTCGGAGAAAATGTCGGGGTTGCTATGGTCGACAATGATCGCACCAGCCAATACCCGCGGTTTTCGGTCTCGGAGTATGAACGGCGATACGAGGCCGTCCGCGAGATGCTTGACGAGGCAGGTATCGATGCTCTCGTCATATACGGCAACTCGAAATCAGGCTGTAGTAACATCAACTACCTCGCGAACTACCTCGGTCAGTTCCACAACTATCTCGTCGTCTTTGCCGACCCAACCGAGGACTCGACGCTGTTTGTAGGACTAACGAACCACGTCCAGTACGCTGACGAGGTGTCGATCGTCGACGATGTCCGCTGGGGCGAGTTCCCTGCAATGGAGACGATTGTGGACCGCGTGGGAGGCACTGCGGCCGCGGAGGGGACTATCGGTATCGTCGGTATTAGCCCCCGTTTCGGGGTAACCATCCCCCATGCTCACTACGAGACGCTCGATAGGGAACTCGACGCCGAACTCGTCGACGCCACGGGGGTCTATGGGGAGATCCAGCTGACGAAGAGCGAGGAGGAACTGGAGCGACTGTGCCGCGCCGCCAAGCACACCGACGACGCGATGCGAGCCCTTGCCGAGGGCGTCGAACCCGGGATGCACGAGTACGAGCTCCGGCACGTCGCGCAGTCGGGGTACCTTCCGGAAGGTGGCTCTCCCGGCATCTCCTTCGTCTCGACAGCGTCGATGCACGACCCTGGCCCCGGCGAGTGTTACCCGTGGAAAGACGAACCGGCGGAGCGCCGCATCGAGGCCGGCGACGTCATCACGTCGGAGATCAGCGCCTCCTACTGGGGCTACGAAGGGCAGCTCCACCGGCCGATCGCGGTAGAGGAGCCTCCGACAGATCAGTACTGGGAGGTTTTCGACATCGTAAGCGAGACCCACGACCGGCTCTTGGATGCGCTCGAGCCGGGCGCGACGGCCCGGGACATCGTTGACGCTACCGCACCGATCACCGAGGCTGGCTACACCGCTCCGGATGCTATCCTCCACGGCTACGGCACCTCGCTCCACCCGCCGTGGATCGGAACCGTCGACTCGAACTACTGGCCGAACCGCGAAGACCCGCACTTGGTCCCGGATGGCGAGTTCACTTTCGAGGAGGAGATGGTCGTGGTCATCCAACCCAACGCCGTGACGCCCGACGACCGGTACGGTCTCCAGTTCGGGTCGACGGTCCATATCACCGATTCGGGCGCTGAACTGCTGACGGAATATCCCCTGGAGTTCGTGCAGGCTTGATTCCCAACGGACGGTTTGCGCCGAAAATCTTGCGGGAGCGCTTGCCGCAATAGTATTATTATCCTGTAGTGTATCGATAAGCGGCATCCCACCGGCGCAACCCCGTGCATCGTACTGTTTTCTGCTGGTACACGCTGTCGATGAACATATCTCGTCGGCGAGTTCATATTCACTCTCGCAGCGTCAGTCGCTGCTGAGTTCGTCTTGCCTCACGTGACGATTGGCACGACGCAGGAAAACTGTTCCAGTGTGCATACTCTAACATTACCGACGGGATGCCGTGATTTTCACGTGGTGTCACTGGGTTGGAAGAGCCGGTATTATTATCGTTCGTCCCCGACTCGTATTCGCCGTCGAAGGGCTGTTCCGTCACTGACCGGACATCACGGGGCGGCATAGTGGAGAGATCAGATGTCAGGAATGCTCATTCGGAACCTTGGGTGTATCGTTACCGGGAATCTCGACAACCCCGTCAGGAACGTTGAGTCCGTCTACGTCGAGGACGGCCTCCTCGCGGAGGTCGGGTCGACCACGACGACCGCCGACACAGTGATCGATGCGAACGGGCTGGCGCTGACACCGGGGTTCGTCGACGGCCACACGCACCCGCTGCTGGGTGGGTTCACGCCCCGACAGAACGCCCTTGGCTGGTGTGAGAGTTACCTCCACGGGGGCGTCACGTCGATGGTATCGGCCGGCGAGTGTCACGTTCCCGGTCGGCCGACCGACCCGGAAGGACTGAAAGCCCTCGCTGTTCTCACCGGCCGGTCCTACGACGCACACCGTCCCGGAGGTGTGAAGGTCAACGCGGGGACGCTCCTACTGGACGACGACATGACTGAGGCCGACATCGAGGACGCGAGCCAGGCTGGCATCGAACGGATGAAGATTCTCTTCGCACTCAATGACGTCGACCGCGCCCGCGACCTAGTCCAGTGGGGCCGCGAGCGCGACATCACTTCGATGATGCACTGCGGGGGGAGCAGTCTCCCGGGTACCGACAACATCACCGCCGCGATGTTCGAACATATCAGGCCCGATATCGCGGCCCACTTCAACGGTGGCCCCACCCCGCTTCCCGACGAAGGGATAGACCGGCTCATCGAGGGGACCGACATGGTACTCGAGTTGATCGTCGGTGGGAACCAGTCGGTCGCGGTCGATGTCCTCGAGCGAATGTCCGAGCGCGATGAACTCTCGCGGATGCAGATCGGAACCGACACGCCGACCGGAACCGGCGTGATTTCGTGTGGCATGCTGCTGGAGATGTCCATACTGGCCGGCATGACGGACGTGCCGGCCGAAAAGATCGTCGCCCTCGCCACCGGGCAGGTCGCCGATCACCACGACCTCGGAACGGGTGTCGTCGCGGAGGGGCTGCCGGCAGACCTCTGTCTACTCGACGCGCCGATGGGTAGTCAGGCCGACGACGCAATGGGTGCGCTCGACCACGGGGAGTACGCTGCCGTCGACAAGGTGTTCGTCGACGGGGAGCTGCTCGTCGACGGGAGCCGGAACGCGCCGCCGGCGAAACGTCCCGCGATTGTGGAGTGAGCCCCGTTCGTGTCGGGCCCCAGAGACGCCCGACCGGTGTGGCGACGCTTCTCAGGTCCCGACGACCAGCGGCTCCGTCCGCCGCTTGAGCGACGCGATAGCGGATAGCGCGGCGATGTAACTCGTCTTCGGGTTGTCGGGGTGTGGGACAGTGTGGAAAGTCATCTCCATCGACCCGGCCCCACCATCGGCCTCGATGACGTGGACGTTGTCCCGTTCGTCCGGATCGGCGTATATTTTCACGACCGTCTCAGCCGCGCCGAGTCCCGCCAGGCTCAGCGCCATCGCGACGTTGATGTTCGCCGGAAACGCTGGTGCGGCCTCCCGGGCGGAGCCCTCGAACACCAGCCGTTTTTCCGTGACCGTGTCGAGATCGATCTCCGACTGTTCGACGTGTGGCGCGCCGGCGAGTCCCTCGGGTGGTTTGACGGTCGTAAACACGACCTCGTCGAGTTCGCCGTTGACCGCTGCCCCCTTGATGGCATCGACGCCGGCCAACGCGCCCGAAGGGACTTCAAATCGGGCGTCGTTGGCACGAGCGGTCTCGATGATCTCGTCGTGGAGGTCGGTGTCGGCGAGCGCCCCGACACTTAACACCAGCAGGTCCGTCCCGGTCTCGAGCAGTTGAACGGCGAACTCGGCGACGGCGCTGTGGCCCGCACACTCAAGGACAACGTCACACTCCGCCGACAGCGCCAGCGGGTCACCACACCGGAGGCCGGCATCAAGCCCGTCAGTCGCCGCCAGCGCTCGGTCGACTCGCTCCGGGTTTCGGTCGTAGACGCCGCCGATCTTCGAATCCGGGACCGCTCCGGACGCCACCGCGGTCATTACCTCTCGCCCGATTGTTCCACATCCGAAAATACCGATGCGCTGTCTCATGCCCAGAGGACACAGAGCCGCCAAAAAAATCTTTTCACGGACGCAGTTCCGAATCCAGGCGTGGCTGACCCGAAGGGTTTTGTTATCCGGGTCGAAACGGCACTCCTGTCGATGACGACCGAGTCCCTCTCGTTTGCCTGTGATCTGAACCTGCTGACCTGGCCGGTCTACGATGGAGTCGTTGAACCGAACGAGATAGAGTTGAACTTCCTGGCGATGGACGACATCGTCGCTGTCTTCAACCGTATGATCCGCAACCAGGAGTTCGACTGTTCCGAGATGTCGATGTCGTCGTATCTGATGGCCTGTGACCGGGGGGAACCCGCGTTCACCGCGATCCCAGTGTTCCCGTCGCGAGTGTTCCGCCACGGGTTCATCTTCGTCGATGGCGACAGCGATATCTCCGAGCCGGCCGACCTCGTCGGTGCCGACGTGGGGGTTCCGAGTTACACGATGACTGCGGCGCTGTGGGCGCGTGGTATCCTCCAGCATGAGTACGACCTCCATCCCGGGGACGTGACCTGGCACCAGGCCAGCCCCCAGGGGACGGCCGACGACGACCCGCTCGCGTTCGACTACCCCGAGGGGGTCACGGTCGAACAGAAACCGGACGGGATGACACTGTCCGGGTTGCTGGCCGACGGGCGACTTGACGCGCTCGTCTCTCCGAAGATACCCGAGGCCTACGACACTGGCGGGGTTCGACGGCTCTTCCCTGACTACCGGGCGGTTGAGGCCGACTATTACGAGCGGACGGGTCACTTCCCGATCATGCACACCATCGTCGTCCGGGACGATGTCCTCGCCGCGGACCCGTGGATCGCGACGGAATTAACTGACCTCTTCCAGCGAGCAAAAGATTACGTCTTCGAGGAGTTGCGTGAGACCGGGCAGCGACGGGTCTCGATTCCCTGGATCTACCACCACCTCGAAGCGGTTAGGGCGCGGATGGGAGGCGATTTCTGGACTTATGGTGTCGAAGAGAACGAGGAAACGCTCGACCGGATGACCCAGTTCGCCCATGAACAGGGGTTCACATCGGAGCAACTCGCCGTCGAGGACCTCTTCGCGTCCGGGACGTACTGATAGTACCTACGGGAGTGGTTTACTTCTGCAGGCGATAGAGTCGTTGAGTGAACTGACCCTCTATTTTAAATAGCCCGCCTTTTTGGCTGTTGTATGCAGTACGATTTACTCGTCGAAAATGCTCAGATACTGACCACTCAGGAACCGGTGAGCGTCGGAGTCGTTGATGGACAGATATCACGGATTGGCACGAATCTCGCCGACGGGAAGCGGACCATCGACGCGGGCGGTGGTCTCGTCGCTGGTGGATTCGTCGATTGTCACGTTCACCTGGACAAGGCGCTTATAGCGGACTCGCTGCCTGCAAACGAGTCAGGCACTCTTGAAGAGGCAATTGATAACATCCATACAGAAAAGGCAAACTACACCGTCGCAGACGTCCGCGATCGGGCAGAACGGGCTATTGAGATGCACGTCAGGAACGGCTGTACCCGTATCCGAACGCACGTCGATGTCGATACTATCGGCGGTTTGACGCCGCTTCGCGGTGTGCTTGAGGCGCGTGAAGCATGGGCTGATGTAGCAGATGTTCAAGTGGTCGCGTTCCCCCAAGAAGGGATTGTTCGGGACCCGGGAACCGACGACCTACTAAAGGAGGCACTCACCGAAGGTGCAGACGCAGTCGGTGGGATGCCGGACAACGAACGCACCGAGAGCGACATGCAAACACACGTCGACTACTGTCTCGAACTGGCTCAGCGCAACGGGGTGCCGATTGATATGCATGTCGACGAAACCGACGATCCGGCGGCAAGATCGCTCGAATATCTCGCCGCGCGGGTCATCGAGGAGGGGTTCGATGATAGTGTGACGGCTGGTCATACATGCGCGCTCGCCGCGTACGACGAATCGCATGCGAATCGTGTGGTTGAATTACTCAAGGAAGCTGATATCCAGATGGTTACTAACCCTCCAACCAACCTCCTGTTGCAGGGCCGTCACGACCAGCACCCGAAACGGCGGGGAATCACCCGTGTTCATGATCTTCTTGAAGCAGGACTGACCGTCGCAGCGGGCCAGGACTGTATCCAGGACGGGTTCTACCCATACGGACGCGCAAGTATGATCGAAACAGCGCTCATAACTGCTCACGCCGCACATCTTCAGACACCAGCAGAGCGGTCGGTAGCCTGGAGTACGGTGACCGACAGCGCTGCCGATATCATCGGTGCTGAACACGGTATCCGCGAAGGACTCCCCGCAACATTCAACGTGTACACGCCGTCGGTTACGTCCCCAACTGAGGCACTTCGTGTCGGTGATCCTCCTCGACATGTCGTCCACGAGGGTCGGGTAGTCGCGGAGAACACAAGTTCCTCGACGCTACACTCTGATCGCTGAATTAGGACGGCAGACAGATTCCTTGCCGATTTCATTCAGGAAGAAACCGATCCTTGGAATGAACATCTCGGTTACTCACCGCTACCGCAGCTGGAGCAGTTGATCGAAGACGCACAGAAGATTATCGGCAACGACAGAACATCCACGAGACGCTTGCTACCGCTAAATCGAGGTGCACATCTTGGTCGAATAATCGATCCACTCCCTGACGATTCGCTTGAAGTTCACAGCGTAGTTCTACCTTTCCCGCTGTGAACTCAACGAGGGCGTCCTCCCGTCGGGGAGACCTGGGTTGTTCTCTGACATCGGGTGGGCTGACCCAAGGGCGGCGACCCACTCCAACCCACAGCACATTATCGCGGTAATGTGTAGTGTATGGGCCACAGCACAGATTGCCAGTCTAAAGCCTTCTACACCGCCTATACCGCAATACGCAGAATTATAAACTGTATAGTGCTATAGGAATTTGTGAGAGATTGGTAGTCCCAGAGTTTCGGAGGATAGCCTAGTTTTCGCTAAATCACCCGCCAGTATGTAATTCTACTCGACGTTTTACCAATGGATTGAACGCTTTTGGAGGCGGCTATCGAAAGAGTGTGGGATAGTAACAGAATTCTGGGAGTGCTGGACAGTGTTGCCACTCCGGGAGGGCAGTCCAGGCGGGATTCAGTCGGTTAGTCGGGTGGAATCTGCGCTGAGACCACGATCTCAACGCATTCACCCGCAGTCAGCACTGGTGCGTAGTCCATCGGGCCATCAACATCCGCTTTCAGCAGGAAATCGGTGAGGCGCCAGATATTGTACAGCAACACGGCGAATACGAAGTAGAACAGCCGCACCCGGTAGTCCTTCGAGGAGGTTTTCGCGAGGAAGTCGTTCTTGATCGATTTGTACTCGTTTTCGATCTGCCAGCGCCGACTGTATCGTCGACAGACCGTCTCTGCCTCACCTGGTCCAACTCGAAGATTGGTCGCGAAGACAGCTGTGCCATCGCCTTTTGTCGACGGTACGTACAGGAACCGAATCTGGTGGTTCCCAGCTTCGACGTGGACGGACGCTGACTCCACGGCAACCTCCTGTTCGTCCTCTTCCATCTGCTCCATTACTTCCCGCTCGGTGCTGTTGATTCGTTTTGGGATCAGGTAGTTCACGCCGAGGTTCGACAACGATTGAAAAACGCGCTGTGAGTCGAATTCGCGGTCGCACAGTACCGTCTCAATGGGGACGTGGTCCTGTGCCCGCTTCACCAGGCGGCGGACGACACGATGAATCTTGTTCGATGGATTCTGATCCCACTCAGAGCTCTCCTTAATCGGCTCCACACCCAGGACCAATGGGATGTTCTGCCCGATGATCGACAGCGTCGCGAATTTGAACGCCCGCCTCTCCTGGTCTTTCGTGCCGCTGACCATCGACATGCCCTCGACGTCGCCGTAGTACGGGATGGTCGTGATGTCGATCGCAGCCGTCACGGGTCGACGGAACGATGCTTCAGACTCAATGACCGAGAGCAGCCGGTCGGTCGCCGCGTCGAACCCTTCTGTCAACATCTCAGGGTCGAACTGTTTGACTGCTCTGAGGTGCGTATCGCCGTGAGGACTCCTGTTCGGGCCGTGTCGGTACTGGAAGCGGTTCGCGCCTTGTGGCGTGCCACAGCCGACCATCCCCATGAACGATTGTAACTCGAAGAATTGGATGTCGTCGTAGGTGGCATTCGTGGCACGACCGGAGTCGAATCCGTCGAAGCCGTGGTCCCGAGCGAGCCGGGTCGTCCGCTGGATCTGTTCGGCAGTGAATTCCAGTACCTCACAAATCATCGTCACTTGACCTGACTTGAGTCACCTGTTCTGTTGGGATGAGTCGTCGATAGTGGTCAAAGCACGCTAATCGAAGGCCGAGCTGCCGCTGTCGGCGGCGATCAGCCGCCGACGCGGCAGCGTTGCCACTCACGAGTCAGTGTCCTCGGTCAGTGATTACCGATGGAACCGGTCGTCAGGTGGCCGATTGGCGGGGACGGCCCGACGCACCGCGAGGGCCGTCCACGCTGCCCGACACAGCATATTGATGAACTCCTCAAACGACCATTTCCAGAGGCGACGCCCGCCACGGCGGGGCGTCGCCACATACTCCCAATGGAGATACCGCCACACATTCTGCAAGAGTAGACTAACCACGACGTACAGTAGCCGTACAACCGGATTCTGCGTCGTGGTCGTCACGATACTTTGTTCGGAGAGTCGGTAGCTGGCCTCAATACCGAAGCGTTTCGCGTAGTGGTATCGAGCATCTCGTGGTGTTTGAATGAACGGCGCGTCAGCGGCGTAGCCGTGACGCGCCACTCCGTGTTCGTCATATCGTCCGTTTTGGTAGGTACAGTCGATGTAGACGGGAAACTCGACGGTCCAGCTGTGACCGTCGAGTTTCCCTGTCAGGTCGTGTTGGATGACACGACTCCATCCTTCCGAGAGTTCCTGCTTGATTGTCTTTCCCCACCGGACGATCGGCATCACGTAGGCGTAGTTGTGGGCTTGAAGCAGCGTGAGACACTTGCTATCGTAGAATTCTCGGTCAAGATAGACGGCCTTGACGCTGAGGTCAAGGCCGTCAAGGAGACCAAGAAACTCGGCAAGGACACTGCTGGCGGTGTCGCCGTCAACGAGACGGCGCACCGCCAGCGTGTATCGCTTATTCTTCACACGCGCGTAGAGTGTCGCATAGGCGTGGAACGCGGTGGTTCCACGCTTCGCTTCTGAGTGATAGAGACCATCTGTTTCGTCCTCATCACCGTAGTAGGGCCGCAGGTGGAGGTCTGCGATGACCTCCACCTGCTCAGGAAGAACCTCTAGAACGTCCTTTTGCAGGAGTGCGTTCCCGACTTGTTCAACCGACGGTAGGTCGAACTTCTCGCGGAGGTGGTACAGAATCGTGTTTTGGTGGGGAGAATCTTCACTGGTCTCGCAGAGTTCAGATATCGAGGTCCCGTCGGCGCAAGCGCCGACGAGGACCTCGTAGACGTCCTCAGCGTCGATTTCAGCATTAGCCCCAAGACCGAGATCAACTTCCTCGTCGAACGTGTTGACGAGGAAGTTAAGGAGCTGGTCCTCGTGGATTTCACCGTCTGCTTGCCGGGTTTTAGACACACCTTCAGCAAGCAGACCTCTCAACTAACCGGCTTTGTGAAGTACTGAATTCCTCGTTTGAGCCGGCCCCGTCTGGATCGTCCGGGAACGCACTATGGCATTGGTCTGGTTACGATCTCGGCTTTCGGTCGGGCTTCAGGCACGTGGATGTCGCGGTCGTGGATCTCTTTGACGACGTAGTGTGCAGCTGTGGTGACGAACCTTCTGGTGGGGCCGTCGAAGCGGTTGCGCCAGGTCCGGGAGAGCACCGATTCGTCGGGGATTTTTTCAAGGCCAAACACGCTGGCAAGTTCAGGATACTTGGTTAGTCCGCGGTAGCTCTCTCCTGTGAGTTCTCGATAAATAAACAAGCGGACCATCGCCTCGAAGGGATAGGGGGCCGGATGCCATTCGGGATAGCCGTCATTGAGTAAATCGGACGGATCATCCAGCATTCGAAGGGCGGTACAAAATGATTGCCCGCTTTCGAGTGCTGCTCTGAGTTCCACCCCGACGATGTACGCATCGGTCAACAATCGTTCCTGACCAGTCATAATCACCATCCAACAAGCCAATCAGACAAGCGACGTGCTTCCAGTCCCACAGCGAACACAATAGTCACTGTTGGACTGGTCAATACAGTGAACACAGGTACGATTAAGCCGTCTATCTATATCGGGCCTATCATAGTTCTATTGCTGAATCTAGAGGGTATATTCAGAGGACCACTGACAATTTTCCAGGTTCTTAGTCGTAGATCGACTGTCCCGTGTTTTGCGTAGTAAGCAGACAGGGAATCTCTTTGAAACGAGTTAATCCCTCATGTGCCAAATCGGACCAGTTGCTTCCACAGTCGGTAGTTCCCATCGAGTCAGCGGATAGTTACAACTGACGAGGTTACGTTCGCAGAAAGCGTCTGGATGGGTGTTGTGGAATTTCTCTACCACCCAGACACTGTTCTTACGGCCTCTGACCTTGAAACCTTAGCGCTTAATCTACTCGCAGCGATTCCGATCCCTGGAGTCGAAGGCTGCGGCTTCGACTCCGGGATCATCCGTCAAACGCTGCTGCAAGCTGCTGTCGATCAGAAGTCCATCAAAGCCGTCACAGATACCACTCGTGGAAGCTACTCCGACGATTACACCCTCAAACAACTGCACACCGTTCCAGCAGATGACCTTGAAGCCGCCGTCAACGACATCTTCGCTCAACAGGCGGCGATGATCCTCGGCCCCGGTCCGAGGATCATCTGCCTCGACTTCGTCGATATCCATTACCACGGTTGTCCTCACACTGACGGTGGCGAACTCTGCCACACGAAACCCCGCGATGGCACCAGCAAGTGCCATCGCTACCTCGCTGGATTCGTCCTCTGTCGAGCTAAACCACTCGTCATCGCCGTCACGCCCGTCCGTGGAGACGAACCAACAAGCGACGCGGTCGAGCGACTGCTCGACCACGTCGCGGCCCTACCGTTCACCGTGGCTGGACTTCTCGCCGACCGCGGCTTCTACAACGGTGCATCAATCGAGCGACTGGATGCCGTGGCACCAGTCGCTCTTCCGATCGTCCGCCGTGGGAAGCAGATGGCCGAGAAACTGGACACGACGGTCTCCTACTGGACGGAGTACGTGATGTACAAGGGAAGCGAGCGGGAACTGCGCTTCCCGCTCGCGGTCTGTGTCTCCTACCAACAAGGCAACCGAGGCAAACACGGGTTGCTCGTGCGGGCCTACGTGGCGTGCGATCTGACCGATCGCACGCCGAAGGAAGTTGAAGCTCTCTACCAGAAACGATCAGCCATCGAGACAGCGTTTCGGACGATGCGTGAAGCGCGTGCGCGAACGAGTACAACTAATCCAGCCGTTCGGTTGTTGTTCATCCTCGTGAGCTTCCTGCTACGGAACCTCTGGGCGATTGTCCGATGGGGCGTGCTCGCCACGCCGCGACGCGGCGGGCGAGCACTACCCGTCTGGTTCCGCTTCGAGGTGTTCCGGGAGTGGGTTGATCACGCTCTTGACGACACCTTGAGCCGGAAGTGGGAAGCACCAACCAACGGTGTCGGAATCCCGGCGACCTACAGCGAGCTGGACGCGGGCTGAAGCTGCCCGCGTCCAGCGGCAGACCTGTACATGAGCGACAGCTTCGCCTCTTGTCTGGGCTGACGGCGCTCTCACTGGCGTGAGACCGCCGTCTTTGTTCGACTCATTGAATCGGTCGCTCTGATCTCGTTCAGTTCCTTCCAGAAATCGAGTCAGCAATCAGGAACGATGGGAACTACCGACAGTCGATTGGTCCAATTCTGCGGACCAGTTCTCACACTTCGTGACGCTTGCAATGTTCCCCCAATTACTGATAAACCAGATTTAATCGTTATCTCGACACAAATGAGAGCAATCACTGGGCCTCCAAGAGGCGGGTGTTTTCTACTTGTGCCACGTTCATACGATCATGACTACAGACGCGAGTAGCCAGGAACCGTCGCATCCGTTCTTTGCAGCGGTCTATGATCCTGCGACGGCGCTTATAGAGCGGACTCTTTTGCGCCCCCACCGTGAATATCTCGTTGCCAATCTTGAGGGCGCTGTCCTTGATCTTGGGGCTGGTACCGGCGCGATGTTTCCATATTTTGCGGCTGTCGAGAGCGACGTGACGACGTTTCACGCCATCGAACCTGATCCACATATGCGGCGACAGGCCGAGGAACAAGCACGAACTCACTCCTTAGATATCACCATCGACGACTCACCAGCCGAGTCGCTTCCATATCGTGATGACACGTTTGACGTCGTCATTGCATCGATGGTATTCTGTACGATCCCCGACGTTGAGAGGGCGTTGAGTGAGGTGTCACGGGTACTCAAGCCGGGCGGTGAGTTCCGATTCTTCGAACACGTCGCCGATGATGGCTGGCGTGGGCGTGTGCAGGGGTTGCTCGCACCACTCTGGAAACGGCTAGCCGGGGGCTGTCATCTGACGCGCCAAACTGCGTCGCGATTCGCAGCTGATTCAACATTCGATATCGTGGAGGTTGAACGTCTACATCTCGGCGTAACACCGATCCGGCCGTTCGTCCGAGGAGTCCTTCGAAAACGGGCGTAGTCTCCTATCTGAGCTCACCGATAAGGAGGAACGTCTCCTGCCGGATGGCAGTATGCTCGATGTGAAATCCAGCTTCGCGGAGGTCGTTCGCTGTTTCCGCACCACTGAATCGCTCATCAAGTGGAGGCCCGTGGTCTCCACTTCCTGTTGCCGCCCAATCGACGATAATCAATCGACCGGCGTCCGTTAGCACGCGAGTGATCTCGGCCAGCGCCTCTTCCCCAGCGAACTCGTGGTACGTCATCGTCGAGAATGCTGCGTCGAGGCTATTCGTATCGAGCGGGAGATCATCGACGCCACTCGTCACGAGTTCGACGTTCTCGGGGACGCCTTTTTCCCGGTAGTAATCGTGCATCGCGTCCTGGATGTCGACGGCGTACACGTGGTCGACAGCCGGCGCGACATCGTCGGTGTAGAACCCGGTCCCGCTGCCGAAGTCCGCTACGGTCTCGTCGCCATCCGGTGATAGTGCCCAGAGCAACTCTTCCGCTGAGAGAAAGCGGTACCGTTGCTGTGCATCCTCAAGTTTGTCGGCGCGATCGGCATCGAACGTATGATACCCCATTAGAGGTTCGCGAATGCCTCGTCGACGAGTTCGCCGGTGTCGGCGACGATATCCGCCATCTCCTCGTTGTCGGGGGCCATCCCAACGAGGCGGGCGATGCGCATAATGGAGACGTGATAGACGACCTGTTTGCCGGGTTCTTCTTCCCAGATAACGACGTTGCAGGCCATGAGCGCACCAAGCTTGTTGTCCGTCGCGTTGAGCGCGCGGTCGGCGACCTCGGGATTGCACGCGCCAAGCACGTAGTAGGGGTCCCGGCCCGCGTCAACCTTCTCGTTGAGCATCTCCGAGGGCGAGAACTCAACGGGGACGCCGAAGCCGGCGTCCGTGAACACGTCGCGGACGTGTTCGATGGCGTCTTCGTGGCTCATCTCGAGGGTCGCCTGTTCTTCGCCGATGTCAGCAGGGTCAATCTGGCTCGGGTCAATTGGGAGGGTCATTCGTGTATTGTCTTGGGGCTACAGAACAAAGTCTCTTCGGATATTCTCTCGAAAGCTAACGAAATCCGGGAATGAAACACTTCTGTATCATCTTGTCCGTAGTGGTATTGTGATATTCGGGAACAACTTTAATCCTCTCGGTCACACTATTCTCCGATATGATGACCCATTCAGTGCGTGAAGACCTCGAACGCGATCCGGATTGTCTGGATCTCCTGGATCGCATTCACGGGCTCAACGAGCGGGATCAGATGGTCTTTCAGCTGCTCCAACGGGAAAAAGGGGGACTCACCGTTGATGACGTAGCCAACAGACTGGAATGTGAACGAACTACGGCATACCGCTCGTTTTCACGGCTTCGCGATGCCGGTATTGTTGTCCAAGAGCAGGTGAACTACGATAACGGTGGGTACTGCTACGTGTATCGTCCGCGAGCATCTGAGGACGTGGCTCGCGACATGCAGCGATTGCTCAACGACTGGTATGCGGACATCGGACAGCTTATTCAGGAATTCGAAGATCGATATCGCCGAAACGCGGACAACCGAGAGAAGCAACCGCTAGAGCCCTGTTCGTGAATCCGGGTAGTTCAGGTCGCCACTGGGCCAGTATTGTGCGATATACACAAAACAAATAAGTCGACGCGGCCCAAAACGGATATCTAATGGCTGAAGATATCGAGGAAATCCGACGACAGAAATTGGCGGAGCTTCGAAATCGAACTGAAACGGACGGTGCTGAGGAGTCCGCCTCGAAGAGTCCGTCTGAACCTATTCATATCAACGGCGACGCTGAACTCTCCGACACTGTCGCTGAGTACGACCTGGTGCTGGCCGACTTCTACGCCGATTGGTGTGGCCCGTGCCAGATGCTCGAACCTGTCGTCGAAACGATCGCGGCCGAGACCAGGGCGACAGTCGTGAAAATCGATATCGACTCAAACCAGCAACTTGCCGCCAAGTACGGTGTCCAAGGTGTTCCGACGCTTGTCCTCTTCGCTGACGGCCAGCCAGCGGAACGACTCGTCGGAATGCAGGACGAAGCGCAGCTTCGCTCAGTGATCGAAGCGCACGCGTGAGTCCTAGGTTTTTGATGGGATCGCTGACGCAGATGAACGGCACCGGGACGACTTATTTGAGGTTTCTTGTTGCCGATCTATGGACGGCACCGACCCTGCGGACTTCCGTGACTGGATCAGCCACAGAACCTCTCTTTCTCTCCGAGGGATGCCGCTCCGAACCACCGGAAAGAGTTCAACAATATTGTGGAATCCGCGAAATACATTTGGCGCTACCGCACCAATTTTGAGATATGAGCGACGTGAGTCCCTCTGAGTACATCCGGGCACACCGTGAGGATCTGATCTCGCTTACCCTCGACCTGCTTGCAATCGACACGGCAAATCCGCCGGGCGACACCCGCGAGATCGTTACCAAGATCGAGCGGTTCCTCGAGCCACTTTCAGTCGACGTCGAGCGTGTCGTGGCCGATCCGGCGAAACCGAACCTCCTCATACGGGTTCCCGGGCAGGCGGACCAGACGCTGTTGTACAACGGCCATCTCGACACGGTTCCGTTCGATGCTGATGCGTGGACACACGAACCCCTCGGCGAACAGGTCGATGACCGCGTCTACGGCCGTGGCGCGACCGACATGAAAGGGGCCGTGGCGTCGATGCTGTTCGCGATTCAGGCCTTTGCAGCCACCGACGCCGATCCGCCCGTTGATCTCCTATTTGCCTTCGTCAGCGACGAGGAAGTAGGTGGTGACGCTGGGCTCCCAGCGCTGCTGGACGACGGCCAACTCGACGCAGACGCGTGCGTAATCGGTGAACCGACCTGTGAGGCAGGCCGGCACTCAGTGACGGTCGCCGATCGGGGGAGCATCTGGTTGACGCTAGAAGCGAGTGGTGAGGGGGCCCACGGCTCACGCCCACCACTCGGCGTGAATGCGATCGACCGGCTATACGACGCGGTTGAGACTATGCGAAAACGGTTCGGCTCTCAGCGACTCGAGATCGCCGCCGACGTAGTTCCGATCATCGAGGAATCGGTCGAGTATTACGGCCCGTCGATGGGTGAGGATGTCGCTCGCGAGCTGTTCTGGTACCCCTCGATCAATCTCGGCATCCTCGAAGGTGGCGACGCCATCAATAGCGTCCCGCAGTCTGCCCGCGCTGAGGTCGACGTGCGACTGGCAGCTGGAGTCCACACTCCCGACGTGCTCGCGGGGATTCGGGAGTGCGTTGCCGACTGCGAGGGGATCACGATTGCGGATGTATCCTGGAGTGTCGGCACCGCCGAGGCGCCCGACAGCCCGCTCGTCGAAGCCGTCGCGTCGGCGGCAGCGGCTGTCACGGATACGCGTGTCTACCGCCGGAGTGCTACGGGCGGCGGTGACGCGAAGAAATTCCGGAACGCGGGCATCCCGACCGTCGAATTCGCGCTCGGAACCGATACCGTCCACGCACCCGACGAGTACGTCCCAGTTGACGTGCTCGTCGGTAATGCAGTCGTCTATACACGACTTCCAGCTGTGCGGCGGTCCCAGATTGAGCAGTAACGAAGCTCCGACACGATTGATTTGCCGTCAGATCGTTTCTAGTAGTAGCCTGTCCGTCGAGAAAGACTTAGGTAGCTGTATTGTGTACTTGTGGGTATGGAGAACAATATTAGCGTGACAGGCAGGCGAATTCGAATTGTTGTCGGCCTCGCAGTGGGGCTCATCGGTCTGGCCACACTCGGCAACCTCCTGCAATTCGGGATGGCGGTTGGCGTAGCCCTCTCTGCTGTGGCCCTCATCCTCATCGGGACTGGCCTCATTCGGCTGTGTCCCCTCTACCGCCTGCTGGGTGTTGATACGTCCCGCCCCTGAAATCGATGGAGCGGTTCCAGAACACCGGCCAACCCGACTGGGACTGGTGGAGCAAGCTCTGGCGGACGCCCGGTGCGACCCTCCGGAAACTCGGCATCGGAGCTGCCGAATCGGTTGCTGAAGTGGGATGCGGAAGTGGGTACTTTGCGCTGTCGGCCGCCCGCATCGTCGAGCCCGAATCGGTGTACGCGTTGGACCTCGATGAGGAACTACTCGCCGAACTGGACCACCTTGCAGACCAGCAAAACATCGAGAACGTCGTCCCTATTCACGGCGACGCGCGGAACCTGCCCGCAGTACTTCCCGAACGTGTCGACACAATAATCGTAGCAAACACGTTCCACGGCATCGACGACCAGGCAGGATTCGTCCAGAATGCGTTTGACGCGATCGAACCTGATGGCTCACTGGTAATCATCAACTGGCACGAGCGGCCGCGCGAAACGACAACCGTCGCGGGTGAGCCCCGTGGGCCCCGACTGAACTTCGAATGCCGCCCGAAGAAACCGCAGATACAGTGTGCCCGGCGTCGGCGTTCGTATTCGATCGGCAGGTCGATCTACCCCCGTACCACTACGGGCTCCTGTTCGAGCAGTAAGCTCATCCACTTCCCTGTGAGCCTCCGGCTACCGCTCGCTGACTGTTCCGCATACAGTTTTTCAGAATCTTGGAATGGACATACAATACTAATACAGTCCACGTCCAACTACCGCCTGTGAGAGATTTATGACTGACATTGAACCTGACGACACCGTCGATGCCAGAGGCGCAGCCTGCCCTGGTCCACTGATGGATCTCATCGGAAAGATTCGGAGTGCCGAATCCGGCGACGTGATCCGACTTCTGAGCGACAACGACCAGTCACTCACTGACGTCCCAGAGTGGGCGGAGGAAGCCGGCAACGAGCTGTTAGATGTCGAGGAGTTCGACGACTACAACGCGTTCTACGTGGAGAAAGCATGACTGAGCACGTCGTCATCGTCGGCGGTGGGACCGGTGGGACGGTCCTCGCGAATGATCTCGCCGACCGACTCGAACCGGAACTCGAGGCCGGCGACGTCCGCGTCACGCTCATCAATGACGACCCCGATCACGTCTACAAGCCGGTCTGGCTGTACGTGCCGTTTGGCCAGCGCGAACCGGATGACGGTCGCCGGTCGCTCGCCGGTCTCGTCGACGACGCTATCGAACTGAGGATCGATCGGGTGTCCGACATCGACACCGAGGCTCAGCAGCTCCAGTTCCAAGGTAGCAGCCCGCCGGTTGGCTACGACTACCTCGTGTTGGCAACCGGGTCGACGTTGGAGCCCGACCAGATTCCGGGCCTCACGGAGGACGGTCACAACTACTACAGCGAGTCGGGCGCGACCGACTTGCGCGACGAACTGTTGGAGTTTACCGAAGGTGACCTCGTGTTGAGCGT
The DNA here is from genome assembly GCF_035666295.1 of Haloarcula montana. Classification (NCBI taxonomy): domain Archaea; kingdom Methanobacteriati; phylum Methanobacteriota; class Halobacteria; order Halobacteriales; family Haloarculaceae; genus Haloarcula; species Haloarcula montana. The sequence continues at coordinate 228,906 of NZ_CP142029.1, forward strand.
CATCGGGACGCCCCACATGTGTCCGGCGGCACCACTCGAATTCGTCTTCATGGCCGACGACTGGCTCCGCGAGCGCGGCCTCCGCGAGGACGTCGATATCACGTACACGTATCCGATCCAACGCGTCCACGGCAACCCCCACATCGCCGAGTGGGCCCGCCCCATCATGGAGGAACGGGACATCGACGTTGAGACGTTCTTCAACGCCGAGTCGGTCGACCCCGACGCGGAGACCATCACGTCGATGGAAGGGACCGAACTCGACTACGACCTCCTCGTGACGATTCCACCCCACGGCGGGATCGACCTGATCGAAGAGGCGGGGATCGGCGACGACGGCTGGGTCGACGTCGACAAACACACGCTCGAAGCTGAGGCTGCCGAGAACGTCTACGCGCTCGGTGACACCGCCGACACCGGCGTCCCGAACGCGGGCAGCGTCGCCCACTACCAGGCCGGCGTCGTCGGCCAGCGCCTCGCCAGCGAGATCCGCGACCGCCCGGCGACGGCGACCTACGACGGGAAGACGCTGTGCTTCATCGAGACTGGGATGGACGCGGCGTCGTTCGTCGAGTTCGACTACGAGAATCCGCCGTCGCCAGCTCCGCCCTCGGAGAAACTCCACTGGTCGAAGCTGGCGTACAACGAATCCTACTGGCTGACTGCACGAGGACTGCTCTGAGTATGTCTGAACCGCAGAACTCTGCACCGTCCGAACTGGAAGCGGCGATCGAGCAGAATCCCGAGGCAGTCGCCGAGTTCGTGGAACACCTCGACGCGGTAAACGAGCTGCTGGACGTGCTCTCGCTCGGCGAGAGCGCACTCGACGACGAGATGGTCCGCGAGCTCTCGAGCACGGGGTCGATGCTCGCGGAGTCGGCCGACGGGCTGGCGACTGACGAGACTGTGGCGCTGGCCGAGACGGTCGGCGAGAACGGCGACGACCTGCGGGAGGCCCTTGACACGTTGCTCGCGCTCCAGCAAAGCGGGACGCTCGACGACCTGGCCGAACTCGCGGAGGTAGGGTCGTTGGCGACCGCGGCGCTTGACGACGAGATGGTCACGTCACTAGCCGGCACCGGTGCCGAGCTCGGTGAGGTCGCGCAGACGGCGTCCGACGACGACACTCGTGACGGCATCGAAACCCTGTTAGAGAGTGTCGGCGAAGCGGAGCGGGAATCGCCTAAGCAGGTCGGGGCCATCGGCCTGTTTCGCGGATTACGGGATCCGGATGTCCAATACGGGCTGGGTTATCTGTTGGCGCTTGCAGGCGCGATTGGCCGGGAACGGACCCGCAGCCAATCTCAGTAACGACCAACTGCTACCTCGGCCCTGATGGCGATATTTGTTGTGCCGGTCGGGTTTTTACAGGCCCACAATAGTCTTGTACAATAGTCCCAAGAGTATTAAACTCCGGCTGCGTAAAGTCTATAATGGCAACCAAGATAGCAGAGACGGATAGCGTGATTTCGCTTGGCGATGATGAGGATATCGAATCGGTCGTCGAGGACACCGGCGTCACCCTTGTTGAATTCTTCACGGAGTGGTGTGGCACATGCCAGCGAACGAAGCCGATGCTCGAAACGATCGCAGCAGACACGGATGCAGCGGTCGCAATGATTGACATCGAATCTCACCTCGAAACAGCAATCGAGTTCGGTGCCCAGAGCACTCCCACGTTCGTTCTGTTCGCGGACGGCCAGCCAGTAAAACAACTCCGGGGTGGCCAAACCGAGCAGTCACTTCGCGAACTGATCGCTACGTACAGTGACTAACGTCTGGTGAACACTCGATGACTCCCACTGAACTTCGCATTGACACGCCCGCACTACACGAAGACGTCTACCTGAATTTCGGTGCTCACGGCCCGAGCCCACAGTACGTCGTTGAAGCTGCTGATGAGTTCGTCCGGGCACACGAGTACGAGACGAACACTCGAAACGACCCCTACGAGGTGGCGTTCGACGCATACGACAGAGTGCGGGAGCGCGTCGCCAGTTTCGTCGGTGCGGACGACGACGAGGTCGCGCTCATGGAGAGCACGACTGCGGGCATCAACGCCGTTGCGAACGCCATCGACTGGGAGCCCGGCGATACTGTCGTGCGAACCGACCTCGAGCACCCGGCCGGGACGCTCCCGTGGCAACGCCTGGAACAGAAGGGTATCGAGGTTCGTGTCGTTGAGACCGAGGACGGCCGCGTCGATCTCGACGCCTTCGCCGAGGCCGTCGCCGACGTGCGACTGGCCTGTTTCAGCGCGGTGACGTGGACGCACGGCACCCAGTTGCCCGTCGGCGATCTCGTTGATATCGCCCACGAAGCAGGCGCGTTCGCGCTCGTCGACGCCGTGCAAGTGCCGGGACAGCTCCCGATGGACGTCGGCGAGTGGGGTGCGGACGCCGTCGCGGCGGCCGGTCACAAGTGGCTGCTGGGGCTGTGGGGCGGTGGTTTCCTCTATGTCGGCGCTCACGTCGCTGACTCGCTCAAGCCCACCACAGTCGGCTACCGAAGCGTCGAAACGCCGACTGCGGATCCCTACGAGTTCGCAGCTGGCGCCCGCCGATTCGAGGTCGGCTCGGCCAATCCGGCGCCACACGTTGCCCTGGCTGAGGCCATTGATGCGATTGACGAGGTCGGCGTGGAGCGTATCGCTGCCCGGATCCGTGAATTGGCCGGCCAGCTAACCGCTGGCGTCCCCGACGATCGGCTTCTCAGTCCCGTAGACCCCGAGTCGGGGCTTGTGACCATCGACGTGGACGACCCTGAAGCGACGGTCGACCGACTCGCGGCAGAAGGAATCGTCGTTCGGGCATTGCCGACGCCGGATGCCATCCGAACGTCGGTCCACGCGGTCAACACTCAGGCTGAGGTCGAGCAGCTGCTGGACGTCCTCGAATCAGAGTGGTCCTGACGCGAACACCGTTCTCTACCGTACCACGCTACGATGTTTCTCGGACTGTTTGTGTAGGACCCGGACGCCGCTGCTGAAGTGGCCGTCCGTGGGATACTGCTGTTGGAGAGAAATGACGCTCCGCTTCAGTCGACCTGTACGCGACCGCTGTCGTCGACAACAATGTCGTGGCCCCGATACGCGAACTGAATCTCGAGGTTAGACGTTGCCGAATCCTCGATTAACGTTTCGAGCGCATCCGGGTCGACGATTTTGGCTAGCGGCGGGTCGAGTGCGACAGGCTCGACGCCCTCTGCCTCTGCGACGGCGTCGACGATTTGGGAGATCGGGTCTTGGAGTGTGTTCATCGAAGGTTAGACGAGGAGCTGGATGTCGGCGTCCGCCATGTCTTGGAGAGCGGTCGCCGCGCCGACGCCGACGGTGACACCGTCGTAGAAGTCGTCCTCGTCGTAGTCCATCAGGTCGATGGTCATCTGACAGGCCTGGAACTCCACGCCCATATCGAGGCTCGTCTCGATGAGTTCCTCGATAGTGGCCGTGTCGTTGTCCGCGATCCGCTTCTCCATCATCTTCGTGGTCACGCGGTCCATGCCCGGGAGTGCCGCGACGGCGTTCGGGACGGGCATATTGGGGTTGCCGACGGAGCTGAGTTTCAGGTTCTTCGAGCGCTCTTCGTGGAGGATGTCCAGCCCCCAGAACGTGTGGAAGACGGTCACCTCGTAGTCGAACGCGGCCGCGGTGCTGGCGAGGATGAGCGGCGGGTACGCCATGTCCAGCGTCCCCTTCGTCGCGATGATGCTCATCTTCTTGGTGTCATCCTCGTCGGTCGCCTCTGAGAGTGCGTCCTCCAGTTCGTCCACGCGTGCGGCCAGCTCCGCACGGGACGGCGTGTCGTCAGCGGACGCGTCGGGTGTGTCCGTGCTCATCGTTACTCCGTCTTGCGGACGTAGTGCTTGTACACGTCGTTGCCTTCCTCCTGGTCGACGAGTTCGACGCCGTCGGTCCCGGACGCCCAACCGTCGATGTCACTCATACTCCCCGGATCGGTCGCCAGCACTTCGAGAACCTCACCTTCGGCGAGGTCATCGATGGCGGACTTTGTCTTCACAACTGGCATGGGGCACGATGCACCTTTGACGTCGAGCGTCTCCGTGATGTCGAATTCTGCACTCATTGGTTATCTGCTCCGTTAGTCTGTATTGGAGCTATCGCACAATACCCCCCGCCCAAGTAAAAGATTGTCGGTTCTTGTGAAGACTACAAACTACTATATCTCGTCCTATTTCGGGTTAGAGGGGATTAGAGGCGGTAAATATAGATAATAAGTACTCTCGACACAAGGGTGCACCGCAATAGTATTGTTCAAAAAAGGAATTACTATGCAAATGCTTTTGTACGTCCACCCAGTAGAAGCGACTGCACAATATGAACGCCGACGACTTCCCGACTCCGGACGTCGACGTTGAATCCGTCGACCCGGACATGCTGAAGGACCGTATCGACGCTGGCGAGGACGTCACGCTCCTCGACGCGCGTATGCAATCGGACTACGAGGAATGGCGCATCGACGGCGAGAACGTCACGTCGATCAACGTCCCGTACTTCGAGTTCCTCGAGGACGACATCGACGAGGAGGTCCTCAAGCAAATCCCGGCCGACCGCGAGGTGACCGTCCTGTGCGCGAAGGGCGGGGCCAGCGAGTATGTCGCGGGTACGCTCGCGGAACGCGGCTACGACGTCAACCACCTCGAAGATGGAATGAACGGCTGGGCGAGCATCTACGAGGCCGTCGAAGTCGAGCGCTACGACGGCGCCGGCACGCTGCTGCAGTATCAGCGCCCCTCCTCGGGCTGTCTCGGCTACCTGCTGTACGATGACGGTGAGGCCGCGATCATCGACCCGCTGCGAGCGTTCACCGACCGCTACCTCGCGGACGCTGATGATCTCGGTGTCGACCTGCAGTACGCGCTGGACACGCACATCCACGCCGACCACATCTCTGGCGTCCGCGACCTCGATGCCGAGGGCGTGGAAGGCATCATCCCCGAAGCCGCCGTCGACCGCGGCGTCACCTACGCGGACGAGCTGACCACGGCCGCGGACGGCGACACGTTCCAGGTCGGCGATGCCACCATCGAGGTCGTCTACACGCCCGGCCACACGACCGGGATGACCTCGTACCTCGTCGACGACAGCCTGCTCGCGACCGGCGACGGGCTGTTCGTCGAGAGCGTCGCGCGCCCCGATCTCGAAGAGGGCGACGAGGGCGCCCCCGACGCCGCACGTATGCTCTACGAGTCCCTGCAGGAGCGCGTGCTGACGCTGCCCGATGAGACGCTCATCGGTGGTGCGCACTTCAGCGACGCCGCCGAGCCCGCTTCCGACGGCACCTACACAGCATCTATCGGCGAGCTCGTCGCGGAGATGGACGCGCTCACGATGGAGGAAGACGAGTTCGTCGACCTCATCCTCTCGGACATGCCGCCGCGGCCAGCCAACTACGAGGACATCATCGCGACGAACCTCGGCCAGAACGCTGTCGACGACGAGGAAGCGTTCACACTGGAACTCGGGCCGAACAACTGCGCAGCCAGCCAGGACTCCCTCGCGGGTGACTAACGACGCCGATGGTTGCTGACCCAGTACTGCTCCAAGCGGCTGCCGACCTGTTCCCCAACGGGATCAGTCGGTACGCCGTCGGCGGACTGCTCGTCGGGCTCGGGACCGTCCTGATCTACATCGGGACGGGAATCCCCGCCGGGGCGAGTACGTTCCTGGAGTCGACGCTGTCGTACGTCTCCGACCAGTCCCGCTTCCAGCAGTACGTCGGTTCGCGTGACTGGCGGCTCGTGTTCACGGCCGGCATCATCCTGGGCGGACTGGCGTTCGCGGCGACGTTCCAGTCCGGGCTAGTCACGAGCTCGCTGTACGAACCAGGGACAACCGGCCAGCTGTACGAGGTCGCCGGGGTGACGCTCTGGATGACAGAGGTGCAGCCTTGGCGGCTGTTCCTCGGCGGCATCTTGGTCGGCATCGGCACCCGGATCGGCAAGGGCTGTACGTCCGGGCACGGCGTCTGTGGCGTTGGTTCGGCGTCGAAGACGTCGCTAGTCGGCGTGCTGACGTTCCTGACCGTCGCGATCGGGACGGCCCAGGTCGTCGCTGCGCTGGGGGTGAGTCCGTAATGGCGGATCGACATCCGCTGTTCAAGCCGCTGATCTTCGTCGGCGGCATCGTCTTCGGGTTCGGGCTCGGATTCAGCCATATGGCGCGACCGGAGGTCGTGCTGAACTTCCTCCAGTTCGACGACCTCGGTCTGCCGTTCGTGATGTTCGGGGCCGCCATCGTCTCCGGAATCGCGTTCGCGCTGTTGCCCCGGATTCGAGACACCGCGCCCCTCACCGGCGACCGCTACGAACGGCGCCTGAAGCCGTTCGACCGGAACGTCCTCGTCGGCGGCGCCGTCTTCGGCGTCGGCTGGGGGCTCTCCGGCATCTGCCCGGGTGCGGCGTACGCGAGTCTTGGCGTCGGGAACGTCACGATCCTCTGGGCGCTCGCCGGAATGTTCGTCGGCGCGTACGCCCAGGGTTACTGGCGGAGCCGGCGTCAGGCGCGTGACACGGCTTCGACGGGCGCGGACTAACCACTTCTATGGACCCCGCTCTCATCGCCCTCTTCGCCGGCGCAGCGCTTGCCAGCCTGTTCATGGCGTGGGTCATCGGCGCCGGCTCGAGCGGCGCCACGCCGTATGCCCCTGCCGTTGGAGCGAACGCCATCGCAACGATGCGCGCCGCGCTACTCGTGGGTGTCTTCGGCTTCGCCGGTGCCGTAACCCAGGGTGGCAACGTCTCGGAAGCCGTCGGGAGCGGTCTCGTCGGTGGCATCAGCCTGCCCGTCGCCGGCGTCATCCTAGTGCTCGTATTGGGCGCGGGGTTGATGGCGGTCGGCATCACAACCGGCTACCCGATCGCGACCGCGTTCACCGTGACAGGCGCCGTCATCGGCGTCGGTCTCGCGCTCGGTGGGACGCCGGTCTGGGGGAAGTACCAGCAGATCGCCGCTGTCTGGGTGCTGACGCCGTTCGTCGGTGGCGGCATCGCGTTCACCATCGCGAGCCTCCTTCCGCGTCCCGACGTCCCCGAACGGTACAGTATTCCCGTCCTCGCCAGCCTCGTCGGGGCCGTCCTCGTGAACGTGCAGTTCAGCTTTCTCGGTGAAGGGAGTGCGGCGGGAACTGTCCGCGGACTCGGTCAGCGGGTTCTGGCAGCCGACGGGCTCGCGTCGGCGGTCGGCATTACCGGCTTCGCGGCGCTAATCGTCGCGGCCGTCGTCTGGTGGGACATCAGCCGTGACGAACGCGGTGGCCTGCGTCGGGTACTACTGGCGCTCGGATCGCTCGTAGCGTTCTCCGCAGGCGGAAGCCAGGTCGGGCTCGCCGTCGGGCCGCTGCTGCCGCTGCTCGACCAGGTGGGGATGGTTTCGACGTTCGCTGTGCTTATGGGCGGCGGTCTGGGGATGCTCGTTGGCTCCTGGACGGGTGCGCCCCGGATGATCAAATCGCTGGCGCAGGACTACTCGTCGCTTGGACCCCGGCGCTCCATCTCGGCGCTCGTCCCATCGTTCCTGATTGCACAGCTAGCAGTCCTGCTCGGAGTACCCGTCTCGTTCAACGAGATCGTCGTCAGCGCCATCATCGGGAGCGGCGCCGCCGTCGGCGGTCGGGCGGCGGTGGACGCTCGGAAAATCGGTATGACCGTGGGAGCGTGGGTAGGGTCGTTCCTCCTTGCGTTCGTGCTCGCGTATACTGCTGGCACGCTACTGCTGTAGCCGCTGCTGACAGCGTTAGTCCGCGGGCTGTTCGGCCCCTCGACCGCTCTCGACGCCCAGTGGGTCGGTCGTTGAGGTTGCGGTGACCAGACGCAGGAACCGGCCTGCATTCGTGAGCAGTTTGTTTTCTGCCTTCCGGAGGTGTTCTTCGTACGTCGAGCGAGCGACGGCAGTTTGTTCGGCGAGGTCTCGGAGCGATGTCTTCCGGGGCTGTTCGTAGTAGCCACTTTCGAGGGCGAGCTGGAGTGCGGCTAGCTGCCGGTCAGTGATCTCTTCGAACAACTGATTTGCCGGCGCCAGCATACTATGCGGAATCTGGGTCTCCGAGATCGACGTCTTCGAGAGGAGTTCGATCTCTCTATCGGAACGAAGCGACTTGAGCAATTCGCGCACGTCTTCGCCGTCGAACGCGATGACCGTGTAGTGCTCCCAGCCCTGGCGGTAGATCGTCGGTGATTGATACAGGCAGTTGTGGTCCTCGAAGCGGTCGATGACGGAATCTTCGAACGAGCAGAGACAGGACTGGGTGACGACGTGGTATCCACTGTCGTCTGCCGATTCATACAGTACAGTACCGATCTCGTTGATCTCGTCGAGTAGCTCGTCGGTCGGCGTCGTCTCCGTCGTGATTTCGAGCACTTGGCAGTCGCTTAACGGCCACTCGCGGATCGTCAGATCCGGGTATCGCTCCGATATCTTCCGGTACGGGCATTCGTGTTTGACCCGAATTGACGCCTCGTACAGTCCCATACGAGTTGGTTCGAACTCGACGTAATTAGCAGTGCCGGTCATGTCCGGCAGTACCCATATGCAAATATACCTGCTATCCTGGACTACCGATGCAGGAGATATCGCCCGAGGAACTCGGTGAACAGTTACAGAATGATAATGACGGGCCACTTGTCCTCGATATTCGCCATCAAGTGGATTTCGAAGAGTGGCACATCCCGGGTAGCCGTCACGTCGATGTCTATGACGAATTGACTGACGACCCGGAACGGGCCATAGAGTCGCTCTCTAACCTTCCCAGTGACGAACAAATCGTTACTGTCTGTGCGGCAGGCGTCGTCTCTCAGACTGCGACAGAGGTCCTCCGAGAGCTGGGCTACGACGCAGTGACGCTGACGGATGGAATGAACGGCTGGAGCCGCGTCCACCGGCACGCGAACGTCCCCGTAGACATCGATGGCACCCTCGTGCAAGTCGTTCGTCCGGGGAAAGGCTGTCTCTCGCACGTCCTCGTCTCGGACGGTAAAGCCGCCGTCTTCGACCCGTCACACTATCTCGACGAGTACGACGCCGAGCTCGTCGCCGTCTTCGACACGCACGCCCACGCGGACCACGTCTCAGGCGCGGCAGACCTCGCTGACCGTCACGACGTTCCGTACTATCTCCACCAGGAGGATGCACTCGCACTCGACGCGACGCCGGTCGAGGATGGACAGACCGTGACGGTCGGGAGCCTCGACATCGGGGTCGTCCATACGCCTGGCCACAGCGAGGGAAGCGTCTCCTTCGACGTCGAGGGTAGGGCGCTCCTGACTGGCGACACGCTGTTCCACGACAGCGTCGGCCGCGTCGAACTCGGTGTTGAGGCCGGCATCGAGGACTCCGATGTCGAGGGGAACGCTGCGACGCTGTACGAGAGCCTCCAGCGGCTGCTGGACCACCCTGACGACGCGCTGGTCCTGCCGGCGCACGATCCGGGGTCGCCTGAACCGCCGGTGGCCGCCACGCTCGCGGCGGTCAGAGAACGGAACGACGACTTCGGCCGTGACCGGGAGGCGTTCGTTGAGGAACTCGCGTCGGACATCCCGGACCACCCGCCGAACTTCGAACGCGTCAAGCGGACGAACGTTGGTCAGGAGTCCGTCCCCGCGGACGAACTGGCGGAACTAGAACTGGGCCCGAACAACTGTGCGGCCAAGTAATCCATGAGTAGGACAACTGAACTCAGACAGGGGATCCGCGAGCACCTCGGGCAGTTCTCGCTGCACGTCCTGCTCGTCTTCGCGACTGGACTGACCATCGGCTCCGAACGGACCGTCGTCCCCGTGCTAGGGGAGGATGTCCTCGGGGTCGAGTCGTTCCTCGTGATCGGCTCGTTCGTCGTGTCATTCGGCATCGTGAAGTCGATACTCAATCTGTATGCCGGCAAGTGGGGCGAGGAGTACGGCCGCAAGCCCGTTCTCATCGCCGGGTGGGCGACGGCTCTCCCGCTGCCGATTATCCTCATCTTCGCCCCGAGCTGGGGCTGGATCACCGTCGGGAACATCTTGCTGGGTGTCAACCAGGCGTTGACGTGGAGTATGGCGATCAACGCGAAGATCGACCTCGCGGGTCCGGACCAGCGTGGCCTCGCGGTCGGCATCGACGAGGCGTTCGGCTACACCGGCGTCGCTGTCGGCGCTTGGATCACGGGTATCATCGCCGGCCAGTGGAGCCTCCGGCCAGAACCGTTCTACTTCCTCGGCGTCGTCGTTGTCTTGGCGTTCTTCATCTCGATCTTCCTGATCAAGGAGACCGTCCAGTACGCCCAGGCCGAAGGGGACGACGATCACCACGACGCGAACCTCCCGTTCGATGAGGTCCTGAAGCGGGCGACCTACGGCGACCGGACGCTGTTCGCCGCGGCGCAGGCCGGTCACATCGAGAACTTCGTCGACACGCTGTTCTGGATTGCCGTTCCGCTGTACCTGACGAGTCAGGGTCTCGGAATCGCAGCGGTCGGGGTCGTCGTGGGTGTTCACAGCGCGATGTACTTCCTCCAGATCGCGACCGGCGGGCTCGCGGACCGCATCGGCCGCCGTCCGCCCGTCGTGGCCGGGATGTTCCTCGCGGGCACGGGCGTCCTCGGAATGGTGCTCGTCGATGGCTACCTCCCGTGGACCGTGCTGGCTGGCGTCTCCGGGCTGGGGATGGCGCTGCTGTACCCGAACCTGATGACGGTCCCCAGCGACGCGGCGCACCCGACGTGGCGCTCCGCGGGGATGGGCGTCTACCGGATGTGGCGCGACTCCGGCTACGCTGTCGGCGCGGTCCTGATCGGACTCTCGATGGAGTTCGTGAATGCGGCGGCCGCGTTCTACGTGACTGCCGGGCTGATGTTCGCGTCAGGTGTATTGGTGTATGTTTGGATGGAGGAGACTCACCCTGAATTCGGTACGCACGAGCCGCCTGCTCCTGCGAGCGTCGGAGTGGGGAAAGGCGTCACGGAAGACTGAAGACTCCGTGACGGCCCCGTCTCGTGGGCTCCACAAGCAATCTGAGAACTGGCTTGAGGTATCTGCGCTCTGCGATATCGGGGCCCTATTGGTGTCTCTCTCAGACTGCCCGGGGCGGCGGAACGAGGAAGACGTTCCCTGTCGCCTGTGCGACGATCTCCTCTGAAACGCTGCCCAACAGGAGTCGCCGGATACGGCTTCGTCCCTTCGACCCGACGAGGATCGTTGAGGGCGTTACTTCTGCCTCGGCGGCGAGGATTTCGTCGGCAGGATCGCCGTGCCGGATCTCGATTCGTGTTTCGATGTCCCAGTTTTCCAGTGTACTCGCGCACTCGGTCAGTTGCTCTCGTGGGCTGGCATCGGCGTCGACACCCTCGTCTTTAGGCGACTGCACGTGAACGAGCGTGGCTTCCTCGGTCGCGTGACGAAGGTACGAGAAGGCGTCGAACGCCCGATCGGCGTGTTCGGAGAAGTCCGTCGCGAAAAGCATCCGCTGGAAGAGGTGTTCTCGGAGAACCTCGGGGTCGTCGGTCGCTCGCTCGATGCGGTTGACCAGTAACGGAACGACGGTCGTCCGTGCAAGGTTACGGGCGGTTGAGCCGATGATACGATTCTCGAGTGGGCTCTGGCCCCGAGAGCCGACGACCGCGAGGTCGGCGTGGACGGTTTCAGCGATACCGTTGATACGTCGATAGGGGGTCCCACGGACGATGTGGGCCTCGACGTCGAACCCAGCAGACTTGATCACCGTCCGATACTGGTCGAGCGCCTGTTGGCGTCGTTCCTCGAAATTCACCCCGGGCATGCCGGAGTGAACGTTCGCCGGGACGACTGTCACGAGATGGATCGTCTCGACGCCGATACGTCCCAGGCACTCGAGACAGGTTTCGTTCTCTATGGCGGCCTCGCTTGCAGCCGACAGGTCGGTCGCGCACAGGGCCCTCATACCGGGTATTCGTCGTGTGCCGACAACATGGTTTTGCTCGACAGGTGAGCGCTGTCTGTGGTGGTAGTCTGAATTGCACTGGCTGATCTCCAGAGCTGCATTGGCGTATATGTTCTCTCTAAGTTATCGGAACTCCCCTCGTGGTTACCCGAATATAGTATTGTGCGATAATCCCAAAACTATTTAGTACTCTAGTCGGCTACGTAGACTTGCGCAGAAAAGTATGAAACGGACAAGTCTAAGCGTCATAGAAGAGGTGGCGTACAATGATCGGTGTTGAATCACTAGGCGGATGGGGACAGGCAGCGACCGTTATCGGAATCGTCCTACTGGAAGCAATCGTGCTCTACGTCGGGTATGGAGCACTCGAGAAGCTCCTCGGCTCGAAGCTCATTGCCGCAATTCGAGGTGAACAGTGATGGAGATCTTCGGTATCGCTGCATCACTACTCGTGATGTTCACCGGGTTCGGCCTGCTCATTGGCCTTCTGTTCGGGTTCTTCGGTATGGGTGGGTCGTTCCTCGTCACGCCAGCGCTGCTCGTGATGGGATACAAAACCGACGTAGCCGTCGCGTCCGGGCTCGCCTTCGTGTTCGGAACCTCAGTCATCGCAACCCTGAAACACCGCGATCTCGGTCAGGTCGACTATAAGCTCGGGGTACTGATGATCGCCGGCACCACAGCAGGCATCGAAGTCGGCAAGCAGGGACTCCATCTACTGCAGGACCTGGGGCTGGCAGATACCGTGGTCAGCGTTGCCTACGTCGGCCTACTGGGTGGCATCGGACTGTTCGTTACGCGCCAGGCGCTCAAAGACGACGGCGGTAGCGGTATCAGCCACGACGCCGACGTTGATGGTGAACTAGACGCGGAGGATATCCCTGACATCGCAAAAAAGATCCAGTCGTACGAAGTTCCGCCGATGATGACGCTTCGCGGCGGCGTGACGGTCTCGCTGTGGATGATCCTCGCCGTCGCGTTCGCCACGGGGCTGTTATCCGGCTTCCTCGGTGTGGGCGGCGGCTTCATTCGGATGCCTGCCCTGTTCTACCTCGTCGGTGTCCCCGTCCCCGTCGCGGTCGGTACCGACCTGTTCGAGATCGTGTTCTCCGGCGGAATCGGGAGCTTCCTCTACGCACTCGATGGGGCAGTCGATCTCGCGATCGTCGCACCGTTGCTTGCAGGAAGCGCCCTCGGGGCCCGGATCGGCGCTGCGGCGACGAGTATCGTCGACGAGGATGAAATCAAAGTGTACTTCGGCGTGATGCTCCTGCTGGGAGCGATTGCCGTTGCCGTGCGCAAAATCGGCGGTGTCTTCGAGATGCCCATTCTTGACACAGTCGCACTGGTCATCATCCTCGGTGCAGCACTCCTCGTCAGTAGTGCGGTCGTCTACAGTTCTATTCAGGAGCTTCGGACGACGTCTGCCGACACTGATTCTATTACCGCTGACTGATGAGCTCTCCTGCTGTTTCCGTCATAGCACACGAGTCCTTGTCCAGCCGAGATTTTTCTTTTTCGTTTTGACTATGGGTTCGTACAGGATTGTGGATTCTATACACAAGTCTTTTAATAACCCAGCACGTACACATACGCAGTAACAATGCCAGATTCGATGTCTGAACAACTCCGTCGGGATATGAAGTGCGAGGGACTACTCGAATGCTTCCACGGTCTCAAAGAACTCGACAAGGAGTGCTTCCGGGCGCTCGTTGATGCCGAGGAGCCCATGACCGTCGACGAGATCGCCGAGGCAGTCGAACGTGAACGGTCGACTGCATACCGTGCTGTCCAGCGGCTTCTCCAGACCGGCTTCATCGAGAAAAATCAGGTCAACTACGAGCAGGGCGGCTACTACCACGTCTACTCGCCAACGGATCCGTCGCAGATCGCCGACGACATGCAGCGGATGCTCAACGACTGGTACGCAAAGATGGGCCAGCTCATTCAGGAGTTCGAAAACAAGTACGAGCAGCCCGACACCTCCGCTCCCACTGCTGAAAGCTAACTCTTCTCTTTTTTGTATCACATCTCACCCGTTTCGTTGGTGAGCTGGGATTCTTGTAGTCCAGAGACACCCATGGAGCCGCGTACAAATGCTATTGGGTAGTATTGTACGTATTACCCAAAACCCTTAATTGCCGCCGGTGCGTATGTACTGGTGATGGCAACCGATACTACAGCCGACGCTGGCACCACTACCACGAGTGAACCGCTTCACATCAACGGTCAGTCCCAACTCGATGAGGTCGTCGCCGAGCACGATGTCGTCCTCACGGACTTCTACGCCGACTGGTGTGGTCCCTGCCAGATGCTCGAACCTGTCGTCGAGCACTTGGCCGAGGAGACTGATGCAGCCGTCGCCAATGTCGACGTCGATGCTAACCAACAACTCGCCGGGGCATACGGCGTTCGGGGTGTCCCAACCCTGATTCTGTTCGCTGATGGCGAGCAGGTCGAAGAGATCGTTGGGGTCCAGGGTGAAGAGCAACTCCGCTCCCTGATTGGGAGGTACACCGAGTAAATGACTGAGGACATACGGGATCTCGTCATCGCCGGGTCCGGAGTCGCCGGTCTCTCAGCGGCCGTGTACGCTGCCCGGGCCGATCTTGCCCCCCTCGTTCTCGAGGGCGACCAACCGGGCGGGCAGCTCACGCTGACGACCGATGTCGAGAACTACCTCGGGTTCCCGGATGGTGTCGGCGGTATGGAATTGATCCAACGTGGAAAAGAGCAGGCTAAGCAGTTCGGCGCGGAGTTCCGACACGGCCGTATCGAGGATGCAGCTGTGGACGACCAACCACTTGAGCTGTCGCTGTCGACCGGGGACACGATCTACACACGGTCGTTGATCGTCGCGACCGGCGCGAGCGCTCGCTGGGTCGGCGCAGAGAACGAGGAGGAATTGATGGGTCACGGCCTATCGACGTGTGCGACCTGTGACGGCGCGTTCCACCGTGGCGACGACGTCTTCGTTGTTGGTGGCGGCGACAGCGCAATGGAGGAAGCGTTGTTCCTCGCGAAGTTCGCCGACTCGGTGACAATCGTTCACCGCCGCGAGGAGCTGCGAGCATCGGAGATCATGGCCGACCGTGCTCGCGAACACGACGACATCCAGTTCCGCTGGAACACGGAACTCAAGGCCATCCACGGCTCCACAGAGGGGGGAGTTACCGGCGCCACGCTCGTCTCACATCCCGAGGGATATCCCCGAGAGAAGGCCGAGTCCGGGACTGAAGTCGAGCGGGAGACCATCGATGTGGGCGGCGTGTTCTACGCCGTCGGCCACACGCCGAACACACAGTTCCTCGATGGGACCGGCGTTGAACGGGATGACAGTGGCTACATCTTCACGCAGACCGACGACGCTGGTCGGCCCACAGCTCAGACGACTGTCGATGGGGTGTTTGCAGCCGGTGACGTCGCTGACCCCCGCTACCGCCAAGCGATTACGTCCGCCGGCACCGGGAGTATGGCTGCCCTCGATGCCGAGGAGTTCCTTGAGACGCTTCAGAACACAGGCGAATCGGCCGCTCCAGCGACAGCCACACAAGAACAATCCGCTCCATGACCTCCAAGTTCACAACCACCATTGTTCGTAGTACTGTTGGATCCATCCTATTGATCGCATTTACCGGGATCGCCACCGCACAGCACGGTGGTGGTCACTCCGGTGGAATGGGTGGGATGGGTGGTTTCGGCTGGTGGCCCATTATCTGGTCACTCGCCCTACTGAGTGTCGTGTTCATTATCGGTTACGGTATCTACGCACACGGGGGTACACCGGCTGAGCGAACGGATACTGCACTGTCAACGCTCCGCTCTCGGTACGCTCGTGGAGAGCTCTCCGAAGAAGAGTTTGAAGAACGGCGTCACCGACTTGAAGAGTAATTGTCGCTATGCCATTTTTGGACTAGGTGGTTGCTCCGATCGAATAGTCAGCTATTGCGCTTAGCACACAGAGAAATTTGTGGTTGTTGCTGCCAGAATCACATTTGGATGTCCTAAGGAAAATATCTGTTCGATTGGAATCAACGAAACCCACACATCAAAACCATCCTCCGAGGTTGTGGGAAGTTGAGACTACAGTGGGTTTAGCGGGGCTGTGATGGTGGTTTCAGCCGAATCGACAAGCGGAACCTGCTTCAGACTCCTCTCCAGTCTGGGATTCTTGTTGAACTGGAAACTAATTCGGAGCATTTCCGAGACTTTAGATAATGTAGCCACTCAGACGTCGTGCTAACCCAGACTGATAGCTTTACTACCCGATACCCGTCTCTTTCTTCAGCAGCGTCAGCGTATTGTCGGCTGTCACGATCGGCGAGTGCTCGTACTCCCCGATCAATTCAACCTGGACGAGCAGATCGACTGCCCGCCAAATCGAATACAGGAGACACGCAAACACGAAGTAGAAGAACCGTAACCCGAAATCCTTCGAGGTCGTCGCAGCCATGAACCACTTGATCGACTTGTAGCCGCTCTCGATCTCCCACCGATAGCCATACTCAGTGAGGTGTCCACTCCCCCGATTCGTCATGAACACCGAATACTGCCGGTGATCGTCGTGCTCGGAGTCTTCTTTCCGGCGGTAGATCAGCGTCGTCTCGTGCCACTCGTTCTTGCCGAGATGGAGTTTGCGGTCGGTCTCGTACTGGTCTTGATCACGTCGGAGCAACCGCTTGGCTTGCGCTTTCTCGCTGGTCTGCATCCGTTTTGGGACGACGTAGGAAAGACCCCGGCGGCTGATCATCTCCAGGACGTGCTGGCTATCGAACTCCCGGTCCATCAGCACATTATCGACACTCGGTACTCCAACCGTGGGGGATCGAGAACGGGTACAAGCACATCAAGCAGTTCCGTGTCCGTACGACCTCGAAAGACCACGAGTACCGGTACTTCAACTTCGCGTTCGCGTGTGTCCTCTACAACGTCTGGCGACTCGTTGATCTTCTCGTGAAGCTGGCGCTCGAGGACGACCCCAACTCCAGTCCGCGCGTCCAGGCGACGACGTTCCTCACGCTCGCCGGCAAGCACATCGGGTTCGACCCACCAGACTAACCAACTGTTCTCCTCTGGGTTCGCTCAACGTGTAGCTGCTGCTCTCGCGTTCTCCCCGATTTTCGCGTGTTTCACCGGACAACCGGTGTCGTCGCGACCAGATAGCGTCTCGCACCACCTGATTACGTCTCGAAGAACAGCGGAACGACTGGAGTGACAACCGATTATTCAACTACCTTTCCATCTTCTTTCGGGCCTCGTTCTGCGCGAGGTCATTCATCGCCGAGTTCCGAAAGCCGTGCCTGGATTTCTTCGGTATCCGCCTCAGAGAGCGCTTCAACGCCGAACTGGACGAGTAGCGGGTAGAAGTGGCGGTTCTTCTTGAAATCGTCCTGGCCCGCTTTGCGGAGCTTCAGCTGGGACTCGAGGTAGGTATCCTCCATCTCGTCGAGGACATCGTCGGGAATGTAGATCGTTCGCCCGTTCCACTCGTCCTTAATGTTCGTCTTTGTTTTCCTCGTTTCGTTCGTTTCACTAGTTGAAGTTGATTCGGTCGTTTCGGTCGATGAACTTGTTTCTACCGTTTCACTCACCTCACTCGTTTCGCCGGAATCGACCTCATCGTCCTCCTCTTCGTAGTTGCCCTCGATACCGGAAGCATCACCCCAGCCGTCGCTCATGCTTCCACCTCCTCAGGCGCGGTCTTCTCGAACGTCTCGTCAAACAGGTCGGCGATTTCGTTGAACAGGTCGCGTGCATCCTCGACGCGCTGGTTCTCCTTGTCGAATCCGAAGACGGACACTCCTTCGCCAATCGACTGAGAGAGGTCGGTCCGCTTCGGGATCTCGAACATTGGGAGGGAGTACGCCGACTTGATCTCCTCGATGGTGTCGCGATGCTCGGCGTTCCGCTCGACACGGTTACAGACAATCGCGAGCCGATTGATGTCTCCGTACGCTTGTTCGAGGGAGCTCAGCTGCTTTGCGAAAATCTGGAGGCTGTTGGCGTTGAGCTTCTCGGGAATGACGGGGATGACGACGTTACCGGTCGCGATGAGGGCGTTGTCGGTGAGGACGTTCAGGGATGGCGGCGTGTCGACAATGATGTAGTCATAGTCCTTGTCGAGCTCGTCGAGAGTCATCTCCAATCGCTCGCGACTCTTCGGCGCTTCAAGTAGCGTCTGGATGTTCTTGTTGTTCGCGAGCTTCTCGCTCGCGGGGAGGATGTCGAATTCCCCGTGCTCGACGATGATGTCGTTCACCGACTCCATCTGGTCGAAGTCGAGGACGTCGAACAGCGTTGTGCGGTCGGTGTCGTAGTACAGATCGTTGTAGCCAAGCGAGCAGGTGAGTCCCCCGTGATAATCGATGTCGACTAGAAGGACGTCATAGCCCCGGGCAGCTAGCGCCCCGCCTGTGTGGATGACGTCAGTCGTCTTCCCGGCGCCTCCCTTCTGATTCGCCACGGTGATTCGTGCGGTGTTGGTGTCGTTCATTTCTTTCGTTTACTCCTTTGTGTTCGTTTCGTTCGTTTTGGTCGTTCTGTTCGTTCGGTTCAGTGAGGGTATTTCACTCGGTGAGAGGAATACTACGATGTTAAAACCAATTGTTCGTTACACTCGTTGAAGCAAACACACTCGTTGCTATCAATCTATTCGTTCTATTCGTTACGTTCGTTTCTCTCGCTCTGTTCATCGTATGGTGCAGTCAGTTTCTCCTCAACCAACTCGTTCCTCAGAATGCGTTCAATCCATTCGTTTTTCTCGTTCTGTTCGTTTTGCTCGTTGTATTCGTTATAGTCGTTCCGCGTGTTTCAGTGGGGAACAGGGCTACCTTCGACACAAGTGGAGAGATCGTGCTTTACGGCCAGTCGAGTAAGGATTTTAATTGTTACCGGATTATTGGTAACCACCCATATATGAGGTGCTCGACCACACGGCGGCACAGACAGTCCTCACCATCGAGAGTGGTGACTCCATCCGCCGTGTCGCCCAACACCTCCACACGCCCTACGAGACAGTGAGACAGGCCGTCAATCGGCTGGAAGACGCAGGCTACGTTTCCTATGACGACGGCCTCACTAACGAGGACGGCCAGAGTTATCGATGGAGCCGTCCTCGTGGCGGCAAAGCTCCACAGCGGTCGCGAAACAGATCTTCGGGATGTCCTGGCGGTCGTAGAAGAGATTGACCTTGGTTCGGTGACACCTCACCTGAGGCAAGGAGACGAAGATGCTCTACGGGAGCAATTGGAGCGGGGATTAGAGATTCTAGAGAGTGAGGAACTCAAGCATGGGTATCGCAGTGACTTCGAGGCATCAGCTGTCTCAGAAGAGACGGTCAGCGCCTTGCAAGAGTATATATCATCCAGGTTGACCAACTGGGCTGATCACGGTCGAGGACAAGATAGAGTTCTATTCATCCGTGGATTCTGAGCAGACAAAGTACGCTTATTCGACTAAACGTAAGCACTTGTGATCAAGAGAGAATCACTCGTATCTGGTCTCCTGAGGGCCTATAAAGGCGGATTTTTAGTTTTTCGAATTCCGATATATCACATATCGCTATACTATTTCGTGAAGTGCTGCAGCTACGGGTATCGCACAAGAAGCCGTTGACCGCGGTGTCGTGTTGGAAGCGCGGGTTCCGATCATTCCCGATGAAGACGATATCGAAGAAGACGGAGACGAACCGACCGTAACACGTGAGCACATCCGAAAGCAGGGGACCAAGATCGTCGAGCTCGCCCGAAGGCACGCCTTCGGCGAGTTCGACTCTCACAGAGCCGATAACAGAGTCTACGAGGACGAACAGATCCTCGATCTGTTCGCCTCGGCATGCCTCACCCAAGGAAGCGCCCACTCCGAGGGCGAAGCTGGCTGGTTTCTCGACGAGAACGACACCTGTGACGACTCTACGTTCCTCCGTGTAATCAAACAGTTCGCAATGCCGGCTGATCAGGAGATATCTGTCCCACTCCAAGAGCAACAGATCGAGGATATCGTGGCGTTCACCGAGGTGTTCCGCGAGTATCTCATGGACGCGTTCGATACAGCGACCGAGAATATCCTCCAGACGATTCGGTACGAAGATCCATTCGACGACCGCCACGTCGTGGCGGCCGTCGATTTCACCCACGTTCCCTACCATGTCTGGCCGTGGATCGACAAGGACGACGAGATTCCGAAGTCGACGTACCCGCCCATGGTGAGCGGGTACGTCGACGACGGCGAATTGAAACACGGCTACACGTTCGCGACGATCACAATCGTCGGGAACGATGTTCCGATTATCCTGGGGATTGAGGGCGTCAAGGAACACTCAGACTGGGAACCAGTCGACGCTCCAGCTGATTCGAAAGCAGACGTCGTTGCGCGTCTGCTTTCGAGAGCCCAGCAGTACGTCGATCTGGACGAGATTCTGCTAGATCGTGGCTTCTACACGAGAAACGTCCGTGCAGAGATCAACGGTCGTGGCTTGCTGTACACGATGCCAGTACCGAAGTACGAGCCGGATTACGAGGCCATTGAGAAAATCGAGAGTAAAGACGGGGTAGACGCGGCCGTCAACCACGACGTCCCCGTCGGGATAGACGGGGACGTCGATCATACTGCAGAATATCTGTACGTTCAAGCCACCAGTGACGACGCTGAAGGCAAGTACGCCGTATTCGTGACCAACCGCGATCACGTCGATCCCGACGAGATCGCTCACGTGACGAACAGCTATAGCCGTCGCTGGGACATCGAAAACCAGTACAAGTCGGTGAAAGCGTACCTCCCCAAGACCTCCTCAACAGACTACTGAGTGCGGGTGTTCAACTTCACGTTCGCAGCGTTACTGTACAATTTGTGGCGGCTTACCGACTTTCTGGTGAAAGTCGGCGTAGAGCGAGAAATCAGGTCGCCGCCAGTCGTGACCGCCAGGACGTTCGTCCGGGCGGTCGGCAACTCCCTCCGAAAAGCCGGGTGAGAAGGTGATACAACACCTGTTGCTCGCCTGCGGCAAGCCGCAGGACTCGCGGTCTGAGCACGATATCGGTTGTTCTCTCCCAATCGGTCCGTGACTTCTCGCCAACCGGCGACCAACGCATAGCATCTCCGCGAGAACATCTCAAGCTCCGTCTGATTCGACCGCTATTCGTTTGTAGACGCTCTATATCCCGAAAACGTGACGAGCACCACGGCCTGCGGGTGTTCGTTGATCCCGCGAGTATCCAATATATTGCGGGGAGTGTTGTTGAGTATGAGACGGGTCTCCAAGGCGCAGGCTTTGATGTTGAAAATCCCAACGTCGTCTCGGAGTGCGGCTGTGGCGAATCTTTCCGTACCTGAACACGACTGCCAGCACGATGATCACCGCTTCATATAAAATCAGATACAATGGACGCTGAGGAACTCGAGCATCGTCTGCTCTCCATTCTCAAAGAGGATCCGAAAGCTTCTCTCGGAGAGATCGCCGACCAGGCTGGCATCGCGCGACCTACCGCTCGAAAATATATCCAGAAACTCGAGGAGGAAGGCGCTATCGTCGGGTACACTGTCGAGATCGACCCAAAGAAAGTCAACCACCAGAGCATTGCGATGGTGGGAATTGACGTCGAGAGCGACCAGTACGTTGAGGCGACGAGTAAACTCAGGAATCTCGACTCGCTGACTGCGTTATATACCGCGACCGGGGACCACATGTTGATGGCGGAACTCGAGGCGACAGGAAGTACCGAGCTGAATGAAATCGTTAGCGATCAGATCCTCTCCATTCAGGGCGTGACCACGGCTTGCCCGGCTGTTCTTCAAGAACGGCTCAAATAAGACGGTTCAACGTGGATAGTGGGAATACGGCGAAGGTGGCCGTACCGAGATCTACCCCCACGACAGCGGTACCGCGCAGATCCGAGTTTACCATCAGCCCGATGATACGCCCGTGTACCGGATGACGTTCCGGTTTGAATGCGTGATGACACCATCGATGTCACGGCCCACGACTCGGAACGTGCCGACTCGGGGGAGGAGGTCGCAGACGGAATACGGGAGTTCGTCCAGTGGCTCTTACCGAACTCAGTGAAACAGTACTCTCTAATTTGTGTCAAAATCGCTCGTGATGAATAGAACGCGCATATCGGTCACTGATCTTTGAGCAACCCGTGTGGAGACGAATCAGTAGAGACTAGTGGGACTTTAGTTGTGAAGTGCTACATCTTCGTGTTACTGTGTCTATCGGTCGTAGCCAACAGTTTCGCAGCGAAACGGCACTATTTTTTCGCGTGCGAACTAATCACACTCACGTGGCAGAATTGCTAATTTTCGTAGGTTTGCTGGTGGCGGTATTCGTCGGGTACAATATCGGCGGGTCATCAACCGGTGTTGCCTTCGGTCCGGCAGTGGGCAGCCGGGCCGTCAGAAAAGTCACCGCCGGAGCCCTGTTTACCGTGTTCGCATTCCTCGGAGCGTGGACGATTGGGCGGAAGGTCATCACGACGATGAGTACCGAAATCGTCGATGCAGCAGCCTTTACACCCGCAGCGAGCGTTGGCGTCCTCTTTTTCACCGGGCTCGCACTCCTGATCTCGAACCTCTACGGTGTCCCGGCGTCAACCTCGATGACAGCCGTCGCAGCAATCGTCGGACTCGGATTGGCAACGGGGACGCTCAACACGGCCCTGATGTTTACCATCCTGTCGGCATGGATCGTCGCCCCACTGATCGCTGTCTTCACAGGTGCGTTTATCGGCAGATATCTGTACCCGCACCTCGACGCCAAATTCGAATTTGGTCGCCTTACGAACCCGTTGATCGCAATCGATACCACAGGGAGGCTCCCACGGCTATCGGTCAACGATACCGTCTCGCCTCGGGATCTGATTGGGTCAGCACTTGTGGTGGTAATTGCCTGCTATATGGCGTTCAGTGCCGGAGCCTCGAATGCGGCGAACGCAGTCGCCCCGCTTGTCGGTAACGGTTCCCTTGATCCCAGCCCGGCGATTCTCCTCGCGGTGGGGGCCATTAGCGTGGGCGGCTTTACGATTGCTCGACGGACGCTGGCGACCGTTGGCAACGATATTACTAAGATGCCGATTCTGGCCGCGCTCATTGTTTCGACCGTGGGGGCGACGATTATCACCATCCTCTCGTGGCTCGGAATTCCGGCCAGTCTCGCCGTGAGTACAACCAGTTGTATCATTGGGCTCGGGTGGGGCCGTGCAAGCCGAGCGCGGACGCTCGCAGAAATAGTCACACGGTCCCCGGCTGATGCATCCGCTCCACAGTTTACGACTGGTGCACTCAAGGTTCACCCAGTTGAAGGAAAAAAGGAGGTCGCTGCGGGCCCGACTGTGGGCGAACTCGCTGAAGGCGAGACTCCACACCCGGACAGGCAGCACGCATCCAGGGATGGTGTGTCTAGCGTTGGCGAGGTAGATCCGGAAGAACTGTCCGCCGAAGGCCTGTTCCACCATGCAGCGGCAGCTCGTGTCGTGACACTCTGGGTGATCACGCCGATACTGTCGCTTGTGGGATCCTATGCCCTGTTTTCACTCCTCGGCTAAGAGAACACCTCGTCCGTCCATCGGCCTCAGTCGTGGTCAGAGGGACTGCCCATCTACAAGAATCGTGCGCGAGTGGTAGGGTTGGCATCTTTGATATCAAGACCGCTATGCTGACTTGATCCTCTATATCTTGCACGCTACTCAGTACCAATATCGCGCACTCTATGATTGTTTCACCAGATTAGGCAAGAGCCCGTCCAGTTCTCGAGGAGGAGGTCGATTAGCGCTACTCTATCATCGGTTGTCGGCTAGTGCTTCCACACCCGCCTACATTCCGAACGTTCGGATCCGGGGAAAAGAGTACCTGACTTCGCTCGCTCGTTGACTGTGCCCCATCAATCTAAAACATCGGGATCAACCCCGGATTTGACGAACGCTCTTCTCGAGCACATTGTTGATTCAGAAAGTGGCTTCGACAGCGTGTTCGAGTGCTTCTCGTCCGGACTCCGGTAGAGTTCTCGGCAGGGTTGGAATGCTCTGAGATATCTGGTGAGATCGCTCTTCTGTAGCGTAGCGGGACCGGAGAACGAACACACAAGTATCGGGCCCGTCGAACGTATGGGCATGGCATCATCACTTGCCGACGAAGCATGTGAGGCCTGTACATCAGAGGACGAACCGCTCACAGAGGCAGAGTACGCCGAGTACCTAACTGAAATCGACGATGATGTCTGGGAAGTCGTTAATGACCATCATCTTGAGGCGGAGTATCCGTTCGAAGATTTCCGCGATGCACTCGAGTTCACGTACGAGATCGGGGAACTTGCTGAACAAGAGTGGCATCACCCAGATATCTCGCTTCAATGGGGCGAGGTGGGAGTCGAAATGTGGACGCACAAAATCGACGGACTGCACAAAACCGACTTCGTAATGGCGGCGCGGATGGATCGGATTCACGAAGAATACGCCCCAGAGTAGCCTGCGCCAATTACAAATACTCACTACTCAGCTGCTGAGTACTCACTAGACAGGGTGTCGTAGAACGGGCATCACACCAGTTAGGAGGAACACCGAAGCGGGAGCAATCGAAGTTATCGTGTACGCTTTTGCGTAGAGGATTGTTGGTGGAGAGCCTTCGGGCGATTTCGCTGTCGTTGTGTCTCACTGGTGGACGGGACCGAACAGGGGTGTCACCGTTTCTACCGAAGGTTCGATTGACCCAGACCGAGACGAGAGTTCGCTACCAACACCTATGAAAATCCTGCAACGTGAGATAGCGGGTGACTGATAATAATCATTTGGGTGAGCTTCAGCTCACCCGAATGGACAGAAGTGAATCACCAGATAGCGGTGGTCTTCGGCCGTTTCGTCGGCCGGTAGGCTGGGGACTCGTGATGGCGGTAGCGGTTGCTGTGCGGGCGAGAAGCGAACCCGTGTCTGAGCGATCTCCCGGATCGCTCAGACACTCACCCCCGGTGGATCGTATGGTTCCTTTCGTGTGAGCATATGGAAGATAGAGACCAGCATCTTCCGAGCTGTTGCGACGATAGCGATTTGGTGGTTTTTCCGCTCTTTCAACCGCGTATAGAAGTTCCCGAAGTAGTCGTCGCAGCGAACAGCAATGCTTGCACACTGGACGAGGGCCCAGCGCAACGGCGCTGAGCCCTCTTTACTGATGCCACCGCGGATCTCTTTGTCACCAGATTGGTGAACCGTCGGATCAAGTCCTGCATAGCTCACGAGTTCTTTGTCTTCATCGAACCGATCGATTTCACCGACTTCAGCAGTAATCACGGCAGCAGTAAATTGGCCAACACCCGGAATCGTCAGCAGCCGTTGGGCTGCTGCCGATTCCAGAACACGTTGTTCGATCTTCTCTTCGAGTGATTCAATTTGCTCATCGTAAGCGTCGATCACCGAGAGGTGTGCTTCGATGATCGTGCGATCGGCCTCGCTGAGCGAGAGTTCCTCCAGGAACTCTCGTCCGGTTGGGCCGAACAACTCGCTGTCGTACGTGTTATCGGTACGAGTGAGGACTGCTCTGACGCGGTTTTTCTCAGCAGTTCGCTCTTCGACTAACGACTTGCGCGTCCGGACGAGATCCCGCAAAGTGCGGATCTCGTCCGGTGGCACGTAGCTCTCAGCGAGCATATCCGCCCGGAGCATATGCGCGAGTCTCTTCGCATCGACGCGATCTGTTTTGATCGTCGCATCGGCGATGATCCGGTTCTTTGATGGATTCACCAGGGTTACATCGAGATGCTCGTCGAGCATCTCGTAGATCGGGCGGTAGTTGCCCGAGGCTTCGATGGCAGCTTCACTTCCAGCATACTGTTCGGCGAGTTCGTCAAGACGGTCGTTTGGCAGGCGGCTCTCGTCTTGCAGGTTGCCGTCGCCGTTGACGACGGCAACCTGCGAATACCGTTTGTGGGTGTCGATGCCGAGGTACATACAACGCCTCCGTTGGGGCTGAACTGGCGTGAATCGGAGAGACACCTATACGTGCTCTGTGGCACAATTTTCTTCATCCTTTCACAGCCTGGATCGGTCAATCTCACGTGCTTGATGCACCTGTTGATACGCGATCTCACTCAACCCCTGTTTCCTGATTCACGCCACAGGGGCTTCAAAGCAGGATTTTCATAGAGTCAATCTCCGCCACAAGAGCGTATCGTGTATAACCGCGCGATATCACGCCCGTCGGCTGCTCACGCGTCGTAGGAGTGGCTTTCGAGCGTCTCAAGATCCACGGAATCCAACACTGCCTCATTGGTTGCTTCGAGAACTACGGGTGGGACGGTCGTCTCCGGGAGACGTTTGGCTTGCGTGGCTTCAAGCGCCTCGATCCACCGTCCGAGACAGAGACACCAGCGATCACCGGGGTCAAGCCCGGGAAACTCCAACTCCGGACGCGGCGTCACAAGGTCGTTGCCCTGTTCTTTACTGAACGATAGGAATTCGTCGGTCATGACCGCACAAAGCTCGTGTCTACCTCGGTCGTTGGGATGCGTTTCACAGCAGCCATCGCGGTCGAAGCCAGTCCTCGGATCAATGCTACAGGTGGCAAGTTCCTCGCCAAGGACATTTCGTTCGGGCATACCGATAGAGGGTGACCCATGGTCAAAAGCCTCCCCGTGCGTGATTGTTTCTATGACACCCTTAGCTAAAGGCGAATAGTCGAGATCCACAGTCTGGGCATCCGAGCCGGTACTGGTCACTATCAGGATAAACGTTCCAATCGCCTTCAATAGGGCTTTCGTGCCCACACGACGAACAGAAAAGGACTGTTTTCCGATTGGATTTGTTCATTTGCTCGACACCTCGTCTGCCGCTTCGAGAATTTCTGTGTACCGGTTCCGAATCGTGACCTTACTCACGTTAGCGATTTCGGCCAGATCGTCCTGAATAACGTCCTGATGGGTGAGTTTGGCAGCCGCATACAGCGCTGCTGCGGCAATCCCGACAGGGTTTCGCCCACTGTGAACACCCGCTTCGACTGCGGCTTGAATCAGTTCCCGACTTCGACGTTCCGTTTCATCCGGACACCCCAGCTCGGAAGCAAACCGAGCAATGTATGCTTCAGGATCCGTCGGGGCCATTTCTAGCTCCAACTCATCTGCCAGATAGCGATAGGCACGCTCGATCTCGAGTTTATCGACACGACTCACAGCAGCAACTTCGTCGAGTGTCCGGGGTGCATTCTCCAGACGCGACCCGGCGTAGAGGGATGCTGTCGCCATTCCCTCGATTGACCGGCCCCGGAGCATGTCCTTTTCCAGCACCTGCCGGTACAACACACTCGTCGTTTCCCTGATCGGATCAGGGCACCCAAGCGCAGACGCCATCCGGTTAATTTCTCCCAGCGCGTGCTTTAGATTCCGTTCTTGACTGTTCTTTGTCCGGAATCGCTCGTCCCATTTCCGGAGGCGTTGCATTTTCTTTCGCTGACGAGACGAGAGCGACCGCCCATACGCGTCTTCGTCTCGCCAGTCGATAACCGTCGACAGGCCACGATCGTGTAATTGCTGGGTTTGGGGGGCTCCGACCCGTGACTTGTCATTCTTTTCGCGCGAATCAAACGCGCGCCATTCAGGTCCCCGGTCAATCTGATCTGATTCGAGTACGCGACCACAGTCTTGACAGTGGATTTCGGCCTGTGCCTCGTCGTGGACGATGCGTCCACTGCACTCCGGACACGTTCTGGCCGACAGGTCATACTGCTCTTCTTCGGCCGTCTCACCGTGTTCCTCGGGAGAGCCTTCTTCGCGAACCCTTGGCGTAGTAAATGACTCAGTCACGTTCAGCTCCCCCCGATAACAGAGCGGGAGCGTCGCTGCCGGCGGGACAAGCGGATATCCCAAACCCGGCAACTCCGGAAAGTAGCAGACGAACTGGGTATACCGACTCTGAGCGGAGGTCGGCTATCAGACTGCTTCCTGGACTGACGAGCGATGGATAATGATACCATATACCGCTTTTGAGCCTGTGCGATAGTAAGTTTTTATATCGCAAAAATCAATTACCAATTTGAGTACTCAGAATCAGAGATTAAGATATTATTCGTACAGATAGCTATCAAAGATAGTTATGAATCAAACTTATGGGCCCAGAGTCTCAACGTAAGTTCATGAGTTCAGAACAAGACCATCTTCAGGACACTGATACCGAAGCTCGCTTCGAGTTCAAGAAGGAGGAGAAGTCGGCCTTCGAGGCTGAGAAAGGGCTCACCGAGGAGACCATCCGCCTGATCTCGGAAGACAAAGACGAGCCCGAGTGGATGCTCCAGCGCCGGCTGCGAGCGCTGAAGCAGTTCCAGGAGATGCCGATGCCGACCGACTGGCCCGGTCAGCCTGACCTGAGCGAGGTCGACATCGACGAGATCGTCCCGTACATTCGCCCGGACATCGAGACGCGCGGCGGCGCCGAGAACTGGGAAGACCTCCCCGAGGAGATTCAGGATACCTTCGACAAGCTCGGCATCCCGGAAGCCGAGAAGAACGCCCTCTCCGGGGTCGGGGCACAGTACGAGTCCGAGATCGTCTACCAGAACATGCAGGAGCGCTGGGAGGACAAGGGCGTCATCTTCTGTGACATGGACAAGGCCGTCCAAGAGCATGAAGACATCGTCAAGGAGTACTTCATGACGAAGGCCGTCCCGCCCAGCGACAACAAGTTCGCGGCGCTCCACGGCGCGATCTGGTCGGGCGGCTCGTTCGTCTACGTCCCCGAGGACACGAACGTCGACATGCCCGTGCAGGCGTACTTCCGGATGAACTCCGAGGGGATGGGTCAGTTCGAGCACACCCTCATCGTCGCCGAGGAGAACTCCGAAGTTCACTATATCGAGGGCTGTTCCGCGCCGAAGTACTCGGCGTTCAATCTGCACAGCGGTGGCGTCGAGGTGTTCGTCAAGGAGAACGCTCACGTCCAGTACTCGACCGTGCAGAACTGGTCGAAGAACACCTACAACCTCAACACCAAACGCGCCATCGCCGAAAAGGACGCCACGATGGAGTGGGTGTCGGGGTCGATGGGCTCGAAAGCCACGATGTTGTACCCGTCGACCATCCTCAAGGGCCCTGGAGCGACGGACAACCACATCACCATCGCCATGGCTGGCGAAGGACAGAACATCGACACCGGCGCGAAGGTCTACCACAACGCGCCCGACACGAAGTCGACTATCGAGTCCAAGTCCATTTCGAAAGACGGCGGCCGCACCAACTACCGCGGGCTCGTCCACATCGCCGACGGCGCCGAGAACGCCTCCACCTCCGTGGAGTGTGACGCGCTGATGTTCGACAACGAGAGTACGTCGGACACGATGCCCTACATGGAGATTCAGGAGTCGAAGGTCGACGTGGCCCACGAGGCGACGGTCGGCAAGATCGGCGACGAGGACGTGTTCTACCTGCAGTCGCGTGGTCTCGACGACGACGACGCGAAGCAGATGATCGTCGCTGGCTTCATCGAGCCGCTCACGGAGGAACTGCCCATCGAGTACGCGGTCGAAATGAACCGGCTCATCGAACTCGAGATGGAGGGCTCGCTCGGGTAGTGACCAGGGCGGCTGAACGCTACACAACGTGCGAGAGGATATCTCGATGGCTATCGATCCGAATTTCGAGAACACCCACGAGGAAGTTGACCGCCACGAGGACCACCGGGTATGGACGACAGATGGCGAGGAACCAACGGAGGACAAACAGGGCATCCACGGAACCCACGTCGCCGTGGATTTCGACATCTGTATTGCGGACGGGGCCTGTCTGGAGGACTGCCCCGTTGACGTGTTCGAGTGGACTGATACCCCTGACCACCCCGAATCCGAAATCAAGGCCGATCCCACCTATGAGGACCAGTGCATCGACTGTATGCTCTGTGTCGATGTCTGCCCTGTCGACGCCATCGACGTTGACCCGGGACGTGCTGGGAGGCTCTGACCCCCGAGAGGAGGAGCGCTGACGATGATTCTGACATTACAGTGTTACCGGTGCGGGGCCGACTACGAGTACGTTGGCACCTCGCCTCACCCAGGCCAGTGCCAGGCGTGTGGCTCGCCGTGTGTTCCCCCTGCAGGGAGTCTCAGCGTCCTCAACAGCGCTCACTGGGAGAGCGCAAACGGCCTCTCGAAAGTCTGGGTGTATGCGCTCGACGAACGAGATCGCCCGTTCGAATTCGAGGTCGCCGCACAGGGCAACCGTGGAAAGTTAGTGGCACTGAGAGTCGACGGTATATCAGTTGCTCCACAAGTAGACGAGACACTCGAAACGCTTCCTCCGGCAGTGGAAACCGAACTCGCTGACGCAGGAATTGAACGAGTAGATCCCAATACACCCAAACAATCGAAGTGATGACAAGCAATCACTTGAGCGACTGGTGACCGGGAATGAGAAACAATACGCCGGCGAATCCGGCTGTCAAGATTGGGAGACAGAGAGGATAACAACATGAGCTCAGACGTCAGATTCACCGACTTCAAATCCGACAAGCAGCCAACCTGGTGTCCCGGTTGCGGTGATTTCGGGACGATGAACGGGATGATGAAAGCGCTCGCAAACACCGGCAATGACCCGGACAACACGTTCGTCGTCGCCGGTATCGGCTGTTCGGGAAAGATTGGCACCTACATGCACAGCTACGCGCTCCACGGTGTCCACGGTCGGGCGCTTCCTGTCGGCATCGGGACGAAGCTAGCAAACCCAAACCTGGAGGTCATGGTCGCCGGTGGTGACGGTGACGGGTACTCGATCGGTGCGGGCCACTTCATCCACGCCGTCCGCCGCAACGTCGACATGAGTTACGTCGTCATGGATAACCGCATCTACGGGCTGACGAAAGGCCAAGCCTCGCCGACATCGCGTGAGGACTTCGAGACGTCGACGACGCCCGATGGTCCCAAACAGCCGCCGGTCAACCCACTCGCGCTCGCGCTGGCTGCCGGCGGGACGTTCATTGCCCAGTCGTTCTCGTCGGACGCACAGCGCCACACCGAGATCGTCCAGCAGGCGGTCGAACACGACGGCTTCGGCTTCGTCAACGTCTATTCACCGTGTGTGACGTTCAACGACGTCGACACCTACGACTACTTCAGAGACTCCATCGTCGACCTACAGGAAAGTGACCACGACCCCACCGAGTACGACGATGCCAAAGATGCCATCCTCGACGCCGACAAGGAGTACCAAGGCATCATTTACCGAGACGAGAACTCCACCCCCTGGGAACAGCGCGAAGGACTCACCGAGAACATGGCCGACATCCCCGACGGCGCCCCGGACGACGCGATGGACCTTGTCCGGGAGTTCTACTGAGCGATGAAGATACTGACATGTCGGTTCACCGTTCACCCGCTGTCCCAACCGGTGTCGTGTCGAACTATCGTGGGTGCGCGGACGCTCTGATCAACATTGCGCCTATTCTGAATCGCATAGATGACGACACTCCCCGGTCCGGGATTGGAGGCCTGCCGTATCGATAACACCATGCCAGAATGCAGCACCTGCGGAGAGCACGTTTCGGATCGGTTCATACGAGTGTTTGGCGATGAGTCAGGCGTAGTGTATGCGTGTCCTGCTTGTTCAGCGAATGCTGGCATCGGAGAAGCAACACGCGAGCGGAGCGATCAGGTCTAATTCAATTCAGTAGCTCAGGGGGCGAGAGCGCAACGATATCACTACCGCTGTATTCGTGGCGACTATTTTTTGATCCACCCTCCAGATCAAGGGATCCCGCCCCGCGCTTACTCTTCAAATCCGAAGATCTGGCGCAATTCATCTTCGATCCGATCGACGAATTCAGTGAGAAGGGCATCAAAGGTCTCCTCGTCGCCGGGCAAGGTCTGTTTCCGCTCTTCAATATCGTCAGGTAAGGTGATACGGAATTGTCCATCGCCCTCGTAGACCGGTTCACTCTCGTTGAGCACCTGTCGGTCGATGGCGCGAAGAACCTCTGAGTCGGCCTGTCCGTGGAGTTGCTGGTACGCATTCGAGTATGCTGTCTCCAGTTCTTCGAAGTAATGGACGTATTTGTCTTCGAATTTCTCCGGGTCGAATTCGGTCATCACTGGATCGACGGGCGGAAGAAATAAAAG
Source organism: Haloarcula montana (assembly GCF_035666295.1). Lineage (NCBI taxonomy): Archaea > Methanobacteriati > Methanobacteriota > Halobacteria > Halobacteriales > Haloarculaceae > Haloarcula > Haloarcula montana. The sequence continues at coordinate 260,887 of NZ_CP142029.1, forward strand.
ATTCAGTGCCCGGACCTGGCAGGAATTACATCGCCTCCCCCCGGCCACTCGAGAGTCGGGGCACCAATTATACCGCTGATGATGTCACTTTGGAACAAACCAAAAAATCATGTTGATTCAGAGTTATACGGCCAGAGTCGAAACAGAGGGGTATGAGTTCCGAAGCGAAAAGTGAGGAGGATCTGCGCGAGGAAATCGGGACTTTCCTACAGAAGAACTTCCCACAAATCGAAATGCATGGGGGATCGGCAGCGATCCAGAACCTTGACCGGGAAAGCGGCGAGGTGTCCATCCAACTCGGGGGTGCGTGCAGCGGGTGCGGTATCTCCCCGATGACGATCCAGGCCATCAAGAAACGGATGGTGAACGAGATTGCCGAAATAGAGACCGTTCACGCTAATACCGGCGGTGGTGGTGGGAGTGGCCACGGCGGCAAGAGCCCGTCATTCCCTGGAGAAACAACCGACAGCGGAGAAAGCGGCGGAGACGACGAACCCCCGACCGCGCCCTTCTAGAAGTTCCTTTCAGCAGTCCAGAATCCGGTATTCTTCTTCAGGGAATTCTGCACCTCGAGCAGGACGTTGGTCATTGTCGTTGTAATCGGTCGAATAGGCGCTCAAAAAGTGTTTGCTGCGCGTTTCGCAGATGATAGGAGAAGGTCGATTGGGTCAGTGAGAGCGCGTCGGCAATCTCGGTTGCCGTACTTCGTCGCGGTGATTGGAAGTACCCACCGTACATCGCAGCTCTCAGGACCTGTTGTTGCCGGTCCGTAAGTTCGGTTTCGAAGATGTCTCCCAGCATCCGACCGACTGCGTGTGCATTCGACTTCGCAGCGGGAGTGTATTCACGTTTTGAGACCAACGTCGTTTCCGGGAACGACTCCTGGACACGCGCCACGAGCGAACCAATATCGGTACCGAGTGGCACTTCGCAGACGACCTCGGCCCGGCCATCAGTTACCGTGTCCGTCGTGACGACTGCACCCTCTGTGACGAGTGTCTGTGCCAGGGATTGTCGGCGCAGTCCGATTTCGATGTCTCCACCTGGCGGGTCCTCGGTGTGACGGATCTGTCGCAACTGGGCGGCCCAGTCCGCGTTCTCCGCGATATCACTGAAAGTATCCAACGAAGCATCCCGAACGGACGCATAGTGAACAAACATTTCATCCGAGGCCGGAATCGTGTCCCTGATCTCGATAGTACAACCCAACTGTTCGGAAGCGGAGACGAAAAACGACGCCGGGTCAGTGCTCTCGAAGGTGAGTTCGGCCATTGTGTCGGCATGGAGAATGCGCTCCGTCTCGAGTGAGTGAAGAACTTGCCCGATCCTCTTACCGAGCGTTGTCAGGAGTGTCTGCTCGCGGCTCCCGAATGCCTCTCCACGGTCTGTATACAGGACGAGTAGATCGTAGACGCGACCCCTATGCTGAAGGGGAACGATAGCTCCGCCCTGGAACCCATGGTCCAGTGTGTATGCTCGCCACCGGTCAAACCGTGAGTCAGTTTGGCTCCTCGTAACGACCTGTACATCGCCTGTTTCAACAGCGACCTCTGCCGGAGCAACCTCTGTCTGTGATTGTATCGGGAGGGGCGCCGAATCGTTGGCAGCGACAACCCCCGACCCCTCCTGAAGATTCGATTCGGTTGGTGCTGTGCCCGGGGTGCGCTCACTGATCCGTGCGTACTGGTATTCCCGCGTGTCCGTCAGCAATTCACAGATGGCCTGTTTGGTCTCCTCGTCAGCGGTTGCGCTGTTGAGAATCTCGTTGACTGGCTGGAACGTCTCGATGAGCTGTTCGAGGCGTTTGGTAAGAGTGACATCTTCCAGTGCAACGATGATCTGCTCGATGGACCCGTCCTCAGTTTTGATCGGGGCGATGTTGCTCGACAGCCACCGTTCGGAGCCGTCCGGGAGCGTGATTCCGTGGGTGAACCCAGTGATAGTCTCACCGGTCTCGAAGACACGCGTGATCGGATGGTCCTCGCGTGGGATCGGATTGCCCGCCTCGTCCCAGATATCCCAGTCGGGGTGGTCGTACCCCTTTCCACCTATCTTGCGTCTATACAGGCCGAGTAACTCTTCGGCACGGGAGTTCGCGCGAGTGATATCCCCCTCTGCGTCGAGGAGTACGATTCCGACAGGGGTCGTTTCCAGAACGTGATCCAGTTCCCGTTCGGCTACCTTCGAGTCGGTGATCTCGGTGAATGCGATGATGACACCGCCGTCGCTCGGGTGGATTCTGGCTTCGACCCACTGCTCTCTTTCGGCGTTATATCGCTCGAAGGACGTCGGCGACTGCGTGTCGAGAGTCGTCTGGATTTTCTCTTCGGCGATGGTGTCTGCCGCTTCGGGAAAAACGTCCCAGACGTACTCGCCACGCAGTTCCTCGTTATCTTGACTGAGAAACTGAGCAGCCTGCTGGTTCACGTATGTGTAGGTGAGGTCGCTGTCGAGTACGGCAACACCATCGGACACGCGCTTCAGACTGTCTATCTCCCATCGATCGATGCCCTCTTTGACGAGTGAAACGAGCCCCTCGACCAGTTCTCGTTCTGTTGGGAGCCACTCCCGCTCTCCGGTGTCGGGTCGCTGATCCGTGCACACGACCGTCATCGAGACAGCCGTGCCAGTGTGTGTGCGGGCCTCCGCCGTCAGAGGATCACCGGTCCGCTGGAAGCCGTCGGTTTTGAACAAGTCATCACCGACTCGCATTCTGACCTCGACCGTTTCAGGTTTCTGGAACCACTGTGGAAGCTCGGTGACGAGCGCGCGGACACTCTCGTCAACAGAGGCGGACAAACCGACAAAGAGGTCACTCGCCCGTGTGAGCGCCCTCAGTGCGTTCGTCCGCGCTCGCAGTTCTCGCCTGGCCGACTCTCCAAGTCCGTAGGAATCGTCTGCTGTGCCGGCTCTCTCCTGTGTGGGGTCTTCGGACACGAAGGTATCACGCCACGAAACAGAACCGGCCTCGACAGATTCGGCGTGGTTCGACTTGTTCCCTTCCTCATCTCTTCTTTGCCGGTTCTGTTCTGCCATTCTCCATTATTATCCTTTACCCAGATATAAATAACATTCTACTGATCTCATATTTTTAGAACGGTCCGATAGCACCTCCAACCGAGTGTTTGTCAGTTTCTGTATTGGGATGCCCGATTTTGGTATGAACTCTCGATTTATGAGCGTCAGAGACCGGACAGCACGTCGTCGGACGGGGAGTCGTACGTCCGATTCAAATATCCGAGGATGTGATTGACGAATCCCGGGTCGTATGTCCAAAGCCCGTAAAACGCGTTCTCGTCGCGTTGGTGGGCGAGTAGAGCACTCTTCTGCGTATCATCGCCACCTCCGTCAAAGACGACGAACCACGTTTCGGCGATCTCGTCTGTCGGGATGGGATGAACGTGAGCAGAACCGAGCTCCGGTGGCATGACGTCGGGGACGCCGTAGGCGTGCACCGAGACACCCCGACGAGCGAGGTCGGAGTAGACAGGTTGCTGTTCTGCCATGACCGAGCACTGCTGGAAGCCCGCGTGAATCGAACCCTGGCCGATCCGACGGGCACGGTCTTCAATCTCCCGGGACGCGTATAGCAATTGTTCGGTGTCGTAGGATGTGAAGGTAGTCTCCTTGAGATAACGGAGGATCCCCTCGTATTCGGCGTCGGCAATGCCGAGTTCCCCATCCCCCGTGGGAACGTCTTCGAGTAACTCCCTGAGAGTTGCGGCCTTGACGACGGCGAGCACTTCGGTCGCGTTGCTCAGGACTGCGACGTCTTCGGGAGACCCCGACGCCGTTCGTTCGGCGGTGATCCGCACGTTCAGTGTCTTGAAATACGTCCTGAGGTTCTCATGTAACGCATCAGCCGGGTCGACGTTGAACAGACGGAGTTCCTTCTCGTGGCGTCTGATAAACTCGATACTATCCCGCAGGTCAGTCAATGTAGCTGCGCCTGTATCCATTCAGTATTCCTCGTTTGTGTCCACCACCAGCGTCTGCTGCTGTCTCTCGTCGCTGTCTGTGAGTTCCTGTTTCCGCCAGAACTGCACGTCACAGCAGGTTTGTCGGATCAAGGTTCCCGATAGCCACCTCTCGAAGTTGCGCGTCCGAGAGTATCTCAATCACGAAGTCCGGCATGTCGTCGGGAAGGTCTTCCGGAATCGACACCTCGTTGGGGTCAGTCGTAGTGACGGTGTCCCGACCTCCATCCGTCGCAGAGCGTTCGCCAGACAGACGCGTCACTGACTCTTCCACTTGGGAAACCATCGCAGCCTGTTCCTCGTTCGCCGCAGCTAGACTTTCGATTTCCTCTGCGACGCGGTCGGTCCTGTCGACCATGTCATCGACCATCGACGCGATCTCTTCGGCGGCAGCCGCCTGGTCGTCGGTCGCGTCTGCGACTTCGCTGATTCCGTTCGCTGTTTCGGTGACAGCCTCGACGATTTCAGTCAAGCTATCCATGGCATCCTGCACCCGTTCGATACCTTCATCAACATACTCGGTCGTCTCAGCGAGATTCGCTGTCGTCTCCTCGGTATCGGTCTGGATGCCGTTAACCATCGTCTCGATATCACTGGCGTGAGTTTGTGACTCCTCGGCGAGTGCTTTGATCTCGTCTGCGACGACGCCAAATCCTTCGCCCGCCTCGCCGGCACGAGCGGCTTCGATCGACGCGTTTAGTGCGAGCATATTGGTCTGTTCGGCGATGTCGTCGATCGCGTCGACGAACTCGTCTATCTGCTGGACGCGATCCTGTAGTGAGATGACATCGTCCGCGACGTCGTTTACCGCCTCGTCGATGTCGTCCATGACCCCAGCAGCAGTATCGGCAGCTTCCTTGCCGTCTTCCGCGAGGGTTTCCGCGCGTTCGCTCGCACTCTCGACCTGATCGGCTGTCGAAGCGACCTCCTCAACTGTCGCCGAGAGGTTCGCTACCTCGGAAGAGATTTCTTCTACCCGTTCGGACTGTTGGGTCGCCGCGTCGCTGATTGCAGTGGAACTCTCGGCGACGTCCTCGGCGCTCGTTTGGATGTCACTCACCGGCTGTTTCACTTCTTCCTCGACATCGGTCATCAGTTGCCTGTTGCGCTCGATCTCTTCTTCGAGTTGCTGGCTGTAGGAGTGGATGTAGGTGTCGGTGACGACCTGCATATCGAGATCGACTATCCGGAGGATAGCGAGAATATCCTGTACGGCGTCGTCGACCTCCTCTCGGACCGCGGTTTCGATCGCGGGACGCGAGAAACCGGAACTCGGATCCAGTTCGCCCTCTCCCTCGTCAGAAGCGGTTTCGACCCCACCGTCTGCGACAGCGTCTGTCAGGCGGTCGGTGAGTGATTCGACGAGTCGGTCGCCAACCAGCGGGAGGATGAGGTCGTAGTAGACGCCGTACTGGCCGAGGTAGTGCTTCATCGGCATATCCAGCATATCGTGAAGTTTGCCGATACAGGCCCGGTCTCGGAAGTATTCCGTGCCGTACTCTCCCTCTGTAAGCGTCACAAGATACGCCGACTGCGTGCGCTTGAGTTGCTCGACGTTCTTGGGTGACCGCTCGATGACCTCGACTGTCTCTTCGTGGTCGGTCAGGTTGTCGTAGAAGTCCTCGGCCACCTGGTCAGCGTTGTCCGCGAAGTCATCTCGATACGTTCGAAGGCGGCGGACATCGTCGTCGGTGAAGCCGATGAAATCCTTCCGCCACTGGATTTCGGCTCTATCCAAGCCAATTTCGTCGACTAGCGAGTCTGCATCCAACTGCTCGTTGAGACCGCCGCGTCCAAAATCCGCTCGGCCATACTCCGGTGAACCGGACATGGATGAGCGTTGACTGAAGGTGGTCATAAGTTCCTCCTCTAGGTAACGGGATACTCTCAAGAGCGCGGTTCGGAAGGTATTGGCTGATTCGATCCCTGGAATCGCTTCGAACGGAGAAGTTGGCGAGCGAGATAGTTGTCGGTTCTCAGCCGTGATACTCATCCTGTTATCTAGAGCCCCCAACTATCGGGTTGGTCGTGGGAGGATATCGCATGCTAGAGAAGGTGAAAATCGACCGGTTCGACTTGCGACCGAAACTCATTCTGGCGTTCGTGCTCGTGGCGTTGCTAGTCGGTGTGACTGGATTGGTCGGGTACCAGGCCGTGGGGGCCGTCGATGCCGAGGCCCACGTCATCTCTGAGGACGCCGACAAGATCGACGCGTCCATGGAGATGTTGGTCGCTGTCGAAGAACAACAGGTGGCAGTCCAGGCAGCCATGATCGGCGAGGACGGTGCCAGAGCCGACTTTGAGGAGGCCAATTCCCACTTCGAAGAGTGGGCACAGCAGCTGGATGGAAGCGACCTGAGCGAGGAAGAACAACAGGCCTTCGTCGATTTGCAGTCCAGACACCAGGAGTACACGGCCGTCGCCCAGGAGGTGTTCGATGCGGCCGAGGCCGGTGAGACGGAGCGTGCCAGACAGCAAATGGCAGAACTGGACCCGATACTGACAGACATGCGCGAGGACTCACACACGCTCGAAGAGCTCGCTGTCGAAGACAAAGAAGCAGCAGTCGCGTCGGCAGACAGCACCACAGCCACAGTACAGTTAGTGCTTCTCGGACTGACTGTCGGGGCGTTCGTCGCGGCCATCGTCATCGGCCTCTTCGTCGCCAAACGCATCACCAGCCCCATCAAACAGCTCTCGGAGGCCTCACAGGCCATGAGTGAGGGCGACCTCACCGCCGAAGTTGACGACCACTTCGAAGACGACGAACTCGGCCGCATGAGCGATGCATTCCAGCAAATGCAGTCCAATCTTCGCAGTGTCTTCGACGAAGTCAACACCTTCAGCACTAACCTCACAACCGGTGACGACGCCCTCGAGACCCGGGACCGCCGGACCGACTTCCCCGGCACCTACGGCGACATCATGACCAACCTTGACGACGGTGCTACCGAAATGGTCGGGAGTTTCGAAGAGATCCGTACCGCCGGCCAGAACCTGAAAAACGGTAATCTCGACCAAGACATCGACACCGACCGCGCCGGCAACTACGGGGAGATACTCATCGCCTTCGACGACGGTATGGAGGCGCTCTCGGGGAGCTTCGAGGAAATCGCCACCACGAGTCAGGGGTTGAGAAACGGACGGCTCGCCCAAGATATCGACACGGACTACCCGGGAGCGTTTGGAACTGCACTGGGTGACCTTGAGGACGGAATCGGACAACTGAACAGAAGCGTCGAACGTGTTCAGGCCATCGCAGACGACGTCGCGACTTCGAGTGAGGAAGTAGCGGGTAGTTCAGAGGAGATCGAACAGGCCAGTGAACAGGTCGCGGAGTCCGTCGAAGAGATCTCACGCGGTGCGGACACGCAAAATGAGAACCTCCAAGAGGTGGCCGGCGAGATGAACGATATGTCGGCGACCGTTGAGGAAATCGCCTCCTCAGCCGAAGAAGTGACTTCGACTGCCAGTACGGCCGTCGAGCGTGGCGAGACGGGCCGGCAGTACGCCTCGGAGGCGACCGAGGAGATCCAGTCCATCGAAACTCGGGCCGACGAGGCAGCCACGCAGGTCCAAACGCTCGACGAGAAGATGGACCAGATCGGCGAAGTGGTCGAGATGATCACTGAGATCGCCGAACAGACCAACATGCTCGCGTTGAACGCCTCGATCGAAGCCGCTCGTGCCGGCGAGGCGGGTGAAGGATTCGGTGTCGTGGCAAATGAAATCAAATCCCTGGCAGAGGAGGCTGCCGAAGCCACTTCCGACATCGAACAGCGCATCGAAGAAGTCCAGGCGACGACGGAGGATACCGTCGAGGGGATGCAGCAGATGAGCGACCAGGTGCAACGCGGGTCGGACACGATTGAGGACGCCATCGAGATGTTCGACGAGATCGCCAACGCCGTGCAAGAGGCCGAAAGCGGCATCCGGGAAATCAGCGACGCCACCGACGACCAGGCGGCTTCGTCGGAGGAAGTGGTTTCGATGGTCGACGAAGTCTCTAGCGTCAGTCAGCAGACCGCAGCCGAGGCGAGCAACGTCTCTGCCGCGACGGAAGAACAGACCGCTTCCCTGTCCGAAGCCTCCGAGAACATCCAGCAACTGTCCGGTCTCGCCGAAGACCTGCACGACCAGGTGTCGGATTTTGACACCGGATCAGGCGCCGGTCCCGGTATCGAGGCGTCACCGGGATCGCCGGCTGCGGCCGACGGCGGGCACCACACATCTGATACAGAGGGTCGGACGCCAGATCACGATGGAGAGATGTGAACTCATGGGCTCATACCAGGTCCTTGAGTTCACGCTCGGGGAGGAACAGTACTGCATCAACATCGAATACGTCACCGAGGTCGTGAGCCGCTCGAAAAAAGACGTGACTTCGATCCCGGATTCGCCCCCGCACGTCGAAGGGGCGATCGATCTCCGAGGCGAGACGACGAGAGTCATCGATCCGAGTGCCAGACTCTTGCAAGACGGACACAAAGACAACGGGATCAGCCAGGACAGGATGATCGTCTTCGATACCGAAATGACGACGGGCGGGCGTTCCGGCTGGGCGGTAACGGACGTGCGCCGGATCCTGACGATCGACCCCGACTCTGTCGAAGCAGTCGGTGAGGAGATGATCAACGGCCTCGTCGCCCGGGAGGATAGACACATCGTCTGGATCGATCCGGAAACCATCTCGGCTGAAACATGAGCAAGGCAAGGGCCCTGACTGAGATGGTAGAGATGATCGAGGTGCTTCACGTCGACGACGAACCTGATTTCGCTGGTCTCACCGCGACGTTTCTCGAGCGAGAAGACGACCAGTTCACTGTCGAGACAGTGACTACCGTGGATAAGGCGTTAGAGCGAATAGACGACCGCCGGCCCGATTGTATCGTTTCGGATTATAATGTGCCCGGCATGAACGGACTCGAGTTCTTACAGGCTGTCCGAGAGCGGTATCCAGACCTGCCGTTCATCCTGTTTACCAGCAAGGGCAGCGAGGCCATCGCCAGCGACGCTATCTCTGCCGGCGTCACCGACTATCTCCAGAAGGGCTCCAGCACCGAGCGGTACGAACTCTTAGCCAACCGGATCCGCAATGGCGTCCGGGCACAACGTGAGACACAGCGGGTCGACAGACAGCGAAAACTGGCGCGGCTGACGGAGTTCGCCGGCGACACCGATGGGTGGGAACTGGACAGAGAGAGTGGGACTGTACTGCTGACAGCTGGCTCCCGGCGAATCATCGGTCGTCCTGACCAGGCCGAGATCACTCTGGAGGAGGCGATAGCACTGTTCCACCCAGAAGATCGCGAAGACATTCAGCAAACGCTGAAAAGGGCCTTCGAGACAGGCGAGGAACTACACAACAGGTGGCGACTTCAGCCAGGGGACGGCGACGAGCGTCTCATCGACATGACGATCACGCCGGTCGTAGAATCCGGTGGCAAGGTAACGAAACTCCGTGGGTCTGGTCACGATATCACCGACCGCAAGGAGCGTCGGCAGGAACTCGAAAAGCACGAGACGATCATCGAGGCGTTGACCGACGCCGTGTACGTGCTCGACGAGGAGGGGCGATTCACATATGTCAGCGACGAACTCATCGAGTTGGTCGGCTACGACCGGGAAACCATTCTCGGAAGCACGCCGTCACTCATCAAGGACGAGGATGCCGTCGAACGGGCGGAACACCACTTGGGTTGGTTGCTGTCGAGTGACGGCCCAGAGACGGTAAAATTCGAAGTGACAATCCATCCCTGTGACGGCGACCCGATCGTCTGTGAGGATCACATGGGTGTCCTTCCTTACGAAGGTAACGAGTTCGACGGGTCAGTCGGGACACTCCGAGATATCTCAGAGCGCAAAGAGCGTGCACAGAAACTCGAACGGCAAAACGCCCGTCTCCAAGAGTTCGTAAGCGTCGTCAGTCACGATCTGCGAAACCCGCTGAACGTCGCCCTGGGGCACACGGAATTGGCCCAGCGAGAGTGTGACAGCGAGCACCTCGATACCGTCGGTGACTCGGTCGACCGGTGTGAGGTACTCGTGGAAGATCTGTTGGCACTGGCTCGGAGTGGGAAGGCAATCGGAACTACGGAACCGGTCACCCTGTCGGAACTGGCCGAGGAGTGTTGGCAGACGACGCCGAGTGCGGACGCAAGGCTCGCTGTCGAAACAGACCAGACGATATCGACTGACCGGAGCCGACTTCAGCAGTTGTTCGAGAATCTCTTCAGGAACGCCGTCAACCACGGAGGCGGTGAGGTAACGGTGACCGTCGGGGAGATAGCTGACGGGTTCTACGTCGCGGACGATGGAGCGGGGATCCCCGACGGAGAACGCGAAGATATTTTCGAGGCCGGCTATTCGACCGCTGATGATGGCACTGGATTCGGTCTCGCGATCGTCAAAGAAATTGTGGAGGCACACGGCTGGGAAATCCGCGCGACTGACAGCGAGACGGGCGGCGCACGCTTCGAGATCACTGGCGTCGAAACGACGGAGTGAGCCGCGTCATCGCTCAGATTCCCCGCTCCACCGAATCGCGTTATCTAGACCGCCGGCTTATGTCCTTCAAGCCCATTGTGATCATATGAGAGACGATGTCTGACGGCTCCCGTGACACGCCGACCGAGGAAATCGATCTGGTGGCGTCGGGTATCCCCGAATTGGACGAATTACTCAACGGAGGGTACATCCGAGGCCGTACATACCTCGTCCAGGGAACCTCGGGAACGGGGAAGTCGCTGCTCGGCCAACACTTCTTGCGAGCGGGACTCGATGCTGACGAGACAGTCGTGTATATCCACGGCGAAGAGTCCAGACGCGACATCCTCGTCAACGCGGCCCGGCTAGATGTCGACATTCGAGATGCCGAATTTCTCGACATCGGGCCCGGGACAGACTTTTTCGCCGAGGACCAGTCGTACAACCTGGTTGAGGCGACCGAAATCGAATCCGAGCGGTTCACACAAGATATCAAACAGGTAATCGAGGACGTCGACCCGGCCCGGATTCTCATCGATCCGATCACACAGCTGCAGTACGTGGAACGAGACGAATACCAGTACCGCAAGCGGTTGCAATCGCTCATCCGGTTTCTTCGGGACCGGCAGGTGACGACGGTCGCAACGCGAACACTCAACGGGCAAAGTACTCTCGAAACCACGCACGACGATTTCGAGTCGCTCAGTGACGGGGTCATCAACCTGTACCTCGACGAACACGAACGCCGGATCGCGGTCCCGAAACACCGCGGTCTCGGACAGGTCGACGGCACCCACGGACTCGAAATCCGCGAGCACGGGATCGAAGTCTACCCACAAACCATCCCGAAACACGACAACCGGACGTTCGACCCGGAACTCATCACAACAGGTCACGAAGCTCTCGACGGACTCCTCGGTGGCGGAATCGAACGCGGGACCGTCTCGTTCATCAGCGGTCCGACCGGGATCGGAAAATCGACCACCGGTGCACAGATACTCTCGGGCATCGTTGAAAACGGTGGGACAGCACTCGGATACCTGTTCGAGGAGTCTATCGACCAGTTCGTCCATCGCTCGGAAACCCTCGGACTCCCTATCTCGGAGATGCGGGCGCAAGGATCGATGCAGTTGACAGAGACCGAACCGCTTGTGCGTTCCGCTGAGGAGTTCGATCAGCACGTCCTTGTCCAAGTCGACGAACACGCGCCGGACGCGGTGTTTATCGACGGGCTCTCGGGCTACAAGATCTCCCTCCAAGGTGACGATCAGCGGCTCGTTCGCCGACTTCACGGCCTCACTCGAGTACTCAAGAACCGCGGGATTGCAGTTATCATTACAGACGAAGCAGATCGCCTCACCGGCATCCCGGAGGCTACCAGTACGAACACCAGCTACATCGCAGACAACATCGTGTTTCTCTCCTACGTAGAAGTCGACGGCGAGCTAGACCGAGCGATCGGCGTCATAAAAAAGCGACTCGGGGATTTCGACAGTCGATTCCACCGATTTTCAATCGTGTCTGGCGAGGGACTGGTCATCGAGGGATCGTTCGATAACGTTCGGGGCATCATGCAGGGTAGTTCAACACATCCCGTTCCAGACGAGACCCACCAGACAACGGACCAATCATGACTGGGCGGTCGAGTCGCGAAACGAGTGGGAAACACACCATCCAACTCCTGATACACGGCGATAACGACCGGCAAGCCCTCGAAGAATTTCTCGATGAGCGGTACGACGTCATCGCCGATGACACCCTCCAGCCCGCCGATTGTTATCTCGCTGGTGAACAGATGGTGCCGACGTACCGCGACGCCTTACGAGAGCACAAAAAAGAGACCCATCCGACCTTCACTCCCGTATTGTTGATTCAGCAGGACGGGTCGAGAGGAACTGTCCCGCTGCCGTCCGAGCAGAACGGCGACGGGCCACCGCTCATTGACGAAGTGGTGTCAGCACCGGTCGACCGGACGACCCTGTTTCGTCGGGTAGGGAATTTGTTGGCCCGGCGCGAGCAGTCGGTGGAGTTGTCAGAGCGCTACGCGGACGTACAGAGTCGATTTCAGCGGCTGTTCGAGTCGACGAACGACGCGATCTTCGTTGTTGCTCCCGCTGGCGACGAGATCACCGAGTGTAATCCCGCAGCGTGTGACCTCGTGGGATACTCGTGTGACGAATTGCTCACTGTCTCGCCGATGGAGATAATCCACGCCGATGATCGAGAGCGGTTTCGGTCCTTTCTCCAGCAGGTACAGGAGGCGGGGCAGGGATCGACCGACGACCTCACGTGTCGGACGAAGGAGGGAGAAACGCGACAGTTGGAGGTGTCGGCTGCGACGCTCGAGGATTCCGACCAGTCATCGGTAATCCTCTCCGCACGCGACGTGACAGACCGGAAAGCGTACGCACGAGAACTCGAATTGAAGTCCCAGGCGATGGACGAGGCGCCCGTCGGGATCACCATCACCGATCCCGACCGAGAGGACAACCCGATGATCTACGTAAACGAGGGATTCGAAGCGTTGACTGGGTATTCCGAGTCTGAAGCGTTGGGGCGCAACTGTCGGTTTCTCCAGGGTGAGGCGACCCGAGACGAACCAGTCGCCGAAATGCGCACGGCAATCGAGAAAGACGAGCCGGTGTCCGTGGAACTCCGGAACTACCGAAAGGACGGCAGTCAGTTCTGGAGCCGCGTCAGTATCGCGCCGGTGAGAGACGACGCCGGAACCGTCGAGAATTACGTCGGGTTCCAGGAGAACGTTTCCGAGCGCAAAGAGCGCGAGATGGACTTACAGCTGTTCAAAAAAGCCGTCGAGAACGCAGGACATGCTGTCTTCATCACTGACAGCGAAGGAACTATCGAGTACGTGAATCCGAAATTCGAATCCCGATCCGGCTATACTCGTGAGGAAGCCGTCGGTCGAACCCCCCGCATCATCAAGTCGGGTAAACAGGACGAGGAGTTCTACGATCGAATGTGGCAGACGATCCTTTCGGGAGAGCAGTGGAATGCAAACCTCATAAATCAGCGCAAAAGCGGGGAGCTGTACCACGTCGCCCAGACGATCTCGCCCATGGCGAACGACGACGGGGAGATCACGCACTTCGTCACGATCGAATCCGACGTGACGAACCGTCGACTGCGCAAACAGCAACTCGACGTTCTCAATCGCGTCTTGCGCCACAATCTCAAGAACGGAATGAACGTGATTCAGGGCCGAGCCCAACTACTCCGCGAATCGCTGGGCGATGATGAATCGCAGGCGCACGTGCGGACGATCGAACGACGAGCGGATGCCCTGGAGTCGCTGAGTGACAAAGCCGGAACTGTGCGCTCATTGTTCGAAAACGAATTCGCAGCTGAGACTGCTACCGATGTGACGGCGTTAGTTAGCGACATCGTCAGCACCTTTTCTGAAGAGTATTCGACCGCTTCATTCGATCTCGATAATTCTGACCCACTCTACGTTCGAGCAGATAGCCGGTTGGAGCTGGCAGTGAAGGAACTACTGGACAACGCAGTCGTCCACAACGACCAACCCGAACCCGAGGTGACGGTCACCACCAGACCATCCAAGGAAAAGCAGTCTGCGGAGTGGATCGACATCGAAATTGCGGATAACGGGCCGGGGATTCCAGCCAAAGAGCTGGAAACGATCGAACAGGGCGAGGAAACGCCGCTCCGGCATGGCACCGGACTCGGGCTCTGGATAGTCTACTGGACTGTCTCGCTGTACGGTGGCGAAGTCACCTTCGTGGACAACTCACCCCGTGGGACAGCAGTCGTATTGAGCCTCCCCCGGGTGTCCACCGACTCGTCCGTTCGAGCAACGCCCGCCGAAAACCACTGACCAATGGAAGACACTGAGACTTCGGACACACGGAGTGAGAATCAGACGGATCGGTATCGGAGACTCGTCGAAGAGTTGCAGGACATCGCCACGATTGTCGACGCAGACGGAACGATGACGTACGTGAGTCCCGCCGTCAGTCGAGTGCTCGGCTACGATCCCGAGGAATTAGTCGGAAACACCGGATACGAATACGTCCATCCCGACGACCGAGAGAAAAACGCCGAGGCGGTCGAAGCCGTTCTGGAGGCGCCGGACGACCCCCAGACCGTTGAAGTCCGGTTCAAACATGCCGAGGGGTCGTGGTGCTGGATCGAGGCCACGCTGCGAAATCGACTCGAAGACGATATCATTGGTGGTATCCTACTCAACAGCCGGGAGATTACTGAGCGGAAAGAACAGGAACGCGAACTCCGCGAACTGGCTGGAGAGTACGAGGCTCTCCTCAACAATGCAGAGGACGCGATTTTCTTCGTCGATGTCGACGCTTCAGACGACGACGTTACGTTCGAATTCGACCGACTCAGCCCGGCATACGAGCGACAGACCGGCCTTACGACCGAAGAGGTCCGGGGAGAAACGCCTCGTGATGTATTCGGTGAGCAAGAGGGAGCGGAACTCGAAGCGAACTATCACCGGTGTGTCAAAGCTCGTGAGCCGATCTCGTATCAGGAAGAGTTAGAAATCGATGAGGAGGCACGCATCTGGCAGACGAATCTAGCGCCGGTATGCACTGACGGCGACGTAACCCGTCTTGTGGGAATTACCCGAAACGTCACCGACCGCGTCGAACGGGAACGACAGCTTCGCCGGCAAAAGGAGCGTCTCGACGAGTTTGCGAGCGTCATCTCCCACGACCTGCGCAATCCGCTCAACGTCGCACAGGGCCGCGCAACGATCCTTGATGAACGAACGGAGAGCAAACACCTCGATCCACTCCTACGATCGCTCGACCGGATGGAGGCGATCATCACGGACACGTTGACGCTCGCTCGGCAGGGCGAGACGATAGATGAAACGGAGTCAGTCAGTTTGACCGATCTCGTCGGGAAGTGTTGGGGAACGGTAGACACAGAAGCGGCGAGCCTGGAGATAGCTGATGAGATGACGTTCCAGGGCGATCGCGACCGGTTGCGGCACGTGTTCGAAAATCTGTTCCGAAACGCTATCGAACACGGTGGCACGGACGTGACCGTTCGCGTCGGACGTGTCGATGAAGACGCCATCTACGTCGAAGACGATGGGTCTGGGATTCCCGCGGATCGGCGCGACGAGATTTTCGAACCGGGCCACTCTTCGACGAGTGGCGGCACCGGATTCGGACTAACCATCGTGAAGCGGATCGTAGAGGCTCACGGGTGGACGGTGTCTGTGACAGACGGGTCTGAGGGCGGGGCGCGGTTCGAGCTCGTGATGTCTCAATAGGAGGGATGGCCAGTACTCAGACACGCTGTGTCGTCTATGCATTGAGACAACCGGTCTCAACTTCTGCGTGAGCGGATATTACCAAAATGAGCATAGTCATCAATTTTAACAGCGTTAGTCGTCCTTTGGCTCACCCCCGTCGGTCAACGCGGACTTCTCCTCGTCCTCGCCGCCGTCGGTGATGGCCGTCTCCAGCTTGCGGTCGAACCAGGTCCACTCCTTGTTGAGCATCCCGTCGCGTTCGAGGTCCCACGGGTCGCCGTCCTCGACTTTTGGCCCCTCCAACCAGGACTGGAGAAGGTTCCAGACGAATATAAGCTGGCCGACTAGTAGAATGAACGCGCCGACAGTGGCCAGTTGGTGGAACGTCGAGATCTGTGCCAGCGGCGCGATTGCGCCGTCAAGCTGGT
This sequence comes from Haloarcula montana, assembly GCF_035666295.1. Classification (NCBI taxonomy): domain Archaea; kingdom Methanobacteriati; phylum Methanobacteriota; class Halobacteria; order Halobacteriales; family Haloarculaceae; genus Haloarcula; species Haloarcula montana. Next base: position 277,038 of record NZ_CP142029.1, read on the forward strand.
AGGTCGCATACCGGCGGGGCATACCCAGATAACCGAGTGCCAGCATCGCGAAGAACGTGAGGTTAGTCCCAACCATCGAGAGCCAGAAGTGGGCTTTCCCGAGCGTCCGCTGGTACATTCGGCCGGTAAAGATGGGAAACCAGTAATAGATGCCCGCAAATATACCGAAAGCGAGTGCCCCCATTAGAACATAGTGGAAGTGGCCGACCACATAGTAGGTGTCGTGCAGAATGAGATCGATGGGTACCGAGGCGAGGAAGACACCGGTGACACCGCCGATGATGAAGTTCGAGACGAAGCCGATACAGAACAGCATTGGCGTGGCCAGTCGCAGGCGGCCGTTCCACATCGTCGTAATCCAGTTGAACGTTTTCACTGCGCTCGGGATGGATATCGCAATCGAGACGGCCATAAACGAGGCCCGCAAGCGTGGGTCCATTCCGGTCGAGAACATGTGATGGGCCCACACGCCAAAGGAGAGGACGCCGATAGCCAGCGTCGAGTAGACGACGAACTTGAACCCGAACAGCTTTCGACCAGCGAACTTCGGTAGGATAAGACTCACCAGTCCCATCGGCGGGAGCACCAGAATATACACCTCGGGGTGGCCGAAGAACCAGAACAGGTGTTGCCACAACAGCGGACCACCGCCCTCGACAGCGAAGAACGTCGTCGAGAGGTTGCGGTCCATGAGCAACATCACGAGAGCGCTGCCCAGCAACGGAAATGAAAAGAGGATGAGCGCCGACTGGGTGAGAACAGTCCACGAGAACATATCGAGGTTTGCCCAGTTGACGTCCTCGCCGCGCTCGGTAAAGACAGTCACAATGAAGTTGATGGCTCCCAACGTCGTCGCGACTCCGGAGAGATGCAGCCCCAGCAACATCAGGTCGACGCCGGGGTTGGCCTGCTCGACCGACAGCGGCGTGTACATCGTCCAGGCGGTCTGGGCCGGCTCGATCATGTTCTCGGTGACCGGTGCGAGGAAGAAGCCGGCCCAGATGAGCAGGGCCGCCGGCGGTAGCAACCAGAAGGCGATGGCGTTGATCCGCGGGAACGCCATGTCGTCGGCCCCGATCAGCAGCGGGATGAAGTAGTTCGCGAAGGCCGCGATGATCGGCGTCCCGAAGAGGAACAGCATCGTGATGCCGTGACTAGTAAGTATAGAATTGTACGCGCTCGGTCCAAGAATCGCTCCCCCCGGAACGATGAGCTGGATGCGGATGAGCATCGCCATGATACCTCCGACCGCGAGGGCGATGATGGCGTACAGCCCGTACAGCAGTCCGATGTCTTTGTGATCGACGGTCGTCAGCCAGCGAATTAGCCCAGTGGGTTTCTCGCGGTTGCGGACGACGGCGTCTTTACCGGTCGCTGTTCCACCGCCGGCCAGTGGCGTATACGACCGCCAGTTCTCGATACGCGTGAGTGCTGCGGTGATGCCGACGAGGAGGACAGCCATCAGCCCTGTCAGCACTAGATCTCCTACAGCCATTATACGACAAAGTAACACTCTAATTGTATTCTTCTGTAGGTTATCCGTATAACACCTTTATATGGGGTCGCGAAAATTTTGTGCGGTTCTGGTCCTTCCGAACGTGACCACTGACTTCAAAAAACCGCACTTATATAAGACTAATTATTATATCCCCGACATATCAAAATCGGTCAACATCATCGTTAGGAATGCCAGGACCTGTTCGGCCGCTTCCCCGAGACGACAGCGGAAATACCCACCTTACTTGTCGAACCACACTAACACTGTTACAATCCAGGCCGCCAGCACAGTAACATAAGTTACCGTCACGTATCGGAAAATAGGTTCGCAGCTAGACAATAAAATGCCAAATTAAAACCAGTGACCGATATTAAAGCCGACATACGGGTCGAGCATCCCGACATAGTGTGTACGAAGTCAGTCATGTACGACCAAAGTTCGAAAGTGATGTCGGTTTCAGAGGCGGGAACTGACCCAACATCTAGAACCTTCTATTACTACATCGAATCGTCCGACTTCCACCGGCTCGAAGAGGGATTACGGAATGCGCTCTTGTGTAGCACATTGTTGATTTCAGAGAGTGGCTTTGATGGCGTGTTTGAGCGCTTCTCGTCCAGGTTTGCGGTAGAGTTTTTGTCTGAGCTGGAACGCTCGGAAATACTGTGTGAGGCGATCTTTTGAGATACCTCGATGCGGCGAGAGCCACCGTCGCGCCAGCGACGCGTGGCTCTCGCACGTGTTCACGTGGACTGCGTCATCGGCGTATTCACCATCTCCGTGAACGACGTATTCACGGTTGAATTCCTCATCTCCCTCAAGTGGATCGTAAGCGCAAAATCCGTCGGTATAGACGGTGAGGGGCTCCTGCTGGCGGCCAGCCAGCAGGAGCCGGATCGTCGATTCGGTTGCGGATTTCTCTGGCACGACGTAGCGTTGCTCGGTGCCGCGATCTGCGAGAACGAAAACAGGTGGTTTGTCCTGTTCATATGTCCCGCGTCCACGTCTGGAGAGGCCGCGAGAGCGCGACCAGCGGTCGCGCTCGCGGCCTTTTAGGCCGGCAGAGACGTAGAACTCATCAATTTCGACAGGTCCGGCGAGATCGAGTGACGGCGCGTCGAGCGCTTCGGTGAAGCGCTCGACACGCCTGTGGATCGTTTTATAGGTGACATCGATTTCGCACTGTAACTGCCTGAGACTCGTGTTAAACCGGAGAAACGCGTAGATCGAAAACAGCCACTTACGGAGCGCAATCTTCGAATGAGCGAAGATTGTACCGGTTTTATCGTTGAACGTGCGGCCGCAATCCTTACAGAGATACCGCTGAAACTGCCCATAGCTGCCGTTTCTGACCGTAAGGTCAGAACGGCAGCGGGGACAAGTCACACCGTCACGCCAGCGAACCTGCTGTAACAGGTCCGCTGCGACCGATTCCGACCCAAACACATCTAGCGGAATCATCCGTGTCGGGCACCGCTGACGCGGTGCCCTTGTCCTCTTCGACTCGACAGCGACAGCTCACCAGTATCAACAATCTTCTACAGGAGAGCGACCCATAAATCTGGGTCTGGCATTGTTGAGACAATTACGATGGTGGAGTTTCTGACCGTCATCGGTATCGTTGTCGCGGTATTTGTTGGGTTCAATATTGGGGGATCCTCCACGGGTGTAGCGTTCGGCCCTGCAGTCGGGTCACGCCTCATCCGGAAGACAACTGCGGGCGCTTTGTTCGTTGGCTTTGGCTTTCTCGGGGCGTGGACCGTGGGCCGAGAAGTCATCGCGACGATGAGCAGCAGTATCGTGCCGGCAGCCCAGTTTACGCCCATCGCCAGTGTCACCGTGCTGTTTTTTACCGGCGCGTCGCTACTGATATCCAATCTCTATGGTGTCCCGGCCTCAACTTCGATGACCGCTGTGGGTGCCATCGTCGGATTGGGCCTCGCATCCGGCACTCTCAATCAAGCGCTGATGTTCGTTATCGTCTCAGCTTGGATCGTCGCCCCACTGATTTGTTTGTTCATCGGGGCCGTAGTCGGGCGCTATATCTACCCCTATCTTGATAGATATAGCGCATTTACGACATTCAATCTGCTATTCATCCAACTCGACCGGTCGAGGACGATTCCGCGACCATATGTCAATCCGAACGCATCACTGCAGGACACCATCGGCTCACTCTCGGTCGTCGTCATCGGCTGTTACATGGCGTTCTCGGCCGGGGCATCGAACGCAGCGAACGCCGTCGCCCCCCTCGTCGGATCGGGCGGCTCCCTCACCGTCAATCAGGGCGTCCTGCTCGCGGTCGGGGCCTTCGGATTGGGTAGTTTCACCATCGCCCGTCGCACGTTAGAAACAGTTGGGGACGATATCACCGAGCTTCCGATTCTCGCGTCGCTGATCGTCTCCGTGGTCGGTGGAACGGTTATAACGATTCTCTCATCGTTCGGGATTCCAGCGAGTCTCGCCGTCAGTACGACATCGACCATTATCGGGCTCGGCTGGGGCCGAGCGAGTCGGGCCGCGACGCTGGCGGAGTTAGCGACCCCATCCCCAGACCGCCCAGATATCGATGTCTCGACTGGTGCATTAGTCACCTCACGCGCCGAGGATGCTCCTGCCGGGCCGACTATCGGCGATATTGCTCGCGGAGAGAAACCGGCCGAGAAACCAGACGAGATTCCGGACATCCCAGATGTCGGTGCTGAGGGGCCGGCGGATATCGACCAGCGGAGTCTCTTCGACCCAGCGGCGGCCAAGCGTATCGTAGCGATGTGGGTGTTGACACCGTCGCTGGCGATCGTCGCCTCCTACCCCGTGTTCGCGTTCTTGTTATGACCAAAGTACTCAGTACAGAGGTTGAAATCAGCATACAGAGTTAATTTAATCCACTCTTTGGAGTGTGAATTAGCCGGTAGAGAGAACATGCATATTGCTTGATTCTGGCTTCTCATCCCGAGTATAGTGGAGATTGGACATCGGCAACAGTGATGTAGGCGATACACCTTTTCAATAACCGTTCGTATTGTCTCTATGGCAATTGAAGCGACGTTCACTGCGACTGACGGTGAATTTCCATTGGCTGCCGTCTTCTCAGAGTTCCCTACCGCCGAAATAGAATTAGACCGCGTTGTTCCGACGAATGAATTCATCATCCCGTATTTTTGGGTTCGGGATGTCGAGATCGAGACCATCTCGATGGAGGATGTCACGCACCCGGGTATCCACGACATTCAGGTAGTCGATAACGTGAATGGGGCAGCGTTTATTCGCATCGACTGGGACTTAGCCTACGAGAGTGTCTTAACCGCAATTATCGAAACCAATGTAAATCTCATCTCCGCTCTCGGGAGAGAAAACCAATGGTCGTTCGAATTTCGGGCTGAATCACAACAGGCTCTGGCTGACTTCCAGTCGTACTGTCGAGACCACGATATTCCGCTTGAACTGACGCAACTTCACGCCCTCTCACCGTTAGAGTCGGGCCAGGAGTACGACCTGACCGACGCACAGCGCGAAGCAATGACGGTCGCGTACACGCTGGGCTATTATAATTCTCCCCGAGAGGCGACTCGACAGGACGTAGCGAACGAACTCGGTATTTCACCGCAGGCTGTCGGGTCTCGGCTGCAGAGAGGAACTCGACGATTAATCTCAAGTACAATCAATCGTCTCGATGAATAGTTTAAAAAGGCATTTCTAACGAAAAGGCCAGTGGCATCCCGACGGCTCTCATATTCAATGTATGGAACACACACTGAGAGGTGGCGATAAAGAGGGAGAATTTGAGGAGGAGGAAATAATGTACAGAATTTGCCATATTTTTTCTGAAAAGACTGATACAGATATCTGTGAATTACCTCCAGTGTACGAAACTGTCAATCCAGACGCTCTTACTGCATTCCTCCGATGCTCGGACAGCTTCGACACTCGTCCAAAGCGGTCGGTCGAGTTCTCGTACTGTGGCTATCGCGTCATGGTTGATTCGACCAGACAGGTCACACTCCACCCGGAATCTGGATCCACAGATTCAATACCGGGTATCCGAGGTTGAGACAGATCCATGTCTCCAACAGATACCAAAAAATTGTACACCGAGGACAAAATCCTGCTGAAATTAAAGAGCGCCATGGCAGAGGCGTCAGGTCCAGTTACATCTGATATTCAGGCTGCAATCGAAGAAAGAAAGAAGGAACTACGTAATAACTGATGCCACCTTCGACCACTCAACAAACCGAAGAAGAGACATTTCGCGTCCTTCACGTCGATGATAAACCCGATCTTTTGGAGATGGTCAGTATCTTTCTCGAGCGTGAAGATGATCGATTCGAGATCGTGCAGGCGACCAGTGCTAGCAACGGTTTGGATCAACTGTCCGAGCAAGCGTTTGACTGTGTTATCTCCGATTACGATATGCCCGGCTGCAATGGGATCAAATTCCTTCAAAAGGTTCGAGCGGAATTTCCCGATCTCCCATTCATCTTATTCACCGGGAAAGGCACCGAAGAGATCGCCAGTGACGCCATTTCGGCAGGCGTCACCGATTACCTCCAGAAGCAAGGGTCTACAGATTGTTATACCGTCTTGGCTAATTCTGTGTCGAACGCCATCGAGCATTACCGCTCCTCCCAAATGGTCCGGCAACGTGAGGAACAGCTTCGAGCCGTCATTGAGCGCGTAACGGATGCGATCGTCGAGGTGGATTCAAATTGGCGGTTCATCCTCGTCAACCAACAGGCTGAGGAACTCTACGAAATGGATGAGGAGTACCTCCTTGGCCGGAACTTCTGGGAGGTCTTCAACGAAGCGCTCGACACTCGATTCGAAGCGGAGTATCGACAGGTCATGGAAACACGAGAACCCACCTCGTTCGTCGAACACTTCTCCCAGCTCGACGGTCGGTTCGACATCAAAGCGTATCCAACGGACAACGGTGGCATCGCGTTCTATTTCACCGAAGTCCCGAAGCAACTATGTGACCGTGATGAGTGATTTCCCAGTCTCTACTAATCAGGCAATCGTCTAAGTCTGGGAACAGAAGCGGACACTGTTTCAGGTCTGACGGATTGCGTTGAATCGGGCGTGTACGGATTGGTTACCCGCATAAGCCTAAGAATACTGCAGTAACCTAGTAAATTAATATATGACCGGCGATGCCGTGTCTTTGCGTATGCAGCGACCATCAGACTCCGCCACCAACACCGTCCTGTCCTCGTTCGATGTTACTCCGGAAATTCGTCCCCCATACAATGACTGAGCGTTGTGAACCTTCCCCGCTGCCTGAACTGGCTGTCGCCATGCTCGATGAACACGCTCCGGTCTCTACGTATGTCCTCTACCCGACAGACACGACCGACAAAGATTTGGAAACGACGTGGATCCGGTTCGAAGAGAGTGATAGCATCCCGCTGTGGGAAAACCTCTGAGAATCTCGACACTCAGTGAATTCGTGTTCGACTTTCTTGTGGCGTCGCAAAACTGGCTGACTTGCTCATCGTGTGTCCTGACCAAGTGTAATCCGTGGTTTTGTCACTGGCGCTATTACTATTGATTAACTGGAGTATAGTGTGGTTTGATACCTATTCCCGTGTATAGTTGACACGGGAGATAATCACAACGGTCGGTTGTTCGAATACATACTTAACCCCACCCCAACCACCCTACACCCATCGTCTCCCAATTCGTCCCTATTTCACTCACATCTCACTGATGAATCAGAAACGGGGCGCGATTTGAATGTGAACGTCCGAACACCCTACTCAAAATCATGCGCAAACAAGATCACATACACACGCACGCTCTGCTTGCGGAGGTCACACGATATTTGATCGAGAATGAAACCATGTCTGACGAGATGCTTTCTGCATACGACGCACTTGAGACGCGTCCATCAAGCATTCACAAATCGAAACAGGACCACCGTGAAGCGGTTATGGTCCTTAGTAGGACCATCGAGCCATGCCTCAAAGAGACAGACACTGATAGCCCTGACCAATCGCTGAATCGATAACGGGAGTCACGTAGTACTGGTGACTGCCCTTTGCTGTGGTACCTACTTCACCTGTCTCTACCGATCATCCTTTCACCGAGTGCTGAACGATCAGTGACCGATACACGCATTGTATCTTGCACAGCTAGCAGAACATCTATTTGGACTGGTAGAAACACCGATAGTCAATAAGCACCATATACCTGAGTATCCCACCGGAGAAACGTTGGTAGTCACCGACCGAACTCCGACAGCGCTGACCGCGGTGGCGGAGACAGGCGGGATCCCAAGAAACCAATGACTCTTCGAGACAGTTTCTACCACCGATTGCGCGTCTCACCTCAACTGACCACACTCGATCACCGCAGCGGGTTAGTGCGATGAAATCCGACTGGGACGTCGTGGGCTACGTCGTCAGTTCGAAATATCGGATCGTCGTGCTGGAACGGCTCATTGAGTCGCCAGCCCCGCCCTCAACCATCGCCGAAGACGCAAGCTGCTCGGTCTCGCACATCTCGCGTGCACTACAGGAACTCCGGAACCGCGGCCTCACCCACCTACTGGTCCCGGAGTCCCGAAAGAAGGGGCGTATCTACGGGGTCACCGACAAAGGCAACCAAGTCTGGGAGACCATCGTATCCGAAAAACTCGCCTGATAAGACAAACCATATCGGCTGAGAAAACGACAGCACTCCAATCGCGGTCGACTACAGTGAGTATTCATCCTACTTCGAATGGGTCGTGATTATCGCCATATTGTCTTCCAGATTTACGTGTGAATCCTCAGAATTCTCCTGAGACTCTATTGATAGACTCCATCAATCGTCGCGATTTCCCCATCTGGAGTGAACTTGCTTATTCTCGTTCCCACACACGTATCCAATCGATTCGTAATTGCTCAGTCCAGGCGACATCGAGATCAGCCTTACCGATTCGATTGACGTGATTCGAGAAGATCAGCCCGAACGGACGTGCCTCAGGGTCGGTCAGCGTCTCAATCATCGCCGGTGGCGTAGCCTGCTCTGTGATTCGCTCGCCGTTGAAATACCATTCAATACGGTCGGTAAACCACGCACAGCCGTAGGTGTTGAATCCACTGGTCAGATCCGTGCCAGTGTCGAGTGAAAATGGCGCGTGTTCGTGCGTCTCTCTGTCACCTGGCTCGCCAGAGCTGCTCCAATGGACATCTGTATGGAGACGCTGGCGCTCGTCCGTCGGCTCATCACCGCGTTGGAACAGTTCGACAATATCGATTTCCGGCGGCCAGCGCGTGTTCGCTGGATGCATCCAGAACGCAGGTAACACTCCGACACGACCTGGAAGTTTGAGGCGTGCCTCGACGTACTGCCCCGGCGATGGGTCGATTGGTATCCCCTCCGGAGGATGATGGTCTTGCGAGCCAACACTGGAGTTGATAACCCCCTGGAAACAGCCCTCAGGGCCAGTGCCTTCAGACTCTACTTCGAGCACACAGGTCTCATCCTCGATGAACACGTGATCGGCACTGACCGCCGCGTCGTCGTCCGGAATCCAGTCTTCGGGATCGATGAACCCAATTCCCCAACGGTCGGTGTCGAACGTCGTCCAGTCTTCCTCAACGACGAGCGTCCAGTCGCCGGTTGGACTACCTTCGGGTTGTTCGGTTTCCGACATAGTTTCAGTTCCATCAAAACCCGTACACCCCGCTCCGCTGGCTGCCCCGAGTGTAACAAGCATGTGCCGACGCGTGAACGGTCCGGGTGCCACTCTGTCTTATGTTACTGCTTGTGTCGATATGAAACTGTGGCGGAAAGTCGGTATCGATCCATCACTCGTCGACGCCGCCGTCCGAAATGAGTCTCTCTTCGCCATCGTGAGACTCGAGGGTGCCGTCATCGAGATACGGGTTTCGTCTTTCAATAGTCACCGGGTCGACCTTCGCCTCGGTCGGTGCAACTTTTTCCGTTACGGCGAACGTCTCAACCGGAGATACCCACCCCCACAGCGCACCGGCGGTGTTCAGCACGACCAGAAGGGGCGTGAGGAAAATAGCAAGCAGGGGGATCCGTTCGTGGCGGACGTAAACCATTGCGCCGATAGCCGTTATGACGAACAGCATCGCGAACTCGACGAGCGAGCCCAACTGATAGAACTGCGCCTGTGGGACGTACTGCGGAAAGAGGAACAGCAGGAGAGATATCACCGGAATGAGCGGGGAGAACGCCCACGCGACCATCCGGAAGCTGAGAAAGACGCGATACCGGCGTGGCAATAGATCCGAAGAATGTTGCGTGCCGGCAAACCAGCGACGACGCTGTCGCAGCATCCCCCGAATCGATGGCGGCGCCTGATTCCTGAACTTGAGGTTGAGAACCCGGAAATCGAGTTCCGTCTCTTTTGCGGCTCGCCAGATAAAATTCGTGTCCTCGGTGATGGTTTTCGAGTCCCACGTGATTTTGTCTTCCAGCGATGTTCGGATAGCGATACCGCCACCCCACGCGTAGAGCGGGTATTTGAACCGTCCAAACGCCCGCTGTTCGTACTGATATCCGATACGGAACGCTTCCGATAGGTACGCCAGCCACGACCCAGTGTAAAGTGGCATCTCGGTAATCTGGATGACATCCGCATCAGGTAGTCCCGTGAACTGTTGAACGATGGTGTCCTCATCCAAATAGAGAATAAACTCCCGCGAGCAGGGAACGTGCCGGCGAGCCCACTCGAGTGCCCGCCCTTTGTGTGTCGCCTCACAATCGAACTCGTTGGGGACAACGTGGACCGCTGCGCCGTCAATCTGGATATCCTTCTCGGCGATAACGTGAATGTCTTCAACCGAGTCCGGGACCGAATTGACTGTTGCCTGTACGACTGCCTCAGCACCAATTGTCAAAATCCGGACCTGGACATTGTCATTCCCATACACCAACTCTTTCGAGGAGACGAGTTGATTTCGAGCGAGAATCACGACTTCGTAGAGCCAAAACAGGACTGAGGCCGAATAGAGAAGGAAAACGCTCCAAACGATGAATAGTATCCCGACTGTAAGTATAGACACTCTGGTATTAATTGGTAAGTAGCAGTCATAAACTCGTCGGAGGAGTAGTAGCTCTATACGAACGGTCCTGTGGCTCCGTATCTGCGTATTCGCCCCCGCTCGTGGCTCAACAAATTAGATGTCGCCGTTCCCTCCGAGAAGAACAACTGGTCGTGATTATCCCTACATGCCTAACCGAGCTATCCAACGGTCAGTACAGTGGGAGCGAGTGCGTCAGGTTGTGTTGTTCGGGTCGAGCGCGTAGTAGACGACAGTCATTGAGACGCCCATCGCGATCGGGCCGAAACTTCCATCCCCCGGCAGCAAGCTTCTGACAGCGAATACGGCCACCGCGGAGACGAGGCCGACGAGCAGAGCGTACGAGAGGCGCGAGAGACCTCGTACTCGGTTGTCCAGTCTACGGTACAGATGTTGGAGGGTATCCATACGCTCGAATACCGTCAGCGGAGGGATACCTCTTCTTGTTAAACACGCAAACTAACTGAGCAGCTGGCTCGTCCCAGAAGTGCTGAAATCCGGTCTGTGAGAACTGTCTATTGACTCCGTCTCTGTGTATTCGATTTTCCCCGTGTGACTCCCTTATTCACGGTGGCAGCTCGCTCCAGAAAACTGCTCGTGCCTCTCGCCATATGGCGAATCAAGTCATAGCCGAATTACTCGGTACAGCGTTTTCTCTATGGAGTTGTTTGAGGAACCAACACTTCTTTACCGTTGGCTTCAAAACCAACATAGTACCGGATGGAACCAACGGCCGACGACCTCGATGGATACGACAACGCCACAGTGTACGAGGATGGGACAGTCGTTCGCGTGTCGATTCGGCGGACAGACGACGATGCCTATCCATCGGGGTGGCGGTACACGCTTCACTATGGAGCCCTGTCCGCCGGTCCTGAGACGCTTGACGACGGAACGATCCGTCGCTACGATAACTCACACGAGGACACGAAAAGCCACGAATTACACGTCGCTCCCGACCCGGAACCGAAGTTTGTCGAGTTCCCTGGCATCAAGGAACTCTACGAACGGTTCTGGGACGAGATTCCGAAGCCACGATTCGGTCCATCCAACGACAACGGTGATATCCATGACTGAACAGAACGTACTCGTGGTCACGGTCGACGACGAGACCAATCCATACGAAGAGGGCCTCGAAGCGATTCAGACACTCAAGGAGGGAGAACACCTCGACCGGCCGGCCACTGTTCGGTTCCCGAACGAAAGCCAGCTGACCGACGTGTTTAACGAACGGACGTACACACTCTTGCGCGTTATCAGAGACGAAGAACCCGACAGCATTCGCGAGACAGCACGGCTGGTTGGCCGTGACAAGAAGAACGTCCACGAAGAACTGACGACACTCGAAGCGCTGGGCGTTATCCGTTTCGAGACGGTCGGGCGGGCAAAGAAGCCAGTGTTCCCCTACGACGATCTCGTCGTCTCGCCGCTTGCTCACGACCCCGGAGACGGGGCCACTGCCGCTCCCTGACACCTTTGTTCTCCAGGGTGTCTCAGACACATTTATTTACGCCGACAAATGGGCACTGTCGGGTTTGAGTCAGAAGGTGATGAAACCATCTCGTTCGCAGTATGAACAGAGTGTGGCAAGAGACTCTGGTCATGATTATCCCAGCATGCAGGTAGATTCAACCGTCTCACCGCCATTAGTCAGCAACCAACAGTGGTCTCGGTATCTTCAGATGGAATCGATCTGGTTGATTGCTTCGGTCGCGAGCGCACCTAATTCATCGGCCTCAATGTGCGAGTAGCGCTTACGAATCATCTTCTCTGAGCTATCGAGATACCGAGCAGCAACCGTGTACCCGAACCCGCGGACAAGGATTTCGCCCATTCCTCGTCGGCCGCCATGAGGAGCGAGATAATCGTGTTTCGGATGCTCAATGTCGACCTCCGCTGCGTCTGAGAGCCGTTGAAGAATCGACCGCGCCCCATCGGTCGTGATCGACGGTGGGTGGATATCCTCGTCGAGAGCCAACAAGAAGTCCCGAGCGTACTCGTCACGTTGCTCCTCGATTGTATCTGGCCCGTCTTGGACGAGCGTTGCGAGCGTCCGCTGGTCTAACGTGGGAAATACTGGCCATTGCACCGTCGGTGGATCCATCAGCGTTCGATAGTTCCGGAGGGGCGCGATCACCGGATCGGGGAGACTTGCAATATCCCACTGCTGTTTCTTCCGGTAGACATCCATGCTCCCGTCATCTAGCGAAATCTCTCCCCACTGGACACCACGCCGCCGTGGATCGTTCGGGTCACGCAGGATTTCCCCGACTCGAACAGCTGTATATGCGATCACAAAGGCTAGAGCACGGTCACGAGCCGCCTTCAGAATCGTGTATCGCGCTCGCTGCCTGTCGAGGGGATCGACATCCTCCGGAAGCGCCCTGTACGTCTCGATTGCATCGCGGACTCGCTCCTCAACGTGCCGGGTAAGAGTATGGCGCTGCTCAGATGTCCATATCTGCTGGTCACCTGGTTTACGACCGTCGTCCTCTGGGAGTGGTGCCATCGCGCTTGCCCGCCGGGCGTAGTGCCCCTCAAGATATCCCTCGTTCGCGCACCAGCCACACCATGCGGAGATATAGTGGTAATACGTGTGTATGGTGTTTTGCTTGATCGCGCGCTCACTGCCGAGATGCCGGGCGTACGCCCGGAACACTCGTTCATCGAGATCTTCGAAGGTCGGGTCACGGTCGACATCATCGGGGACGATTCCCGTCCATTCGTTCCGACCGCAGTCGCCGGCAGCCCACCGGCCGAACCGTTTGAGTTCGCGGGCTGCATTACGACGGTAGTTTCCACCGTCACCACCACGCCCTTTCCCCTTGTCTTGGAGGTAGCGTTCGAAGGAGTCCGCGAGCGATATCGAACCAGCACGTGTCGCTGCGGGAGCCAGTTCGATCACGGGAGCAGATTGTCGTCAAGAATGTCGCTGCAATCAATCGGAATCCCCTCCCATGCGGCTTTCACAGCCTTGTATCCGGTCCACCCTTCGCGTTCCAACAGCTCACCACACGCTTCACAGAACTCGCGACGAGAAATGAGGTCGGTATCGTAGAGAATGTAGAACAGAAACGGCGGTGTCACGACACGGACATCTTCGTCTTGATCGTCGACAGCGCGGCGGATCGAGCGCCGGCCCGCCGCGTCCATCAAAATAACATAGTCGATGGTCTCTGGGTTCTGTACTACTTCCTGTCTGAGCGATTCCTCGCCAGCGTCCGTGCCGTGGGGCCGGGGCACGCTCGTCACCTGCGTGAGCGGTGTGTCGTCATCCGCAAGCGCCGCAAGTGCAGCACGGCTTCCGTGATGGAGTTGGTACGGGCGACTTCCTTCAGGCGCGGTCTCGCGCGTCTCCTCGGCGTGGCGCTCTAGCTCCTGTTTACAGACGTTTGTCGTTGTGAGGCCAACGTTGTCGGTTATGTGAGTCCACAGCGAGCTATTCGCAACAGCAATCAGCGTATCCGTATCGACGAGGATCGGATACCGTGTGTCACCACCAGCCATTCAGACGAGATAGTCGCTAGTGTCGCCCTCAGTAGCTTCGCGGAAGGCCTCAGTGTCCTCTTGGAGCAAATCGAACTCCTCACCAAGGAGTACTCGAGCAGCGTCCTCTGAGATATCGCCCGCCGTGTAGCGCTCGTAGATCGCGATTTTGTCGTCGTCGGTCATCGCTCGCCGAAGCATCTCGGTAAGCCCCTCACGTCCGAGTTCACTGATATTGATGCCACCAAGATGGACGGCATCGAGTTCGTTTGCCGCCTCCTTGAGCGGGCCAGCACGGAATTTAATGGTATCGTCGAGAGATTCTTGGCTCATAGTAATGAGTACGGGGGCCGCCCGCATAAGTTGTTCCCCCGTGTGGGAACACATGGGTACGGACTCCCTCGTCTTCTCGGCGGAATATCGCTGATCGAAGCGTGTTTTCGCTCCTCGCAGGAACGGCCATCATAACGATTCCTGCGATCTGTGTCTCGTAACTGATCCGGGTCTGGCACGGGTTCCTCGCCGACGGATCGTATCAGGACCGGCCGCCAGCGGAGGTGCTCAAACAGGGCCTTCGATCGGTTGCAAGGTCCATTATCATCGTGCTGCAAGTGATTGCCCCAACTACCGCTCTGGTGGTGATCGCTGCGTTCGCCCCGCCTGAGTTGCTGGCAGAACCGGTCCCCCTGTTGACGTACATTGTTCCGGTCGATACCGTTAGGGTGTGGTTACAAAACGGCGCTATCGGATCGGTCCTCCAACATCAGGACTGACAACCGTGCCATGGATCCCAGTGGGAATCGACATGTATCGCAAAGCTATCTAATATTCCAGTCACGGAACCGGACACGATGCAGGCCTACGTCGTCGGATCGTTCGCGTCACTCATCTGTATAACTCAAAGTGGATACCGTTCTGATTGGCATCGCCGAGCAACTAACGAACAGTCTTATGACCGACGATAGCCATACACATTTCATCGAAAACCTGTGCAGTACGCACGGCCGGCCGGCATGTCCCTCCCACTGGAGGGACATACAATTTGTGGGGAGTTTCAGCCCAGGAAACGCGGCAGGGCTACCTATATTTGTCTCGCAGCATCTACGGATATAATGTCCCTGAATATCGGAAAAGCCCTCCAGGATGGGTTCGACCGGACAACAACGCGGAACGGACTGCTGTTGATCGGTGTATTTGTCGCGTTCGGTGCGCTGAACACGGTGATCTCACAATCGGTGTCACTCGGCGTACAACAGTGGTTCCAGGGGGTTTCGACACAAGCGGTACAGCAATCGTCGTTCGGCGGTTTCGGTTCGGCACAAACAGTGCTTTCGGTTCCGCTTCCACTGCCCGTCGTCTTGCTGCTCGCGCTGGGAGCCGCACTCCTTGCGGAGGCGCTTCGAATCGTCGGGATCAGGGCGTTCGCAGCCGAACAGACACGGTCACCGGCGGATCCGACACTCCGGAACAGACTCCCACTGGCGATGCTGAACGGTGCAGTCGGTGGGACGATCGCGACCGTCCTCACGTATCTCGGTACAGCGCTGCTGATCCTCCCAGGAGTGTTCGTCGCACTCTCGTTTTTCTTCGTCAGACAGGAAATCGCGTTGCAAAACAAGAATTTCGTTGCGGCACTCCGGGACAGTTGGGAACTGTCACGCGGTGAGCGGCTCGAACTGTTCGGACTCGGGGCGCTCGTTTTCGTCGTCAGTGTGCTCGCAAGTAGTCCGGCGACTGTGTTGTTCTTCTTGAGCCCGCTCCCAGCGCTCGCGCTGGGGATGATCACCACTGCCATCACGACAGTGTTTGGAATCGCTGTGGCGACATGCGCGTACCAGCAACTTCGGGAGGACGACCCAGCTCCGCGGACCGGCTCGACGGTAGCGGATTCAACCCAGGACGACACGGTGGGGGTCTAATCGGTTGGCCACACATATCTCACTCTCCAGTTGTGGTTGGTCTATGAGGAGGTCCACTGGCCGACCACAGGGGTCCGATCTGATAACGGTCGACGGCCCGAAGGGTGGTCAGAGCTGGCCTCCAAACCTGTGATTAGGTGGTACTCCGGACCGAAATTCTGATTTATTGTGATTTCCCGACGAGAAACGATGGGTAGCCAATCGCCAGCGAAACCGTCGGTCACCGCGACCGCCGTTACCGTCGTCGCGAATCTCTTCCCACTCTGGGGTGTCTGGGTCGGCGACTTGGCGGTCGGTTCGCTGTTGGTCATCTACTGGGTCGAAGGAGGAGTGACGGTGCTCTTTGCGACAGTGAAGGCACTGCTCGCCCGACAGGGCTCCCCCGATGTCGCCGGGATCGAACCGCTCTCCGAACTGCGCGAAAAACGTGGTGGGGTATCGCTTCGAGCAGGCTGGCCACCCGTGTATCCGCGAAACCTCCCGTTCGCACTTTCGGTTCTGGGACTGTGGACGGCTGCGGTCGTCCCGGCCTCTGCCGCCTACTGGGTCGTGGTCGCGCCACAAGTTCGCCTGACACCTGTGCTGGCGCTTGGTATCTCGGGGCTGTTGATTGCGCAAGGTCGAGAGTTCCTCTTCGATTACCTACGCAAGCGCGAGTATACCGACACGTCCGCTAGGGAGATACTACTCGAACCGACACAGATCGGCCTCCTGTTAGCGATACTGGGATTTATCGGGATGATCGACGAGCAACTGGGTGGTCCGCTTGTACTCAGTGTCCTCGTGCTCGTCAAGACGGGGGCCACAGTCCGTCAGTTGTTCATCGAGCACCCAGCTCTGCCGGTCCCCGATCAACTCGCGGGGCGGTTCACCGAGACGGACCTCGCCGAGACGGCACCCGAAATCGACCCGCCGGATGGGGAGCCACAGAGTAGCGTCGCCGTCGCACCGTCACCTGTCCTCCTGGCGGCGCTCCCGACCGTCGCATTGGGATTCCTTCATCGGGGCGTCTTGGGAGTGTTCGCTTTACTGGGCTTTGCAGTCCTGGTTGCCGGGCCAGTTTGGCTCGTTCCGTGTGTTGCTGTGGTCCTCATCGTCGTCGGGGCTAGGATCGGCAGCTACTACCTGCGATACGGCACTATCGAGTACCGCCGTCACGAGGAGTATCTCGTCGCACACGACACGCTCTTGGATGCCCCACAGTGGGTCGTGCCGGTCGACGGAGCGAGGTTCTCGGTCAGAAACGCTGCCACCGACCGGCTGCTTGGTACCGGAACGTTGGAGATAGAGCGTCTCGATCCCGACGATACGTCGGTACAGTTCGGACCGGTGGCGGATCTCGACGCCGCGGTCAAGACGCTCGATCTGCCGGTCGTCGAAACGGACCGTCCCGAGCGGGATCCTGCCGTAATTGCCGCGGCGCTGTTGCTCGCACTCTCCTTGTTGGTCGTCCCTGCCGGCCTCCTGTTCAGCCCGGCGGTGAGCGACGCGGAACTAGCTGGGCTGGCAGTGGCCATCGGTCCGATGTTCCTGCTCCCGGTCGTCGCACTGGTCTGGGTAGCGCTCCGGTGGATCTGATCGGACGTACCGACAGTGCAATGCGGGATCGGGCCATCCGGTGCTACCCGAGGCCGATCACGAGTGGCGCACACGGATGAGTTCCGGGAGGAGGACGCCAACGAATACAATTATCGCAATACCTGCTCACCCCGGGAGATCCGTGACGTTCGTTACCACGATGAGGAATAGGATAGCGACCAACCCGACCAGATGACGAGCTAGATCTCACTGGAAATTATATCTCGTTGTAATAACTGGCGGTGGTGCGGAATAGTTCTTAAGCCCTAACTCGGCGGATATCGGTTACCACGCTGATATAAATTGCCTACGGTATCTCAAGGTCTATGCGATATCGTGCATATCGGCGACGAGGGGACAGGGGCGAATAGCTGCTCGATTCTGTCAGCGGTTACGGACTGACAGTAACCGGCTGTCGCGGGTGACCGCTCTTTGCTGCCAGCCACCCGCCCAGCCGCCCCGAGAGCGCGCCGATGACCGCGGCGAAGCCGACCATGAGCGGGACGAACACCGCCAGCATCACGACTGACAACACTGTGAACCAGGTGGGCTGGGCTAGCCCCAAGACGGAGGTGATGACGTTGGGGACCGACCACAACACGGGCAGGCTGCCGATGGCCCCAGTCCGGAACCCAACGGAGGTACTTTCGAGGCCGTGGCGTTTCGCCAGATAACCGGCAGCGAGGGCGGCGAGAGCTACACCGGAGACATCCCAGACCCCACTGGGGTCCTGCCAGTTCAGTGCAAGCGTGAGCGGGAACGACGCGACACCGGCTAGGAAGGCGTACCGCCATGTGGGAGACGACTGTAGCCGCTGGATAGTGGAGGGCGACATATGCTGAATTAATAACAGGAGCGGTATAAATCTGTGGTACGATACGATGTCGGCCAGACTGTGAAAAAAGCAGCTCGAGGTCCCTGCTACACTGTGAGCAAGGGTGAAGCGTGTTACCCGAGAGTAGATTATATCTATAATATAACGTTCAAATAGCAGTTTCTCACGCGGACTAAACCCGTAGTTCAAGTAACCCCATGGTACACGACTACTGGGGGACAGTTGCCGTAGGATCTTTGACCACGAACGTCTGCAGTAATCGTTTCCATGACACCGACAAGACGAGTACCCAGAGGCCAGTCCAGGCGTTCACCATGACTGGAGCACCGAGAACACCCTGTCCCGACAGTATCCCCTGTTTGAGTAGCGGATTCGCCATATCCAGAACAACTATTGAAAAGAGTTGCTTCGGGAGAAAGAACATACTGGCGAAGACAAGCCATCGTTGCTTGCCGGTCAGGATTCGGAAGGCGCGATATAGCGGTGGAGCGATAAGAATTCCCACGATCGTCACACCTGTTGCGAGGAGAACTGTCGGGTCCGTTGAAGTGAACACGCCTCGAAGGATGACCATCTCATCACCGCCACCATCCGCGACAGTCGACAGTCGTCCCCAGGGCATCGTGGCGAAGACGAGGCAGAACCCAAGCGATTTTTTACCTGATTACTGTCTGATTTAAGAAGAAAATATCCAATCCATAACAAGCCGTAGCTCCACACAAGTCCCGCGATTGGTGCCAGAACGATCTCCGGTGTTTTATAACAAGCAGTCTGCCAGGTATTGAAATTCCGTGGCCCCCAAGCCCCACAGATCAGCCGACCGACAGCTGTGTGTGCGATTTCATGGAGTTCGTTGTGAACGAACAGAAGGGCCACGAACGCGATTCCCCAGCGGGTATCGACATTCAAGGAGAGTTCTGTTGCGGAGTGGTGGCTCGCTGAATCACTCGTTGTCATCCAAAACGCTACCAGTACCCGTCACTGATACTTATGATACCGTTTCCGATTTCAATCAACCCGCACTCGTTCGCGTGTTCGCCGATGACACACACTGCACGGTCACTCGCCCCACGTTCTGTCTCGGCCTCAATTTGGTATTCTCCACGCTCAAGCGAAGTTCGAATACTCACCGTCTCAAGCGGACCGACCGCCAGCGTACGTTCGATAACACCGTCGCCATCGGAATCAGTGAACCCCACTGTAATCTTGCGTCGCTCTGTGTGGTCGTAGTTGCGGGCAACGAGGGTTTCGGCTTCTCCTCGGTCGCTCTCGACTGCATGGTGGGTCGTTGTGTCGCCGTCCGATCTATGCATTTGCATATGTATCACTCTAGATTCTATGATTGTATATGCCGCTCCAGTGTTTCCAAAGGTGAAACACTGGCACCGCCGTTGGTGCTGTCCACGTTATAGATACGCAGAACGGGACAGTAGAGAACGATAGTGAGTCACGACCCACGTATGTCCGACAGATTGACACGCCGGAAAAAGAGTTCACCACCAGTCGTAACGACCAGAACACCGAAACACAGCGGCAGAAGTCCGACGACCCACACAAGGAGGGTGAACAACCCACCAGACTCACCACCCACCAAGAGAATAAACTCGCCGAATGCCCATGTCACACCAAACAACCAGACAAGCGGCGTCCACGTTTCATGCGTGACCAGCAGATACACCGGAAGCACGAACTGTCCCGCGATTACGAGTGCGAACCCGACCAGCACGGGGGCAACGATGAGCGCATCTCCAACTGGATCAAACGCGAACCGCCAGAAGATTAGCCGAACTCCGGCCCACAGACTGAGCATCACCGTCGCATACGTCGCTCCACCGCCAACCAGCAGTTGGCGTCTCGTTACGAACCGCCGACCGATAACCGACAAGATGACAGTCCCAACCGCGGCCATCACTGCGACGACAGTCGTCAGCGTCGGATCAAACGCGTGACGTGGCGTGAGCTGTCCCACAATAGACCCGTTCAACGTGCATATCTCCGACCACGATGTCGGGGTTATCAACATCGTCTGAGATTGACACAGCGGTAATTAAAAACGCTCGTCCGAATCCGACCAGTAGATTCGTTCAAACCACCCTGACAGAAAAAATCACTGTCGATTTATTACGGATTTTATTGAGTCGGAATATGTTATACACAGAGTTTCAGAGAACAGTCCTCATACTGTATCGCTTTCACCGAATCAGACATTACAAACGGCTCGCAACTCAAAATTACGTATCATTACGATTTATTACCCGGCGGCAGTGCACCAACAGTATGAGGTTCCCCTCCCCCTCATACAGAGAGTATGTGGAATTCCTAGCGACCGTACTTGCGACCATCGGTGTTCTTCAATATCTCGGAGTTTTTGGCTCACCCGGCAATATTACCTTGAGTTACTTTGTCGGCTTGGCCTTCACCCTGCCAGTGTTTACGTACTTTCTGACAGTCGTTTGTGAGAATATTTCTTGGATTTCACAGTGGGATAAAATGGTCCAAGACGGGGAATAGAAGAGTTCAAGTCGCACTACAGAACCATGATTGATGAAATTCTGGGATTCATTTTCGATGTATTGCTAGAACTCGTTCCTGCTGTTGTCTGGAAGTTCTTATTTCTTCTAATCGGGATCATCATGACAGTAATTGGTGTAACAGTTCTTGAAGAATCAACACAAACAGGTGGAGCACTGATTGTTGTCGGGACGTTATCAATGATCGGTTCACTGGTCTCGCTATATCGATAGGGGGACGATATGCTGTATTGAATAGTGCCCTGGGAGCCGTCGTGAAGCGACACTAATTTTGAAACTACCGGTATCACCCTCTAACAAGGATCTCAGCACCCGCTGTTGCTCGCACTCTCGCTATTGATCGTCCCAGCCGGGCTCGTGTTCAGTCCGGCGGTGAGCGGCGCGGAGTTGATCGGGCTTGCGGTGGCAATCAGCCCGATGTTCCTGCTACCGGTCGTCGTATCGTGTGGGTATCGCTCCGGTGGATCTGATCAGTCGGGCCGACAGGGGAATACAGTGTCTCGAGCCATCTCGGTACTGGTAGTAGAGGTTAGACGGGAACGCGGTCGTCGCGAAGATGCCGGCAGCCGGAGTTCCGTGTCGGGTTCATCTTCAGGAGGCAAACCGGCGACAGCCATCGGAAAATCACAGGTCAATATAGCTCCACGTTTATCGTCTCTCCCGCTTCGGTAGTGAACCGGTGTGCGTCTTCCCCAGTGACGGATGTCTCATATGAGTCAGGGAAGGAGAGTTCGGCCTCTTCGAGTTGCTTCTCGACCGCTCGCCACTCGATCTGAATCGGGGCGTCACATGTCTCGCCGGCACCAATAGTTGCCGACGCATCTGAGCCGACTACGGAACCCACTGTGATAGGGATCCTCTGTTCTACCGGTCCGTTCTCCACTACGCAGCGAAAACTCGGAAGTTCGAACGCGTGTCTGAACAACGCGCTCTCGTTCGTGACTTCGACGGTACCGATCCGATCGGTCCCTGGATCGATCGTCTCGGCGATCGTCAACTTGTACCGGACCACCTCACCCTCGTTCCGGTCGACGGCTGCAAGTGTAACGGCCACACCACCGAGGATTACTCCGGTCGCACCCGCCAGTTCGATCTCCCCGTTGATAACACCCGAACTCAGCAGCCAGCCCAGACACACGAACAGCACCGCCGAGATTGCGGAGATCACGAACCGGCCGCTCCGCCGCCATTTGTACCACTTCACCAGATAGAACGACGCGACGGCATACCCGGCGCCACCGATCACGAACCCCACAAGTGAGGTGGCACCGTCCCCGAACACGCCGACGGCCAACAAAGACAGCGAACCCGCGTACAGCAGCGCGAGTTTGGACGTAACCGAGAGCGAGAGCAGAATATCGCGGGCGAAGTAGACGACCGCGAGGATACCGAAGACCGCACCGAACCCGTACGCGATCACACTCGGGCTGACTGGACTCATGATCTGCCTCGGCTCAGAGCGTGTGGCGCCGGTTCCCGTCTTTCGACTGGCATGAGAGGCATTTTCGGGTAGAGGGAGAGTCGTGCTCACGCAGCGCGTTTCAGTATCTGTGGTGCAACGATAACCTCGAGCGCAGCCATGCCAAGTGCTGCCCACCGGATGATCCCGTCGAGGAACGCGAACGCGATGACTGTGATGATGACGGCGTTGATAGCTGGGAGTCCGTACTGGACGAGCGGGCTCTGGAGGATGGAGGGCATACAGCATTAGCGAACGGATGACGGATATTAGTAATTTATATTCGGAGGGACGACCCCAGCAGGGCTACCGGTTTGACCACCTCCAGGGGTCGTGTATATATACTGTCGACGATCGGAGGGAACTGACTGCGTTGGTGGATGCGGACGCTGACGATGACCCATCCCTACAGCTACATAGTTATCGGACTCACGGGCGTGAGTCTGACCGTCGTGCTCGGCCGTCCGGGGCGCTACACGGTCGGTATTGCTACCCTCGAGTTCGATGGATTCTGGTTCGTACTCGTCTGTTCACCATGCTGCTTGCACATTCTGTCACTGACGGGTACGATCCAGCCGAATATGACGCGGGGCAGTAACGCGACGAACGAGCAATCTAATTTCGAACCAACAGGCTAGAGCAGGATCCGAGGCGTTGTTGGCTTCACTCATCCCTGCTCAAATATCGGTCTCGAATTTTCTTGAAGGAGTAGATCACGACATTGATCGCCAGCACGAGCAGGACAGTGAGTACCATTCCGACCGGATCAGTCGCGCCATACTGTAGCGGAGCAACCGTTTGGAGGATAACAGCGTTGGCAATCATCTGCGGGGACCACACGGTAGTTCCTGTGAGGAGAGCAAATCGGTTACGATAGCGCTACGACTCCGCTCGATGGTCATTGATCGGCGACGTAGTCACGACCCATAGGTTGTATCCGACGAGAGCCGCCATCGCGGCTGTCGGAACGGCAAGCAGGAGTCCGCCGGCGGGGTCGAAGTCGACGCCGGACAGCGAAACGCCCACGTAGAGGGCCGTCAACGACGGGCCGCCGGCGAGGGCGGCGCCGAGTCGTACCTGTCCGCTCCGGAGATAGCCCCCGCCCCAGGCGACGAGGCCTGGGACGATGATCAGCAGGGAGAGCACGGCCAGCAGCCCACCGTAGACACCGCCGACGATGTCGTTCGGGCCGGCCGACGTGACCAGGGCGGTCCCGAACAGCCAGACAAGGGCTGCAAGAAGCGTCACCTGGGCAGTCCAGCGTTGCCAGTCCGGCATCGTAGGACCGTCGCGCCGATACAGTGCGTACAGCCCGGCGAGGACGAGCACGTTCGCGCTGACGGTCAACGCCGGGACGACGACGCGCTGTGCCCAGACCGCGCTGAACGGCGCCGGGTCGAACACGTACGAATCCCCCGGCCGAGGGGTAGGCCAGACCCCGAGCGGGAGCATCGCGCCGAGCAGACACAGCGCGCCGACGACGGCCAGCGGTCCCCCACTCCGTGTCGAGGGACGCCACATGGTCAGTCACCTCCGAGCGCTGCGACGACACCGTCGGTCGAGACCGTTACCAGACCGCCATCGAGGACCGCCGGGGGCTGGAGTCCGTCCCGCAGCGGATACCGCCAGGTCGCGTCGCCGTAGTCGGCCGTGAACGCGACCAGCCCGGCCGACTGGAGCGTTAACAGGCCGTCGTCGGCGGCAGCGGTCACAGCGCCGCTACCGACCTGCGAGCACCACCGTGGCGTCGGCTTCCCGTCGGCCACCCGGTCGAACGCGAACGTCGCGTCGCCGGCCTCGCCCGGTGACTCGACCGCGTAGATAGTCTCGGGCGTGACGACCGGCGGGGTCAGAAACCGACCGCGATCGATCCGCCACTGTTCGGAGCCGTCCGACAGCGCCCGACCGACGAGACCGTCCCCCGTGCCGAGGTACACCGTCCCGTCCGCGACGACGGGGTGCTCGTGAGTCCCCGTCGGCGCGGTCCACCGGCGCTGGCCGGTTGCGACGTCGAGGGCGACTGTCCGATCCTTACCGCCGACGACCATGCCATCGGCCACCACAGGGTCTCTTGCGTCGACTGAGGCCGTCCATCGGGGACTGCCGTCACGAGTGTCCAACATCGTCAGCCCGTCGGCTGTCGGACAGACCACACCCTCACCCGTCCGCGCCGGCGTCCCCGCACCTGTTACCTTATCCGTACGCCACAAAACACTCCCGTCCCCGATGTCGAGGGCGACGACACCGTCGGCCGTTGGACAGATCGCCGTCCCGTCCGTGGCGATCGGAGACGCCAACTTCTCGCCGTAGCCGAGGGCTGACTCGACGGTCGCCGGCACGAGATCACGGCGCCATCGCTCTGTGCCGTCACGGAGCGACAGGCCGAACATCCCTCTCTGGGTGGCTACCAAGACCGTCTCGTCGGCGACGATCGGCGGAGTCGTCAGTGGGGCGGCCTCGTCTCCCGAACTGACTGGGAGGGTCGATCGCCATTGAATCGACGGCATCGGTGATGGCGACTCGACTGTGGTGTACCCAGTGTTCGCCGCGTCGAACCGCGGCGACGGCCACGCGCCATCGGGAAGTGTCTCGAAGGCCGACCCGTCGGCCGTCCCGACGGTGTGTGACGGCTCCGGTGTGTCGGTGTCAGGACAGGACGAGGAGCACCCGGCGATCCCGGCGACCACTCCGGATACGACTGTCCCAAGGAACGTGCGTCGCAACGTGGAGGGCATCAATTACGATGTCTGGCCGATTTACAAAAAGAACCAGTGGAGTCTCTCAGTCAGAGAGATACCCCGCTGTGTGCAACAGGGGATCCATTGGGCGCCTCATAACCGGGCGAAGAGTTGGTGGGAAGTGTATACACTAATCTTACGGGAACTCACACCATATTTGTTTCCTGGAATCGTCATTTAGTGTATGCGCCCCGCCCTCCGATACGTCAGTTCACTGGGTGTTGGAGCGATAGTGACAGTGCTTGCCGCGGAGTTTGCCACAACAGATCACCTGCTTTTGTTTTCGCTCTTCCCACTCTACGTGAGCGTCACGTCGATGATACTGGCTCACAAACAGCAGTGGGTTTCGCTTTCCCGTGATACTCCCGGTTGGTCGGCTCGGAAGCGAGGTGCCATTATCGGGGGCATGGGTGCGTTTACCGGCTCCCTGCTGCTTCAAGCCTCGGTTCCTTCGGGCGTTGCTGGGTTCGGATTGCTGCTCCTCGGTATGGCTGGAGTGGTTGCCGACGTCGACGAACTGTGAGCAGTCCACGTGAGCAGCTAAGTGATACTGAGAGGAGCTAGTATCGGACTGAACACCACCGGCGGCTTCAGCAGCTACGCTGAAAGGTCTGCATACAGCCGGGTCATCCCACACTCCGGACAGAGATATGCATGGAGCGGGGTTTGATGTCCGATACCGAGTCGGTCGAGTACGCCGCCATCTCTGTCAGTGTCGACATAGAGGTCTCCGATTCCTTCGGCAGTGACGGCTGTCTTCTCCATCTGGAGATCACACTCCGGACAATGGCGTTCGGCCATGAGTTTCAGATACGGTTTTGTTGCCGGCGAATAAATGATTCGGGTCACTATTTCACGGTCGGAGAGAGATCCGACGATCGAGAAACATGCCCCTGTCTCGGCGAATGAAACAGTTCAGCGTCGACGGCAGACGTGAAGCCGCGTGACATACGAGCTCCCGGTTGAGACGGCATTATCGCCGTTCTGAGACAGCGACAGCCGTCTCGACGTCGACAGTGATCCACGCAGTCGTCGTGTTCTCCGCAGAGCGAGTCGAGACGAAGGTTACCTGATCAGTCTCAGGGTCAAGAAGCGCATCGACTTGTGGCGGTGCCGTGTCCACACCACGTTGCCGTGGATAGTCATCACCCCAGGAACTGGAACTGTCTTGGTCATCGGTGTCAGTCATACTCGAAGAAGTGAGTGGCGGCGTAATCAAACGGAGAGCAGTGTTTCCAGTGCTGAGACGGTCGTTATTCGTGAGTTCCCACTGCTGCACTTGTCGTACATATTCTGAGTTCCAGAAACAGGCCCGGCGTCTGTCGTCGTCCTGTCGCCATGCGAAAGAGGGGGCCGTCGGCCCCCGGGGATCCCTGAGTTATGTAATGCTGTATTCGATCCCCGGTGACTGGTCACACGAACGGGATCAACGCCCCGAACGGGACTGTCCAAGACATCGCGTGGTTGACCGCGGTCACAGCGAGGTTCTCCGTTCGCTCGTAGACGACCGCCCAGACGGCGCCAGCGGCACTGATGGAGAGGATCGAGTACACGAAGTGTTCGGGCGGCGAGAGCGCAAATACGATTGTGTGCATTAGTCCGAACGCGACGGCACTGACAAGAACGATACCGCCGGTCCCCAAATGGGGCCGGAGCCGTCCCTGGACGATCCCGCGATAGAGCAGTTCCTCGACTGGCGCCGCGAACACGTACAGACCGGGTATCACTACCACCCAGAGGATCGGCCGGTCTATGAGTAGGGCTTTCGTCCCCTCAGCGCCATGTGACGCGGAAGGGGTCGAGATCCCGATAGCCGGAAGCACGAGTGTCAGCCCGGCACTGACGGCAAAGAGTACGAACGGCAGCACCGCTATCCAGCCGAGGTCCTCGAGAGTCGGCCACCGTAGTTTTACGTACCGCGACCGGTCACCAGCGACCAGCAAGAAGACGACGGCAACCACGGCGAACCCGACCTGTGTGCCGGATCTGGCGACGACCGCGTATGCATCCGTCCCTGCGATACCGAGAGTTGACGCGAGCAGGGAGATTACGAGGATACCGCCGAAGGCCGCGACGCCGCCTGTGACGGCCAGTCCGAACGTCGAGAGGACCGCCCACACCGCCGTCCGATCGGGAACTGCGGACGCCTGCCTGGAGATGACGCTCATCGGTCCACCTCGTGGTGGTTACCCCCGATACAGCGTGGTCGTGGCCCGCTGTGGATTCGGTCGGTCCAGTACGGCTCTTGTCGACCGTGGGCCGCGACACACGGTGGCGAAGCCCCCGATGTGTGGCCCGGATCAGTCCATCGCATCTGGTCGGTCGATCGGACGACGCCGTATTGAACCCCAGCAACCGTTTACGACGCTTCACTCCCTGATACGCACGTATACCGGCGATCCGTGAATTGGTGTACGGGCGTACACCCGGACCGGAGACAGGATCGAAACGGCCGACAGGGGGGATTCGGACCGGTTCTGCTAGCTTTTATTTCGTGTCGGTCTATGCTGTTGGCATGTCCGACGAACCGGCATCGCTGTTGACCAAGAACCAGCGCGAACGCGTGGCTGACGGCTTCGAGTCGGTCCAGGGGGCGAAACGCCGCCGGGACCGACAGCGGGTCCGCCGGCGGGTAGCCGCAGGGGTCGAGGATTTCGGCTACCTGCTAGACTACCCCGACGACCAACTGGCGGCAGCGTTCGATGATCGCGACGACGAGGCCGTTGAGCGAGCTCTCGCCGAGATGCGAATCGTGAGCGAACGGATACGACTGGTACACGGTCTCGACCAGGAAGACGTGGTCGCACAGGCCAGGGAGCGTCTCCGTGAGACCGACGCCGACGAGCGGACCTTCGAGACGATCGAGCTGTGGACCCGCGAGGAGGTCGAGACGAGGGTCACGGCCGAACTAGAGGCCGAATACGAGCCGTCAGCCTGGAAACGCCGTTCTGAACTGGCCCTGAAGCTTGGGGCCGTCTTGACGTTGCCTGGGGTCCTGCTCGTTCCGGTTCCATTCGGAGCGGTACCCCGACCGGTCGATGGTGCCTTCGCCTTCGTCGCACTCGTCTTCGGCGGCCCCGCGCTCGCATTCGGCCTGAGTATCCTCTTGGCTCGCAGTGTCAAGTACGACCTCGTGCCTGCAATGCGCAGACTCGCCGACGACCCCGCGGGAACGGTCCGGACTCTCTGGAACCGCCTCTAATGACATCTACTGTAAACCCGCGGGTACTCTCCTCGATTCGCTATAAGACGGCGTGGATACCTTCGCATATCAGATTGCCTCGAGTAAGCCTATTCGGTCAGCACCTCAACATCGAACTTCGAGTGCCAGCGGTACCGTCGCCCTCCCCAGACAAACGTGTCTCGCGCGATAGCGTACAGTCCGAGCGGCATGGCTATCGCAAGCGCCGGGACCGTCAGGAGAAGCGAAAGCCGACGAACCCCGAACATAGCACAGATACCGACTGTCAGTCCAGTCAGTGCCAGCGCGAGCGGTGGGAAGACGATACACCCGACGAGGGCAGCCACGAGCATCCCGAACGACAGTTTCGCCGCCGTAGGGTCGTGAGTTGTGAAGATCTGATTGAACCGGACGTGACGTTCAAGTGTCTGACGGAGACTGCCGCCGATCGGTACCGTCCTAACGCGTCGTACCGACGTAACATCGGTGTACTCCCCGAGGAGGCCGTCATCGCTGACGGTCTGGCGGAGCTCCGAGCGGAACCCGGCTTCGTCGATATCACTTCTGTCGAAGATAACGGCTCCACCCCAAGCGTGGTCACCCACGTACGTCCCGAGCGTGCCACCGAGCGCGTATATCGGCTCCAGTAGAACCGCAAGCGGATCCTGGCCGGCGAACTCCGGTAACTCCGTTGTTGGGCCGTGTTCGGCGTAATCCTGCTGGAGGCGGTCGAGCCAGTCTGGCGGATGATGAAAGTCGTCGTCGGTCCAGACGATGCGGTCGTGTCTGGCCGCCTCCATCCCAGCATCGATGGCGTTTGCTTTCCCGGAGCAGCCAGTTGGGTCACCGGCAGTGACCAACCGGACGTTCTCGGGGAACTGTTCCCGGTCTGCGATTGGGTCGTCCTCGTCATCGTGGACGACGAGCAGTTCGTCGTCTGGACCCAGTTGTGCGGCGACTTCGTCGCAGGCTTCGGTCCAAGACACCGTCGGGAGGAGTACGCTTGTCGGTATGCGTGTAGACATTGATGACTCACTATGATAGCTTTCCACGGCGAGACCGGACTCCGCCACTTAGCAGACTGATGACGACACTGCCAGCAACCGCGAACGTGACAACTGTTAGCGTGAGTGCGGCGGACAGGCCGACTTCCTGCCAGAGGACGAATGCATCTGGTGAAGCCGTCAGTACGCCCACGTGGACGACACCCCTGTGATACCCTACCGGTTCAATAGCACCCGTCAGGGCCAGAAACGTTACCACTGTCCATGGCAGTGCCCCCACCACGCCGGCTACGGCACTCACCACGATCCTGCGACGCTGGCGCTGGAGTCCGTGCCCTGCGAGCCAGCCACCGGCGACAGGACCGATTCCGGTTGGGACGGCCAGGCATACGGCGATGCTCCCAAGCAGTGTCTGTGCGATGGTCCGCAATACAGTCTGTGTCTGGGTCTTCGACATCCGTACCTGGATATTGAGCGTCCGTATGAATGGCTGTTTCTCGTGGCTTCATTAGCTGAAGCCAGACAGAACGCCTAGAACGGCACAACCTATATTGACGAACCAAGAGATGACCCAGATACCGTGTCCGAGGTGCAGGACCCTGAAGCACTCGCAGACCTGCTCGGTGACGAGTGTGCGCGCACGATTCTCATCGAGGCGAAAAAAGAGCCTTGCTCAGCGGCAGAGCTCAGCGACTGCGCCGGGGTATCGGAGCCGACGGTCTACCGCCGACTCGAACGACTCCGCGAGTATGATCTTGTCACCGAGGATATCCAGCCAGTCACCGATGGGAAGAATTACAAACTCTATCGGACAGAACTCGACGGCATCGAACTTGATCTCAGCGAAGACGGCTTCGAGATTACGATTTCACGTCGGGAACGGATGGCCGACCGTTTCACACAGTTCGTAGAGGGTACCTGACATGCTTGATATACCACTCCAGATCGACCTCGAAACGCTACGCACGATTCGACAGGTGAGCGAGGTGGTTCCGATGATCCTCGGATTGGCCATTAGTTACCTCGCCTACACAGCATACCGTCAAAACCAGAGCCGTCCGATGTTGTACATCGCGGTCGGATTCATGCTAGTGTTGTTCGTTCAGGCTCCGCTAGCCCTGATACTGGTGTACCTCTTAGAGCTTCCAACTCCGGTTCTCAACAGCATTGTGCAGATTCCGGAGTTCATCGGTCTGGGACTGATCCTCTACGGGCTTTGGATGCCGCGTCGGGACTGACACCGGCGGCTCGTACCCGTGTCTGTGACAGCCATTTGAACGACAGTCTGTCACTCCAGACAACTCCTCGTGTGTCGCCTGTTTGGAGGGCGAGCAGACCATGTGGCTGTTACGATTCTGTCACTGGCGCCACGTTCGTACCGGCAGCATTGTATGAATATTCCACACCCCCCGGGTGCCGAAACTCTCGGGAGGAGTACCTCCAGTGGTATTACCTCCCAGTTAGCTTCAGCGAGTGAAGCCAGGAATACCGCCCTTTTGATATCCGTCCATACGTGTAGCTGTCGATGAGCGAAACAGAGACCGACACCAACCTCGAACGAACCGAATCCCGGTCGGTCGATGACGACCGGCGAACTAATTACGGTGGAATCACCGGACGCGTCGTCTCCGTGCTGTGGAATCGAACCGAGAATCGCCCCCGTGCACTCTGGCGAATCCTCGGAGTGGAAGTCGCCGCGCTCGTGGGGATTTTCGTGCTCCCGGCGCTGGCGCTCGCGGGCACCGAACTCCCACCGTCTGTCAACGGAGCCGCGACCAACCTGATCAGTGCGCTCGTTGGACTCCTCCTCGCAGTTGTGTTCGCGAAGTACGTTGACCGGCGACCGCTGACCGACTACGGACTGGCGTTCGGCCCGTCATTCCTGAAGGACTTTGGCGCTGGCAGCGTCGTGGCTCTGGCGGGGATGGGTGTGGCACTCCCCGCGAGTCTGCTCGCCGGGTGGGCGACCGTCTCCGAGCTGTTTTCGGGTGGCGTTGGCGCGAACGTGTTGCCGTTCGTCGCCGCGTTTGGAGCGTATACCATCCAGTGGGCGTTTGTGGCCTTCTGGGAAGAGCTGGTCTATCGGGGCCTCATTCTGACGAGTGCCGTCGAGGGACTCCGGAGTCGATGGCTGTCCGACCGTGGTGCGGTCGTGGCAGGAGTGGTGGCGTCCTCGCTGATATTCAGTCTCGGGCACTTCCCGGGGACGCTGGAAAAGTTCGGCTTCCGGGTGATGTTGGGGCTCCTCCTCGGCGCCGCGTACGTGTGGACCGACTCGCTGGCGCTGCCAATCGGCATCCACTTCCTGATCAACTTTGCGATAAACAACATCTACGGGCTGGCAAACTTCGGTGAGGCTGCGGAGGTTCTGCCGATGCTGATCCGGCCGACGTTCACCGGCCCGGCACAGTTCGTCGGGGTGTACGGGGCAGTCAACGGCGCAGCGGTGCTCTGTGTCGCTGCGCTCACTGTCGGATACGTTGCCCTCCGGAACGGCGATCTTAGGTCGCGGCTGTCGTCACCGTACACGCAGTGAGAGTGACCGAACCAACTCTCTTCGTTCTGCTGCATTGAATCTCTGTATCTCATACGTTATGCGTGCTTTTCGATGATGAGAAACTGGATACGAAGCTGCAGCGAGGGAGAAACCCACACCGGGATTGGAACAGCACCACGTTGGATACACAGCGGTTGTGGCGAGATCAGACTAAGGAAGTCACTAATTGAAATTCTACCGTGACGTTCCTGAGGTGGTCGTGATTATCGGCGGATGCTTGAGTGATCTATTTAATTTTCAACACGCGCTCATGGTTCACAATTGAATTGCCCGCTTTTGTGAATCAAATATATTATAAATATAATGTTTAACCCCGGCCCCGTGGGGGAGGGAGACAGATTTACACTGCTGGAATGGGTAACTCCAAATATGAGCGACGAAGGCGCGGGATACTTTGCCGCAGCCAAACGAACCGAACATTCCCGCGAAGAGCTGAAAGAGCAGGTCGAAGACCTCCGGGAAGAGTGGGACCTCTCTGATGAGGAGATGGAGCAACTGCTAGCAGAAGCGTAGATGGATGTTTTTGATTCGAGTGTCTGGCTATGGGGACTATTGACGGACTCTTCTGAACCCAACGGTTTGATACAAGAGGTACTCGACGGGACCAGAGAAGTAGCGGTCAGCGCGTACATTCACGATGAAGTGACCACTACGCTCCGATCCGCTCCCGACATCACTGGACAAACAGAAGCTGGTGTCTCCGACGCTCAGATGACGTTCAACAACACGGTAGCAGACTTAGATAACGTCAGCTTCCCGGACCAAGACGAAATCGGTGCCACCTATGCCGACGAAGTCCGATCCCGTCCCGAAATGCGTCTACTCGGCACTATCCTCGGTATCCAGACCAAAGATGCGCCTGTACTCGTCTTCGCTTTCGATGTCGACGAGGAAAGCACACTGTTTGTCGCCGATTCTGGCTTCGATCCAAATCCTGCTGACCACAACATCACGAACGTCAAAATCGAGTCTGTTGACGCTGGTCAGTAGAACTGACGAATAACGAAATTACCCGCAGGGTTTGAACTGTGGACTGTACGCTGTTGATCCGTGTATGTCAGCAGGGATACGATGTGACCCTAGAATGTTGGTCGTGCTTCTCGCAGCATCCTCGACCAAGCTATCTAACGATGAATACAATTGATTCATCAAAACGAGACTTGGGAATCGCCAGCGTCGCCTGGGGTCGGATTTCCACCTCGGTCATCGTAGTATTTGCGTCCAATAAATGAATTACCGAGATTGCCGATAATTGTCATATAGAGGTCATCAGAGGAAGCGTATCTATCTACTGCGACGGGATTCAATATCTCTTGTACTGTGATAGAGTCACCACTGGGAGACGTAATCTCGACTGCACCAACTTGGTTGATAACGGCCGCATGCGTCGCCGGGAATGCGAGCGAATCATCAACAACCGATTTCATATTTGAATATTCCATGTCGTTTGGTGAGGACCGCTGGTACGGCCACCTTGTCAGTATGTATGTGAGGAAGACACATGAAATCCGGGCGTTTTTACAATCACCTGATATTTGATTATGTGGGAGACAGGTACAGTATTTCAAGCAATAGTCGCTACACCCGCCACGTTCTGTTCTAAAGGCCGAGAAATGCCCTATTCGCGATCAGTACCACTCGGGGACCAACTGAGCCAGCGCTCCCGATGAGCGTCAAAAAGCGCTCCTGCATACACAGCATACCCGTTCGGGTAGGCAAGGAAAAGTCGATTAGCAGTTCCGTATGATCCACCAGACTACTATGCCAGTTTTACAGTGCCTATCTAATTCTCTCAGATGCTCAAAACTCGCTGCGGTGTGAAAATGTGATTGAATTAAGCAGTTTCTCTCACATCCCATACGCACGATGAGCAATACCCGACAGGAAAACATGAGTGGAATTCTAAACGAGACGAGTATGACGATTCATAAACAGGAGATGGGAGCAGAGGACTTCCAAACGCTATGTGGACAAACGTACCACCTTGAACAGGGGCAACTCCAGCGAATCCAAGTCACGCGTGCCTCTGAGCAGCTCGGCGCCGAGAAGTGCGGTCGGTGTTTCGAGGATGGCCGCGGCTACTGATACGAGTATCCCGGCACAGAAAGAGATACACGGCGCATGAAAGGCCGTGGTGCCGTCGTGATTGGTCCCCGCTGACGCTTCGGCCCTCCAAGACGAAGCGTCACGTGAGACTTACACAGCCTCCCAGTTTAGTTTGTTGCAAATTCACACAATCTGCCTGTTCTTAGGAGCCCAATAGTGTTTCTGAGAAAGAAACGCGCGATGAGGTTTGGATAGTCGCTGGCCGATATGTACAGGTAGCCACCGGTCGGTGGCGGTCCCCGAAAAGTATCCGACACATCCCCCATCACAATCCCCATCCACCGTTTCCGGCTGGAGGTGGCCGGCTATCTGGGTCAGTGCCCGCTGATAGGCCGTCTGTGGTCGCCACCAATTCTCCGTTTCCCTTTGGGTCCCAGCCTGCGAGCGCTCGGTGAGCGGTTGTCAAAAAATGGTAGGAATAGTAGTTTATGAGAGGTTCATTCTAGTCGTGATTATCGACGGAATCACGTAGTCGGATCGGTAGTACCAACCAATAGTGGGTACACAGGTCACGCCGTCTCGTCAACCCACCGGTTCCGAAACAGGTGCGCCCCACGGGCCCCGCGATTCGGGGTGGGGGGTGGGACATCTTTCCGCGGCTCAGAGCACCTCCTCGGCGGCGCGACGGCCGGAGCTGTAGGCCCCCTGGACGGTGGCTGGATACGCCCGAGAGGTGGCCTCGCCGGCGAAAAAGAGGCGGTCGCCCACGGGGGCGGCCAGCCGGTCGCGGTCCCGCGGCGCCGCGCCAGGCGGAAGGAAGGAGTAGGCTCCTCTGGCGTGCGGGTCCGCTGCCCAGCGGGTGACCAGCGCGTCCGTGGGCTCGGGCACGTCGTCGAAGACACGACGGAGTGCCCGGACCATCGACGCCGCCGTCGCATCGTCGTCCAGCGTCTCAAGCGACCGGGCGGCGCTACCGGCATTGAACCCCACGAGCACTGGTTCGTCGAGCGCGGGCGTCAAGTTGTAGAACTCGGTCCAGTGGCCTCGCCGGACCGGGACGCGGTTGAGGGTGGTCCGGTCGGGCCAGAATTGCCGCGGAAACCGGAGCACACACTTGTTCAGCAGACCCATCCCGAGGCGGTCGATGGCCAAGCGCTTCCGTCGAGGGAGCCGCGGCGCGAACGTCACAGCATCGGACTGCAGCACCCCAAGCGGGAGCGTGACGACCGCGCGGTCCCCGACGAACGACCCCTGGTCAGTCACGACCATCACGTCGGAGCCGCGCTCTATGCGGGACACCTCGTGGCCCAGGCGCACGTCAAGGTCGGTGGCCAGCGACCCGACGACCCCCTCGTAGCCGTCTACAACTAGTTCGTCCCCGCCCCGAAGCGACTCCCCCTCGTCCCAGTAGCGGGCCGACAGGGCTGTCACGTCTGCGCCGAACTCGTGCGCCAGTTCGATGGTGAGGACGAACGCCAGGTGTCGGCGCTCGGCGGCCGAAAGGCCGGTCAGGTCCACCTCGCGGGCAATACCGGACCAGAGCGAGTGGTTCGTCCCCCTATCCTGCGCACGGCGGGTCGCCGTCTGGACCGCCTGGAGGGAGTCGTAGATCCGGTCGACCGTACGGTCGGAGAGCGGTGCCCCGTCGACCCCGTAGAACACGCTATCGTAGTAGTCGGTCGGCTGGCGGGCCAGGCCCGCTTCGTCGAGCAGCGGGACGAGCGGGTTGCCTGCGACACCGTGGAGCCAGGATGCCCCCAGGTCGACCGGCAGGCCCCAGGAACGGTTCGTCCGGATCCGCCCACCGAGTCGGTCGCGAGCCTCGAAGACCGTTACCGAGCACCCGTCGTCTGACAGGCGGCGCGCTGCCGCCAGTCCGGCGATGCCGCCGCCCACGACGAGCACGTTCCCGGTAGCGCCGCGCAGATTACAGAGAGTCGACCCGGCGTCGCTGGAGCCGGCCAACCCCGTCAGGGCCGCCGCGCCACCGACCAGAGCTGCACGCCGAGTCGCACCCGAGTCCATGTCCGTTTGGTCGGCCCCACGCCGCTTAGCCGTTGGGTCCGTCATCCGCTGCTGTCACCGGTAGATACCGTCGGTGAGCAGTAGGGCCACTGAACAGCTGGTTCGGTCGACTTTCCTGAAATCAGATCTGTGAGAACTGTCCAGTAACTCCATCTTTGTATATTCTATTTGTGTTCGTATATGTCGCTCTATATCCAGTAGCACCGATCTCCAGAAAAAACTGGTCGTGCTTCTCACTATAGTCGCGATCCTTCAGTCGGGAGAGCGCAGTACTAACTGCGCCCTCGTCGACGCCGATCTGGGAGGCGATTTCGCGAGCTTTGAACGCGCGATCGTCGTTGGTGGCGAGAAACCCGAGGACTTGATCAGGCACGGAGAGTTCTTCAAGCTCGTCCTCGCTCGTATTCTCGAAGGTATCTCGGTCGATGGACATCGTTGAATGGAGATACGGTATCATATGTAACGAGAGTTAGGAGTGAAAGCTACGAAAGCACCGAAGGAAACGATTCGTCCATAGCCACGAAGCAGTTTGAGGACCGTATGCATTGAGACGGCCAGTCTCAACTTCTCACTCTGCGTCGTACCCCCACTCCCGTAGGGTGGCGGCGATGTCATCTAGATGCTGTAAACCAACGATGTAGGCAGCTTCCCGGAGGTCCGCTTTGCTGACCGACTCGTCGATGAGAGGGTCACTGCGGGCTGCTTGCTCACTGTCAAGCGTCGTATCTTGAAGGTGGAGTTGGACTGTCTTGGCACGGCCATCCGTGATACCATTTCGGCTGTAGATCCAGGGAAGCCCTGATTGCACAGTCGCGGGGTCAGAGCCGCCGCTCACCGCGGGATCGGAGGTATTCCTCGGCTCGTGCCCAGACATGTCGGACTCCGTAGTCCGATCGGTATCGTCGTCTAGAGGGCCATCGTCGCTGGCTCCACTCTTGAACCCAGTCATGCTGGTTCCTCCAGTGTATCCGGTTCAGGCGGTGACGGTGCCTCGATCCCACCCGCTGTTTCGAGGAATCGAGCTATCCGGTCGAATTGTGCCAACGTCTCGACCTCGTAGTCCCGTCGACGTGACCGGAACTCGCGCACGTACCGGAATGCCGAACATTGCTGTTTCCAACAGCCCTCCATGAGAGAGGTCCGATCACCGATAACCTCCGGAGTCGGGCACCTGATGTCCTTGAGCATCTCACGTTGATCCGCTGTGTTCTTGACCCCATTTGGGATCGTGCCGGGAACGCCGACATCAATACTCAGTTGATCGGCGAAATTCGTCGCAAGATCGGCGAGTCCCTCGACCGAGGCCTGACCTTTCCAGCTTGGTTCGACCGGAATCACCAGGTTTCGTGTCGCATAGATCGAGTTGTAGAGGTGATCAGACTCGGTGACTGGAGGGTCACAGATCAGGACATCGTACTGTTCCCCGACATCGGCATCCCGGAGGACGCGTTGTAGTTGGGCGTAGATGTTGTAGGCGTCCCCGAGATCTTCAGCCTTGTCCTGTTCACGGCTGAGATGGCCCGATAGATCAGCGAGCATGTTATGTTCTGGAACGATGTCGACCCCCTCGACAGTCCGGACCAGGTCACCGAACGGACCACGCGGACTATTCACCAGATGTCGAACTAGGTTGTCGGCACTGGAATCAGCCCGGTTATCGTCGATGTCTATCAGTCGCGAAAGATCACCGTCTTGCGGGTCCAACGGAACGACCAGCGGTTTCACTCCTGCCCGGGCGTGAGCGACAGCGAGATTTGCTGTTAGTGAGGTCTTACCAACCCCGCCGGCTTCTGAATACACTGTGTAACTCAGCATACGATAACAAGCAACTCAGACATACAAGACAGTTCGTCAGATAACATGTGTTAGACTCATATCTAAGAATCTTGTCTGAGAATCGTAGACGGGAAGATATAAAACGACCGGTGTATATGAGACTTAGCACCCATTTTCTCCTAAGTAAGCATCCGAAAGGTGGTTCTACCCGACGCATTCAAGCGGCACCGATCCACTCGGTAGCATCTCAGCTGATACGGGCTGGTTTCGGGACTACGGATCGCACGAAACGTGACAGATCCGTCGCCTCGTCAACCACGATCAGTCCCAGACCGGTCAGAAAGTAGCTCGTTGAGTGACCCGACTGATTAGACGGATAATCGGCCTCTACTGTCTCTCTAGTGTTGTGAAACCGGTAGGAAGTGATCATCCGATAGTATGTCTAAACTCTGTCCCAAATTGTACAACTCCAGGACATCCGACCGGTTTTAATATACAAAGCCTCAGTTACGTATTTTTGTTTGGGTTGTATGTGTTTGATATCACCGATTTACCGACTTCTGGATAGAATTCAGAGATACTCTATGACTGTTCTGAACAGACGATGGCGCGAATACGGTCGACGATAACAGCGATCTGGTCGTCACGTAGACAGCGAGGATCGAGCGTTATCCAGCCGTCTTCCACGTGTCGTTCGCCGACGATAATCCTCGGGCGATCGTTCCTGAGCTGTCGAACGAGGTCGGCCGCTCCCGACGGACTGCTGGCTTCGATACGGATATCGACAGTCGGAACGGATCTGTAATCGGAACGGTCGTCACCGGAGAGATCGGCGTGGATTTCGCCGAGATCGGAGAGTTCGTCCGCGAGTCGGTTCGCGCGGCGTCGCCACGACTCGACGACCTCGTCTTCGTCCTCGTCAAGAAACAGTTCGAGTGCCCGAACGAGACCGGCGATCTCCTCTTTCCCTACTTTCATCGCTCGTCCCAGCCCATAGTTCGGGGTGCCGCTCGGGAGCACCGTCGTGTCGATCAGTTCCTCGGGCGGATCCCAGAACTCCGCGGGCGTGTCAACGGGGAGATGCTGGAGTGCTATCGACCGAATGAGCCACTGGTCACCGGCGACGATTCCGGTCGGCTGCGGACCGCGAACGGCTTTACCGCCGCTGAACACGACCGCCGCCGCTCCACAGTCGACGTATTTCGTCAGGTTGGACTGTGGCGGGAGTTCCGCCGCCGCATCGACGATCACCGGGATGTCGTGCTGGTCCGTGACTTCGACGACGGCCTCGAGAGAGAGCTCGTTCCGCGGCCGCTCGATATACGCGAACGCGGCAGTCTCTTCGGAGATTGCGTCCGCTATTTCCCACGGTTTCACTTGTTCGGCTCCGTCGTGGTTGTCGATCAGTCCGACCGGTCGCAAGGTCGCACCCGGGAGACGGAAAGCGCGGTCGTATTCGATGTGGTGGGCGGTCGGAACGAGGACTTCGTCGGGTACACCAGTCGTATCGGGGAGCCGATCCATCGTTGCGAAGTCGTCACGAGCCAGACAGGCTGCTGTCGCGAGAGCCAGTCCCGACGCTGCACCGTTGGTAACGTAGCCGGCGTCGGCATCGCAGGCCTGGGAGATCAGTTCGGACGCACGTGCTTGAAGTTCCGAGAGTTCGGCGAAATCGTCAGCGGCGTTCGCCATCGCCTCGCGGGCCTCCGGCCGGATCAGGCTCCCCCCGACTCGCGTGTGGTTCCCGACTGCGTTGATCACTCTCGGCACGTCGTACTTTTCGTAGATATCGTTGGGGTCTGTCATCGGTGGAGCTGTTCCATCGGAGCGATCACTCACCACTCCGCCCGGGTGAGCATCCCTTCCTCGTCTGCGCCAACGTCGTAGTAGTGGACCGACGCGGTTCGCTCGTTTGTGTTGACCCGCATCCAGCGAACGTCACCCCCGTAGTCCGGGTCGCGGTTGTGAACGAGGTGGCGGGCGAGCACGTACTGGACACCGTTCACTTCCTCCACGTTTCGGCCCGTGTCCCGCCAGTAGTGTCCACTGTTGACAAACACCGTGTTTCCGCGTTCGAGTACGCGCTGGACCGTCGGGTAATTTAGCGTGAGGGAGTAGGCAGCGTTTGGGCCGGTGTCCCACGAGTCGATCCCCTCGTGTTTCGCAACCGGTGCGTGTAGGAAGACGAACGTCGGAATCTCGGCGTCGTCGTCCATGAGCCGCTCCAGCATCGAGATCTGCGGAGCGGAGACGAAGTTCTGCTGGTCCCGAAGCGAGTGGTAGCCCAGATGTGGGTTCGTATCGAGGATCACATACCGGGCCTCGTCCTCGGTGAACCACCCCCACTGCGGGAACTCGTCCGCCGGGAAATACTCCCGATACACGTCGAGGGGGCGGTCGTTGTTCCCGCGAGCGACGAAGTAGTCGCTCTCCAGTCGCTCGTCGAAGATCGTTTTCGCCCTCTCGAAATCCCGGTGGTAGAAGTAGTTGTCCGGATCACCGTGCCATCCGCCCCAGTCCGTCCGGTCGAAGTTGTACTGGTTGGCCGCACCAAGTAAGTGACGCAGATCCCCACCTAACACGGTCCAGTCCACCGACAGGTCGTTGAGTTTGTCGATCGCCGCTTCGACGGTTGGCACGCCGTCGTACCCGTCACGGTCTCCTTCGACGATGTGTGGATCATAGAGCAGTCCGATCGTGCGCGTCACGCTCACTCACTCCAGAGTTGGACGGCGGTTCCCTGGTCGACGTAGCCGGTCTCGCCCACTGCCTTCGCCTCGAGTTCGTATCCGGCGACGATGTCGTGTCCGTGTCTGTACCCGCCCGTATCGGGTGCGAACTCGACCATCGGCGAGACGAAGTAGTCGCCGTCCACGTCGGACAGTTCGACCGCCGTCTCGTACGGTTCGCCGGAGTACTCGACGTGGTCAGTCGTCAGGTGGAACGTCAACGTCGTGTCCGCGGAGCTAGTTCGTGCCCGCCCACAGACGTTCAGATAGAGGATGCTACACTCGATCGGAGCCACGTACGGTAGCGTGAGGAAATTCTTCTGAAGGGTGGCGTACTCCGACTCCGTTACCTCCCAGTCGCTGTCACCGATTCCGGTCTGGGACGGTGTCGGTCCGAGGGGCCACGACGCGATAAGTTCCGGTCCGCCAACCCGCGGCTGGTAATCTCTGGAGACCAGCGCCGAGTCGCTTTTCCCGACCGGTGACCGGCGAGCGAGCATCCGGTTGGGGTCCCGGCACGACTCGACACTTCGGTCTGGCCCCCGTAGCTCCCGCTCACCGCCCTCGTCCTGTGCACCTTCACGCCCGTCCGAATCCTGATCGTTCCACTGATTACTGGGATCATTTACCATGGTAACTCGTTTCACCCGTCTCGATCAAATATGTTTCGACCCCCACTATCGCACCCCGACCGAGGAGCGGACCTCGGCGCCAGTTCGACGCTCTCGAGAATCTTACCCGCCGACGGCTTCGAGGACGCGCCGGACGACGATGTCGGCTTCCCCGTCGGTCACCGCCATCGGGCTGACGGTGAACTCGGCGCTATCGAGGGAGTCGGAGCCGAGGAAGATCCGGGGGTCAGACTGCCGGAGTTCCAGCAGTAGCTCCGCGACGGTGAGCCCGGCCGCCTGTTCGTCCAGCGAGACGAACACGGTCGATGTCGCGTTCTCGGTATCGGTGTTCTCGACCCGTGTCGCGAGATGAGACGACCGATCGAGTTCGGTGGCGATTCGCCCGGCCCGTTCGTCCCACTCCGCGTGTAACGCCGTGTGGTCTTCCTCGAGGAACTCCCGAAGCGCGTAGATCAGGCCGACGAGTTCCTCCTTCCCGACTTTGAAGCCGCGACCGACGCCCTGACGCGGGACCCCCGGTAGTTTGGACTTGTCGATCAGTTCTGCCGGCGGGTCCCACACCGGGAACGCCGTGTGCATGTCCAGATGCTGGAGCGCGATCGACTCGATCAACTCCGCCCGCCCAGCGACGATCCCTGTCGTCTGTGGCCCGCGGATCGCCTTCCCGCCACTGAAGACGACGATGTCGGCGCCGTCCTCGACGAACCGTGACAGATTCGTCGACGGTGGCAACTCCGCCGCCGCGTCCACGATCACCGGAACGCCGTTTTCGTGTGCCACTGCACAGACATCCGCCAGTGGGGGCGCACTCGATGGGGTCTGGAGGTACGCGACGGCGGCCGTTGACTCCGAGATCGCTGCGTCGATCTCCCAGAGTCGGACGTTCTCGCTCCCGGTCCCGGCGTGGCGATCGTTGCCGCCGACGTCGACCAGTTCGGCGCCGCCGACCGCTAACGCGCGGTCGTAACCGTTCCGATGTGAGCGTGGGACGACGATCTCGTTCGGCACGTCGTCGGCGTGGGGGAGCGACGCCATCTTCGAGTAGTCGGTCCCCGCCAGACAGGCAGCCGCAGCGAGTGTCATCCCGGCGCTCGCGCCGCTTGTCACGTATCCGGCCTCCGAACCGGTGACATCGGAGATGAGTGCCGATGCCTTGGCTTGCAGGTCCGAGACTCTGACGAACGCGTTTGCGGCCTCGCGCATGGCGTCGGCTGCTCGAGGGCGCATGAGACTACCGCTGACCCGCGTCTTGTTTCCGGTCGCATTGATGACGACCGGGACGTCGAGGTCCTCGTAGACTGCAGGTTTCTCGGTCATGATATGGGTCCATTGTCGGGCCAGATACTGAAATAGCCACCGGCGTCGCAACAGATAGCGATAGCGAGTTACTCGGACTCCCGACGACAGACAGAAGCGGTGTAATACCGGTATTCAATCGCTCTGGATGTGGTCCTCCTGATCGACGGCCTTGCCCATCCTGCTCACCAACCGACCGCCGTCACAGGGGATCACTGAGGCGGTGATGAAACTGCTCTCCGGTGACGCCAGAAAGGCGAGGAGGGCTGCGACGTCCCGGGCACGTCCCCAGCGGCCGACGAGCGTCGCGGCCCGGTCGTCGACCTCCGCGGGGACCTGGTTGTTTGCCTCCTCGAGCGGGAGGTCCGGGTAGTCGTCCACGTTTCCGCCCTGATAGATCGGACCGACCATCGCGGTGTTGACGGTGATATCGGCGTCCTCGGTGTCCGACCACTCACTGGCCAGGCTCCGCGTGAGGCCGTCTATTCCTGCCTTCGAGGAGGCGTAGGCGACGGCCCCCGGAAGAGGTGACTGGCTCTGGATCGCACCGACGTTGATCACGCGTCCGTACCCGTCATCGCGCATGTGTTCGTACGCGTCCCGGGCGAGCTGGAAAGGGCCGGAAAGGTTCGTCGCGACGACAGCATCGAACGCCTCGCGGCTCATGGCTTCGGCCCAGTCGAAGCGCAAACTGGCCGCGTTGTTGACGACGATGTTGAGCCCGCCGAACTCCGCGACGGTGTCCGCGACCAGCGACTCGACATCGGATTCCGAGGTCAGATCGGTGGGAACGAACGTCGCGTTCCCGCCGAGTTCGTCGATCCTGTCGACGACTCGCTGTGCCGACGGCCGAGAACGCTGTGCGAGGACGACGTTTGCCCCCTCACGGGCGAACCGAACCGCCGTACTCGTACCGATCGTGCCGCCGCCGCCAGTCACGATCGCGGTGTAGCCGCTGAGACGCTCCGGTACTGGTCGGTCTTGTGAACCCATGTCGTATCGATTCGGACAGAGGGTCAAAGGTTTTCGGGACATCAACCGGTCGGTCAGGCGACGAAGGGGGGCCGAACGCTACAGCAGGGACACGGGCGCTGTTACTCCTGACCACTGAGTTCGATACGGACGTTCATGTTCTGGTCCGGGAAGTACGCGTGACGGAACACCGTGGGGGACTCGTACCCGTCCTCGGTCGTCACGCGGATCCGCAGTTCCATCCCGGCAGCGTCACCGCTCCCCGAGTAGTTCGGTATCGAGAACTGCCCCTCGGGGTCCGTCGTCGTTTCGTTCGTATTGACGATATTTTCGATTCCGACGACCTCCGTCTGGACGGTCGCGTTTTCGACCGGCGTCCCGTCCTCGGCCACGACGGTACCGGTGAGCCGATTGTCGGCGTTCTGTGTCATGTATGCGTTCGCACTGACTGTCGCCAAGAGGAGGACAGCAGCCAGAATCACGAATCGGTTCAGCAAGAGCCGGCGGATGGAGACCGCCTCTCGTACGAGCAGGGCAATCTGGCGAAACGGTTCCACGAAGTAGGCGAGCAGCCATTCGAGTGGGTTTCGGGCCATAGATTACTCCTTGACACTCCCCATGACGGCGCTTTCGATGAACTGTTTCTGCAAGAGGAGAAAGAGCAGTATCATCGGGACGACTGCCAGGAGCGTGAACGCGTACATGAGACCGTACCGCCCCTGGTTGTTCCCCTGGAACGACGCGAGCGCCTGGGTGAGCGTCATCAGGTCCTGCTGGTTGAGGATGAGAAGCGGCCAGATGTACGTGTTCCAGGCGAACACGAACGCGAGGATGACGTTCGCCGCGAGGGCCGCTTTGGACAGCGGCCAGTAGATGCCGAAGATGATGTACAGCTCGGACGCCCCGTCGAGTCGAGCGGATTCGATCATCGATTCCGGGACGGCGTTGAAGCTCGTATAGAGGATGAAGATGTTGATGATGACGACGGAGAGCGGTAAGACGACACCGAATCGGCTGTTCAGGAGCCCGAGTTCCTGTGACACGAGGAACGCCGGGATGATGACCGTCTGCGCGGGGATCATCATATTTGCCACGAGGAACCCTTGGACCAACCGTCGCCCGCGGAAATCCAGGGTCAGTCCGTAGGCTGCCAACGAATTGAAAAGGAGGTTGGCCACGACGACGATGACGGCGATGAACGCGGTGTTGAACAGGAACTGGAAGAAGTCGACCTCGAAGAAGACCTTCGAGAAGTTCGCGAGCGACGGGTTTTCGATGCCCAGTTGCGGAACGCCGCCGTAGAGGTTCGCCGACGGCCACATGAACGAGATCTTGACCAGCCAGTAGAACGGGAACGCGAACACGATCCCCATCAGTGCTGCGAGACAGAAGTAGCCCAGTTTCGTGACCAGCTCGTCCGAATCCGACGCCCGCCAGAACGACACCCGATCCAACAGGAGTCGCGCGTCCGCCCTCGTGACGACACCGTTGTCCCGGCTCATTGGTAGGACTCCTGTTGGACGAAGCGGCCGACGGCAATCAGCGAGACCATCAACACGAACAGC
This sequence comes from Haloarcula montana, assembly GCF_035666295.1. NCBI lineage: Archaea > Methanobacteriati > Methanobacteriota > Halobacteria > Halobacteriales > Haloarculaceae > Haloarcula > Haloarcula montana. The sequence goes on from NZ_CP142029.1 coordinate 321,900, forward strand.
ACGACTGTCAAGACGGCTGCATACCCGAAGTTACCGCTCGTGAACGCCTGTTTGTACAGGTACGTGATGAGGATCTCCGTCTCGTTTGCGGGACCGCCACCGGTCAGTACCCGGATCAGGTCGAACAGCTTGAACGAGAGGATCATCCCGACGAGAATGCAGACGCCGATCGTCGGTTTCAGTAACGGCAAGGTGATGTACCGAAACCGCTGCCAGCGGGCGGCCCCGTCGATACGGGCAACCTCGTAGACCTGCTGAGGGATCGTCTGTAGTCCGGCGAGCATGATGACGAGATACAACCCGACGCTCTTCCAGACGTGGACGATGAAGACCGAGACTTTTGCCCACGTCCCGTCGCCGAGCCACGAGATGTTCTGGTTGATGATGCCAAGCTGTAACAGCACGTAGTTCGCGACTCCCCCGTTCGTCTTGAAGATGTAGTTCCAGATGACTGCGATGCCGACCATCATGAGGATGTACGGCAGAAAGAACAGCGACCGAAACGCGTTGCTCCCCATGAACTGTTGGTTGAGCAAGAGCGCGATTCCGAGTGCGACGACGATACCGACCGGAATCGTCAGGAGGAAGATGAAGTTATTGACCAACGCCGTGACGAACACGTCGTCGGTTAGCAACCGCTGATAGTTCTCGAGGCCGACGAACGACGTTTCGCCGGTGAACTCCATCTCCTGAAACGAGAGGACGAACGTCCATAGAAGCGGAACCGTCCGGTAGAGGAGGAGGACCGTAATCGTCGGGAGCAACACGAACCACGCGATGACGGATCGCTTGTTCTGCTCCGAGAGGAGTCCTGCTCCGTCAGTAAGCCTGCGAGTGAACTGCGTTAGCATATGTACAACAGTTGCGGTGGGCCGTAATGAAATTTCGGGTGAGTGCCAATTCTAGTCTTCGATGGCCTGGTTGATCGCTTCTTCCGCGTCCTGTGCGGCCTGCTCCGGTGACTTCTCCCCGAGCGCACAGGCGGACACCATGTCCTTGTCGATGATCACCTCGATGTCGGCCGATGCGGGGATGGTCGGAGGTGCCCAAGCGTTTCCTTTGTTCTGACTCCAGATGTCGTACTGCTGTGCGAGGATCGGGTTGTTGTTCCGGAACTCGTCGCTGTTGGCAAGTTCCTCGTGTGCTTCGAGGTTCGCGACAGGTCGGGTCGGACCGGCAGTCGCGTTCTCCATCTGCCACTCCTTGTTCAAGACGACGTCGTTGATGAAGTGGAACGTGGCCCTGACCTGCTCGGACGAATGGTACTCGTTGCTCGTGATACCCCACCCGTGTGCGGCGTATACGCCCGAGTTACGTGGCCCTGGACCGACGCCCAGCGTGTCCTCATTGATCCAGTCGCCGTTTGACTGGATCGTTCGGAGATTGTTGAAGTGGGCGAAGTTCATCGCCGTGTTGCCCGCTGCGAAGGTCTGGTTCGGTTCGGTCCAGCGTCCGGTAAACGATGTCTCGGCGATGTAGCCGTTCTGCGTTAGTTCCTGAATCCGCGAGAGGATCTCGACAGTCCTGTCGGTGTTCAGGGCCGCAGCAGTGTTGTCATCGTTCAGGAGATCGATGCCTTCAGTCTGGAACAGCGGCCAGAAGTGGAAGCCGAAGGTGAGCATCATGAGACCCGTCTCGGCACTCGAGTTGTCCACGACCTCCTCTGCGACGTCGAAGTAATCGGATGTCGTGTAGGGGTTCTCCATCGTCGGCGGATCGATACCGGCCTCCTCGAAGAACGATTTTCGGTATCCTGTCCACGTCGTTGAGTGGTAGAACGGGAGCCGATACAGGGTCCCGTCGACGGAACTGAAGTTCAGTATCTGTTCACCGAATTTCTCCTCGATCGCACTCATCCCGCCGTCGACTTCCTCCTCGATGATCGAGTTGAGCGGGGCGAAAACACCCGCGCTCGCGTACCGTGAGAAGATTCCCGCCTGGGTGTCGACCGCATGCGGGGGGTTCCCGCCCTGGATCCGTGTCTGGAGATAGGAGGGGAAGTCGCTTCCCGGTTGATCGACCCAGTTCATCTCGACATTGGAGTACCTATCGATGGAAGTGAAATCGTCCATCCACCCGTTGATCGCGTCCTCGTGGTACCCGATGTTCCACGTCAGGAACGACAGTTCGAAATCGAGGTTCGACGGCGTATCGCCGCTCCCACCGTCACTACTGCCGCTCCCTCCGTCACTGCCGCCGCCGCTCCCACCGTCGCTCCCGCCATCACTACCGCCGTCGCCACCATCTCCTCCTCCGCATCCGGCCAGAGCCGGCATGGCTGCCCCTGCCGCGATCGCTCTGAGGTACTTGCGACGCTGGATGCTATCGGCTGTCTCACTGGGGTTGCTATCTTCTCCCATGGTATGCTGTGGCGTGCTTAATAGATAAAAATGTTTTGGTGATTCAGAACTTAGTATATAAGGTCCATGAATTAGTATGCGACTGTTTTCTTTCGAACGGCAGGGCGACAATTGGCCGCAATTTATCCACGGACCGCGTGGCAACCTCCGACTTTCACTGGCGATCGAACGCGATTACTCACTGACGACCCAGACGGGCGAGGACCACGCGTACTGGTCGTCCGTCTGCGAGGCTCGCACGTAGTAGTAGTCACGATCAGCTGATAGCCCGTCGAACTCGACAGTCGTTGCACAAGCACTGCGTGGATATGCCGGATGGACTTTCAGTTTCCGGGCGTTGTGGTAGACGAGGTCCGGATTGTCGATCTCCTCCCGGGTGAGGTTGAACTCCGATTCGAGCCGGTCGTAACACCTGTCGGTGAAAGCAACGACCCGCGTCTCCCCGAACAGTTCCGCAAGTGTCACGGAGATCTGGTCGTGACCCTCGACAGCCAATTCGAGGGTCGTTTCGCCGTCCCCGGTGATCGTGAAGACGAGCCCCTGGGTGGTCTCGTAGGTCGGACTGTCACGTTCGGTCGTCAGATCGAACGAACAGGCGTCGCCGTCGTGTTCGAACCGCTGCCCCCAGCCGTTGAACCGCGGCTGGACCTCCCCGAGCGTCCCGTCGGTGACCGTCGCCGTTCCGGCCCACTCGTTCTCCGTCCCGTGCCAATCGCCGTAGTTCGGTTTCGGTCCCCACCCCATCTCGATGAGGACGCGGAACGTAGTCTCTTCCTCCGGATCGGGATACTCCCAGCGTCCCCGGTGGGTGTAGGTTTCGACGACGCGACCGTCGCCGACGAGTTCGACCCGATCCAGTGCCTGAGCACAATCGATATCGACCGTTGCCGTCACCGATTCGTCGGATTCGACGACAGCACCCATCGGCTGCCCGTCGAGTTCGTACCACAGTCCGATCCGGTCGCCGGTCGTCCCGTAGGTCCGTCGGTTCTCGAGTGCCTCCCATACGCTCGCACGCGTGAGATCGCTGGCCCAGATTCCGGCCACACCGTTCCCCCACGAGCCAGGGAGGCCGCCACTGTCGTTGGAAGCGATGACCCCAACCTGGTGGCCGCGATCCAGTCCGTCTTGGAGCGTTCCTCCAGACGCACGCGGCCCCATACTCGGGTTGTTGTCCATCGCTACGGGCGTCCCCACTCCCTCGCTCGAACCGTGCGCGGAGTACACTTCCATCACCGGCGAGAGTTCCGGATCGAACAGGTCCCAATCCTTGGCACGCTCGCCCTGCTTGTACGCGGTGTGATGTGGCAGTGCCATCGCCGGCATGTCCAGATCGTGGAGGTTTTCGTAGAGATCCGCGAGGTTCCAGGTGTCGTCGAGCGGGGCGCCCTCCTCGAAGTGGACGACGTTGTGATCGCCCCACCGGCGTCGGTTACCGTTCCACTCGTAGGCGGGAAACGTCACGAATTCGCCGGGATCGTTATGCGCAGCAGTGGCGGTCTGTATCCGCTCCCACCAGTCGTGGAATTCCGGTCGGTTCTGGACGGTTTCCTCCCGAACGCCCCAGTGGGATCGGTCCTCCGTACGGTACTCGAACCCGATGTCACCGGTCGCAAACCACGTAAACGGGTAACAGAGGACCGGGTAGATGTCGATGTTGTAGCTCGTGTCTTCGAGCGCCTCGTCAAGTCGGTTCAGATTCGATTTCGGTTCAGAGGCATGTTTGTGAAAATCTCCCCAGTACACATCGTAGTCGGACGGGCCTGCCATAATCTATCTCCATTCTTTGCCTGTTTAAAAATTTTTTCCCCAGTAGGGAGACAGAAAGGGCGAGGAACGCAGTATCACGAGTCCCTCGCCGAAGCACGACCGAACTCACTGAAACACTTCGTTTGTCGACTCCGGATCCGCTGGCAGAATCTGGTGTTTGATCGTTTCACCGTTCCGGTTGTCGAACAGATAGGCGGTCTCCTCCGGTATCTGGAGTGTAACAGTCTCCCCGACGGATATCTGCCTGTGGCCCTCTACGCTAGCAGTGTATCGGCCATTGTCGAGTTCGTAGTAGAATAGCTGTTCCTTGCCCAGTGGTTCGACAACTTCGATCTCGACATCGATCGTGTTCGGTCCCGGATCGTCGCGCAACTCGATGTCCTCCGGTCTGACGCCGAGCACGAGGTCGTCCGTCTGTCGCTCCTCGATGTGTTCGAACGTCTCGGAGAACGTCAGTTCGAAGTTCGGATGGGTCAGGGTGAGAGACGCTTCGTCCCACCGCGCCTCAACCGGGATGAAGTTCATCGAGGGGCTCCCGATGAATCCGGCCACGAATTGGTTTGCGGGTTTGTAGTACGTGTCCATCGGCGCACCGATCTGCTGTACCTTGCCCTGATTCATGACCACGATCCGGTCCCCCATCGTCATCGCCTCGGTCTGATCGTGTGTCACGTAGATCGTCGTCACGCCGAGGTTCTGCTGTAGTTCCTGGATCTCCGTCCGCATCGTCGCTCGGAGTTTCGCGTCGAGATTCGACAGCGGTTCGTCCATCAGGAAGACCTCCGGGTTACGCACGATGGCACGGCCGAGTGCGACCCGCTGTTTCTGTCCCCCCGACAGTTCGTTCGGCATCTTCTCTAGCAGCTCCTCGATACCCATGATCGACGCTGCCTCTTCGACTTGCGTGTCGATCTCCGATTCCGAGAACCCCCCCTGCATCTTGAGCCCGAACGACATGTTCTTGCGAGCAGTCAAGTGAGGGTAGAGCGCGTAGTTCTGGAATACCATCGCCACGTCACGGTTCTTCGGTTTCACGCCGGTGAGCGACTCGTCGTTCAACGAGATGTCACCGCTGGTGATCGATTCGAGGCCAGCAACCAGACGCAAGAGCGTCGACTTTCCGCTCCCGGACGGACCGACCAGAACGACAAACTCGCCGTCGCGGATACTCAGATCGACATCTTGGACCGCTTTGATTTCCCCATCCGGACCGGAAAATATCTTCGAAACAGCGTCTAAGTCGACGGAACCCATACTCCCCCAGTTTCCACTACATTGTATTATACCTTGTGGTGGCCTACCATGTGTTTCCCCGGCACGGACTCGTTGTCTAGAACCATTTCGAGACCCACACGAATCCGGGGACAGCGAGCCGACCGCTCGCTACTGAAGGTCGTAGTTCGCGTCGATCTCGACGACCGTACCGTCTCGGTCTATCGACCGTTCGGCCGCGAAGGAAACTGCGGCTGCTTTCTTGGCCGCTACCGCCGTCGCCGGGGGTTCAGCGTCCCCGGCGAGACAGCGGAGGAACCGCCGCATCTGGAAGATATCGCCGCCGTGAGAGCCCTCTGCACTGACGGTGAGCGTGTTCGTTTCCCCTCTCCGCTGGACCTCGATCACGTCCGGCTTGTCGGGAGCCAGCACCACTCCGTCGGTACCACGATATTCCGAAGTCTTCCGTGTGTGGACATCGTAGACGTCCACGTGACCGACACCGTTGTACAGACACAGTTCCAGAGAGCCGACCGTCCCGTCGTCGTAGTGGACGTTCACGGTCGCTTGGTCCACGATATCGGTGTTCTCCGTGAAGACGTGTTGTCCGCCGAACGCCGAGACACGCACCGGATCAGCTTCGGCGTACCAATTGAACAGATCGAAGTCGTGTGAGTTCTTCTCTAAGAGCGCCCCACCGCTTCGCTCCTGACTGAAACGGAATCCACCAGACGACGACTGGAAGGGGTCCCGAACCTCGACGTGGTTCATCATCCCCACATCGCCGATGGTTCCCTCGGTCAGGAGTTCCTTGATCTTCCGGTAATACGGTGCGACACGCCGCTGAAACCCGACATAGAAGAGTGCGTCCGAGTCCCGGTCAGCCGCGATCATCTCGTCGTGGTCCTCCAGCGTCGTCGCGAGCGGCTTCTCACACAGGAGGTCGACGTCGTTTTCGAGAAGCGGAACCACCGCCTCGATATGCTGGTCGTTCGGCGAGGCGACGACGGCGGTATCGAACTGACCCGCCTCGAGAAACGCGTCCAGACTCCCGTACAACTCCGGGTCGTCCCCGTGATCGCGACACAGTTCGTATGCTGTCTCGCGGGACTCGCTTCCGGGATTCATGATCGCGGTCACCGACGGGTTCAGATCGCTGACATCGTCTACCCACTCGGGAGTCGACTCGGCGTACGCATCGTAGAAGCCGTGGGGCCAGTCGTCGTCGCGCTCACACAGGAAGTAATCCTGCTCCCGGATCGTGTACAGATGCGACATCAGCGTCCGTGCTCGTTTACCCGCTGCCACGAACCCTATCTCTGGTTCGACGGTCATACTCCTCGTTTTCGAGGCACTCCTATTTATGAACTTCCATTAATATATCTGATACGATATGTCTTCGCCGGACGGCGTCGACATCCGATACCCACTCCCTCGTCCCCTCCGTGAGATGGATCTCGTCGAGAGCGGGACGGGAGGTCGAGAGCCACAGTGGTCCCTCGACAGGAATAAGTGGATAGACACGACATCTGACAACGTTCACTGGAATAGCTGTCAGGAGTGGAGAGTAGACGAGGGACGAACCATGGACGACACTCCATCGCTACGGCGGTCGACACATCAGGGGTCGATCATCGGTGTCTCCGCCCTCCTCTGGTCGATTCCGACGAACCTTGCGACCACGACGCTGGCTGTGTTCGTCGGCCAGCAGGGGACAGCGTTCCAGGTCAGTCTGGTGACGATGTCGCACTTTTTCGCGCTCCTGCTGTTCGCCCCCGCATGGGGCGTGATCGCAGATATAACCGGGAAGCATCGGGAGATCCTCGTCGGTGCGGGTATCGTGGGCTCGGCCATGCTGTTCGTGCTCGGGTTCACCGACGGGGTCTGGTCACCGATACTGTTACGAGGGCTGTATGCCGTCTTTTTCGCCGCGTTTCCCCCCTTGATGCTCACTGTCGTCAGCGAGCGTGACGAAACACAGGGCCGCGGTCGAGCGCTCGGGATCTTCAATAGCTGGCGCTCGGTCGGGTTCGCACTGGGACAGTTCTTCGCTGGGCTCTCGTTGACCCTGTTGGCGTACCTCGAGATCTACGTTATCCTCGGGGTGGTGAACCTCGCCGCCACGGCGGTAACGTGGTTCGTCAGCAATCCGGTCCCCGCCCGTGACGGCAAACTCCGTCTCGATCTGTTGTGGTCGAAGTTCGTCACCCGACTGTATCCTGCACGGGGGGACCGCTCGCATCTGACGACACACGGCCTCCACTGGATGTACGTCGCCGTGTGTCTGCAGGGACTCACGTTCTTCGGGCTGTTGAGTCTCCTTCCCGTCTACTTGACCGGTGAAGTCGGGATCTCCGAGACACTGATGGGTGCGTTCCTGGGCTTCAATCCGCTCAGCCGTATCGTGTTGATGATCGTCTTCGGAGCGGCCGTCGAGCGGATCGGGCGAAAACCGGTCCTCGGGATGGGGCTGGCCGGAACCGGTCTCTTCGCGCTGGTACTCACCACTGCGACGGTTCCCGACTCGCCCCTCACCCGCAAACTCGTGGTCGGGATCGGGTTCGCCGTTATCGCCGTGTCGTTTTCCGCGACCATCATCGGCAGTCAGACGTTCATCGGCGACGTCGCCGCTCTCGACCGCGAATCCGAACTCATGGGCTTCCGATCGACTGCCTCGGGTGTGGGCGGGGTACTGGGACCCTTACTCGTCGGCGGTCTGGTCACGCTACTCAACTACGATCTGGCGTTTATGATCGTCTCTAGCTTCTCGTTTGCAGGGGCCGTGCTGGTCGCGGTCGGTGTCTCCGAGACCGCCACGAACCTGCGTGTCGTGAGTCACGAGTAGCTGCCCGTCCTCGATCGTAAACGAGGGGAGCAACAGCCGGTTGGTCTGCGGTCCGCCGAGCGCTGCCAGGTGGGTAGGGAAGGCGACAACGACGAGAACTGCCGGAATAGAGATCACCGACGGCGTCCCGATCGGACCGCGTCACGGCTGGACCAGAACAGTACCGAGAACGAGCAACCCGATCACGGTCGCCTTCCATCCACGGTCCATGGCGGACCACCACAGGTAGAGACGACGGCCCAGCACCGCTATCGTGGTGAGTACACTACCGTCGGTATCGTCTGGTGTCGTCATCTGGTGCCGTATAGAAATAACGACACCACAGTGATAAATTCGACGGGTTCAGTGACCCGCTCGGTCCGACCGAATCAGTCGGCATCCGCTGTACTGCTCGAAAGCCGTACTCACTCCTCGTCTCCGATAGCCTGTGTAACATCCGGGAGCGGTTGCTGGGCGGCGATTTCGGTCAGCGTCACCTCGAAGTTGGGGTGGTTCTGTATCAACGACCCCGGACACTGTTCGGTCACCGGCCCGAGGAGAGCGCGGCGTAGCGTCCCGGCGTGCCAGTCTCGCATGAAGGTGAGGTGGATCTTGTCCGAGAGCAACATCTCGTACATCCCGAGCGTGACCGCCCGGTCGGGGATGAGTTGCCACGTGCCGAGGGTTCCGCCCATTGCCATCTGTGTCGTGCTTTCCCGGGTGATGGTGAGGTTTCGGGTCCGGGTGTCGGCCATCTCCTCGGGCGTCATCTCCTCGTTCGGTTCGGGCGGGTCGTTGAACGCGAAATGGCCCGTAATCCCGAACCCGCCGTAACAGACATCGACGCCGTCGATGGCCTCGATCTGCGCCGTCACCGCCTCCGGTTCCGTCGGGTCCGGGAAGACGACGCTGTCCATCGTCAGCCCGAGGTCGTCCGCGACATTGCCGACCAGATTGTCCCGGACGAAGGCGTGGAAGCTCAGCGGGTGGTCCTCGGAGATGATCTCGTCGTCATCGTCGAGGTATTCGTCCATCATGTAGACCGTTACGTTCCCCAGCGAGATCCGCTCTCTGTTGCAGATGCCGGCGAAGTACTCGTAGTCGAGGGGGCCGACGGGCAGGATGAGGGTCGTCTCTTCGCCCGCCTCGTTGTTGGACGCGACGAGGTCTGCGATCTCACGAGCGATACGTCTGTCGAGGGCCTCCTTGTCGGAGACGAGCGTGAACTCGATCTCGTCGTGTTCGAGGAGGTCCGTTCTGCTGATCTGATACGGTTCCATTCGTTGGTACCTCGTCTAGAAAGTACGAGGGTCCATCTTAACGATTGTGCCCCGACGACCGGATGGATGTGATCGGATCCAGAGTGAAAGTGTTCCTGTCGGAGGAACTTTTTTGACGTGCTTCGCCGTAGACATCGAGCGTGATGATACGAACGACAGAGAGAGACGAGGAGGTACGGGCGTTACTCGAACTCGGTCCGGAGGAACTCGAAACCGAAGCCGGCGACACCATCGAGATACGACCGGACCTGGACGACGTGATGGACGACTTCGCCCACGAAGTAGCAGACGAGATCAGGACCAACAACGAGAACGGTGATCCGACCAGTCTCATCCTCCCCGTCGGCCCTGTCGACCACTACCCGCAGCTCGCGGATCTAATCAACAAGCAGCAGATCAGTCTGGACAACTGTCACTTCTTCTTCATGGACGAGTACTGTGACGGCAGCGGCCGAGTGCTTCCGGCAGATCATCCGTTGAGTTTCCGGCGGGAGATGGACGAGATTTTCTTCGATCGGATCGACCCCGACCTGAATATCCCGGACGATCAGCTCGTCTTTCCGACACACGAGAACGTGACCGACCTCGCCGAGATGATCGAGTCCGTCGGCGGCATCGACACCTGTTACGGCGGCATCGGGATCCACGGTCACGTCGCGTTCAACGAGCCGGAATCCGGGGTCGCCGATACCGACCCGCGGCTGGTGTATCTCAACGACTATACGGTCACGATCAACGCGATCCGGGCGGGGGTCGGCGGCAACCTCGAAAACTACCCGCGGAAAGCGGTCACCGTCGGGATGAATCAGGTGCTCGGGGCCGATCGCGTCCGCCTCTACTGCCGGAACGACATCCCGACGTTGGACTGGGCGAACACCGTCCTCCGATTGGCCGTCCTCGGCGATACGGGACCGGACTATCCGGTCACCTACCTCACCGAACACGACGACTACACGGTTGTCACCGACGAGCGGACAGCTACGCGGCCTGAGCACGTCCTTTGAGCCGATCAGACGCGTCCCAAACAGTACGTTTCACGGTCTGACGGTCGAAATATCCGCCAGTCCGGACAATACTTTTCTCTCTCGCGAATGATGACGGTCCTATGATACCAGAAGAACGAAAGCGAAAGATCGCCCGAATCGTGAAGGAGCGGGAGGGCGCATCGGTTCACGAACTTGCCGACGAACTCTCCGTCTCGGAATCGACCATTCGACGGGACCTGAAAAAGATGGATCAGGAGGACCTCATTCAGCGGTCACACGGCGGTGCGTTGCCGATGAAGAAGTTGGCCGGTGAAGCGTCGTTCGATCAGCGGAGCGTGCAAAACCTCGAAGAAAAGAAAGCGATCGCCGACCGGGCGCTCAACGAGATCAAGGAGGGGCAAGTCGTGTTCTTCGACTCCGGAACGACTGTTCTCGAGGTGGCAAAGCGGACCCCCAAAGACGGGTCGATCATCTCCGTGACCAACTCGATCGAACTCGGGTTCGAACTGGGGAAAGAAGAGGGTAACCTGAAGATCACCGGCGGCAACCAGCGGAACAAGTCACGCTCCCTGGTCGGACCGGTCACCGAACGCTTTCTGTCGAACCACCGGTTCGATCTCCTGCTTCTGGGGACGAACTCGATCGATCTGCAAGCCGGACTATCGACACAGAACGAACAGGAAGCTCGGGTGAAACAGCTGATGGTCGATAAGTCCGAGCGGATCGTTCTCCTCGCTGACGGATCGAAACTCGAACAGCGCAGCTACGTGAAATTCGCTGATCTGGAGGAGATAGACATGTTAATCACGGACACCCGGCTGACCGACGAGCAACGGGACAGGTTCCGCGAGTGGAACGTCGACATCATTGACGGACTACTGTGAGAGGCCCTCGTCCGCGAACTCAATCCCTCACCTACCGATAGCCGTCGTGGCGTGTTAGTCCCTGGTTGGAACCAATGATTAATGATTCACGCCCGAGAACTCGTTCGTGTCATATGGGCATTGATTCAGAGACGAGACGGTATCTCGACGAATGTCGAGCCGATTTCCCGTCGACCTCCCCCGACAAGTGTGTCGTACACGGGTTCGATGGATACGTCGACAGAGTCCGGACGATGGTCGAGGCTCGATCGGGGCCGAGCGACTACGACGAGATGGACTCCCTGAAGACATTGGAGAACCGGATCGGCGAATCGGTCGACCGCAACAACTCCTGTAGTATCGAGTGGATGGAAACCGCGAAACGTGCAGGAGGACACACCTCCCACCTCGGTCGAGCCTTCGCCGAACTCGGCTTCGATTCGACGGTCATCGGCACGTACGGATCACCCCCGAAGCCGATCTTCGAACGGGAGTTGGATGGCTGCTCGCTGACCTCGGTCGGCGCACCGTCGTACAGTGACGCAGTGGAATTCAACGACGGCAAGTTCATGCTCAACGAGATCGGCTCAATGGAGACGTTAGACTGGGAGACCCTCTGTGCACATGTCGACAGAGCATGGCTCGCCGAGCGACTCGAATCGGCGTCGGTCCTCAGTATCGGCTACTGGTCGACGATGCCGTTTCTCCCGAGTATCTGGGACGGTCTCAGTCAGGAGGTATGGCCGACGCTCTCGGACCCACCGGAAACGGTGTTCATCGATACAGCGGATGTCCGACGAATGTCGACTGACCGTATCCAGAACGGTCTCGACGCCCTCCAGCGTCTGGATGACGTCGTCCGGGTCACCATAAGCACGAACCGACGGGAGACGGAAGTCTTAGCGTCGATAACGGGCGAAAACGGGGGCGATTTCGAAACGACAGCACGACGGGCGCGGGACACACTGGGCGTCTCACGATACTTCGCCCATACGGTAGACAGAGCGTTTGTAGTGACCGACGACCACGTGGCGAGAGCCCGAACACCGGTCGTCGCCGAACCCGAACTGACGGCCAGTGCCGGGGATCACTTCAACGCGGGCGCAATCCTCGGGGATGTACTCGAACTGTCCGATACAGCGTCGCTGATACTCGGAAACATCGTAGCGAACTGGTTTGTCCGTACTGGCTCCCCACCAAGTTATGAGGAACTACAGCACTTCCTCGGCAAGTTCGACACACACTTCGAGTAAAGAGTGTGACGAACCACCGGCTGCCCGCCTCCAACTGAGTCTCACAGAACGTCCGGAGACCGCGGACAGCCGGATCATGGTCAGTGTGACTGGAGCAGTATTCGACATCGAACGCCAATCGTGGAGATAGGTTTATATACCTCGAAACAGTCACTCTGTTACATGGTTGAGTCCAGGCCGAGCCATTCGATAGTAGCAATAGCTGGTACCAATCGGAGGGAGAGGGACGATGAGTAACGAAGGATTACTGCAGACAGAGTCAGGAAACGCCGTCGTCGTCGCGCTGGACCATGGGATCGCGAAAGGGAACATCGAGGGTTTCGAACGGCCCCGAGAGACGCTAAAGGACACTCTCCAGGGTGGTCCAGATGGGATCATCGCTCGTGCTCCGTTCGTCGAGCGGTACTATGACCTCCTGTCGGAAACTGATACCGACGTTATCCTCGCTCCCGATGTACTGACCTATTCGACACTGCCGGCACAGGACGACGGTGATGACATGTGGACAGGCGCGTTCAGTCCCGAGTTCGTGCGGGAGTTCGATCCCGCCGGTGTGAAGGTCGTCTTCAATTTCGGACGGAAAGATACTGATCTCCACCGGGAGAGTATCGAATACGTGGTAAAACTCTATGAGGAACTGCGACAGACGGACATCTCGCTCGTCGTCGAGACGGTCATGTGGGGTGATAACGTTCCAGATGGCTACGGGAACGACAAGAAAAACCTCGGAAACGCGGTTCGGATCGGCTGGGAGCTCGGAGCAGATATCCTCAAAGTCCCCTATACCGGTGACAAAGCCGCGTTTGCAGAGATCGTCGATCGAACACCGGTTCCGTGTATGATGCTCGGGGGACCAGCAACAACTCCGGAAGCGACCCTGCAGGATGTCGAAGACGGGATGGAAGCCGGCGCACGGGGCGTCATGATCGGTCGGTCGATCTGGCAGACATCTGATCCAGCCGAGATGGTACGGGCGATGAAACGTATCGTACACGAGAAACAATCTGCCGCTGAAGCCGGTTTTTCTCTGCCGTAGCGCTTGTCCGCTCTCGTAACTGAGACCGGCAACGGAGTATCGCTCTGGTACCGCCTACCCCGTATCGAACACGGCTACACGGGCCGGACGCATAGTGATCAAGGGAGGAATCCGGTTGTCCGTCACGGGGAACGGCGTCTGTGAGTTCGGGATAGCAACGCGGCTGGGTAGCCACGATCCACCAGCCAAGCGGCCACACCGGGGGGACGGTAACAGCCATGTGTAGCAACCGAATTAACACCTGATTTATATAAACATGCACGAACGTGTTCAAGAGGGAAATTACCCGTAAAAACACGCACAGCTCGGATTGGTCTGGTTGTTTTGTCCCAGAATTCGTAATTATATATCAACAATATCCAAAATTATCCAATACTCTACTGATTTGATAGTGGTCTGCTTGTATTTGGAGATTCAAGTTCAGCCCAGCTGTGGATGTCACCCCGGGGAGATCGAAACACCTGGACCACCCATCGAATCAGTAGTCGGCCTGTTCACGTATCGCATTAGGTGGGTCTGGCACCGGTTTCGGAATACTAAGCCGACACGCTCGCTGGGAGCATCGCCCAGAGCTGTTCCCACCAGACAGCTACGCCCTCACCTCGGTGCCGCCGGCGTTCGATCTAAACCGAGATGGTCAACTACCGGTCTGGAATAACAGATGTACACAAATTACGGACAACAGCGGCACTGGTGTCGCTCTCCCGCGCGGCCGCTGACTTAGCGAATAACGCATGTACGGATATTACACGAGTGAACACCGCTCGAGAACAGTCGAAAATCGATCGGTCGTTTTTCTCGATAGGTAACTCGGAGTCCGGGGGGATTGTCGATATCGACCTCCGCAGTATTTGCGAGCCGCCGGAGATGGGACCGTCCGCTGCTACCCAAATCCACGACGGCCGGATGTCCTCGTCAGCTAGCAAGATATTACGGACCTATCTCCAGGTTTGTCTGTCAATATATCCTATTTCTTACTCTATTTTTATATCCACCCTCAACAAGAACCTGTTTCCCCCCCCCGTTTATCGAAATTCACTCTTATTTTTCTATTATAACTCCAAATAGTCCCGCTCTCGGCATTCGTTTCGTTCTACACTCGAGGGAGTGTGTCAACCCGAACAGCATCGATGAACGATGCCTAACCAAACCGTTATTTCTCGCAATCCCCGATCTCGGCCATGGATCTCTCTATCGTTGATCTGTCTCCCGTACCCACTGACGGGACCGCGAGTGATGCGTACGTGAACACCGTAACGGCTGCTCAGCGGGCCGAGCAACTCGGGTACTCCCGGTTCTGGGTGGCGGAACACCACGGGATGGCGGACACTATCGCCGGGACGACGCCCGAAGTTCTGCTCGGGCACCTCGCCGCCGAAACGGACTCGATCCGACTGGGGTCGGGAGCGGTCTTGCTCAATCACTACAGCCCGTTCAAAGTCGCCGAACAGTTCGGCGTGCTGGACGCGCTCGCTCCGGGACGGATCGATGCGGGACTCGGCCGAGCGAACGGATCGCCAGCCGCAGACCGTGCACTCGGAACGGACCGCCGCGTGCAGAATCCCGACGAGGACCACGCAGAGAAGATTACGGCCGTCGTCAACCATCTCTACGACGACTACCCAAGCGACCATCCATACGGTGACCTGACTCTTCCGCGTTCGGATGGGAATACACCCGATCCGTGGGTCCTCGGATCGAGCCCCTCCAGTGCCGCTATTGCCGGTGAGCTGGGACTTCCGTACTGCTTCGCCGCGTTCATCCGACCGGAGTTGGCCACCCAATCGTTCGAGGAGTACCGAGCGCAGTTCCAGTCGTCACCACTGGCTGGCGGGACGGACGAACCACAGGGGATGATCGCAGTGAACGCAGTCTGTGCAGCGACCGATCAAGAGGCTGCACGGCTTCGGTCGGTCGCGGAAGCGACCTACAAGCGAATGCAACGCGGCGTCGTCGGGACGAGACCGACGATCGATGACGCAGTCGACGAACTCGGTGGCGTGCCCGAACCGACTCCCGGGACGCTGGACTCAGACGAGTGGCCGCGGGCGATTTCTGGTAGTCCGGAGACACTCACCGGGCTTTTGGAGCAGCTCACCGACCGTGTCGGCGTTGACGAGGTAATGATTCAACACGTCGTTTCGGACCACGACGACGCGCTGCGTTCGCACGAATTACTGGCTGATGGTGTCGGACTGACGGAGCAGTGACTGTCGCTGTCAAAGTCCACCGCTGCAGGAAATAACTGGTCGTATGCCGGACAATCATGTCGACGATAGCGAGTGTCCGACAGACCGTTTCACAGTATCATCGACGCTTCCTAGCCCAGTGCTGTCTCCCGTCGTCTCGACACCGTACTCTTCACTCCGGTCGAACAACGAATCGATAACTGGTTTGATCCCATTCCCGCGCTCAGTGAGTGAGTATTCGACCCTGACGGTTGGTCGGAAACGATTGTCCGGGCGACGAGTCCCTGCTCCTCGAGCGAGGAGAGGCTCTCAGAGAGCATCTTCGACGAAATTCCCTCGAGATCGTTCTTGAGACCGCTGAATCCCATGGGGCCGTCTTCGAGAAGATAGTAGAGGATGCGTGGATGCCACTTCCGTCCCAGGACGGCCTGCGTGTCGCTGAATACCGAATCCGGGTCAGTGAACTACCCCACCCTACTCGCTCACCGCTGACGCGGTTCGCTCCTTGAGGGAACATCTCCCACGCCGCTCCTGCGCGGTTCCGTAAGTTCCCCGGTAGCTCGACCAAGCCCTTCGCGTCGAGGTCTTCGACCGCTACGAAGTCGTACTCCCGAGCGTAGTAGTTCGAGAGCTTGTGGAGGAAGTCGTGGCGCTTCCGTTTCAAGTCGGCGTGACGTTCGGCCACGACTCGGCGCTGTTTCTCCCAATTCGCAGACCCGTGTTCCTTCCGCGAGAGGTCGCGTTGTGCGCGTTCCAAACGTTCGCGATCGTCGGACAGGTCGAGGGATTCGACGGCGGTTCCGTCTGTGTCGTGGGCGTACTTTATAATGCCTACGTCGATACCGACGCACTTCTCGGGATTCTCGGGCTTCGCGGTCGAACAGCTCGAAGACGCCGTCCTGCATCCAGCCGAAGGGGTGTTCTTCGTCCTCATACACCCGCTTGAGGACGTGGCTTTTCGAGAAGAACTCCGTCGTGCCGACGAGGAGTCCCTGTTCAACGAGAAAGTCACTCGGTTCCTTCTCGGCGACGCCGACCAGGTAGGTCACGATGTCGGCGATCAAGCAGAACTTCTGGATGCTGTTGTCCCACTCGCCACGGATGTCGACCATCCGGAAGGCGTAAGCGTCCTGCCGGCGATTGAGTCGATCAACCACGAGATTCAACCGGCGGATCGGTTCCCGGTCGTAGTTGCCCAAGACGAAGTACGAACGTTCATTTTCGTAGACGGGAGTCAGTTCGCTCAGGGCATGGAGGATCTCCTCGTTGTCCGTCAGCGAAATCTCTTCGTCGTCGAGTTGGTCCTTCGCACTCGTGAGGACTTCCTCGGGGACGGGCGGCTCATCGTCGGACATATACGACCCCTCTCAGCGCCATGCGATATGGTTTATGGAGTAAATTACCAACTTAACCAGGTGTGGTTTACTCCAAAGTATTTTACTCAAGGGTAAACTACTCTCTGCCGGGCTGTGTATCGTGTCGTATGAGTACCGACCTGGAGACGGCTGTGGGAATAGAATCCCACGAACTCGTCCACTTCGTCACCCAACAAACCCGATTTGTGCTGATCAACAACATTCACCAGCACCCCGCGCAGCTCCCCTCGATGTACGAACTCGAGGAGCTCAACCCCAGTGTGAGTGAATCTACCGTCTACAAGCACATTCAGAAGCTCATCGACGCCAGCATCGTCAACGAGGTCGCCCTGGACGACGATCAGCGCCGACAGAGCTACCCGTGGAAATTCTACGGCCTGACCGAGGGGGGTCGAGAGTTCCTAGAGGAGTACAACCTACTCGCCGCGGAAGAGACCCTCCAGCAGATCTACGATACTATCTCCGACAAGCCCGAGAAGATGGTCAAGTACGAGAACGCACCCCGTCCTGACGACGTCTAGCGGCGTGTCTCTTTCCGAATAGTTTGCTCTTCGGACTCTTTCGCCCGTAACGACGCGAGATCGTATTAACCAACAAATCTATGCCGATACGTGCTTTGTTGGTTAACACGAGGCGACCGCTAATGTCCTACGAGCCCCCGACGCCGCCAGCGGAACTCCCGACAGAGATCGTCAACACACTCAACGGCTACTCGTCAGACCAGCTCCAGCACGTCGCACGCTACGCTGAAGAGCTGGCAGAGCACAAAGCTCGCGAAGCGCGTCCCGAGGAGGAGTCGGCGGACGACGAGATCGAGCAGCGACCGGGCGATTTTCCGGACGGCGTCCCGTCGAAGGCCACGATCACAATCAAGGAAATCAACGACAATCGCTACTACTACTGGCAGTGGCGAGAAGGAGAGAAGGTCAAATCAAAATACAAATCGCCAGTCAACCCAAGCGAGTAAGGCGACAGCTGCTGGTATTTCGCCGGATCACACCCCCCATGAGCGAAGTGAATTCCCGGGAAACTCATCGAACCTTCGGCATCGGTCGCTCACTCAACCTAGCGGGTGAATCTGCCGACTCAATCGTTGATTGTCTCGGTATCGGGGCTTTCCGCAATTCTACATAACAGCGAGACGGGCGTCTGCGAGACCCAGCTCCGGTGTTAGCTTCCCGAAACGTGGACCGCTACGAGACAGTGACATCTCCAGTAGAATCCCGATCGTCTCAACGGCGCAGTAAACCACCATTGGGAGACGCACGGGAAGCCGACGACGACTGTACCGTTCTCGGTCGTGTCGATTTCCCAATTCTGGTTGTTGACGGCGAACGGCTGACTCTGTCGGTAGCAAATCGTCCCGTCCTTGCTGTGGTCGGATTTCGCCTCTCGAATGGCTTGGTTCTGGATAGCCGAGTAGAGGTCGTTGTTGATGCTGGCTGTGGTCACGGACTTCCCGAAGTCGCCGTTCTCCCATCCGTCGATGCAGAACTGTTTAGTGATACATGAGTGTTACTAGACGGTCTTTCCACAGCTTTGCATAAGAGCGAATGGGTATCTCGCCGGGGCACAACAACCCCCGGGTCCTCACGGCAAACGAGGTGTCGTTATTCGTGGGGGCTTCTGAGATCCTCTGTCCGCAGTTCATCGTGTGCTCGCCACGTTCGGGGCCGCACAGCAATGAACACCGTCCCAGCGAACACCAGGGCGACCGCCCCTGTGACGACGGTCCCAGGAAGTATCCCCACCGTTGCGCTCGCCGGCCACTTGGCCGGGCTGAACGCCGTCACCCGGAGTACCCACGCACCGTTGAGAATAGCCAGCAGCGGCAGATACACGCGTCGCAGCCGGTGGGCAATCGCCTCCTCGGCGGAGATCTTCAACGCGGGCTGGTGGTAATCCGACGCGAGCCGGCGGCGCCAGTCGTCAGCCGGCTCCCGAGTTGGATCAAGTCCGACGGCGAAGACGTTCCGCTGGAGGGTCCGAACCCGTGAGCGCCACATGTCGTAGGCACGATACCGACGCGCCTCGATGACCAAGAAGAGCCCGACGGCGAGGTTACCGATGAGCAGGACATAGTGTGGGTTAGAGGCGTTTGTGAATGCCCACGTCAGGATAGCCGCGAGCAAGAGCACCGCCCAGTTCGTGGTCCGATCCAACCGTTCGCGCCACAGCTTCATCCGGTGGACCTCACCTCGATAGAGGTGAGCCATCGCACCCGACGGCCCCATCTCCTCGTCGAGGAGGCCGTGGCCGACAGCCGGGTCATCAGCCATCTCGTCCGGATCGGTGGTTTGCTGGCTCATTTGGGGTCAGGTGGCGCCGCTGGTTCACCATCGGTCTCGACATCGCCGTCGACGTCGTCGTACTTTTCACGGAACTCGACGATGAGTTGTCCCATCATCGCGTACCAGTCGTTGAGCAGCCGCTGCATGTCGTCGGCAATCTCGTCCGGGTCGGTCGGCGAGAATACGTGGTAGTAGCTGCCCGACTCGAAGCTTCGCTGGTCCGTCTCGACGATGCCGGCCTCCTGCAGCCGCTGGAGGGCGCGATACGCTGTGGTCCGTTCGCGGTCGATCTCCTCGGCGAGTTCGTCCACTGTCAGCGGCTCGCCTGATTCCACGAGGAGCCGGAACACCTGGCGGTCGAGGTCGTTCAGGCCGTGGAAACAGTCTAGCAACGACTCACACTCGAGGTCCCGGCCAAGCATGTCGGCCATCGAGTCAACCATTATCTGTTATCTCCGGGAGCAGTGCCAAATACGTTTGTGAGGTCCGACTGCGGTGGGCTCATGTTCCGCCCTCCGCCGTGGTGCTGGTGTCCGGGAGCGCAGTCCGGAGCCAGCCCTGGAGGTACGCGCCGGCGAACATCCCTCCGATCGCCCACAGGATCGGGAGATTGCCGACGCCCAAGCTGGCGTATGCAGCACCGGGACAGATACCAGACAGCCCCCAGCCCACGCCGAACACCGCGCCGCCGGCGAGGACGTTCCGGTCGAACGTTTTCAACCGTCGGCCGTACTGACGGCCAGTTAGCGGTGCCTGGCGGCCGGACCGCACGGCGAGGGTGATCGTCACGGCGGTCACGGTCGCGGCGCCGCCCATCACGAGCAGCAGACCGAGATCCTCGAACTGCAGGAAGTCAAGGACGACCTCCGGGCGGGCCATCCGCCCGACTGCAAGGCCGACCCCGAACACGAGCCCACCGATGAAGACGACGGGCAGGAACAGCGGATGCTGTTCGTGGTCCGGTGTGGTACTCACGGCACCACCCCCACGGCTGCGACAAGTTGGGCGGTCCCGATGGCGATCGCCAGGAACGTGATGACGCCGACGATGGATGTCCGGGAGCCAGAGCCCACGCCACAGACACCGTGGCCCGAGGTACAGCCCTTCCCGAGCCGGGTCCCGACGCCGACGAGAAGGCCACCAACGGCGAGTCGCCACGGCTGGACATCGGTCGTCCACGGCCCGGCACCGAGCGTAAACGCATACGCCGCAGCGCCGAGGACAATACCGACCGAGAAGACGACGCGCCAGTCACGCGAGGCTCGATAGCGGGCGAACCGCGGCTGGTCAGATACGTACGACAGCGTGGATTCGAGGAACGTACTCGCCCCTGCCGGAATCGCCGTCGCGAGATAGATGACGGCGGTCCCAACTCCGATGAAGACCCCGCCGAGCAGGTACGGCAGCCAGCCGTTCGGGAACAGTGCGTCGAGCATCAGTCCCCCGCAGCGCAGTTGTTCGGCCCCAGTTCCATCGTGAACGCTTCGTTGTCGTCCGCGCTTGCGCGCCCGAGGTTCGTCGCGATGATGTCCTCGTAGTTGGCCGGCCGCGGCGGCATGTCCTCGAGGACGAACGGGACGAACGCCTCTCGGTCGAGCCCGAGCAGATCTAACTCGTTGTGCAGGTCATCCAGCGACCCGAGGTACGCGCCGTCCTGGCGAGGATCGGTCGTTTCGCCGAAGTGCGCCGGTGCCACGAGCGTCTCACCCGGCAGGGTCAACAGTCGCTCGTGGAGCGTCTCGTACAGCTGTTGGGCTGCCGTGCGAGCGCCTGCATCCCCTTCCTCGAGGTCGGGCCGGGCGACGCTGTCGATGAAGAGCGTATCCCCGGTCAACGCGAGCTTGTCGTCGATCCGATAGGTCGTCATCCCGGAAGTGTGTCCCGGCGTTGCGCGAACGGAGAGGGTCGCCCCGCCGACGGCAATCCTCTCGTCGTCGCGAACCGTCGTCACGTCCTCGGTGTAGGTCACGCCGCGGTCGGCGGCTGCGGCCGGCAGCACGGCAGTCGCGCCCGTCGCGGCGGCTAGCTCCCGCAACCCGCTCACGTGGTCGGCGTGGATGTGGGTGTCGAGGACGTATTCAATGTCGGCATCGAGGTCGGCGGCGTCGGCCACGTATCGATCGACGAAGGCCCGAAGCGGGTCAACGACCGCGGCAGCGCCGTCGTTGACCACCATGTACGCCAGACAGCCCGACGACGGGCGGCGGTACTGTCGGACGAGCGTCCCGGTCGCCAACTCGATGTCCGTGTGTTCGTACAGTCTGGCCCACCCCCGCATTCCATCGGCAAGGTGTGAGGTGTTGTAGCCCGCATCAGCGAGCAACCCGGCGACGAACTCACTGGACTGCCCTTTTGCACACGTCACCACGACAGGCTTGTCGGCTGGAATATCGGCGACCAACTCCTCGTCGATACCGTCGAAGAACTCGAAGTACGGCACATTCACCGTCGTAACGTTCTCACCGCCGATGTGCCACTCCTCGAAATCGCTCTTTGCGCGGGTATCGAGGAGAGTGACTCGATCGCCAGCATCGATGCGTTGTTTGAGTGACTCGGCGCTCGTCGGCTCAACGTCCGCCTCGGTGTCCGGGAATTCTGGGGAACTCATACCTCTTCCTTACTGACCACCGTCTAAAAGGATTGCGTTTATTTTGCAATATATCTGTAGCCCCTGAACTCTGGTGATCCTACGAAGCAATACGTACCATAGCAAAATAACCAACTAAATAGCTGTAGAGTTGGCTGAAACGTGTTTATACGAAATGAAGAAATTGTGGCTGTCCCGAAATACTCTTGTACTCCCAATTCAAGATTGCAAATAGGGTGCAATAATGGATTCCGACATACCGACAGAAACACTGGATGTCACCGGTGAATCGTGCCCGATGCCGGTCGTGAAGACCAAGCAAGCCGTTGACGACCTCGCAAGTGGAGACCTGCTCGAAGTCCATGCGACGGACGCGGGGAGTGTCAGCGACATCGACGGCTGGGCAGACGGGACGCCGGGTGTCAAACTGGTCGAACAATCCGAACAGACAGAGAACGAGGAAACGGTCTACGTGCACCGGGTGCGCGTCAAATGAGCACTGACGCCGAGGCGGCCACACCTGACGAGTCACGTACCGAGGCCGCGGAGCGTATTGCAGCGCTGGAAACACGTATCGAGGAACTGGAGGATGCGGTGGCCAATGCTACAGCCGCCGAGAGGGACGATGAGAAGTCGATGGTAATCATTGCGACGCAGGGAACTCTCGATATGGCGTATCCGCCGTTGATCCTTGCTTCGACAGCGGCAGCCTTCGACTGGGATGTCACCGTCTTTCACACCTTTTGGGGGCTCGATATCCTCCACGAGGAACGGGCGGCAGATCTGAAACTGTCCGCAGTCGGCAACCCTAACATGCCGGTTCCAAACGCCATCGCTGCGCTACCGGGGATGGACCGGCTGGCGACAACGATGATGGAACGTCGGATCGCCGACAACGACGTTGCGACAATCGGGGAGTTGCTTGAGACATCGTTGGAGATGGGAGTTGACCTCCAAGCCTGTCAGATGACGATGGATCTGATGGACTACGATGACGATGCGTTCTACGACGGCGTCACAGTTGGCGTCGGTGCGGCGACTGCGCTTTCACAGATGGCTGACGCCGACCTCCAGTTGCTCGTATAAATTGAGAAGGGGAGAAGTTCGTAGACAGTTCCCCGATACAGCGCGAGAACGGGCTCCCAGACTACGACGGCCACCTGATGGGGTAGTTCCGGGCACTGAAAGACCTCGTTGCGATATAGTCGACAAGGGTGTGTTCACCCAGTCGACGGCTCACCGGTACTTCAGGCAGAAACTCGGTGAGTGGGTCGGGAAGCCCCAGGAGGTGCGTATCCCGAGCGGTGAAGCACCGTCTACAGACGCGACACGCAGCCGCTCGCAGGTCGATCTGCGTCAAAGCAGATGGTGGTTTTTTTGGGCAGAAAGGACTGGCCCCACCGTAGGCTCGTGATTTGATGCCCGAGAACCCAGACGACGATCCATTCCACGATTGCGAGTTCGGTACCGACACAATGACGAATCTACTGGTACTCCGGGACCCGATATAAAGGGGTTATACGAATAAGCTACAGAGCAATACAGTTACGAGTCGTTCCCTGATCGTATGGCAACGAAAACCCGCGCCGACCAGGATAGCGCGACCGACTTAGAACTCTATCTCCCCGCCGGGGTCACGCCGTCGGGCGAACCCGGTCGGCTCAAGCGCCTCTGGGGACACCTGTTCAACCACGGCGTCGAACCTCCGAAATAGATCGTAATGTGCGAAAACAGACACCATCAGAACCACCCAAGCGTGGACCAGTCGGACCGCATCGTTCCCCGAAACCTCCGGCAGACGGGCGATGCCGATGTCGACCTGGTGATATCGAACCGGGTCCGGGAGTCCCCGTTCTGGCACCTCTCCGTTGAGGAAGGCTGTCATGAGGCGACAGTGTACAACCATATGTATCACCCCCGGGCGTTCATCGACCCCGAGGACGGCGGGGCGGAAGCCGAGTACGACCTGCTAGTGAACCACGTCGCGCTGTGGGACGTCGCGGTTGAGCGTCAGATCCGTGTCAAGGGCCCCGACGCCGAGGCGTTCGTAAACTTCGTCATCACGCGGGACGCGACCGATATCGAACCGATGCGGGGTAAATACGCCATCTGCTGCACCGAGGACGGCGGCATCCTCAACGACTTCGTCCTGTTGCGCCTCGACGACGACGAGTTCTGGTTCTCCATCGCCGACGCGGATCTGCTGCAGTGGCTGGAGGGCGTCACGGTCGGGAACGATTTCGAGGTTGATATCGACGAGATCGATGTCTCGCCAATGCAAGTACAGGGTCCGAAATCGCCCGACGTGATCGAGTCGCTCATCGACGCCGGGATCGAAGACGTTCCGTACTACGGCCTGTTGGAAGCGACGATCAACGATATCCCGGTGTTGGTGAGTCAAACGGGCTTCTCCGGGGAGGCGGGCTTCGAGATCTACGTCCGTGAGGCGACGACGAACGCCGAGGCAGTGTGGAACCCGGTTCTGGAAACCGTCAAAGACCACGGCGGTGCCGCGGCGCCGGTGAACGGTCGTCGACGGATCGCCGCCGGGATCCTATCGCTGGGGCAGGATATGGACTACGAGACGTCGCCGTTCCAGGTCAATCTCGGCTACCAAGTCCCCGACGACAAGGACGCCGACTACATCGGGAAAGCCGAGCTGGAACGCCAGAAGGAAGCCATCGAAGACGGCGTGTATCCATTCACGCACAAACTGGTGGGGCTGAAAATGGCCGGCGAGCCGATCATCGAGTGGGCCTCGGACTTCTGGCTCATCTCCGACCCCGAGACGGGCGAAGAGTGTGGCTACCTGACCTCGGCGGGATGGAATCCGGAGCTCGAAGCCAACCTCGCCCTCGGCTACGTACCGGCAGAGATGCTCCAGGCCGCGACCGACGGTCCGCTCGACGACTCGATCTACGACGCCGACATCGACTTGGAGTTCGAGGTACACCTCCCGGATGAGTATGCAGAGGAGCCCGGCGAACCTGTTTATGCGACGGTAGCGAAGGTCCCGTTCAAGCAGTCGGCCAATCCTAGTGCCCGCGAACAGGCCAAGATTCACGCCAGGGACGGTACGGAGGAGTGAGCGTGATTCATACCATTGGGCGTCAAGAAAATGACGTTTCGTGTGAATCAACGTAATGCCGGTCGATCGGGAAGGATAATATATCAAATCACCTACTATACAGGACGATGACTGGTATTAAAGCTGCTGTGCGAATCGAGCATCCCGACATAGTGCTCACAGAGACCGTCGCACACGACCGAACTTCGAGCGTCAGATCGGTGTCAGAGGCAGGGACCGACCCGACCTCGGGAAAGTTCTTCTACCGTGTAGAGTCGTCTGACTTTTCCCGGTTCGAAGACGGACTGCGGAACGACCACACCGTTGGCGAATTTGAGCGGGTGATTGAAACCGGAGACGGGAAAGCGATCTACAGTTTCGGGTATACCGACGAAGCAAAAATCTTCTCGCCGGTCATCTCGACCGAGAACGGTGTCGTGCTCGATATGGAGAACGACGGAGACGCCTGGATATTCACCGTCTGGCTGCCCGAACGGACGAACTTAGCTGCTCTTTGGGATACTGCGCGACGGCACGACATCGACATCGAGTTACTGCGTGTGAACCAGTATACCAGTTTAGGCTCGACGGACGCCGGGTTGACCGACAGTCAACGGGAGGCACTACTCGTCGCGCTGGAAGCGGGGTACTTCGAGGAACCACGGAACGCGACGCTCGGCGAGGTCGCTGCTGAACTGGACATCTCGCAGCCGGCGGCCGGCGGGCTCCTTCGACGTGGAATCGAGCGACTCATCGTCTCGTCTCTGGCGGAGGAGAGTGACCGACCTGACTGACGACTGTCCGTTCGCCGCCGGGTCAGAAAGTCGGTGGACAACCATCGCGGCCGGATGGTTGCTGCTTCTGTTCGTCGGTGCTTACCTGATCACGCCAGCCAGTCTCCTCCCGCTGGTGATGAGCGACCTCGGAATCACCGAGGCCACAGCGGCCGCCCTCGTCTCGATGCCCCAGGTCGCTGCAACAGTGATTGGGATTCCAGTCGGAATTTATTTGGACCGCGTCGAGACCCGTGTGACGGTGCCAGCTGCAGCAGCCGTGCTCCTCGTCGGCAGCGCTGGCGACTGGGTCGCTGCGAGCGGGGGCACCGTTTCGTTGTTGATCGCCTCGCGATTGTTCGCAGGCGTCGGGATGTTCGTGCTGTGGGTGACCTGCATCAACGTCGCGTCGAGTACGTTTCCACCGACGAGGCGGGCGACGGCGACGTCTATCATCATCTCGGGCTATCCGGCGGGATACGCGATCGGGCACCTGGGTGCGCCACGCGTCGCCGCGGTCGTTGGCTGGCCGGGGGTGTTTCCAGCCTTCGGCGTCGCGGTGCTGGTGATGTCGGTCGCCTTCTATGTCGCTGTCGGGCGCGTATCGCGGTTCCACACGTCTACGGAACCGATGACGCTACTCGGGTTCAAACAGGTGGTTCGGAACCGGAACGTGTGGGCGGTTCTCGCCGTCACGGTGCTGGGCTACTCGCTGTATATGATGTTCAACTCGTGGATGCCGACGTACATCACCCGACGGTTCGGCGTCTCGCTGGCGGAGAGCGGCGCGTTCGTCGCGCTGTTTCCCGCCGTCGGGGTCTTCGCCCGCCCGATCGGTGGGTGGCTCTCGGATATGGTGCTGGGCCAACGGCGACGGCCCGTTTTCGCCGCTTCGTTCGTCGGAGCGACGATGCTCGCGGTCGCGATGTTTTACAGCACGACAATCGCGGTGCTGGTCGCGATACTCGTTCTCGCAGGGGTGTTCGTCCAGCTCCAGATCGGGTTGATGTACCAGTCGATACAGGAGTTTGTCGAGCCTCGGGCCGCCGGGACGGCCGTCTCGCTGGCGAGCGTGGCCGGGTGGTTGGGGTCGTTCGTCGCACCCGTAGTGGCCGGGGAGTTGGTCGCCACTACGGGGATCGACGCCGCCCTGTTCGCCTTCGCGGTCGGTCTCGGCCTGACTGGTGGACTTACTGTCTGGCAGATGGCCGAGTCTGGCGAGTCTACGGCGCTAGTCTGATTGTACCGTGGGTTGAACATCGGTGAGAGATTCCCAGCACGTGCTCGAGCAGTTAGCCGAAAACCGTATCAAATATGGAAACAGGATCCGCGGATTCCTCTCCGATCACGGCATCACCGGAGACGTGAAGCCCCTGACTAAGGAGGCGATAGTTCCTGCGGGAACTCTCGCTCCCGACGCCATGGGCCTCGTTGCGAAAGTCGTATATTGAACTGATTGAGACGGTCACCGAGGAAATTCGGAACCTCGAAGAAACGATCGAAGAGCGCGCTGGGTCTCTTTCAGAGACCCAGCTGCTGATGACGATTCTCGGCGTGAGTTACTTTACGGCGTTAACGATATACGCCGAGTTAGGCGATATCAGTCGATTCGACGGCAATAAACCGGTTGTCAGCTACGTCGGGTTGAACCCGGTGATCCGCGAGTCAGCAGACCTCCACCTGCGGCCCTACTACGGTGGCGAGGACGAGCCAGATGGTCTTCTTCGAGTTGCTCCAAGAGGACTACGACAAGGACATCGACGGCGTCGTTTCGGTGGTCAATCCAGACGCCCACGAATAGCTCCATGAAACCGATTGATAGCTGGGAGGGTCGTACTGACGTAGTGAACCACTGGTATCTGTCTCTGAGCCGTCAGATTTGGCTGTTCAAGATACAGGGCGCGTATTCATCATATGTCGCCGGCTACGTCTCGGAACTCGAATCGTGCCCCGCCCTCGCTACTTTTGCTGAGAGATACCGTCCAGTTGTGAGCTTGAGCGATGCGGTTGACTATTGTGAGACCGATTCCACTCCCACTGAACCCTGTGGTATAGCCATGTTCGAAAACAGTATCGCGCTGTTCGGGATCGATCCCTTCCCCGGTATCCTCAACGAAAAACCCGTTATCAAGTGGCCCAACCCGAACGGTCACATCTGGACCACCGTGACCGACAGCATTTCGGAACAGATTCTCGAACAGTGTCGTAAATTGACTCCGGTCACCGGTTACAATACACTCCTCAGTCGAAAGCGTCGCTGATCGTGTATCGATCAAACTCCACGCTTCATGGGCGATCTCCGGAAGAGAAACAGGTTCATGTTCACCATCCGTCGTCCCATGGCGTGCGAGTGCGGTAAGATCTGTTACGAGTTCCTCGATTCGCGTGAGTGACCGCTCTATGTCATCAAGATTCGAGGCATCGCCGGTTTCTCGGTATAAATCGAGCCGGCCCGTTGCAACAGATAACGGATTACGCAGATCGTGAGAGACCATACTGGCGAACTGTTCAAGCCGCTCATTACGCTCCTCAAGTTCATCTTCCCGGTCTCGTAATTGCTGCTCCTGCTCGATCTGGTGAAGCGCGGTCACGAGATGGGTTGCGAGAAGTTCGCCAACAGTTTCGTCTTGGTGATCGAACTCCGACGGGGTCGGCGAGCCAGCGATCAAGATTCCGAACGCTCCAAGCGGCAAGTACAATTCGCTTCGGAGTGCAGTTTCTGGGTTGTACGTATCCAGGTCGTCACGGACATCATCGATAGCAACCGGAGATCCCTCTGAATACACGCGCCAGGCGATTCCTTCTCCGTTTTCGAATGTCGGAAGCTCACCGACCAAGTTCTGGATCTCAGTAGTGCTGGCCCTCGGAACGAGCCCATCAACTCCGTCGTCATAGAGATGAATCGCACATGCCTCCAGCCCAAGTACATCTCGTGCCGCTTCCACCCCGACCGCTGCTACTTCCTCGACCGTATCGGCATTCAATAACTGCGGTATGGTATGGTTGAGGTCTTCGAGTTGTTGTTCCCGGTGTTTGCGTTCCGTGATGTCTGTTGAAACCCCAAAGACACCATCAACCTCACCGGCGTTGTTTCTGGTAGGAACTTTGAGTGAGAGAAAAATCCGTTCAGCATCGCCTACAGTAATTCGTTCTTCGACTTCGAGTGGCTCACCAGTGTTGAGCACTCGCTGATCATTCTCCCAGACAGCGTCGGCCATTGCTTCTGAGTGAACGTCCGCGTCAGTCTGCCCCACGATCTCGGGACTCTGAAGATCGAACAATCGTTCGTACTCGGCGTTCACAAACACGTAGCGGCCATCAGCATCCTTCAGATACATCACAGCAGTCGTATTCTCCAGGATGAGTTGGAGCCGCCGGTCAGCCTCTTGCAAATCAGAGACGACGTGTTTCCGGTCGAGATGCGCAGTGATTAACTGAAGAATCGTTCTGAGGAGTTCTTTCTCTTCGGGAAGAAATGGGTCCGTCTCCTTCTTGGCTACTGTTGGGTCCACATAGCCGACTGTGAGTTCAAGTTCGGTGCCAGCGAGTGTCACGTCGTGAGCAGTCAGACAGTACGCTGGTGACTCGTAGTCCGATGACGTGAATGTGTCACCGTTCACAATGAGTTGTGCGACGGCTTGTTCTGGATATTGCAAAGATCGTGGGATGTACTCCACGATTTGCTGGAGTGGTTTCGTCGAATATTCCTGGTTCTCTGAGAGAAGATTACTGATCGTCTGGATGGCCGTGAGTTCTTTGAGTCGCTCTTTGAGCTGGTGTTCTGTCTGGTATTCAGCAACTGCGTGGCGTATTCTCTTAGCGAGCCGGTCGTACTGTTCCGTCCCCCGTTTTTGAAGGTAATCAGTAACGCCGGCGGAGATGGCCTGGCTGGCGATTTCTTCCGAGCCTTTCGCAGTGAATAAGATGAACGGCAGGTCGGGGTACTGGTCGCGTACTGACTCTAAGAATTCGAGCCCGGTCTGCTCGGGCATCTCGTAGTCACTGACGATACAGTTGACAGAATGAGATGTAAGATAGTCGTTCGCTTCGCCTAACCGTGTAGCCGTGTGAACCGTCGCCGAGGGGAGTTTTTGTTCGAGAAACGTCGCTGTAAGATCCAGAAAATCTGCATCGTCATCGACACAGAGAATATGCATTACGATGGAGGTGGGAACCAGCATAAAAAACGGTTCTGGTGAACCACCTCAACAGCATAGTGCTGTACAATACGACTCTACTGTTGTGCTTGAATTTGCTGAATACTCCCTCTCTAGTCGGGTTGTGGGGAGAACTGTGAAGACTGTCAGCCCGGTACGTACGTGTAGAAGATTCACAGTACGCGGCCGAGCGTCTGTATACGTACGCCGTGTACCCTCGAACGCTCCCCGGACTCTTCGACCGTGCCCTGCGGAAGTACGCCGACCGCACCGCGCTGAAAGACGGGACGCAGTCGCTGACGTACGGGGACGTCGACGACCGATCAGCGAAGGTAGCTGCGGCACTGGTGACCCTCGGTATGGAACAGACGGACCGGGTGGGCGTCCTCCTCGGGAACGCGGCGGAGGGGCCGGTCATGGATATCGGAATCGCGCGGGCTGGCGCGGCACGGCTCCCGCTCAATCCACAGCACAGCACCCAGGAGTTACAGTACCTCCTCACCGACGCTGGCGTGGAGACCCTCGTCTGTAATGCGGCATGACTGGATACCGTCGCGGCTGTTGCAACGAGCATCGACTCGCTGCGAACGGTGGTCGTCGTCGGCACCGACGACCCACACTCGGTCGACGCCGTCGACCTCCACCACTACGACACACGCCTCGCCGACTACGACGGCGACGCCGACACGCCGTCGCCCGACCCCGAGGACGTCGCCGGCCACTACTACACCGGCGGGACGACGGCATCGCGTTAAGTTTGGCGTGAATTGTGGTAGATAGCGAAGGCTTCGAGCCACTCTTGAGCTGTCTCTAGCTCGACATGGCTAAAATTATTCGCAAATAAGAAGGTTCGCTGTTCTACTTCCCAAAAAATATGTTCGGTAGCATTCCGATCTCCCTGTGTAAGCGTCTAAAATCGGTAGTCATCTTCAGCCAGAACTGGACCGAGATAATCAGCACCGTCGATAAGAAATAGCACGTCGTCAAGCTGATATCGATGGTGGAGCTCGGCCAAAAACCACCGCGTCTCTGTTTTGTCGCCGTCGGAAAGAGGCTGACGTGCAGGATTTCGTTCGTTTTGGGATTAACAGCGCCGTACAGCCAAAATTTCTGCCCATGGGGGGCAGATCGTCTTTTCGTCGACCGCGAGTTGATCCGCAGTCACCGTTGGGATCGGCTGTAGATCGGCCTTGTGAACCCACTCGTGGATCGAGACATGACTGCGTTGGACCTCAAACTTATCGAGAACTTTACTTGTATACAGAAGTGATATAATCGTCAGATAACATTGGATGCCCACTTGAAACGCCGACTCGGGAGTCCGTCGACGCTCCACGAACGACAAGTCGAGCCACACGATAGATCCACTGAGGCGGTCGAATTCGGTTATACATACTCTGAGTTCGTCCGTCTCATTCTCTAACGTAACGCGACCCCAACCTCAAGGCCAACACCTATTACTTATCAGTATAGTTGTTTCTATATAGAACATAGTAGTATATAGGCTATATAAAAATGACGGAACCACCGCTTGTAAGCTAAGATGACTGTACTGAGTGCAATCGCGAATACGGCTGTTTTCGGAGGTATAGAGGGGATAACTGTCGATCCTGAGATACTGCACCTTTTTATTGCAGGTGCGCTGGGGATGCTGCTTGGACTCGAACGAGAGTGGGCAAACAAGTCGGCGGGCATCCGCACGTTTACCCTGACCAGCCTGGTCGGGGCTGCCGCAATGTCGCTCAACGAGACGATCCTCCTCGCTTCTGGAGGAGCATTGGTTCTCGTACAGGGGGGGTTGCTCGGGATTCGGGGTATCGTCGCACAGTGGACCGGCGACGATGGTGACCTAGAGTCTGGCTTATCCCTGACAACGTCGACCTCACTCCTTGTCGCGTACGCGGTCGGAATTTTGGTCGGAGCCAATCACGTCTTGATCGGCGTCATCATCGGCATAACGTCGTCGTTCCTGCTAGTTCTTCGGAGAGAGCTACACGAGTTTGCGAACCAGTTATCGCGAGAGGAAGTCCGTAGCGCCGGTGAGTTTGCGATCATCTCATTTGTCGTGTATCCGCTCCTGCCTGGCGGAACGTACGGGCCGTGGGATGCGATTGATCCGAAACTGGTCTGGATGCTGGTGATCGCGGTCAGTGGAATCGGGTTTGTCAACTATATCGTGATGCAACGATACGGCAGTAGGGGGATCGCTGTCACTGGCTTTTTCGGCGGTTTGGTGAACTCCACCGCCGTGATCGGTGAAATTGCGGGCCGTGCAAAGAACAATGTGGGAATCACAGAGCTCGCAGTGGGAACGATACTAATAGCTGATGCAGCGATGGCGGTCCGGAATTTAGCGATCATCGTTGCATTCGTCCCCGAGTCGGCTGTCAGCGTTGGACTGCCGCTCGGTCTGATCGCCATCAGTGGCGTCGGACTCGCTTATTACGATAACGACTGGGAGGGTGATCTCGAACTGGATTTCGACTCGCCGTTTAGCAGCGCGAATGCGCTGAAGTTCGGCGTGCTCTTCCTTGCCGTCTTGATTCTCACTGCTGGCGCACAGCGCATCTTCGGAACAACTGGCTTCCTGATTACGAGCTTCCTCAGCGGCATCGTTTCGAGCGGCACGACAACAACGACTGCAGTGACGCTGACATCGACTGGTCAGATATCGCCGGCAGTAGCGGCACAGGGTGTGCTGGCAGGAACCCTCTCCAGTATCCTCGTGAAAATCGGGTTTGCAGCGAGTATCAACCGTTCACTGTTAGCGCCGGTAGTGCGAAAGTCACTCTATCTGTCGCTGATCGGAATCGGTGGTGTGGTCGTCAGTCTCCAGTTGACATGAACAGGCAGAGCTATCGGAGGGAGTGGTACGAGGGCCGCCGCGGCCCCTGCGGCAAACGAAAGGCCTGTGATTTCGTCAGCAGCGGTTTCTGCTGACGTATCACCGTTCGAGATGCGGGGGACCCTAGGTGACGTACACCAGAGCTATTATTACTCTCGACGGAACGGTGTATCGAGGGGAGTCATTAGTTCTCTCGCCTCACTTTTCATGCTTAACTAAACACTACCCTCCCAAATATAATAAAAGTTTAATAATCATGCGATACTGCAAGATAAATGCATGGTGAGAGATACCTATCGTCGAAGCTTTATTAAAGGAGTGGGCGCCGCAACCATCGTCGGGTTGGCAGGCTGTAGCGGGGATACCGGCGACGGATCAAGCGGCACCGACAGTGGGACCTCAACCGGCGGAACGACGGACGGAACGACGACAATCGAGTTCTGGCCTGCGTGGGGAAGTTACTACGAGGAGACGTTCAACGAGATGATCGACCGGTTTGAATCGAACCACGATATCACCGTCGAGACGTCGGCACAGGGGTCCTACGGCGAGGCGCAGAAAGCCGTGTTCTCTGCTGCCAAGGCCGGCAACGCCCCGGACATCGCGCACCTCGGCAAGAACAGTACGGTCATCGCCCGTGACACAGGCTATTTCAAACCCATCGGAGATGTCATGCCCGACCTCGACACGAGCCAGTACATCGGGCCGGCAATCGGCTGGAGTGAACTGGAAGGCAAACTCTGGTCGCTTCCGTTCAACAACTCCCAGATCCTCCTGTACTACAACAAGGACCACTTCAGAGAGGCCGGCCTCGATCCGGAGTCACCGCCACAGACCTTCCAACAGGTCAAGGAGTACTCACAGCAGATCGTTGATCAAGGCGTTGCTGAGAAGGGGATCAGCTGGCCAAACGTTGCCTGGTGGACGATGAGTTGGCTCTCGGAACAGCAACAACTGTTCTGTAACAAAGAGAACGGTATGAACGGTGCGCCGACTGAGACATTCCTGGCCAGTGATGCCGCGGAGACGATGTTCGACTGGTGGATCAACGACATGGCGGACCTCTATCACTACCCCGGCAAAGACGACTGGGGGGCGTCCGAAACGGCGTTCAGGGAGGGAACAGCGTCGATGCATATGAACTCATCCGGTGGGCTGGCGTACCTCCTCGGAGGATTCCGTGACAAGGGGATTGATGTCGGCGTTGGCCGACTGCCGACACCGAACATGGAGCACGGCGGCCACAGCACCGGTGGCGCTGCCGTCTGGGTGACGGACAAAGACCGGAGCAATGCCAAACGCGATGCAATCCGGAAATTCCTCCGGAGTATGACAGGACCGGAACAACAGGCGCTGTATTTCAAAAACACCGGCTACTTCCCGTCGCACAAGGAGTCAATCACTCAGCTCGAAGACGAGGGCTTCTTTGCCGATAATCCGCTCTACGACACCGCGTTCAATCAGCTTCAGCAGTGGGAAGCTGTGCCTGCGACCCAGGGGATCTTCATGGGAACGCTTCCCCGGACAACGGATCTGATTATCGACCAGACTGACCGGATGTGGCAGGGTAAAGATGTCGACCAGGCGCTGGCTGACATGAAAAGCGAGGCTGATGAACTCCTCAGCTCGTATGAGCGGGTCTCGTACTGAGCCCGGGTAGTTGGATAGAGTGATGCATTTTATAATAGTTGGCTTGATTGAGGACTAACATATGCAGGTGTACCGCAACCGGATTCAAGGCGTCCTGTTGTTGCTACCAACGCTCGTCGTGAGCCTCGCGTTCTTTTATTGGCCGGCCTGGAAGACGATTCAACTGAGTCGTGTCCGCACTATCGGGGGCGTACAGAAGATCCCGAACGGCTGGGACCACTTCACGACGCTCGCGACCAGCGGTTCGTTTCAGTATTCTGTGTCGATGAGTTTCGTGTTTGCGTTCATCGTCGTTGCCGGGTCGATGCTCATCGGACTGTACCTCTCCTATCTCATCTACCGCGTGTCGGCAGGGCAAACGGTCTACCTTGTCGCTGCGATCTTCACGTACGCGCTCTCGTTCGCCGTGACTGCCAACATCATGGACGTCCTGTTCAATCCGACCGTCGGCTTGTTTAAAGAGGCGCTCACGGTGGCGACACAAGCTGTCGGAATCCAGTTTGCGTTCGACTTCACGACGAACCCGCTGTGGGCCTGGATATTCGCGACCGGGGCCACAATGTGGAAAATGATCGGATACAACGTGATATTCATGATGGCGGCACTGAGTGGAATTCCCGAGTCGATCAACGAAACCGCCCGGATTGACGGGGTTGGGAGCTTCCAATTGGTCACCAAGGTGTACATTCCGATGATCTCCCCGACACTTGCGTTTCTCGCTATCGTCAACACGGTAAACGCGTTCTTCCTGCCGTTCCCGGTGATCCAGGAGATTTCGGGCGGGCCGAGTAACACACTAAACATCCTGATATACGATATCTGGATGACGTACAACAACAGCGTCATCGGGCTTGCGTCGGCGAAATCGCTCGTGCTGTTCGCGATTGTCGGGCTGCTCACTGCCGGACAGCTGTACCTCTCAGATCGGTTTGCACATTACGGGGGGACCTGAGATGGCGAGCGAACAGGGCCAGACGACACAGCGGGACGGTCAGCTGATAGACCTCACCGTGGTCAAACAACGGCTCCGCCAACAGCCCGGCCTGCACCTGAGCTTGATCGGGTCGCTGGTCGTCTTGGCGCTGCCGGTCATCATGACCGTGCTGATGAGCACGCAACCGAGTACAGAAATAAGTAGCAGCACGCTCGCCGGAATCGGGTCGGAGGGACTGAGCAACTACCAGCAGGTGCTTTTTGACGCCAATTTTGCGACCTATCTGGTCAACTCCCTGATTATGGCGCTCGCGATTGCCGTCGGGAAAGTGGGCATTGCGCTGCTTGCGGCACTCGCATTGGTGTACTACGACCTCCCGTTCAAGCGGCTTATTCTGCTGTTCATCCTATTCACCTTAGCGCTCCCTGTG
This sequence comes from Haloarcula montana, assembly GCF_035666295.1. Taxonomy (NCBI): domain Archaea; kingdom Methanobacteriati; phylum Methanobacteriota; class Halobacteria; order Halobacteriales; family Haloarculaceae; genus Haloarcula; species Haloarcula montana. The sequence goes on from NZ_CP142029.1 coordinate 357,783, forward strand.
CCGGTCCGTATCGTTCCGATGTACGAAATCATGGTCTCGCTCAACTGGGAGAATTCGATGCTGGGACTCGTCGTCCCGTATTTCGCGAGCGCAACATCGGTGCTTCTGCTCAGACAGCATTTCCGCTCGATATCGGATTCAATGGTCGAGAGTGCGAAGCTCGACGGAGTCAGCCCGCTGAAATTCCTGGTTTACGTGCTGATACCGATGTCGAAAAGCATGATCGCGGGACTGTTCACCATCGCCTTCATCTGGGGGTGGAACCAGTACCTGTGGCCGCTGATAATCATCAACGACCAGTCAAAGCAGGTGCTCCAGGTCGGCCTCGCACAGCTCAACCCGACCGCTGGCGAAGCACTCTGGGGGCTTATCATGGCCGGCGCAGTCATTACGTTGCTGATTCCGATGGTGCTCATGCTCGCCCTGCGGGAACCGCTGCTTGACACAGTCAGTATGCAGACCAAGTAATCACTGAGACACACGAATCCTATGACCTCAAACACAGACGCGATCCCCATTACGCTCAACGGTATCGGTAAACAATACGGCGATGTCACTGCTGTCACTGACCTCGATATGGCGATCCAGCCCGGCGAGTTCCTGGTCATCGTCGGGCCCAGTGGGTGTGGCAAGAGCACCACCCTTCGGATGATTGCCGGGTTAGAGGACATCACCTCCGGTGAACTCCGGTTCGACGGAACCGTCATGAACGACGTAGAACCCAAGGACCGCAACGTCGCGATGGTGTTCCAGAACTACGCGCTCTACCCCCACATGAGCGTCGCTCGGAACATGAGCTTCGGCATGAACTCGGCCGGCGACTACACACAGGAAGAGATCGACCAACGGGTCGGGGAAGCGGCCGAGACGCTCGGGATCTCGGCGTATCTGGACCGCAAACCCAACCAGCTCTCAGGAGGTGAGCGACAGCGCGTGGCGATCGGACGCGCCCTCGTGCGTGATCCCGATGTCCTGCTGTTGGACGAACCGCTGTCGAATCTGGACGCGAAGCTCCGTGTCGAGATGCGCTCCGAACTGGCCGCACTCCACGACAAAGTCCAGACCACATCGGTGTATGTCACCCACGACCAAACCGAGGCAATGACCCTCGGTGACCGCGTGGCCGTTCTCAACGAGGGCGAACTCCAGCAGATCGACCCGCCACAGGAGCTCTACGACCGGCCAACCAACAAATTCGTCGGCGAGTTCATCGGGAGTCCACAGATGAACTTTCTCCCCGTCGACGTCCGGACAGCCAACACCCAGCCGCTGGTAACAGGCGAGACCGGCGAAGCGACGAGTTTCGAGGTCGCACTCGGTGGTGCCCCGCAGGTCGAGTCCGGCCCCTACACACTCGGCGTCCGGCCGGAGGACCTGTACCCGGTCGATACGTTCGACCACAGCCCAAGGGAGCCAATCACGCTCGAGGTGGATATGACCGAGCCACTGGGTGACGTGAAACTCGTGTACGGAATGCTCGCAGGCCAAGAGATCATTGTGCAGGTAGACCCACATTACGAGGTGGAAAAGGGAGAGCGGATAGAGTTGGTCGCTGACCCGAACAAGCTACACCTGTTCGACCGGCAGACCGGTGACTGCGTCTATCACTCGTACGATGTCGCCGAAGAGCAGCAGGTAGAACAGGGATCACAGTCTTGAGCAGGTCGGGAAGTCACCGCGGCAACGCATCACTGTAACAGAATTCGATCACCGTTTTTTGTGCGCTGCTCAACTCGCCGATGATGGCCTTCGAGTAGTGTCTTTATGTAAAAAGTCAGTCAGTGGCAGTCCGCGGCCGCTGGACTGTGCATCGATATTCGTGAACGCCTCACGGGGCACTGGGTTCGCAGACTGGAAGGTGTGTACGGACCTCTGCTCCCAGCCTGTACTGTTTCGCTGAATCGAACTTTTAAACAATGTCCTCAACCGCCCGACCCATTGCTTCGCTACCAGTGTCCGTGGGTTGATGTGTCTATACAGGGCGCTCGTCAGAATAATAGCCGTACGTCTGTTATCCAAGCCGCGTGTCCCGCTATCTTGTTTCGCTCAGTCGAACTCCAGAGCGTTGTCATGTTATACTGTGACACAGAGGGGGTGCGGTGGGGAGTAAGGCCCAATGAGTTTCGTTCTACCGTACTCTTATATTGATTCGGGCACTGGCATCACGTATGACTGAAACAGACGAACAGTACACCGTCGAAACGACCCAGCAATCGCTGCAAATTCTCGATATCGTGGCGGAGACGGGCGGGACCAGACTCCGGGAGATACAGTCAGAGCTGGACGTCGCCAAGAGTACGGCACACAAGCACCTGCAGACGCTCCAGGCAAACGGCTTGTTAACCAAACGCGGGGAGACCTACCACGTCGGATTGAAATGTCTGAATCTCGGAGAAGAAGCCCGGAGTCGGTGGCCCGGGTCACCGCATATCGACGAAGCGATCGGAACCCTGACAGAGCGGACAGAGGAGGAGTGTGACTTCGTGGCGCCGGATCGAGGCCGGATCATCACTATCGCCGAATCCTACCACAAATGGGCCAAATACGACGATTCGGGACGCGATGGTGGGTCGAAAGATTACCGTGCGCGGACGGGGTCGTACTACCGGATGCACGCGACTGCGTCCGGGTTGGCGATCCTGGCGACGTATCCACGGGAGAGGGTGGACGCGATCATCGACCGATGGGGTCTCCCCGCTCGAACAGAGTACACGATCACCGACCGCGAGCAGTTGTATGACGAGCTCGCGACGATTCAGGACCGCGGGTACGCCATCGACAACCAAGGCTACACTGAGGGGATGCGAAGCGTCGGGAAGGCCGTGCACGGCTCTGGCGAACAGGTGATCGGCGCACTCAGTATCTCGGGTCCGACCTACCGTGTGGATGGGATGGTGCTCGAAGAGGAGATCCCGAACGCGTTGGTTGCTGTCGTTTCGGAACTCGAAGCCAAGCTCGGTCAAGCCAGGTGAGCGGCGACCTAGTGGAAGGGAGGATCTCGCCGTCCCTGATCGTTCCCAGGGCTGGCACAGCGGCTCTGTCAGTACGCGTCCTGGGCTATCTCGTAGAGGTCATCGACATCGGCCGCCCGGGGGTTGTCGTGGATTTCAATGGTGTCGAGTGATTTCTCGGCGATGGTCCGGAGGTCCGATTTCTCGACACCCACCTCCGAAAGCGTCGAGGGCAGGTCGACTTCATCGATGAGCGCCTCGACAGCGTCGACGGCTGCATGGGCGGCCTCGGTGTCCGAGAGTCCGGATACGTCGACCCCCATCGCGTCCGCGACCTCGGCGTACCGCGTGGGATACTCCGCAAGGTTGTACCGCATCACCGGCGGCGTGAACACAGCGATCGCCTCGCCGTGGGGGATGCCGGGATACATCCCCCCTGTCACCTCTGCCAGCGAGTGAATTGCCCCGAAACCGGCGAAGTTTTCGCAGAACCCCGCCATGTGAGAGCCAAACAGCATCTGCTCACGGGCTTCCATCTCACCGGTCTCGTAGGCTTCTGGGAGATACTCCGGCACGAGCCCCATCACGTGGCGTGTGTATGGCTTGACCAGTTCCGGTGCCCCCGCTGCGACGTGATTTTCCAGCGCGTGCGAGAACGCGTCAAAGCCCGTCGCAGCCGTCTGGCGTGGCGGCAGCGAGGCGGTCAGCTCCGGGTCCACGAGCGAGATCTCCGCGCCCAGGTACGGGCCGTTCGGGTACAGCGGCGGCTGGCCGATCGCCATCTTGAACTCCCGCTCTTCGGACGTGATTACGGCCCAGTAGTCGACCTCACTGCCTGTGCCAGCCGTCGTTGGGATGGTCACCAGGGGATGGGTGTGGTTGTCGATGTTGCCGGCTGTGACCTCCTCGGGTGTACTGACCTCATACTCCTCCAGGTCACCCTCGTTGGTCGTCATCAAGGTCGCACATTTCGCCGTGTCGATGACGCTTCCCCCGCCGACGGCTACGACTACGTCGTGACCTCCAGTGGTCAGGACCTCGACGGCTGCTGACACCATCGACACCGTCGGGTTGGGTTCGACCTCATCAAACACATCGTATTCGATACCCGAAGCCTCCAGTGATGAGAGCACTCCGTCCAGGATGCCGGCCTCACGGATCCCTTGGTCGGTCACGACCAGCGCACTGTCCCACCCCTGAGAGTCGATCACATCCCCTGTCCGGTCGCTTTTGCCGTTACCGAACTCGACCCAAATCGGGAACGAAAGGGTGGACTCGTTCATCGTCATCGGCGCTCCCCTGTGGTTTCCGAGCGGTTGGGACACGCTACACTGCGCACGCAGCAAGGGCTGTCTTGTCGCATTCATGCCAATTTTTATCCCATCAAATATTAATGTACTGGTACAAGCAAAGACATACAGTACCGTCGTGGGGAACTGAAACACGCTCGCTGGACACCAGCCGGTACTTTTTACTCCTAACCATTCGATCGCATGGTATGGGTAGTCAACCTCCCGACCGGAGTAGTCTCTACCGTGCTCACGTCTCAAAACACGATGAGGTGCGAGCCGGTGCTAAATTCGAGGCGTGGATCAACGGCGAGACACACACGACCGACGATACCGTTGCAGTCTACGACCCTGTTATCGACGAGCAGATACTCACTGTGCCTGACTGCACGGCGACCGAGGTGGATGCGGCAGTGACTGCGGCCTGGGACGCGTTCGACAGGACGTGGGAGTCGACGGTCCCACGCGACCGGTCCTCGCTGCTGTTCGAGTGGGCGGACGTGCTCGAAGACCATCTTGACGAACTCACACTGCTTGAGTGTCTGGACTGTGGAAAACCAATTTCACAGGCCCGGGGTGAGATAGAGGGGGCTATCGATACGCTGGAGTATTACGCGTCAGTCTGTCGTGCACAGCGGGGCAGTGAGGCGCCCGCCGCCACCGACCTCCACCTCTACATGAAACACGAGCCCTACGGCGTCGTGGGTCAAGTCGTGCCGTGGAACTACCCACTTTGGGCGGCCGCGTGGAAACTCGGACCAGCCTTGGCCGCTGGGAACGCCTGCGTGCTGAAACCCTCCAGTGAGACACCGTTATCAACGCTCCGGGCCGCGCAGCTCTCGGCTGATATTTTCCCGGATGGGGTGCTTAATGTCATTACGGGTAGTGGAAGTACAGCGGGGAAAGCACTCGTGGAGCACGACGACGTGCGGAAGGTTTCTTTCACTGGAAGTACCGAAGTCGGCAGTGGTGTGATGCAGGCGGCGGCGGACCGTGTCGCGCCTGTTACGCTCGAACTCGGTGGGAAGTCACCGTTTATTGTGTTCCCTGATGCTGACCTCGACAAAGTTGTTGACGCAGTCGCTGACGGGATATTTTACAGCACTGGCGAGATCTGTGATGCGTTGTCCCGGGCACTGGTTCACGAGTCTATCGTCGACGAGTTCACCGAACGGTTTGTCGAGAAGGCAGAGTCGTACGTTCTCGGGGACCCACTGGATGAGGCAACCACGATGGGACCACTCACCTCGGAGGACCAGTTCCAGACAGTCACCGACTACATCGAGACCGGCCAAGAAGAAGCAACACTGCTGTGTGGTGGTGGACGGCCCGACGATCCCGCGCTGGCTGACGGCTGGTACGTTGAACCTACTGTTTTCGGTGACGTATCAAACGACATGACGATTGCACAGGAGGAAATTTTCGGCCCCGTCCAGACAATCAACACGTTTGCTGACTACGATGAGGCAATCTCCCTCGCAAACGACACCAAGTACGGGCTTGCTGCTGGGATCGGTACCGAGCGTACTTCGCGCGTCCATCAGACGGCAGATGACCTTGATGCCGGGCTCGTGTATGTCAACGAGTACGGACCGATCCTGCCCGAAGCACCCTACGGCGGGTTCAAACAGTCCGGGTTCGGGAAAGACCTTGGATTAGAGGCACTAGACCACTACCGCCGGACAAAGAGTGTATACGTGAACCTTGACGATCCGTCGTTGTAACTTGCCGAGACGATTGGTCAATAGCCGGATCTCTTCCTAGACATACACTATATGTATCCACTCTGATGAGTGTTATTCTTCTTTGATGGATTTGGCACCATAACTCAGGTATTATTTGTCTGCTCGGAACCACTCGTCGACAAGCGTACCGAATACGATACTCGATATGCTGATGCGGCGAAATCCGTCCGCCGACTCTCACTCACGCCGTTCGAGGCTCCCTATGGTACTGTCCGAGAAACTAGCGACCGTATCGATATCGTGTATCAGACTGCAGACACCGCTATCGAGACACTCGAATCGGACGGCGTCGTCGAAGAGATAACCGGCAACGAATAGAACCGCGTCTTCAGGGGCGGGAGGATGTCAAAGACGTCGTTGAGCGGCCCGCAAACCACTCCTTTGTGCCTCATTCTCTGATAACATCTGAACACTTCTGCGTCGGAGAACCGGTACGATGGTCCGTGAACTACCCCTGCCTACTCGCCGCCGTTGGCGGCTCCTTGAGGCAGGGGCTTCCTGGTTCGATGACGCGCTTTGCAGGAACCACCGTGGTTCCCGCAGGGAGCGCAGTCTCCACAGGCGTTCCTTCGGAGTGACCCACTCCTAGTTTGGCGAGTCCGCGAGAAAGTATGTTCCACGCCGCGTTTGCGTCTCTGTCCACCTCAAGCCCGCAGGCAGGACAGGAATGTTCACGCACCCACAGCGGTTTGTCGGTTTCGACGCCACACTTCGCACACTCTTTGGTTGTGCCTTCGGGTTCAACTTCCACGAAGTGTGTGCCCTCACGCTTGCACTTGTGTTCAAGAATATCGGTGAAGGTGTTCCATGCTGCCGACGCCGTGTTGCGACTGTTACGCGGTGATTCTAGCATGTCTTTCACGTCGAGGTCTTCGACGGCGACCAGTTCATACTCCCGAGCGTAGTAGTTCGAGAGTTTGTGCAGGAAGTCACGCCGCTTTCGCTTGATGTCGAGATAGCACTCAGCGACACGCCGACGTTGGTTCTCCCAGTTGTTCGACTCGTACTCTTTGCGTGAGAGTTTCCGCTGCTCTCGTTCGAGCCTGTCGCGTTCTTCCGAGAGGTCGAGTGATTCGACTGCTACGCCGTCAGTATCGTGGACGTACTTCAGAATACCCACGTCGATGCCGACCATCTCGTCAGTGTCAATATCCTCTAGACATGGCTTGGCTGGCTGGTCTGTGTCCATCTCGATTCCGAAGATGGCGAACCACTCGCCGGTTTTCTCCTTTTTGAGCGTGACTTCTTTCACGGTGGCGTTGTCGGGCAGCGGTCGGTGGAGTTCGATGGGAATATCTGCGAGTTTCGACAGCGACACCACGGTCTGACCACCCTTCTTGTCGAGTTCGAAGCCAGACTGGTTGTAGGTGAAACTGCGAAACTCCCGAGGTGACTTCCACCGAAGTTCACCGACGTTGTAGCCTTGTTCTTTGAGTTTCCCGAGAGCAGTGATGTTCTTGGCAATCCGCATGACAGTGGGCTGAAGCACCTTCGAGTAGATGTCGGTGAGTGTATCCCACCAGTCTTTGAGGTCGGGAAGCTCGTCACGGATCATGCGGACACGCTGTTTGACGGTGCCCTCGTCTTCTGGAATCTGGTTGAAGCGGTACAGCGCGTGATTATAGAGTTGACGACAGGTATCGCGGTGGTAGTCCAGCGTCTCACGCTGGCGTTCGGTCGGCTTGAGGCGATACCTGTAGTTATAATTCATGCTCGTTGGTTTTCGACGTACTCTTTCAATACATCCAGTGACACTTGTCCTGTCGAGAGGAGACAGTACGAGTCGTTCCAGAATGAGTCGCCCCACAGGTCAGTTTTGAGTTCATCTTCGTACTCGTTGCGGATGCGTCGAGCAGTTGCGCCTTTGACAGTGTTGATGAACTTCACGAGGTCTGTGGTTGGCTCAGCCTGGAACAGGATATGAACGTGGTCGTCTTCGCCGTCGAGATTGGTCAGTGTGACACCGTACTTGTCCGCGAACCCCTCGATGACCCCACGAATGAATTGGGTTCGCTCCTCGGTGAGCACACCACGCCGATACTTGGTGGTGAGTATCAGGTGGTAGTGGAGTGAATGCACCGAGTGCGCTCCCGTGTCGAGGTCGTACTCCATTGGGTTCAATCAATATTTGTATACCCTAGTAGAAAGAAGTTACGACTACGTGGGCCTGTGGGCCATCAACAGAACAGTGTATGGAAGATGATGACGGCGCTGTATCCCCTCCCTACTGTGCTCCTTGTCCGCTTGCGCGGACTGCGTGCTCCTTGAGGGAGGGGGCTTAGCGCCTGCTATCAGCTAAACAGGACCACCCGAACGGTGGTCACGGATTTATGAACGGGGCGGCGAAGCGTAGAGATATGCACGTCGATACGGACCGTCTGCGTGAGGATATCGAGGCGAACGCACGGTTCGGGGCAGTCGATGCGTCCAGGGGCGTCGGCCGGACCGTTCTGACCGGCAGCGAGGCGGACAGGCAGGTCAGAGAGCGCTTCGTCGAGCGGTTGACTGCGGCGGGCCTGTCCGTCCGTGTCGACCCTGTAGGAAACATCGTCGGTCGCTGGACGCCGGCAAGTTGCGATCCGGAGGCCGCACCGGTCGCGGCCGGGAGCCATCTGGACTCCGTGCCTCGGGGTGGAATCTTCGACGGGCCGCTGGGGGTCTACGCGGCGCTGGAGAGCGTCCGTGCCATGCAGTCGGCCGATGTTGCTCCCGACCGGCCGATTGAGGTTGTCTCGTTCACGGAGGAAGAGGGGAGTCGGTTCGGTGCCGGAACCCTCGGGTCGTCCGTGGCGGCGGGACAGCGGACGCCCTCGGAAGCGCTGTCGCTCACGGACGACGACGGTGTCTCCCTCGAAGAGAGGCTGCAGGGCATCGGCTTCGCCGGCGACGACACGGTTGAGGCCGATCGGTGGGATTCGTGGGTGGAACTCCACGTCGAACAAGGGACGACGCTCACGGACACCGGTGCCGGAGTCGGTATCGTCGACTCGATTACGGGCATCACGAACTGTGAGGTGTGCATCACCGGCGAGGCAGACCACGCGGGTTCGACGCCGATGAACGAGCGAACCGATGCGTTCGCGGCGGCATCGGAGTTCGTCCTCGATCTGGAACGTGCCGGTCGGGACTGTGCCGAGACGAGCGACGCCGCCGTGGCGACTGCCGGGAAGGGATCTATCGCGCCGAACGCGCGAAACATCGTCCCCGAACGCGTGGAGTTAGACCTCGATATCCGGGATGTCGACCACGACAACATGACGCGGATGGTCGAACGCTGTCGGGACAGCCTCGCGCGGTTGGAGCAGAGTCGGGGCGTGGACACGTCGATAGAGCGGTACCGGGACAGCGCCCCGACGCCCTGCAGCGACCGGTTTCTCGTAGCGGCCGAGACTGCGGCGACAGCGACCGGCGTCGAGTCGGTACGGCTGTCGTCTGGCGCGATGCACGACACGGCCAACGTCGCCGCCGTCACCGACGCCGGCCTGCTCTTTGCGCCGTCGGAAGGCGGCTACTCACACTCCCCGCGGGAGTGGACCGACTGGAACGACTGCGCCGCGGCGACGGCCGTGCTCGCGGAGACCGTTCGCTCGCTCGCATCGGACGACAGCGAATGACCGGCGGCGCGGGTCCAGTTGGGGGGAGGGCTGTCGGACCACCATCCGGAGGGTGACGTTTTTTCCCTGATATCGATGATGGTGGGGCTGTGACCAGTTACGCTATCAACCCCCCGGAACTCAAAGACGCCCGGGACATCGGCTACAACCACGCGCGTATCGACGGCGGGACCTTCTACATGGCCGGGCAAGTCGCCATGGACGCCGACTCGACGGTCGTCGGGGACGACATCGAGACGCAGGCCCGGAAGGCCTACGAGAATGTCGGGATTCTGCTCGACGCTATCGACAAGGGCTTCGGCGACATCTCGAAGGTGACGACACACATCGTCGATCCGGCCGAACACTACTACGACGGCTACAAGGAGGTCTACTGGGAGACCTTCGACGAGCCGTACCCGTGTCACACCGTGCTCGGCCACGACCAACTGGCCAACGAGGAGTACCTCGTCGAGATCGAGGTCGAGGTCCCCCTCTCGCCGGCCGACATCGAGACCATTGAGGCCGACGGCGAGACGATACGCGAACTCTAACGCGACGCCCGGAGCGCCTGGCCGGGGGCCGCGCCGGTCGTCTCGCCGTCCCTGACGACGAACTCGCCGTCGACGAGCACATGGTAGATGCCCTTGGGGTGTTGTCTGGGGTTGTCGTACGTCGCCGGTGAGGAGACGATATCCGGGTCGAACACGACGAGATCCGCGTCCATCCCGGGGCGAACGATGCCTTTCGTGTCCAGCCCCATCGACCGCGCGGGCAGGGAGGTCATCTTCCGGACGGCCTCCTCCAGCGACAGGAGATCCGCCTCGCGGACGTACTTGCCCAGCACCCGCGGAAACGCCCCGTAAACCCGTGGGTGAGGGTTTCCGCCGAAGAGCCCGTCGGTGATGACGTTGACCCGCTCGGAGCTGAGGATGTCGCGCACGTCATCCTCGTCGATGAAGTGGTTGATGACACTGACGCCCAGTTCCTCCTCGGCCAGCAGATCACAGACGGCGTAGACCGGCTCGGTGTCCCACCGATGGGCCAGTGCCGCGACGGACTCGCCCTCGACATCGCTGTTTGCGTCGCTCTCGACGGAGGCGATAACGACGTTCTCCCAACCGGAGTAAGCGCCGGGGTTGTCCCAGCCCTCGATGCGGTCCTGTTCGATGTCCGCTCTGATGCGCTCGCGGGCCTGCTCGTCACGGAGGTATTCGACCGTTTGCTCGGGTCCCTCGGCGTGGACCCACGGCGGCAGAACGTACGACAGCAGTGTGTTGCTCGCTGTGTAGGGGTACTGATCGGCCGAAAAGTCGACGCCCCGCTCGCGGGCCGTTTCAACGAGCGCCAGCGCCCGGTCGGACTTGCCGTGCTGGAGCGGGCCGCCCAGTTTGAAGTGCGAGAGATGGACCGGCACGCCGGCTGTCGCGCCAATATTGACGAACTCGTCCAAGGCGTTCCAGATGTCCCCCCGCTCGCTGCGGATGTGGGCGACGAACGGACGGCCGTACGGCGACAGTTCCCCGGCCAGCGCGGTCAGTTCCTCGGTCGTGGCGTAGGAACACGGCGTGATGACCAGCGCCGTCGACAGCCCGAACGCCCCCTCGTCCATCGCTTCGGCGACGAGGTCCCGCATCTCGGACAGTTGTTCGTCGGTCGGCTCCGCGTCCTCCATCCCCAGCACGTTAAACCGCACCGTCCCGTGGCCGACCAGGGTCCCGACGTTCGGCGCGACGCCCGACTCCTTGACGGCATCGAGATACGCGCCGACGCCGCCCCACGTCCACTCGTGGTCGACCCGCCCGGCTAAGCCAGCCAGCTGATTCTGCCACTCTTCGGAACCACCCTCCCGGTACATCGGGGCCATCGAGAACCCGTCTTGGCCGAGTATCTCCGTCGTGATGCCCTGCCGGACCTTCGGCGCGAGCGTCGGGTCGGAAAACAACTGGAGGTCCGAATGCGAGTGGGTGTCGATGAAGCCTGGCGAAACGACGTTCCCGCCGACATCGACGACGGTCTCGGCGTCCATCGACTGCTCCGGAACGCGACTCACGTCGGTTATCTCGCCGTCTTTGAGACGGACCGTGCCGCGGAACCACGGGGCACCGGTCCCGTCGACGATACGGGCGTTCGTGAGAAGGATCGTACTCATGGCGCTACTGTGGACCGGCAACTCGCGTATATATACACCCCCCATATGGGTACGGAAGGTTACGCTGAAAAGACCAGGCCAAGCACGGACAGCGTCACCACGCTGGCAGCGAGCAGCGCCGCGACGGCTATCGCCCGCCAACCGCGGTCAAGGGCGGCCACGCGTCCCGCGGCCGTCGCCAGCAGTCGAGTCGCGCGGTCGCCATCGTTCAGACTTCCCGGGTGAACGTCGGTATCAGGTCCGTCATGCTCCGCAGGCCCGGTTCGGCGGCGATGACCGTCGGGGCGACGTTGGCGACGACCGCGGAGGTGCTCACGTCCCCGTGGTAGCCACCGTCGACCGTGACGGAGACGGGCGGTTCGCTCTCGAAGTGGACCTCGTCGCGTGGCTCGTCGGCACCGACGTACATCTGCAGGTCGAGCGTGATGCGCTCCTCGCCGTCCGCGTAGCCGCGTGCGACCTGCCGGATGCCGGCCACCTCGCCGGCTTCGACAGTGAGATACTCCGTCTCGACGCGATCCTCCGCGATGACCGGCTCGATGGTCTCCTCGATGTCGTCGATGTCGAAAGACAGCGCGTCCCCGAGCATGGCGACGGATTCCGTGCTCCCGACGTGGCCCGCCTCGGTGGCGATTTCGCGTTCGAAGGCCTCGACGGTGACGCCAGCCCCGACCTTCCGCTGTAGCGGCTCCCGGCGACTTGCGGCATCCTGTACCCGCTCGACGGTGACGCGGTCGACGCTGGCCATCGGCGTCGAGAGGAACGCCGGCATCGTGTCCATCACGAACCCGGGGTTGATCCCGGTTCCGAGCACCGTCGCGCCGTTGTCCGTCGCTGCCTCGTCCAGTTCGACGGCGGCATCCGGCGCGGCCCACTGTGGGTACGCGAGTTCCTCGGTCGTTGAGACGATGTTTGCTCCCGACTCGACGATCTCCAGTAACTGCGGGAGCGCGGTTTCAACATCCGAAACCGTCGAATGGAAGACAACGTCTGGGTCCGCGGCCAGCGCCGCCGCCGCGTCGTCGGTCACCTCGACGCCGACGGACTCGCCGAACCCGGCGACCTCCCCGAGGTCGGAGCCGACCTTCTCCGGGTCGATGTCGACGGCCCCGACGAACTCAAACCCCGTCCGGTGGGCGGCGTTCGCGATGCGGCTTCCTATCGGCCCGATACCGTACTGAACAGCGGTTGGTGTCTCGTCTGTCATGGCTGTGATGCCGGCTACCGTCTCCGGCGTTCAGTACGTGACGAACGCCGACTGCGCGGGTATCTCATCCCGCTCCGAATGGAGGGGCAATGTCACCCATCCCGCTCGTCGCCGGCGACTATCGGCCGGTCGATGTGTGTGCCGTGGCCTGGCGGGGCGGTTACCTCCCCGTTCTCGTAGGCGATTCGCCCGCGGACGAGCGTCTGGGTCGGCCATCCGGTCACCTCCCGCCCGGTGTACATCGTGTAGTCCGCGCTGCTTTGCAACAGCTCCGGGGTCACCGTCTTCGTCTCTTCGATGTCAGCGACGACGATGTCGGCGTCAGTCCCCGGACGGAGCGACCCCTTCTTCGGGTAGATATCGTACGCCTTCGCGGCGTTGGTGCTCGTCACGGCTGCGACGCGCCGGAGCCCGAGGCGGTCCTCGTGGAGCCCCTCCGAGAGGACGAGCGGGAACAGCGTCGCTGTCGACGGGGAGCCCCACATCGACTCCCAGATGTCCTCGCCGACCTTGTTCGCCCGCTTGTTGGCGATGTGGTCCGTCCCGACGATGGAAAGGGTCCCCCCGGCCAGATGCTCCCAGAGAGCATCCTGATCGGCTTGTGACCGGATCGGCGGGTTGATCTTCATCCGGTCGTCACACTCCTCGCTCGTCAGGCAGAGATAGTGCGTACAGGTCTCGCCGGTCACCCCGTACCCCATCGACTGCAGGCGGGCCAGTTCCTCGGCCGTCTCCTTCGCGCTGACGTGGACGGCGTAGAAGTCGTCGTCGTAGCCGTGCTGTCGGGTGTGTGACGCGCCGGCGACGAGGCTCTGTGCCTCCGCGTATCCGGGGAACCGCTCGACGATAGCGTCGTACCCGTCCCGGCCGGCGTCCTGTAGCTGCTCGGTCAGGTGAGCCGTTATCTCGGCGTTCTCGGCGTGGTACGCGAGCGTCGTCGGTTCGTCGACGGCGGCCAGTTCCGAGATGAAGTGGTCGGCCACGTCGTCGAGCAGGTTCTGCTCCAGGCCGAACCGCTCCGCGGCCTGCAGTTTGTAGTTCATGTACCACTTGAACGACGTGATACCGAACTCGTCGATGACCTCGTCTATCTCAGTCGCGTGGGCGTGCGAGAGAAGCCCGAGTGTGAAGAAGTAGTCGTGGCGGTAGTTTGACTCGGCCGTTTTGAAAAAGTCGTCCATGATAGCGGGGTAGGACTTCCCTCGTCGGAAGATGTTCCCGGTCGTCGTGACACCCCCAACCAGCCCGGAACGGGACTCCGTGTCGGCGTCGTCGGCTAACGGCCGAAAAAGACCGAAGTGGGTGTGTGGATCGATGACGCCCGGAAAGACGTGCCGGCCGGTGGCGTCGATAGCTCGCTCGCCGTCGATGTCGCCGGCCGTCGAGACGGTCGTTATCAGCTCCCCGTCGATACCGATGTCGGCCTCGAAGATGCCCTGTTCGGGGCTGACGACCGTGCCGCCTTTGATGACAACGTCGTGCATCGTCACTCCTCCGGCCCGTCCTCCATCGGAATCTCGATACCGGACCGGTCGGCCTCCCGCAGTGCCTTCTCGTAGCCGGCGTCGGCGTGGCGCATGACCCCGCTCGCGGGGTCGACGTCGAAGACGCGGCGGGCCTTCTTTTCGGCCAGTTCCGAGCCGTCGAGGACGACATGGTTGTTTGTCGAGGTCACTTCGCCGACGGCCCCGGCGCTCGAATGGAGGCTGACGATGTCGGCGCCGGCGGCGCAGTTCAGCAGGGCGTTGAGGATGGGCCAGTCGGCGACGGCGTCGGTCCCGTCTTTCATGTCTTCGGTGGCCTCGTTGGGGTTCGCGATACTCCCTCCGTCGAGTTGGTCGCGCGTGACCACTATCGGCGCTGATATCTCGCCCTCGGCGACGAGTTCGTTCACCCGGAGCGCGAACCGGGCGCGCTCGCTCAGTCCGTCCTCGCCGGCCTGATAGCCGAGCCAGCAGACCCGCGCGGGCAGTCCTTGGAAATCGACGTGTTCCTGTGCGAGGTCGATCCAGCGCAACAGCGAGTCGTTCTCGGGGAACAGCTCCTCGATAAGCGCGTCCGTGCGGTCGATGTCTTCGGGGTCCCCCGAGAGAGCGACCCACCGGAAGGGGCCACGGCCCTCACAGAACAGTGGCCGGACGTACTCGGGGACGAACCCTGGGAGGTCGTGGGCCTCGGTCATGCCGCGCCGGTCCGCGACCTGTCCCCGGATGCCGTTCCCATAGGTGAACGTGACCGCACCCTGCTCGTACATGTCCAGCAGCGCCCGCACGTGCCGTTCCATGGTGTCGAGGCTCTCCTCGCGGTAGCGGTCGGGGTCGCGCTCACGGAGGTCGTCGGCTTCTTCGATCGTATAGCCGAGCGGATGGTACCCCGTCAGTTCGTCGTGGGCGGCGGTCATGTCCGTGACAACATCGGGGACGAACTCCCGGTCGAGCATCCCTTCCAGCAGCGAGACGACGTTGGCCGGGACCGCGATACTGCGGGCTTCACCCGCCTCAATCGCCGCCCGTGCACGCTTCAGCGCCTCCTCGACCGAGGCCGCCGACTCCTGACAGTACCCCTCGTCGATGCGGCGCTGGATTCGCTCGTCGCTCACTTCAGCGACGAGACAAACGCCGCCGTTCATCGTGACCGCGAGCGGTTGGTTCCCCCCCATCCCACCCAAGCCGGCGGTCACCACGAGACGGTTGGTCAGGTCGCCGTCGAACTCCTGTTCGGCGACCGCGGCCAGCGTCTCGTAAGTGCCCTGTAACACGCCCTGCGAGCCGATATATCCCCACGATCCGGCGGTGTAGTTCCCCATCATCATCTTCCCGTCCGTCTTGAGCCGCCGGAACTCCTCCCAGTTGTCCCACTTGCTCACGAGGTTCGTGTTGGCGATGAGTACGCGCGGGGCCTGCTCGTGTGTCCGTAGCCGGCCGACGGGCTTGCCCGACTGGACGACTAGCGTCTCGTCGCTCTCCAGTTCCCGGAGTGTCTCGACTATCGTGTCGTAGGCGTCCCACGAGCGAGCCGCCTGTCCGACACCGCCGTAGACGACGAGGTTCTGGGGGTCTTCGGCGACTTCGGGGTCGAGGTTGTTGTTGAGCATGCGGAGAGCGGCCTCCTGTCGCCACCCCTCACACTCGATCTCCGTCCCCGTCCGCGCGCCTCGGTACTCGCGCCACACGTCGCTGGGTGTCTCGCTCGCCATAGGGTCACTGCCCCCAATTACCGCAAATAAATAGCCTCTCCCCTCGGAGGGTCAATGTTTTATTCCGCTCGCGCCGCCTCTCGGAACACTGACAATGCAAGCCAAGCCAACCGCTAGTCCGCAACTCGCTGTGGTGGCATGATACCGATCGACGGTAGTCTCACCGTCGGCGAGGTGCGGGCTGTGGCCGACGGCGAACCGATGGAACTGACCGACCACGCCCGGGAACGAATGGACCAGAGTCGGGCGGCGGTCGACGACATCATCGACGGCGACGATATCTCGGTCTACGGGGTCAACACCGGCTTCGGGGACCTCAAGGACATCTCGGTCGGCCGCGAGGAGATGGAACAACACCAGCAGAACCTGCTTCGCAGCCACCAGACAGCGACGGGACCGCCCGCGTCGCCGCGGCTGACGCGGGCCATCCTGGCCGTTCGCGCGAACGCCCTCGCCGTCGGCGTCTCCGGAGTCCGCCCGGAACTCGTCGACCGGCTCTGCACGCTGCTAAACGAAGACGTGCTCCCACTCATCCCCTCGGAGGGGAGCGCCGACAACGCGTGTGAACTCGCCAACGTCGGCCTCGTGCTGGCCGGCGAGGGCGAGGCGCTCGTCGACGGCGAGCGGTGTTCGGGGTCGGAGCCACTCGACGCCGCCGGACTGGACCCGTTCCGCTTCGGACCAAAGGAGAGTATCGCGCTTATCAGCGGGACCGCCGTGACGACCGCCCGGACCGCGGTGGCGATTGCGGACCTCCGGGCGCTGGTGACAGCGGCCGACATCGCCGGCGCCTGGACGTTCGAACTCGTCGGGCAGGAGCCCGGGGCCTTCGACGAGCGGATATCCGACGCCCGGCCCGTGGCGGGCCACGCCACCACCGCCGCACATGTCCGGGTGCTGACCAGCGCGACACCGTCCTCGGCGGACATGACACAGGACCCGCTCTCGATTCGGTGTCTGCCACAAGTAAACGGCGCACTGCGCGAACACCTCGGTATGGCGACTGCGACCGTCGAGACCGAACTCGCCAGCGCGACCGACAACCCGCTTATCTTCCCCGACGGGACCGCGCGGTCGTGTGGGACGTTCAACGCCCAGTACGTCGCCGGGGTCGCTGACCTCTTGGCACTGACGACGCGGAAAGTCGGTACCGGAAGCGAAGCGCGGTCGACACTGTTGCTAGCTGCCGACGAACACAGCCCCCACTTGGCCGATGAGCCGGGGCTGGAAAGCGGCCTCGCGCGCGCCCAGTACACCGCGGCGTCGTTGGTGACCGAAGCGGGGACGCTCGATACGGCCAGCGACCGCTCCTTTGTCGCCTCCTCCGGACAGGAGGACATCCACAGCGCCGGCAACGTCGCCAGCTCGAACCTGCTGGCGACCATCGACAAAATCGCCCGGGTCGTCGCCGTCGAACTCCTTTGTTGTGCCCGTGCGACCCGGCAGACGGGGACAACGCTGCCCCCCGGTCTCGCCGCTGCCCGGGAGTTCGTTGAGGACGCGGCCGACGTGCGAAACGGCGACGTGCCGTGGTCGGCTGACATCTCGTCGCTGGGTGACGCAGTTCGGGACGGATCGCTCGTGGATGCAGTCAGGAAAAGCGGCGTCGATATCGAGTGAGCCGTTAGGCCGCCACGTTCGTGTCAGCCTCGAGGTCGCCCGAGATGACCTCCGGCGTGACCGCCTGTTCGATGTATTTGAACAGCTGGTCGAAGGCCAGCACGGTCAGCGCGCCCGGAATCGCGCCGGCGAGCATGATATCGTAGCTGACCGACGTGAGCCCGGCCTGCACCCAGATACCGAGTCCGCCCGATCCCACGAAGACCCCGATGTAGGCGACGCCGATACACAGCACCGTCGAGGTCCGAATCCCGGCGAAGATGACGGGCAAGGCGTAGGGCAGTTCGATCTGTCGGAGCCGCTGGAGGTTCGTCATCCCCATGCCCCGGCCTGCCCGGACCATCGAGTCGTCGACCTGTCGGATGCCGGCCACCGTGTTCTTCAGAATCGGGAAGACGGCGTAGATGACGATAGCCAGAATCGTCGGCCGCTGGCCGAGCCCGAGAACCGTGAACGTGAGCGCGACGACCCCGAGTGCCGGAATCGTCTGTGCGGTCGCCCCGAGGCTCTCGATCACCCGCGCAGCGCGGGGATCTCGCGTCGCGAGGATGCCCGCCGGCACGGCGATGATAATGGCGATCAACTCGCCGATGCCGACCATCCGGATGTGGCCGGCGAGCAGTTCGAGAAACTGGTTCTGATTCGCCATGATGTACTCTAACCACCCCGTCGCGAGGCTCTGGAGCGGACTAAACATTTGTGACACCCTCGACCGTTGAGTCAGAGACGACATCTCGGATGTCTGCTTCGCTGAGCGAGCCGACGATCGTCCCATCTTCGATGACCGACAGCGGCTCGGTCGCGTGATAGAACGTCTGTAGCGCGGCTTTCAGGCTGTCGTCCGGGTGCAACACGGTCTCCGTCCGGTCGGGCAACTCGTGCGAGGTCATGACTTCGCGGACGGAAATCAGCGAGAGCCGCTTGAGGAGACGGTCTTCGCCGACGAAGTCCTCAACGAACTCGTTTTTCGGGTTCGCGAGTAGGTCCCTTGGGGAGTCGTACTGCACCAGCTCCCCGTTGTTGAGCACCGCGACCTTGTCACCCATCTTCAGCGCCTCGTTGATGTCGTGTGTGACGAAGACGATCGTCACGTCAAGCCCGGCCTGAATCTCGACAAACTCGTCCTGTAGCTCCTCGCGCGTGATCGGGTCGAGCGCGCCGAACGGTTCGTCCATGAGCATGATGTCGGGCTCAGCCGCCAAGGCGCGAGCGACACCGACGCGCTGTTGCTGGCCGCCCGAGAGGGCCTCGGGATACCGGTCTTTCGCGTCCGCGGGGAGCTGGATCAACTCCAGCAGTTCGTCGATGCGCTCCTGCTTTCGCTGCTCGTCCCATCCCCGCAGGTCCGGGACGAGACCGATGTTCTCCCCGACGGTCATGTGGTCAAACAGGCCGATCTCTTGGATGACGTACCCGATGTTGCGTCGCAGCTCTATCTTGTCGTGTTCGCTGATCGGCGTCCCGTCGATGATTATCTCGCCGTCGGTCAGCTCTGTGAGCCGGTTTATCATCGTCAACATCGTCGTCTTGCCACACCCGGACGGGCCGACCAGCGTCGCCGTTTCGCCCTGTGCCACCTCGAAACTTACCTGACTGACCGCCTCGGTACTGTCGCCGTAGACCTTGCGTACGTCGTTGAGTTCTATCATGCGTTGAGCCCCCGCTTTCCGCCCGGAATCCGTCGCTGTATCAGTCCCAGTCCGTAGTCGGTGAGAATCGCAAACACGGAGACGACAAGGGTCGCCCCGACTATCTGTTTCGGGAGATTGAGCCTGATACCGGCGAAGATTGACGCGCCGAGCCCTCCCGCGCCGAAGAAGGCCGCGATCGTCGTGATACCGATAATCAGCACCGCAGCCTGCCGGATTCCCGCAAATATCACCGGGACTGCCATCGGCAGTTTCACGCGAACTAATAGCTGTCGCTCAGTCATTCCGAGCCCCTCTCCCGCCCGTTCGACCGCGGTTCCGACCTCCTTCAAACCCGTATACGTGTTCCGCGTGATCGGCAACGCGGCGTACAGCACCAGCGCCACTATCGCGGGCGTCGTCCCGATACCGACGATAGGGATGAGGAGGGGGAACAACACGAGACTGGGCAGGGTCAGTATCATCCCCGCAACGCCGATGACCGGCGTAGAAAACCGGTCGTAGTGGTAGATGGCCACGCCGAGGGGGACCCAGAGGAAGGTACCGATACCGATAGACGTGAACGCGATGTCCATGTGCTCGAGTAGCTGCTCTACGAGCAGGCCGGTGTTCCCGAGCATCCAATCGACTGTCTCTCGAAGAATCATTGGACTGTCTACAGCAGGTTCTCGGACTCGAGCCAGTCCTGTGCGACGTTCTCGGGACTCTCCTCATCGATCGAGACCCGAGCGTTCAGTTCGATCATCGTCTCGGTGTCGAGCGCCGAGACGGGGGCGTTCAGCGCCTCGCGGACGGTGTCGTTGAGCACGTCTTGGTCGACGATAGGGGCGGGGTAATAGATGACGAACCAGTTCTGGTCGTCCTCGATGGTCGCGATGTCGAACTCCTGTAAGTTCGGGTTCGTCGCGAAGCCGACGCCGAGGTCGACCTCGCCCTCCGCGACAGCCCGGTAGTTGATGGTCCCGATCGCCATCCGTTCGTAGGTGACGTTGTCCATGTTCTCACCGTACCCGTAGAAGTCGGGCAGGTCCCCGAAGGCCGTCGGGTTGTTGATGTACTCCTGTGACACCGCCCACGTCACTTCGCCGCCGCCGTTGATGTACTCGGCCAACCCGGAGAGGGTCTCGACGCCGGTTTCCTCCTGCCAGTCCGTGTTCGCGGTCACAACGTACGTGTTGTTGAAATCTGCCGTTTGGAGCCATTCGATGCCATACTCCTCCTGATAGGCTTCGTTGACACTGTTGTACAACTCCTCGGGGTCTCGTATCTTCTCCTCCTCGTTCCCTAGGTGGAAGTTCCAGCCAGTCCCGGTGTACTCCCAGTAGTGTGTGGTCTCTCCGCCGATTATTGCCTCGTGGTTGGCGGTGTTTCCGCCTACCGGGAACGCGTCGTTGATCGACACGCCGGCGTCTTCGAGCATCAACGCGCTCATGTTACTGAGAAGCAGTTGCTCGGTGAACTGCTTGCCGCCGATGGTGACCTCTGTACTCTCCCCGAACGCGCCCTGAATCGAACTCGCACACCCGGCCGTACTGGCCGCGCCGCCGACTGCCGCCCCTTTCAAAACGCTTCGCCGTGTGAGACTATCACGCATGGTGAGTAAAACGACCATACATCAGTGTATATTATACACCTCCATACGTGTGGCCAATTATATACCCTGACCAATCCAAATCCGCATATGCACGAAGCAACGTTTCACATTCGTGGCGGCGTTCCTTACGAGAAAGCGACAAAGAATCGAGACATCAGCATCGAATTGTGGTGTAATAATCATTGTGATTTGCTACATGTCAAAGGACGCGTGACCGACGAGGTCCAAAACGAGATCGCGGAGACGGTGGGCATTGAACATTCGAGTAGCAGTCAACCCGGGATCGAAGAGACGGTCGAGGGCGATAGCGAGCAGGTCATCATCACGTCCCAGTGTCTCCGTCCACACACCGAAAACAACATCGAGAGCTACCTCGCCAAGCACGACTGTCTCCTGCTCCCGCCGCTGCGGTACGAACGGGGGGGCAAGGTAGTCCGCGTCATCACGCTCGATCCAGAGAACCTGACGCGGTTCTATCAGGACATCCAGGAGTCGTTCCGCGTCGAGGTCCATTCGAAACGGAAGATCGACGCCATTTCACAGGACCAGCCGATGCTCTCGGTCGAGTCGCTCGTCCCCGACCTCTCCGAGCGCCAACAGGAAGCCATCCTGATGGCGTGGCAAGCCGGCTACTACGAGATTCCCCGGGAAACCACGACCGAAGAACTCGCCGCGCGCATGGACATCGATCGGCGAACGTTCGAGGAACACCTCCGGATCGCGGAGAACAAGTTCATCGGCGCGCTCGTCAACCGACTCCTCAACACGCGACGGCCCAACTGACGAGGGAAGCTACTCCGCGTCGGCGGTCTCGATGGGCGCGTTCACCAAGTTCCCCCACTCGGTCCACGAGCCGTCGTAGTTCTGGACGGCGTCGAAATCGAGGAGTTCGTGCAACAGGAACCACTCGATTGACGACCGTTCTCCGAGCCGACAGTAGGTGACCGTCGAGTCCTCCCCGTCGAGACCGGCCTCCGTGTACAGCTCCCGCAACTCGTCGGGACTTTTGTACGTGCCGTCCTCGTTGTGGACCTTCGGCATCGGCACGTTTGTCGCGCCCGGGATGTGACCGGCCTGCTGTGCCGTCGGTTCGAGCCCCTCCGGCGCGATGACTTCGCCGTCGAACTCCTCGGGCGTCCGGCCGTCGAGCAGGGCCGCGTCGCCCTCGATTGCGGCGTCCACGTCTTCCTTGTAGGCGCGAATCGACTCGTCGGGTTCGCTCGCGTCGTACTCCAGGGCGGTGAAGGACGGTACGTCGGTCGTCGTCGGATAGTCGTTTGCCAGCCAGTACTGCTTGCCGCCGTCGAGTGCCCGAACGTCGTCGTGGCCGTAGTAGCTGTACACCCAGTAGGCGAACATCCCGTACCAGTTGGGGACCCGGCCGTTACCGTAGATGACGACGGTCGTGTCCTCGGTGATGCCGGCCTCGGCATTGAGGCGGGCAAATCCCTCCCGGTCGACGATAGTCCGTCGTTTCTCGTCCGTGAAATCTCGGTTCCAGTCGAAGAACGTCGCCCCCGGAATGTGTGCCGTCTCGTATGGCGTGTGCTCTTCTGCCGTGACTTCCGGATTGTTCACCTCGACGAGTCGGTACGCCGGGTCGTCTCGCTTGAACTCTTCCAGATGATTCTCGACCCAGTCGGCCGTGACGAGAACGTCGTCGTTCATACGTTATAGATATATTACTCAGAAGTTATAACTATCGGTCGACCGCCGCTCGTCGCCGGTCAGAGCGCGAATTCTTCGGGGAGATAGGCTGGTTCCGTCTCACCGCGGTCGGAGAGCGCCATCCCGGTCACCGTGGCGATGGTCGTCGCCGTCTGTGCCTCGCAGGTCAACAGCAACAGCTCCACGATATCACCGTCGTCGTAGCCCGCCGTGCGGAGGGCCGCCAGCTTCTCGTCTTCGACACCGTCCGGGTCGTGGACGGCCGCACGGGTGAACGAGACGACCGCCTGCTCGCGGTCGGACAGTCCCGAGTAGTCGCCGCCGGACAGCGCGGTTATCGTTTCCGGCAACACGTCGTGGTTGTCGACGAGGTATTTCGCGTGGGTCGCTGCGACGAAGCGTGTCTCCGTGACCAAAGCGACGGTTAGATACGCGAGTTCTTTCTCCCGTTTCGGGACAGCACCGCCACCCATGAGTTTGCCGAAATACTCGACACGGCGGTCGAACACCGACGGGACGTTCGCGAGCATCTCGTAAAACAGGTGCCGCTCCTCGGCGTCGGCGTAGGCCGACTCGTCGAGCGCGTCACGGATCTCCGGAGAAGCGTCGTCGTACCGAACGTAGTCGATGCGCGGCATCTCTTGAAGCCGTGGACGCGACACGTACTGGGTACGCGCCCCGCTTGTGGAGGGGGAATTTTATACCCCGAACGATGATCGACGGGCCGATCCGGTGCTGTTCGGGTCGTGTTCCGGCGATTGGTCTTTCCGACCGGATAAAAATCCCCCTCCCTTCGGTGGCGATTCAGTGTTCTCGTTGTGTGCCCACTGTCCACATATGAGTCAAGACGGCCTCGAACCGGCGAGTGAGACGCCAAGCGACGAGTGGCTCTCGTATCAGGGTGCCCCGACCGGGACGGAGATCGAGTGTGAGGGGTGGCGACAGGAAGCCGCCCTCCGCATGCTCAACAACAACCTCGACCCCGAAGTCGCCGAAGACCCCCAGAACCTCGTCGTCTACGGCGGGGCCGGACGCGCGGCCCGTTCGTGGGACGCCTACGACGCCATCCTCTCCGAGCTTCGGGACCTCGGTGACGAGGAGACACTGCTCGTCCAGTCGGGCAAACCGGTCGGCCGGTTCCCGACACACGAGCAGGCCCCGCGCGTGCTCATCGCGAACTCCAATCTCGTCGGGAACTGGGACAACTGGGAGCACTTCCACGAACTCGAAGCCGACGGGAAGATCATGTACGGGCAGATGACGGCCGGTTCGTGGGCCTACATCGGGACCCAAGGCATCATCCAAGGGACCTACGAGACGCTGGCCGAACTCGCCAGACAGGAGTATGACGGCGATCTCCGCGGGAACACCGTCGTCACCTCCGGATTGGGCGGGATGAGCGGCGCACAGCCGCTCGCGGTCACGATGAACTACGGCGTCTGTATCGTCGCCGAAATCGACGAGTCACGTATCGACCGCCGCATCGAGACCGGGTACTGCATGGAGAAAGTTGAGACGCTCGACGAGGCCATCGAGCGTGCGATGGACGCGGCCGAGGCCGGCGAACCCTACAGTGTCGGCGTCCACATGAACGCCGCCGAGATGCTCGACGGAATGCTGGAGCGGGATTTCGTCCCCGATGTCATCACCGACCAGACCAGCGCCCACGACGTGATGGAGGGGTACTACCCGTCGGGCTACACGATAGAGGAGGCCGGAGACCTCCGCGAACGCGACCCCGACCGCTACCGCGAGGAGAGCCTCGACACGATGGAGCGACACCTCGACGCTATCCTGACGATGCAGGACCGCGGCGCGGTCGCGTTCGAGTACGGCAACAACATCCGTGGACAGGTACAGGAACACCGCGACCGGGACGACGCCTTCGACTTCCCGGGGTTCGTGCCGGCGTACATCCGGCCACAGTTCTGTCGGGGCCGAGGCCCGTTCCGCTGGGCGGCCCTCTCGGGAGACCCCGAAGACATCCGCCGCACCGACGAGGCGATTCTGGAGTTGTTCCCCGAGAAAGAGCGCCTCGCGCGTTGGATCGACCTCGCCCAAGAGCAAGTGCAGTTCCAGGGGCTACCCAGCCGCGTCTGCTGGCTCGGGTACAACACCGACAGCGAGGGCGACGAAGCCGAGGACTCCCTGACCGAGCGTGCCCGCTTTGCCCTCCGCATCAACGAACTGGTCGCCGAGGGGGAGATATCCGCGCCGGTAGTGGTCACGCGCGACCACCTTGATGCGGGCAGCGTCGCCAGCCCGTTCCGCGAGACAGAGGACATGAAAGACGGGACCGACGCCGTCGCCGACTGGCCCATCCTCAACGCCCTCCTGAACTGTGCTGCCGGCGCCGACATCGTCAGCGTCCACGATGGCGGCGGCGTCGGTATCGGGAACTCGCTGCACGCGAACAACCACGTCGTCCTCGACGGCTCGGAACTGGCCGAAAAGAAGGCCCGCCGCGTCTTCACGACCGACCCAGGCATGGGCGTCGTCCGCCACGCCGACGCCGGCTATGAGGAGGCCATCGACGAGGCCGAGGAGTCCGACGTGCCGATTCCCATGCGGGACAACTGAGCATGACGCCGACACACCACTCAACGGTGACACCGGCGTTCCGGGGGCAGGCATGACCTACACCGTCGTTCACGATGCGGGGGAGGTCGTCACCGGCCCGGCCGACGGGGATCGCACCCTCGATACGGTGACAGACGCCGCCGTCGTAATCGAGGGTGGGACGGTCAGCGAGGTGGGTCCGTCGGACGAAATTACCGCGGACTACCCGCCGGAAAACGCCGACACCGCCGTCGGCGCCGACGGGAACTGCGTCCTCCCCGGCTTCGTCGACTCGCATACCCACGCGCTGTTCGCCGGTGACCGGTCCGACGAGTTCGAGGCGAAGCTCTCGGGCACGTCGTATCAGGACATCCTTGCTGACGGCGGGGGCATCCTCCGAACCGTTCGGAACGTCCGCGAGGCCACCGACATGGAACTCGCCGAGCGGCTCCGGGGCCGCCTCGATGTGATGCTGGAACACGGGACGACGACGGCCGAGGTGAAGTCTGGCTACGGTTTGGACACGGAGACCGAGCTGCGGATGCTTTCGGTCATCGACCGGGTCGACGAGACACATCCGGTCGATCTCATTCCGACCTTCATGGGTGCACACGCGGTTCCCGAGGACGTGACCGCCGAGGCGTACACGGAGTCGGTAATCACTGAGCAACTCCCCGCGGTGGCCGACCAAGGTATCGCGCAGTTCTGTGACGTGTTCTGTGAGGCGGACGTCTTCTCCGTCGAGCAGTCCCGCCGAATCCTCGAAGCCGGCCGGGAGCACTCGCTCACACCGAAGATTCACGCCGACGAGTTCGCGCGGCTGGGCGGGTCACAGCTCGCGGCCGATCTGTCGGCGGCCAGCGCCGACCATCTGCTTCAGTCGACGCCGGAGGACGCAGCCCGTCTCGTCGACAGCGGCGTGACGCCCGTGTTCCTCCCCGGAACTGCGTTCGGCCTCGACGGGGAGTACCCGGCACTGGAACCGTTCCGGGAGCGGGAGACGCTGCCGGCTGTCGCGACCGACTTCAACCCCAACTGCTACGCACCGACGCTCGGGTTCGCAGCGACACTCGCCTGTGTCGGTATCGGCATGACGCCCGCCGAAGCGATACTCAGTATCACCGAGCGCGGTGCCGCCGCAATCGACCGCTCTGACGGCTGCGGGACCCTCCGACCCGGTGCACTCGGCGACGTGGTTGTCCTCGATGCCCCGTCGTACCGGCATCTCCCCTACAAGTACGATATCGATCTCGTCGAGACGGTCGTCAAGAACGGTAGCGTGATTGTTTGACGCGCCCTCGGTAGAACGCGGGTTTCCACAGATTGGGTCAGACTGCTTTGACCGCGAGGAAGGCCCTGATAATCGTAGGAATCCGCAATTAGCTCCGGATTTGCGTCCTCGCCGAATTCGAGGAAGTTTCCAGCGGCTTCGACGACGGCCTGGTGAACCCTTCTTCGACTCTCTGCTGATCTTCACGACGTTGGAGAGGTACAGGCTATCGGAGCAACTGGCTTCGAGATACTCTCCGGGCACGGCATGGTTCGGACAGTTCCGAGAACTTGTTCTGAAAGCGACTCTTGTCCGGGACCCGTGCGAGATATATAAATTCTGATTGAGTGGGCGCTGTTTCTTGCCTCTCATCTGTCGAATGGTATTGTTCCCAGACCAGTGAGCGATCCGAGTCGAAGTGGCCGTGCGGTAACCGGCCGAGTAGACCCGTCAAAAGTGAAAGAAAAACTTGTATACCAAGCTACAGTACACAGAGGTGGTACATGTATCTTGAGAACCCAGGTTGGGGGCGATCCCAAGCCCTATCCAGTCGTCTGATTGCACTCGACTGGGCGTGCTGATCATGGCTTGGCATACTCGTTCTCTCGAGGAGATATACGACGAGTTGGAGACTAACGAGGCGGGGCTGGACCGGGAAACAGCAGACGAGCGCCGTGCGACGTTCGGACGTAACGAAATCATCGGTGACCACGGACGTGGACCGGTCCAGATTCTACTCGCACAGTTCTCGAGTGCGCTCATCTGGGTATTACTTGTCGCTGCCGCGCTGTCCTTTGCCATCGGGCACGTTGTTGATGCTGTTCTCATAGCTATCATCCTGCTGTTGAACGGCGGGTTCGGATTCGTTCAGGAGTACCGAGCAGAACAGAGTCTCGACGCGCTCCGCGAGATGGCAACGCCGGAGGTTACTGTTCGTCGGTCGGGAAACAGCGAGGAAATCGACTCGACAGCGCTCGTGCCTGGTGATATCATCCTTGTTGAACAGGGGGATGTCGTCCCCGCTGATGCTCGGCTCGTGGAGATAACCGATCTAGAAATCGACGAAGCGGCGCTGACAGGTGAGAGCGTGCCGGTCACGAAGACTACGACAGCGGCCACTGCAGAGGCGCCGCTCGCAGAGCGCCAGAACATGGTTTACAAAGGGACGAACGTCACCCGCGGACGGGCAGTTGCCGTCGTCGTCGAGATCGGGATGGAGACGGAAGTCGGTGAGATCGCGACGGCACTTATCAGTGCAGAGGATTCACGCACACCTCTTCAGCGCGACCTAGATCGACTCGGTCGTCGCCTTGGATTCGCTGTCGTGGTCCTCTCGGCACTCGTCGTCTCGCTGCTTCTGGCCGGGGGACGTGGCCTCCTCCAAGCTAGTTTGACCGCTGTGTCGCTGGCGGTGGCGGCCGTCCCCGAGGGACTGCCCGCAGTCGTCACGCTGACGCTTGCGCTTGGCGTCCGGCGTATGGCCGACGAGAACGTCCTCGTCCGGACACTCCCGGCCGTCGAAGCACTTGGCGCGGTTGATGTCGTCTGCACTGATAAGACGGGAACGCTGACTGAAGGCGAGATGCGGGTCCAGACAGCGTGGGTCCACGATCAGGTCGTTGGAATTGACGAGGAGAGTGACGACGACAGGCTGGACCTCCTGTACGAGATCGGAGCGGTCTGTAACGACGCGACGGCCGACGAGGGCGACCCAACCGAGCGAGCACTCGTCATGGCCGCGGCCGACCGAGGAATCGACGTTGCAACCCGACGCGCGGATCGCCCACGACGTGACGAGGTTCCGTTCTCGGCGGAGCGCAAACGGATGGCGACAGTTCACGACGACGTGGTCTATGTCAAGGGAGCGCCAAGTGTCGTCCTTGAGCGGGCGACACGAGTGCTCGGCCCGGAGGGTCCAGTCGAACTAGATACGGAGACACGGTCCCAAATCAGCAACCAGGTTGAGGAGTTGGCCGAAGACGCGCTCCGTGTCCTCGGGTTCGCATACAAGAACCGAAACGACGGTGGGGAACCCGAGGATACCCTCGTGTTCGTCGGGTTACAGGGACTGCTCGATCCACCGCGAACGGAGGTCCGCGAGGCGATTGCTGACACTCACCGCGCGGGTATCGACGTCAAAATGATTACCGGTGATAACGCAGTGACGGCCCGGGCTATCGCCAGTGAGGTCGGTATCGAGTCGGACGTTGTGACTGGCCAAGAGATCGAAGAGATGGACGAGGAGACACTTCGTGAGTGCGTTGCGGAGGTCAACGTGTTCGCACGGGCCGAACCGACACACAAGGTCCGGATTCTCGAGATGCTCCAGGCAAATGGCGCTGCGGTTGCGATGACGGGTGACGGCGTCAACGACGCCCCGGCACTAAAAAACGCAGATGTCGGCATCGCCATGGGCATTCGCGGAACCGACGTGGCCAAGCAGGCCAGCGACATCGTCTTGCTGGACGATAATTACGCCTCAATTCGTACCGCAATACAGCGTGGCCGGACCATCTTCGATAATATCTGGAAGTTCGTCGCCTACCTACTCAGTGCGAACGCCGCAGAGGTCGCAGTCGTCTTTTTTGCGTCGCTCTTTGGCTACCTCATCCTTCCGGCAGTCCAGTTGCTGTGGATCAATTTGCTGACAGACGGCTTGCCCGCACTGGCACTCGGGACGGACCCAGGTGGCGACGTGATGGACCGAGCGCCCCGGGACCAATCAGCGGGGATTATCGACACCGAGATGCTCGGCTTCGTCAGTGGGGCCGGTCTGACCGCGACGGTCTTGCTTCTCGGCGTGATGTTCTACACGCTTGAGGGTGCATCGGCTGTCACACCCTACGCTATGACGATGGTGTTCACCGGACTCGTAATCTTCGAGTTCGTCAAATTGTACGTCGTTCGGTGGACCAAAGGGACACCCGCACTGTCGAACCCTTGGCTCGTTGCTGCCGTCGGGGCGTCGCTGGCGCTTCAGCTCGCTGTCCTCTATACGCCGCTGAACCAGTACTTCGGCACTGTTCCACTGGGTGTCACCGACTGGGCGTTGTTGGGAGTCGTGCTTCTCGTGGCCACACCGATCCTCATGATGATCGGGTGGCTGGTCAGACGTCATGCGGCCCGCAAGCATGCAACAACGTAGGTTTAGCCTGAATCTCCGAGTCGCGGCCGAGTCAGCGGCCCGCTGCCTGGTTGCGGTCAGGAGTCCGCTATCCGGGGAGGAAGATGTTGATAATCGTGACGACGAGACCGGCCAGAGCCATCCGGAGTGCCGACACGTACCACTTCTGGCCTGAAATCGAACTCATGTACGCGCCGAAGACAGCGAGGATGCTGATACCGAGACCAACGCCAACGACACCTGCTTTCGCCATCGAAAACGCGGTGCTCTCAAACAGAAACGGCGTGAGCGGGATTAGTACACCGATGAGTGGACCGAGTCCACTCGCAGTCGCGTGTATCACGCGGGCCCCTCGTTGTTCGTGCTGGACGCGTGTGTCGTCTAGGTTGGTCAGCATCGCCTCTTCGATTCGGAGAATCTCTGCACGTGTCTCGGCGCGTTCGATTTCCCAGACGCTCCAGACGGCAGACGTTCCGAGACCGACCGCGGCACCGAGGCCGATCTTGATGACCGTTACCCCGTCGGGAACGCCCGATAGAATCGCCCCAACAATGATACCGATACACGTCAGGGTGCCGTCGAATCCGTTCGAGATGAAATATCGCCGGGAGATAGAGCGTACCTCTTCCCGACCGAGCAGCGACCGAAGGAGGGCGGGTTTCGAAGGCACGTCGATTAGTCGTCCTGAAGCGTTCGCTGCTCCTTGACGACGTACTCACCATAGGCAACCTGATCGACCGAGTGAACGGTCCCACCGAGTCCGCTGATTGCCTCCTCAATTGCCTCGTAGTCAATGTCCTCTCCCTCAACTGTGAGTTTCACGTTCTCGACTTCCTTGTCGAGTTCGATCAGTGACGCAGTGACGCCGTCGACACACTCAATCGTGTCGATACGCTCGGAAAACACGAGCAACGGAGGATCGTGCGGTTTCAGGATATCGAGTACGACACGTCGGAGTTTTCCCATATGCGTTATCTGTCGATAGCAGTCAACTTAATACCAGGCTTTGCGTACATAAGTTAGAGTCTGTTCCAGAGCCAATTCATAGTAATGGTACGCCCGGCATGACTGACGAATTTACTCACCTGTTTCAGCCCGGACGCATCGGCTCGACGGACATCCGAAATCGACTGGTCATGGCCCCGATGGGGACAAACCTCGCTAGTGAGCGCGGTGAAGTCACAGACCCACTCATAGAATACTACGCCGAGCGTGCGAAAGGAGGAACGGGGTTAATTATCCTCGAAGTGGCTGCTATCGACCACCCGGTCTCTGATACGATAGCCAACCAGCTCAGAATCGACGACGATGGCTGTGTTCCTGGGCTTAACCGACTAACACAGCGTCTCCACGACCACGGTGGGAAAGTATTCATCCAGCTACACCACGCCGGGGGGCAGACGACGGAGAAGAAAACAGGCGGCATCCGCCCTGTCGTCCCCACACAGTCCGAGAGTGGCTACAGTGCACGAAATCCGAGAGAACTCGAAACTGAGGAAGTCGAAACACTGGTCGGGAAGTTCGTCAGTGGGGCAAAGCGGGCGCGAAAATCCGGGTTCGACGGCGTCGAACTCCACGGCGCGCACGGCTATCTCCTCGAACAGTTCATGTCTTCGCGGACGAATACCCGAGAAGACAGATACGGCGGGAGTCTCCAAGAGCGAATGCAGTTTCCGGTCGAGATTGTCGAGGGTATTCGCGAAGAACTCGGAGACGATCTCAGCCTCTCGTTTCGCCTGACTGCGGACGAATTTGTCGAGGACGGATACGGGCTAGACGAGAGCAAGCAGATGGCGGCGTTGCTCGACGAAGCCGGTGTGGACGTTCTCCACGTGTCTGCCGGTACCTACGGGTCCGCTCCACAGACACTCGAACCGATGCGGTTCGAGGAGGGGTGGCGAAGCTATCTGGCCGCCGAGATTGGGTCTGTCGTTGACGTCCCAACTATCGCTGTCGGGGTCGTCCGACAGCCGACGACGGCGGACGAGATTATCGCGGACGGTACGGCGACATTCGTGGCAATCGGCCGCGGGCATATCAGCGACCCATACTTCGCACGGAAGGCCAAAGAGGGACAATTGGAGGATTTGAACCGCTGTATCGGCTGTAATATCGGCTGTATCGGTGAGGGGTTCATGGCCGACAAACAGATCGGGTGTACAGTCAACCCGACAGTCGGTCGAGAGCGTGAGTTCGCAACCCTCGGGTCTGCCCCCACACAGCAAGACGTCCTAATCGTCGGGGCGGGTCCCGCTGGGAGTCAGGCAGCGATACGGGCTTCGGATCGGGGT
Organism: Haloarcula montana; assembly: GCF_035666295.1. Classification (NCBI taxonomy): domain Archaea; kingdom Methanobacteriati; phylum Methanobacteriota; class Halobacteria; order Halobacteriales; family Haloarculaceae; genus Haloarcula; species Haloarcula montana. The sequence continues at coordinate 389,691 of NZ_CP142029.1, forward strand.
CACGACGTGACGCTGTACGACGCCGCCGATAGAATCGGTGGACAACTCCACATCGCAGCACAACCACCCGGAAAAGAGAAAATCCAATGGTACCACAAGTACCTTGATGAGCAACTCTCGAAGCGAGATGTCGACGTTCAGCTTGGCGAATACGTTGACTCGGACCTAATATGTGAAACCCAACCGGACGCCGTCGTCGTGGCCACGGGTGCACGACCCCGTGAACTCGACTGTCCGGGGAGCGACAAGCCACACGTCGTCCAAGCGTGGGATGTTCTCAATGGGTCGGTAACTGTTGATACTGACACTGCTGTGGTCATCGGTGGTGGCGACGTGGGGTGTGACGTTGCTAGCTATCTCGCGAATCAAGATGTCGCGGTCACCATCGTCGAACAGGGGAGCGAGATTGCCCCCGAAAAAGAGTTGGTTAGCCGAATCGATATGCTCCAGCAGTTCGGCGAGAACGAGCAGATAACGACGGAAACTGGGGAGGATGTCGTGTCCATCAAGGAGTCAACTGTTGTCACCGAGAACGGCGTCGGCTCTGAATCCAAGTACAGCGCAGATACCGTCGTCCTAGCAGTAGGACACCAACCGAACGACGAACTCGTAAACGAACTCGAACCTACCCCGGCGGATGTCTACGTCGTCGGCGACGCGCGTGAATCACGGAACATCTACCGCGCGACCCACGATGGTTCAGAAGCAGGCATTTCGATTGGGGCAGTGGATCCCACGTATAGCCCACAGTTTTGAGGGGGAAGAGACAGGGACTGCGGGGCCAGTGGCCACCTTCCTCGCTGTCACTGCTTCCCATAGAACGAGGATGCCGAGGAGTGCCCCACCGACGAGGAACATCCCGAACACCGGAACGACGATGCTCACAGGGCCGGTCGAGAGTGCGCGGAAATACCCGACCATCGCACCGGTGAGACAGAGCCCAGCCAACAGCGCGAACGGGACAAACCGACTCGTCAGTGACTGAGCCGACCAGTCCCCATACAGCGCCGCCACGGTCGTCGCTCCGACGGCCAGTGTGAGGACTGCAATCGGCATCACGGTGAACGCTGGCAGCTCTTGCAGTGCGATTTTCATGAACAGAAACGCGAACGAGTAACAGACCATCGCCAGCAGGGCCCACAGGACGTAGCTCACGAATACCACTCGCCGGTGTCTGTGACGCTTCGGTTCCGATGCCGGGAACTCATAATTCTGGACAGACATTAGCGAGGTTCGACTAAAAGGTCGGTGCTGGCATGGGAGAATTGGAGACGAGAGCACTCGTTACTTCTCCTGTACTGACCGACGAAGAGATGAAGAAAACAGTACGGAAAGCGTTGTTTCTGACTCGGTTTCCGCTGCTTTCCACCTCTTGTGGAAGTACGCCAGTGCCGTGTTGGACTTCTCGTCAACCGCAAATTGATCCGCAGTCACCGTCGAAATCAGCTGTAGATCGACCGTGTGAACTCACTCGTGGATCGAGACGTGACTTCGTTAGAGTTCCTAACTATAAAAATTCTTGCTTAAATATGAGAATGACATGTTCGATAAATGTCACTGTACGCCGGCTTGGCTGTACGCCCACTTGGCAGTCCACCACCACCGCTCCACAAACGACAAGTCGATCAACCCGACACATCCATTGAGACAGTCGAGTTCGGACATAGACACGCAGTGTTCGTCCGCCTCATTCTCTAACGTAAGGCGACTCAGAAAATCGGGTTACAGCTATAGGAACTAGTGAATATCGCTACGTACCTGATCACACGATAGCAGAGAGATCGGCGTGTCTATCGTTTCAATTGGTACGATAGACGGGAAATGAAACACCGAATCGGGTCGTGATAATCAAAAGTACTATTCGCAGCTTCTATCAGTAATACAGTTGGACAATCAATTGGAGCTACCACAAACAAATTCCAGTCTATCCGTTGGTTTCTACGTTCCCGGCTTTCTAATCGTATTTTCTCCGAAACCCTCACCAGAGACGCGATGGCGTCACTATAACTCCCGACGATGATACGGACTGGCCCAAAACAGGCCTGTAACGAAACGAGTCGGATCCCTGATGCGGACCTCATAGAACCCGGATGCTATTAAATATATTTTTGGAGAGAAGCTGAAACCTATTTTATTCCAAACCATTCAGTCATACCGAGCTAGAACCAACCGAAACGCGGTTGGGACCTCCCGAAGCTTAGTACAGTTCTGCTAACTGAACAAGCCCTCCGTCGATCGGAACACCAGGAGTACAGAGCTATCAGTTGACGGGAGCTGGTAACTTGGCTGGAGGGTGAGAGTAAACTGCCTGACCGGGAGCGGGCTGCTGGCCGTGCTCATGGCGGCGTTGCAAACGCCGTTCCGGACGGTTCCGGGGACTATCATTTGCATAGCAGCCAAGTCACCACTCGGCGACACTTCCGTCGGGGTGGCGCCACACATCGCTGTCGGACTCGTCTGTCGTATCGAGAGGGACGAACGCGTCTTCGTCGAGTTCGATGCCAAGCCCCGGTCCGTCTGGAATATCGACGTAGCCGTCTTCGTACGCAAGAGCCGACGGATTGTCGAGATAGTCACGCAATTCCGCACCTTCGTTGTAGTGTATCCGCAGGCTCTGTTCCTGGATGAGGGCGTTCGGCGTACAGGCGTCGAGTTGGAGGCAGGCAGCCAATGCGATCGGCCCGAGCGGGCAGTGCGGTGCGAGCGCCACGTCGTAGGCTTCGGCCATGCTGGCTATCTTCTTCACCTCGGTAATCCCGCCGGCGTGTGAGAGGTCCGGCTGAATCACGTCCACTACCCCCTGTTCGAAGAGGTGTTTGAACTCCCAGCGAGAGAACTGCCGTTCCCCCGTCGCGAGAGGCGCCGTCGTCTGTGCGGCTATAGCGGGGAGTGCTTCGTTGTGTTCGGGGAGTACCGGCTCCTCGATCCACAGCGGCTCGTACTGATCGACGGCAGCAGCCAACCGGGGTGCCATCGGCTTCGAGACGCGGCCGTGGAAATCGAGCGCAATATCCCGTTCCGGGCCGATGACTTCTCGGACCGAAGCGACCCGCTCCCGCGCGGCCTCAACCGTCGCCGCGTTGTCGACTCGCCGGAGTTCGGACGTGGTGTTCATTTTCAGGGCGGTGAATCCCTCGTCGATGCGATCACGCGCTTTTTCGCGGACGTCGGCCGGTCTGTCGCCGCCGATCCACGCATACACCCGCACGCGGTCACGGGCGCGGCCGCCGAGCAGTTCGTGGACTGGGACACCGAACTCCTTGCCTTTCAGATCCCAGAGTGCCTGGTCGATGCCAGCGATCGCGGCCATGAGAACCGGGCCGCCGCGGTAGAAGCCACCACGGTACATCGTACTCCAGTGGTCTTCAATTCGGCCAGGGGCCTCGCCGACGAGATATGTATCCAGCAACGTCTCTATCGCCTCGGGAACAGTGTTTTCCCCGCCCAGGGAGACGGCTTCTCCCCAGCCGACGCGGCCGTCACTCGTTGTCAGTTTGAGGAACAACCACCGAGGTTCGACGGCGTAGAGACTGTAATCGCTGACGTACATCGACCGACTGTTCCGCTCGGACGGTCTTGAATCGTTCGGGAATGGTGGGTCCCCCTTCGATCCGCGATTGATTCGCCCACGGGTCGAACGCCGTTCGCTCGGGGCGAGTTTGACACGAACAATCGATACTTCCGCGGCGAGGGCTCCAGGATATCTGTAGAGTAGAATAGTATTGCTGTCTCTATAGTGACAGTAGCGAGAACAAACAGGATATCTCGGTTCCAAATAACAGGAGTACGGGCGTTATTATCGGACGCGTCATCCGGGGATTGCAGTCGGATCGCCTGTTGGAGGGCGGTGGGCTCTCTCTACCATGATGTTAGCAATACTGGAAGTTAGTCAGTATGAATGGAAAGCAGCGCTTGATAGCAGCTCGGATGGGGCCGGTAACGTTCTGTACGTACTCAGCAACGGTCGCGCTGATACCATCGTCTCAATCGATCTCGACCCGTTGCTCCGACTCGGCAGCCGCGTGTATCGCGGCGATTGTCCGCAGGTCTACGAGTCCGCTCCGACCCTGCGCCGTACCGTCAAGGTCGGTCAGTACGGCTTCCGCAAAGTACTCGAACAGTTCCGTCATCTGGTTCGGGTTCGGTATGTCGAACTGGACTGTGCTGTCGTCAACTGTCACTTCGAGGTCGGTTTCCATGTGGTAGGCGGGTTCGATACGGAGTCGTCCGTCTGTCCCGGTGATCTCGAGGGACGTATTTGCCTGAGAGTTCTGACTCGTCGTACACGTCGAAAACACCCCGTTCTCGAACTCTAGCATGAACGACGCTCGCTCGTCGGGAACATCGTCGAACGCCTCGTGATCGGACGCCATCGTCGCGTGTGCCGCGATCGGGTCGGCATCGAGCAGGAACCGGGTCGTGTTGATATGGTAGATGCCGAGGTCCATCACAGAAGCGCCGTATCCGGTCAGGTCCGAGTCGAGACGCCACTGGTCCCGGTTCGAGATGACATCCAAGAGCGTCTGTGTGTTGGTCCCTCTGGCAAACTGCGGTTCGCCGATCGCGCCATCTCGAATCAGATCGCGAGCGCGGCGTATCGCCGGTTCAGTCTGCATCCGATAGCCGACGACCAGCGTCACGCTCGCCTCGTCACACACCTCGACCAGCCGCTCGGCCCGCTCTACGGTCGCTTCCATCGGCTTCTCGCAGAGGACAGCCTTGCCTAGATCGGCTGCGGTCTCGGCGAACTCCAGATGGGTCGCGTTCGGCGTACAGATATACACCGCGTCGTATGCCCCCCGTGCGCTCGCGTCGTGGAAGTCGTCGTAGGAGAGCACGTCGGAGACCGTCTCGACGTCCGAGGCGACTCGTTCGCCCTTTCCCTGAGAACCGGTTACGAGCACTGTCGTCTCGCACCGCTGGCTCGCCTCGATAGCGGGGAGCACCTCTTCGATCGTCCACCAGCCGAGACCTACGAGCGCCAGCCGAACCGTTCCGTCAGCTTCAGTCTGCCAGTCCCGCTGCGTAAACTGTTCGATATGAGCTAACAGTGACATCAACCGGATGCTCGACGCGTGAGTACAAAAAGCTACGGCGTCGGGATAGCCCGCTTTTCGCGCGGCATCGCCATGCACCGAGTGGAGTCCGCAGCCCTGCAAACGCCCTGTCGACCAGTCCCTGTTTCGACGCCGACGAAAAGACGTAAGCGACTGCCACTGCTATCACCGGTTCGTGGCTATCGATACGTTAGCGATCGGCGACGACGAGTTCGAGTTCCACGACTTCGGAGCGGTCGGTCGGGCGCTCGAAGACGCACTCCGTGATATTGCCGATGTCGAACTGACGACGGAGCGCGACGCGGTCTTGACGCTTGATGACTACGACGTGTTCGTCGACTACACGACGAAGGCCGAATGGACGCCGGCGCAACTGGACGCGATACAGTCGTTTGTCACGGCAGGGTCCGGCTACGTCAGGCTTCACTGTGCAACCGTTCTCGACAGCTTCGTCGACGAGCCGTGTCCGGAACTGGCTGACCTCATCGGCGGCCGGTTCCTTACGCATCCGGAGATGACAACGATCGACATCGAGATCGGCGACGCGGCACATCCCGTGACCGACGGGGTAGACGGGTTCCAGATATACGACGAACCGTACGAACTCGACTGGGACGCGGACCGAGTCACGGTTCTTGCCGAGTTTACCCTGCCCGAAACGGGGACGATGCCCGCAGCGTGGGTTCGCACCGAAGGCGACGGACGCGTCTTCTACTGTTCGCTCGGCCACGACTCGACCGCGTTCGAGAACGCGGGATTCCGACGCCTGTTGCGCAACGGCCTCCAGTGGGTGGTAGAGGGTCACTCGTGAGGGAAATATCGGGCCGCAGTACTCCCGCCACGGCCCTCACTCGGGATCTGTCGGCGTGAGGTCGAGTCGCCCAGTCGCTGCCATCGCGCCCATCCCGAAGCTCTCTCCCGGCTCCGGGAACTCCGTTCCGGTACCGATAACTGCGACTGTATAGGCCATACAACCGCTTCCCGTGTAACTCGTATATATTTTGACCTCGTGCCGAGCATCCGTTCGAAAGAACGTAGACGGGACAGGAACGACCAGGCGAACAGTGAGTGTCTCACCGGGCCGTCTGCCGCGCTCATCCCGAGTGGGCTGTGCCGTCCGCGTTACCACTCGGCGACGCTACCGTCGTCGTGTCGCCACACGGGGTTGTGCCAATCGACCTGTTTTTCCGCCTGTTCGCGGACGTACGATTCGTTTATATCGATACCGAGTCCCGGTCCGGAAGGGACAGCGACGTAGCCGTCTTCGTACTCGAACACCGACGGGTCGTCGAGGTAGTCTAGCACGTCGCTGGTCTCGTTGTAGTGGATGTCGAGACTCTGCTCTTGGATCAGGGCGTTGGGCGAGCAGGCGTCGACCTGAATGCACGACGCGAGCGCGATGGGACCGAGCGGACAGTGCGGAGCCATCGCCACGTCGTAGGCTTCGGCCATGCTGGCTATCTTCTTCACCTCGGTAATCCCACCGGCGTGTGAGAGGTCCGGTTGGATTACGTCGACAGTTCCGTCTTCGAACACCTCTTTGAAGTCCCATCGCGAATACATCCGCTCACCTGTGGCAATCGGAATCGTCGTGTGGGCAGCGATCCCCGGCAGGGCATCGTTGTGCTCGGGAAGGACCGGCTCCTCGATGAACATCGGCTCGTACGGTTCGAGTGCCTTCGCTAACCGCTTTGCCATCGATTTCGAGACGCGGCCGTGGAAGTCGACACCGATATCGACATCTGTACCGACCGCTTCCCGAACCTCGCGTAACCGATTGACCGCTGCCTCGACGGCTGCGGGGTTGTCGACGCGCTCTATCTCCTCGGTGGCGTTCATCTTCAGCGCGGTGAACCCGGCGTCGACTTTCGTCGCCGCTTGGTCGGCTACGTCGGAGGGGCGGTCACCGCCGATCCACTGATAGACGCGGATTCGGTCGCGGGCTGCCCCGCCGAGGAGCTGGTGGACTGGCGTTCCCAGGCGCTTGCCCTTGAGGTCCCACAGCGCCTGGTCGACGCCGGCGATCGCGCTCATCAGCACCGGCCCCCCGCGATAGAACCCACCGCGGTACATCGTCTGCCAGTGGTCCTCGATATCGCGTGGGCCCTCACCCAGTAGGTAGTTCTCTAACAGTTCCTCGACGGCCGCTCGGACCGTCTGCGCCCGTCCTTCGACAACAGGTTCGCCCCACCCCACACGGCCCTTCGAGGTTTCGAGGCGGAGGAAGAGCCATCTGGGTGGGACTTCGAAGAGTTCGTAGGCGGTTATCTGCTCCGCTGTGTCGTCCGGCTCGGGTGGCCGGTTCTCGGTACTGAGGTCGTTGTTGGGATTCATTGTGATTCGGACGTGTGTTAGTCGAATAGCGATCTCCGGGAGAGCGGTCGGCCGTCGAAAGGATTCGAACCGAATCCAGGCTGTTACATTTCCATTTGCGTCATGCTGAGCTGGTCTGTCTTCGTTTTGAGCGCGTCGCCGGTTTGGACGTCGAAGAGGTACACCGACTCCTCTGCAAAGGAGATTCCAACCCGATCGCCAGCCTCGGGGCGAACTGCCGAGTCCGTCCGAGCGACAATCTCTTTCTCGCCGAGAATACCGTAGATGAAGTTCTCGTTCCCCATCTTCTCGACGACAGTGACCTCAATGTCGTCCCCGCTTTGGTCGATTTCGAGGTCCTCCGGTCGTACTCCCAGCCGAACAGTCGGGACATCGTCGACCCGATAGTCGGCGAACTCGTAGGAGAAGCCCGACTGGAAGACGAGTCGGTTGTCGCTGACCTCCATCGTGAGGAGATTGATGCTGGGACTTCCGATGAAGTCCGCGACGAACTCGTTGGCGGGGTTCAAGTAGAGTTCCTCCGGGACCCCGACCTGCTGAATCGTCCCGTCGTTTACCACGGCGATTCGATCACCCATTGCCATCGCTTCCGTCTGATCGTGGGTGACGTACGCCGTCGTCACACCGAGATCGTTCTGGAGCTCCTGGATCTCCGTCCGCATCTCGGACCGGAGCTTCGCGTCCAGGTTCGAGAGCGGTTCGTCCATCAGGAACACCTCCGGTTCGCGGACAATTGCCCGCCCCAGCGCGACACGCTGTTGTTGGCCGCCGGATAGTTCCCCGGGAGTCTTCGAGAGCAACTCCTCAATTCCCATCATCTCGGCGATGCTGGTTACCTGTTGGTCGATCTCGGCCGACGGGAGCTTCGTCGAGAGTTTCAGTCCGAACCCGAGGTTCTGCCTGACAGTCATGTGGGGATACAGCGCGTAATTCTGGAACACCATCGCGACGTTGCGATCGCTTGCAGGGAGATGGCTGACCTCGTCGTCGTCGAAGCGGATACTGCCCTCTGTGACACTTTCGAGACCTGCGATACAGCGGAGCATCGTCGTCTTGCCACAACCGGACGGCCCGACGAGAACGAGGAACTCCTCGTCCTGGATTTCGAGGTCGACGTTGTCGACTGCGACGATTTCGTTCCCTTCTACGTCGTGCTCTTCGTTCGCTTCGTATTTCTTGACGAGTCCTTCAATGTTGATTTGTGTCATCCTGGATCACTCCTTGACGGCTCCCGAGAGGATGCCACGCACGAAGTACTTCTGGAGTGCGAGGAATACCACGAACATCGGGAGTATTGCGATAGCCGATGCGACCATCAGTTGGTCGAACGCGATGATCTGCTGTCCCATGATTTTGGTGATCGCCACCGGAATCGTGAACTTGTCTTTACCGAGGACGACCAACGGCCAGAGGAACATGTTCCACTGGAAGAGAAAGAGGATGACAGCGAGTGCCGCCATCGACGACTTCATCGACGGTAAGGCGACCCGGTAGTACAACTGGAACTCCGAGGCACCGTCCATCCGAGCGGATTCCAGTAACGCGTCCGGTATCGCCTGCATCGACTGGCGCATGAAGAAGATACCAACCGGATACGCGGCCCACGGGAGGATGATCGCCGCGTACGTGTTGGTCATATCCGCCGTAGACATGACGAGGAAGAGCGGAATGACCAGTAGATTGATCGGGATGACGAGCGTCGCCAGAATCCCAGTGAATATCACTTCCTTGAAGCGGAACTCGTACTTCGCGAACGCGAAACCGGCCATCGAACACAGGAACAGGGCCAGCACCGTGTAGACGACGGCGATGAAGATACTGTTCCAGACGCTGTTCAGGAAGTTCACGTACTGTCGTGACTGGAGCGCCTGGAAGTTCTCCAGGAAGTGTCCGCCCGGGGAGAGCTGCGGGAGCGCCCCGCTACTTGAGAGGATCGCCGACTGCGGAAGCGTCGATGCAACGACAATCCAGTATATCGGTACGAGCATGAACAGGGCGGCCACGACGAGGAAGCCGTAGCCTCCGAATCGCCAGAGCGCCTCGGTTTTCGTTTCCTGATGCATAGTTAGCTCCACTTGAGTTGGATCAGCGATAGGGTCATGACAATCCCGACGAGGACAACGGTGAGTGCGCTTCCGTATCCGAGCTGGAGGTTCTGGAAGGCGACCTCGTAGATGTAGTAGACGATAGTACGAGTCTCCTTTACCGGTGCGCCCGCACCGATGAGAATTGTCGGCTCTGAGAACTTCTTGAAGCTACCGATCGTCGTCGTTACGAGAACGAACAGCAACACGGGCTTGAGCTGAGGAAGCGTTATGTACCGGAACTTCTGTAAGCGCGACGCGCCGTCGATCTCCGCGGCCTCGTACAGCGACTCCGAGATCGTCTGTAGCCCCGCCAAGATGATGATCATGTTGTACCCGGTCCAGCGCCAGACCACCATGAACGCCATCAGGTTCCGCGACCAGAACCCGTTCCCAAGCCAATCGAGCGGCGTGAGCCCGAACACGTGGAAGATAGCGTCGAGTAACCCACCCTCAGCGACGATGACAACGAATACGACCGAGTACGCGACGGTGTTCGCCGAGACCGGCAGGAGCATCAAACTCCGGAAAACACCCTTGAACCGGGTGAATCCGGCGTTGAGTACCACTGCAAGTCCGATCGCCAAGCCGACCATAAGGGGGAGTTCGATAGCGAAGACGTAGGACGTATTGAACAGCGACTGGTGGAAGACGCTGTCACCAAGGAGTCGCTGATAGTTCGCCAGTCCGACGAACTCCAGGTTCGCTATCTTCGGGATGATGAGATAGGAATCGCCGATCTGCACCCAGAAGAGCGGGTCTGTCGCTACTCCTTGGTAGGTAAAAAACGAGAGATACACCGTGTAGAAGATCGGGAACGCTAGAAACGCACCGAAGAGAACGAAAAACGGGCTGAGGAACACGTACGCTGTGCCCGGGATCTTCGGCATCGCCTCCTTGAACCGCTGTCGCTGGAAGCGAAGACGGTCGGACAGCTCGACGATGACTTCGGAGCTCATTTTCTATGCGATGTCGCGGTCGGTGCGATCTGCGACACGCTGTGCCGCGCGGTCCAGGGCCGCCTTTGGTGAGTCGCCTTCGTCGATCATGTTCCGCATCTCCTCGTTGATGATGCTGGAGACGATCGGTGAGTCGACGGTGAACCGGTAGCCAGGGATGTCCGGGATCATATCGATCCAGATGTCAGCGAGCTTCTGTCCGCCGAAGAAATCGAACTCGGCGGTGGTGAACGCGTCCTCTTTCCACGACGGTTCGTGTGCCGTCATCTGGCCCTCGTTCTTGTACGTGAGCGCGTTCTGTTCCGGGTTGGCAGTGACGTATTTGATGAAGTCCCACGCCCGGTTGGCCTCTTCCGCCGAAAGCTGTTCCGGGATGACGAGACCGGAACCGCCCCGGTTGCTCGCTCTGTTTCCACCCTGTTCGATGGCGGGCACTTTGAAGCCGCGCCACTTACCCTCAGTGTCGGGCATCGATGAAGTAATCGTCCCGTAGAACCACGAGCCGGTTGCGTATCCGGTGATAGTCCCGTTTTTGAAGCCCGAGAACCACTGTTGGCTCCAGTTCGCCCCCCGGTGGACCAAGCCTTCGTCCGAGAGACGTTTCATTATCCGGGCGGCTTTCAGTCCCTCTTCGCCGTTGAGCACGATGTTCCCGTCCTCGTCGAACTCCTGACCGCCCTGCATCCGATTCAGGAACCGCCAGTAGAGGTTCGAACCCGACGCCGGAAGGGAGAGAAGTGAGATGTCGTCAGGGAGCTTCTTTCCCTCCTCGATGAGCTGATCCCACGTTTCGATCTCCTCGTGTGGAGCGAGCCCGTGTTCGTCCCATACGTCTCTGCGGTAGTAGAGCGTGGTCGGGGCGATATCGTCCGGCACAGAGTAAATCTGACCCTCCTCCCCGGTAACGGCGGCCAGCACCCCCTCGTTGAACTCGTCGATAATACCTGCCTCCTCCATACGCGGCCGCAGGTCCCGAAGACCACCGGTCGACGCGACTTTCAGCGTCATCTTCTGTTCGATGAGCGCGGTACTGGGGGCACCCTGCCCGGAGATCAACCGGGTCTGCATCTTGTTGATGATCTCGTCGTATCCCATGTTCGTGTGGGATATCTCCGTTCCTGTCTTCTCGGAGTAGCGGTCCATGAGGCCGCCGTATGCGCCTGCCATCTCCCAGTATTCCATTGCGTCGGCCATCGGACGTGGAGTGGACTCCGCCGAATCAGTCCCGCTGGAACTACCGTCGCCCGATGTCCCATCGGTATCTGTCTGTGGTTCCTCGGTCGGCGGGCTGGAACCGATGCCCGAACAGCCGGCGAGACTGGCGGCACCGAGCCCACCGAGAACTTTTAACACGCTACGTCGGTCACGCGATTCTGCTTGATCTTTCATTGGCAACGTTGCGGATGTCAATAGGTGAATATAAATAGGTTCCGGTTGTTTTCCATTCCCTTTCATAAATTAAAATATATTTGGCCACAGGCACCGATCCGTCGTACCCGATCCCCCGTATCCCTCATCCAAAGAAATATGACCGATGCCAGCGACTCATCGGGTATGAGTCTGCCAGAACTAGGACTCGGTACGTGGCAAAACACCGACCCGGAAACGTGCAGTGAAACCGTCCGAACGGCGCTGGAGATGGGATATCGACACGTCGACACCGCACAGTACTACGGGAACGAAGAAGCAGTCGGTGCCGGTATCGAAGCGGCCGATGTCCCTCGGGACGAGATATTCGTCGGCTCGAAAGTCCACGCCGAAAAGTTCGGGCTGGCATACGACGAAGTCATCGAGGGGCTGGAAGTCACGCTCGACCGACTCGGTCTCGACTACCTCGACCTGTTGTACGTCCATTGGCCGGTCGGGAACTACGACGCTGCGGAGACACTGCCGGCGTTCGACGAACTCATCGACCGGGGACGTATCGGCCACGTCGGCGTCTGTAACTTCGACATCGACCTCCTTGAAGAGGCGATAGAAGGCCTCGATACGCCGCTTTTCGCCCACCAGGCTGAAACGCATCCGCTGCTCCAACAGGACGACCTCGTCGCTCACGCGGACGAACGCGGATACCACCACATCGCGTACTCACCGCTCGCTCGCGGGAACGTCTTCGATATCCCCGAACTCGTCGACATCGCCGAAAAACACGAGACCAGCCCAGCACAGGTCAGTCTCGCGTGGCTCCTGTCGAGAGAGTCGGTCGCCGCCGTCCCGAAAGCGACGAGCGAACCCCATCTCCGGGACAACTACGACGCGCCATCGCTCGAGCTCGACGACGAAGACATCGAACGCATCAACGCTATCGAGCGCAGCGAGCGCTTCGTCTCGCGGGACGGTGCGCCGTGGCTCGACGACTGAAGGACGCGTAGTCTGTCCTAGACGCTTCTACGATTTTGTTCACGTTACGAGAATTCGGTCCCACAGGCGTTTTCGACCGATCGCGACGGGACCATACGGCGGTGCCGAGCAGTACCGGTGCCGTGTTGGAGTCTATCGGCCGCTCACCACGACTTTATCGGGACGTTCCGGAGCGGTTCCGCCAGGGGGATGTCGACCGTCGATCCGGTGTAATGAGAGATGTAGAAGCCGACGATAATCTCCAGGGACCGAGCGGCTTCAGCCCCCGGGGAGTAGTTCTCCCCGTCCCCGTTCAGCAGGTCCTGTATGTGCCTCGCAGCGTTCGCGAACGACCGCTTGTAGTCGTCTTCCCACGTCCACGCCCCTTCGATACCCGGTAGTTCTTCTTCGACGTGGTCACCGTCTTCGAGGGACCAGTAGCGCCACTCACCGTCGTCGTTGTTGAGATAGAGCTTCCCCTCCGTCCCGATGAAGTTCAGCATCATCGACGACATCTCCCGTGGAATCGTACAGTCGACAGTGACGAAAGAGCCGTCGTCCATCACAACGTGGCCGCCGCCGCCCGCGTCGACGACATCTTCCGCCGTGTCGAGCGAATCGATGGCCTCGTTGTCCCCGGTGATGTACCCGCTGACCTGTTCTGCCCGTGCGTCGAGGAGATAGACCAGCGTATCGAGGACGTGTGTCGAGTTCCGCATCAGTTCCATCCGATACTGCGTGCTCACCGACTGTAGCTCCCCGAGGAGATCGCGCTCGTGGATGAGATCGTGAAGGCGCTGGAGCTTGTCTGTGAACCGAAACGAGTGGTTGATGACTAACTCCGTCCCTGTTGTGTCACACACGGTTACCATCTCTTCTGCGGCACTCACCTCCGAGGCGATGGGCTTCTCACACCAGATGACCTCCGGGTCGGCGGCGGACTCCGCAGCGTCGACCGTGTGCTTGTGGTGCAGAAACGACGGTGTGCAAACGGAGACCACGTCGAGGTCCTCCTGTGCCAGCATCGCCTCGTGGCCGACGTACTGGCGTTCTTCCGGGATCTCCCACGCGTCACCGAACGTCGCGAGTTTGTCCTCGTCCACATCGGCGACCGCGACGAGCTCTATCTCTTCAGTGCTCGCGTATCCGCCCGCGTGGCTCGCGTCTATCTTTTCTTTGCCGATCGCATCCTCGTCGTGCATTCCGAGGATGCCCATGCCAGCGATTCCACCTGTGCCGATCACGCCTGCTCTGTAGGTCATCTTTGATTACTCTCCGTCGCTGGTCGCAGAATCGCACGGTCGGTCCCGGCGATTCACTTCCAACTGTAACGGTCTGTCGCTACTGGGTCTATCAGTATCCCACCTAATAAATCTTTGAGTGTGTGTACCTCGACACGCCGCCACTACCGGGAGTGGACTGACTGCGCTACTCGCGCAACGACGGCGCGACGAACTCCCCCTCCTCGAACGTGATCGGTGACGGCTCTTCGACGACGCGGAGATCGTCCCGTTCTCGGGCCGCCTCGACCAGCCCCGTCGAGGCGTACAGACGGTGGAGATGCATCGTATCCGCAGCGCGGAGCACTCGGACCGTCTCGGTATCGACCACACCGATAGTCGACAGCGCTGCGATGAGTCCGGCGCGGTCCGTCTCGACGACCGGCGGCAGTTTCACACCGCGGATCGTACTGGCAGTGAGCGCGTTGATGAGCGTCGTCGACGCATCGAGTTCCGCCACGATGTCCTCGTGTATCACGTCCGCAGAGCCGACGCCCATCCCGTTTCCGTGAGTCGCCTCGGTCAGTGCCCGAGTGTAGATGCGTTTGATATCCGGCGTCTCCGGTGCGGGTTCGTTGATAGAGAACGGGCGCCGACCGATGACGTTCGTATCCATCCCCTGTCCGCTGATCTCCTTGCCCTGACGGTCGAACACGACGAGGTCGAGGTCGTCGAACGGGAGCGTCGGCATCAATTCGTACGCCTGTTCGAGTAACTCCGCCTCCCGGTCGAGAAAGCCGCTGGGCGGTACGCCCTCGACGATCGTCGTCTCGTCGTGCTGGTCTTCGACGATGGCGAGCCCGCCGACGATGGGCAGCGAATCGAGCATCTGGTCTGTTATCTCGGGTATCATCTTCCGGAACGACCAGTCGACCGCCCACTTGTGGGCGATCTGTGCGCCGCGTTGCTTGCCCATCCCGATGACGAGCATCTTCGAGAGCCCGCTCTCGACCGTTCCGTCAAAATCGGTGTGTGGTTTCACGCGGTTTATCGGGAGGATTCCGTCGGCTTCGACGGCATTGGCGTCGGCCACGACCGGCACGTCCCGGGTCGGTGTCCGCCCGACTTCGACGACATCCATGCTGGAGCGGATCTCACATCCGATCGACGATTCGGTCACACCGAGTTCCGCCAGCATCTCTCGTTGCCCCTCACCGGTCGCCCCGCCGTGACTACCCATCGCCGGAAAGACGAACGGCTCGTAGCCTGCATCGGCGACAGCGTCGACAACGCCAGAGACGATCGTGGGGATGTTTTCGATACCGCGGCTTCCCACCCCGAGTGCGATCTCGCCACCGGCTGGAACAGCGGAGAACGACAGCGATTCGACCGCACTGGCGGTTTCCGCGGCGATTTCGTCCGATGGAATGGGGTTCGTCTCCCAGCGCTGTTCGATAACTCCGAACTCCGGAAGTGGCGGGTCGCCACACGCTTCGGTTATCGTCTCTTCCGACACTGAAAGGGCCTCTGCTGCCGCGGACTGGGTGTCTTCGTCCATACCCGACGTATATCACCGTCCTCTCATAAGCGTAGTCACTCGTATCCGCGATCGTGCATCTCAACGTTTAAGTTCCGAAGGTGTCGTTACTCGAGTGATGTTGTTCGTTCGCTACACCGACGGTACCAGCCCCATGTGGGGCGTCAAAGAGGAATCGACGATCCACGCGCTATCGGATCTCCCGGAGGGGGAACCGACTCTCGCGGATCTCTCGAACCGGAGCTACCGAAATGACATCGGGACGCTCGTCGGAACCGAGGCGCTAACGCAGGTCGACGCCGACGACGTTTCGTTGCTCGCGCCGGTTCCCCGACCCGGGAAGATCGTTTGTTGCGGGCTGAACTACCGTGACCACGCGGAGGAACAGGACGAATCGATTCCCGAACGGCCGATGCTCTTCGGAAAAGCTCCGACGGCGGTCACGAATCCCGGAGACCCCATCATCCACCCGGCTCCCGACGGAGACGAACAGGTCGACTACGAAGTCGAACTCGGCGTCATCATCGGCGAGCGCTGTACGGACTGTACGGAGTCCGACGCGTACGACCACGTCGCCGGATACACGATTCTCAACGACATCAGCGGTCGTACAGCACAGCAGACGGACGGACAGTTCTTCCGAGGGAAAAGCTACGATACGTTCGCGCCGATGGGACCGGCGCTGGTTTCGGGCGACGACTTCGATCCGAATAGCGTCGATGTCGAGCTGCGTGTCGACGGCGAGACGAAGCAGTCGTCGAACACCGAGCAGTTCATCTTTGACGTCGGCGAACTCGTCTCGTACATCAGTCAGTCGATGACGCTTCGGCCGGGTGACGTGATCTCGACGGGGACGCCCGGCGGCGTCGGTATCTTCCGTGACCCCGTAGAGGTTCTCGAACCGGGACAGACCACCGAAGCAGAGATCGCGGGTATCGGAACCCTCCGGAACACGGTCATCGCCGAGTAACGTTCCTCGACCGTCTTATTCGGCTGGATCGGGCAGAACGACGGCGACGACATCGTTGACGTTCGTCCCCGTCGGACCGGTGTGTATCGTCGCTCCGACCTCCGAGAGATACGTTCCGGCGTCGTTCGCATCGAGGAACCGCTGTGCCCGGTCGGCGTCAGTAACCGTCCTCTGGTCCCCGATCGCGCCAGCGGCGCCGGAACTCCCGTCTTCCCCGTCGGTATCGACCGCGGCGACGACCGTTCGGTCGGACAGTCCGAGCGAGTATTCGAGGACAAATTCCTGATTGGGGCCGCCGTTTCCCGGTTCGCCCGAAGTGGTGACGGTGGATTCACCGCCGATGAGAAGGACGGCAGGCGGTTCCACGGGGTCACCGGTGGCCACACACTCCTCGGCGACGGCCAGAATGGCTTTGGCGACTTCTCGCGACTCCCCCCTGAGACGCGATGAAAGGACGAGTGGCGAATAGCCAGCGTCGGCGGCGACGGTGCGGGCGGCGTCCAACGCGACTCCGTTATCGCCGAGGAGATGGCTCTCAGTCCGCGTAAACACCGGATCGTCAGTGAACGGCGTTTCGTCGAGCCGACCGGCAACCCCCGCTTCGAGGTGGTCCTGCACGGATGCGGGTGGTGTGAGGTCGTAGCGGTCGAACACCTCCAGCGCAGCCGAGAACGTTGTTTCGTCGGGGACGGTCGGACCGCTGCCGATCGCCGAACGGTCGTTACCGACCACATCGGACAGCAGCAGCGTCGCAACGGTCGCGGGCGCCGCTTCGCGAGCGGCGTGACCGCCCTTGCTGTTTGAGAGGTGTTTCCGAACCGTGTTGATATCCGCTACTGGAACACCGCCGTCGAGTAATAGTTCGGTGGTCTCGCGGACCGTACCGACAGAGAGGTCGCCGGCCGGTGACGTGAGTAACGCGCTCGCGCCCCCGGTGACGACGAACAGGACGAGCGTCTCCGACCCGGCCTCCGAAAGAAGCCTGAGGAGATCGTCCGTGGCCGCGACGTTTCGCTCGGACGGCAGCGGATGGTCACCCGTGACACAGCGAACTGCGTCGGTTTCGGCCTCGTGTTTCGTCACGACGATCCCGTCGGTGATTCGTTCGCCGAGAACCGATTCGAGGGCCGTAGCGACACCGTGTGCGGCCTTCCCGCCGCCCACGAGAACGATCTTCCGGTACTCTTCGAGGTCGTACACCGTCTCGCCGACCGCGAACGTCTCCCCGTCCAGCGAGACGGCCGAACGAGTCGCAGTCTCCGGGTTAGCCGCATCGATCGCCGCTGTAACGCAATCGAGCGCGACGGAGTGGGCCTCACTCGTGGCAAGTGCTTCTCTGTTCTCGATCACAGGCAATCTGAACACTCAGCCGTCAAAAACCTATGTATTTATGTTGGGATTCCGTGAGATGATCAGAGTGGCTATCTCTCAGCCGGCGAACAGTGCAGGGGCGTCTCGCCGTCGTGTGCTTCGACGACGACACCGGAATCTGTGCGTTCGAACTGTGGCACTTGCTCCCAGGACACTGTCCTGTCGGGGCTGGCCAAGACCGCCGCACCGAACCAGTGTTCGCCGGGCTCGTGGCTCGTCCGTAGCGTCGGAACGACTGTCCGCGAGTGATTGAGATTCGTGTTGGGTTCCTGTGTCTCGACGGTCGGCGTTCGGTCACCGAAGGCGTCCGCAATCCCGCTCAGTCCGTTGGGATACCTCGCAAGAGCCGTCGACGCTCGGCTGTCGTGAGTGAACCGCGATTCGTCGTCGTCGCCGGTCTTGTCCAGTGCGAACCCGCCTTCCTCGCTGTATACCGGTCGGTCAGTCCGAAGCCGATGGACCCGGACGTGCCATGGGAGGGCCGGAGCGAGCCACGTATCGACACGTACACCCTCCCAGGGGTCCCAGCGGGCCGTAAGCGTCGTCTCAGTTATCTCCGTTGTCGTCACCGAGGCGGGGATCTTGTACTGCTCCCCGTCGAGGCTGAGCGCGAGGGCGCTGTCGTGGCCGGCCTGTCCCGCGCCCGGCGTCCGACCGGCGACAGAGAAACCGAACTCCGTCGAGTACGCGAACTTCGTGTACTTCTCCCGGCCGTGAACGCTCTCCTGACCGACCGAGAGCGCGAACAGGTGGTCGTCGCCCCGACAGACGAGTTTCCCGGCTTCGGGCTGAGCCGCCGTGTCGGGCAGGTCCGGTAGCGGCTCCTCGTCGGCCTGCCAGAACGGGTGGTCCCGGTCCAACGCGAGCGGCGCGAACGCTTTCATCGCCCAGTACGGCGAGTTCGGCGAATTGTACGTCTCGGACACTTTCAGCGTCGGATAGCGGTAGCCGACCGACAGCAGTCCCCCGTCGGTGAATATCGGCTGATTCAGCCACCACCGGATGTTCCGCGCCCAGAGACCACGGATGGTCCCCCAGGAGAACGCCTCGACTCCGGCAAACGCGAGGCCGCCCCAGAACGCCGCCTGTGCGAACCGGTAGGTAAGGCTCCGTCCGAACGGGAGTGCCCGGCCGGTCTCGTCGAACCA
This sequence comes from Haloarcula montana, assembly GCF_035666295.1. Classification (NCBI taxonomy): domain Archaea; kingdom Methanobacteriati; phylum Methanobacteriota; class Halobacteria; order Halobacteriales; family Haloarculaceae; genus Haloarcula; species Haloarcula montana. The sequence goes on from NZ_CP142029.1 coordinate 408,711, forward strand.
GTGTGCGTGACTGGTCGCGAACGCCTCGGCCCGCGTCCGAAACCGCTCTGCCCGCGCCGAATCCTCTTCGCCGGCCACGGCCGCGTAGAGGAGTCCGTAGAAGTGCATCGCCCACGGGAGATAGTAGTCGACGGGGCTCTGTTCCCCTTTGGGACCGTCGGTGTACCAGCCGTCCCCTTGATAGAACGTTTCGAGGCGGTCGAGCGTAGACTGGGTCCGCTCCCAGTCGTGGCGCGCACCGACCGATCGGAGGCCCATGTTCACCATCACGCGGAAGAACAACCAGTTACAGTCGTAGAGTTCGGCGTCGTTGATCTGGTTCAACCACGTGACCAACTGCTCCCGCTCCGTCTCCGAAAGCGGGTCCCAGAGCTGCTCGGGTGTGAGTGCCAGGCCGACACCGATAGCAGCCATCTCGACAAGTTTCTGCGAGTGGTCGTCGGCTTCCCCCCAGAACTCCTCGTGGGAAGGGTCTGTACCATTGATCAAACCGGTCCGAAATAACGGCCAGTGATCGAACTCGCCGTGGACTCCCAGCGGAACGAGGCCCCACAGCGGCCGGGCGAACCCCTCCAGTTCCGCCGAAACGTCGGGGAAGTGGGCACCGGTCGCTGTGGGCCGCACCCTCGCTTTTCCGGGACTGAAGTGCTGGAACAACGGCTCTGTCAGCTGCGTCGCTGCTCGTTCGAAATCCCGCCGTGTCCGGAGCGGATTGTCTCCGATAGGGTTCATCTACCAGATACACTGACCGCCTCCGTAAATAGCGTTTCCCCTCGGCTAACCGAGCAGCGGCCCCTCGCGGAGTCCGGTAGCCACGGGGAGACGAGCTGAAGGGGCCAAACAGCCGTCTACCAGTAGCGTGACCAGTGTTCGGTTGCGCGGACGAGCCCCTCGACGTAGAAGTAGTCCCCCCAGATGCAACACTCGTCGTAGTCGCCATCGGTCGGGTCGTAGGCCCCCTGCGTCAGGAGGCCGTTCGACTCGCTTCGGTCGGTCGAGTACTGCTCCCCGAGGCTCCCGAGCGTTGCGATGGCTGCGTTCTCGTACCCGCGGGCGCGGGTATCCGCAAGGGGAAGCCGGTGAGCCAGTTCGTCGAGTCCACACGCCGCAATCGCCGCGGCGGAGGTGTCCCGGTAGCTCTGATCGGCGGGAGCGTCGAAGTCCCAGCGTGGAACGTGGTCCGCCTCGACGTGTGAGAGGTAGTAGTTGGCCAACTTTGCGGACAATTGGGCGTACGCGCCTTCGTCGGCGTAGTCGGCCGCGAGTGCGTACCCGTATATCGCCCACGTCTGGCCGCGGGACCAACACGAGTCGGCGTCATAGCCCTGTGCGGTTTCCCCGCCGAGTGGCGCACCGGTCTCTACGTCACACTTGAACGTATGGAACGTCGACCCGTCCGATCGGACGATATACTGTGCGTTCGTCCGTGCGTGTCGCTCCGCGATGGACGCGTACATCGAGTCGCCCGTCACCTCGCTCGCCCAGAACAACAGTGGGAGGTTCATCATCGAGTCGACGATCATCCGGCCGCGCTCCCACGAGTCCTCCGGGGAGGCGTGATCTCCCCACGCCTGAATGAGCCCAGGGGCGTCCCAGAACCGCTCGACCAGGAGGTCCGCAGCGGTGAGTGCTGCCGACCGGTACTGCTCGATCTCGGTCAGCCGGTATCCAGCGATAGCCGACAGTGTGTAGAGAAATCCGAGGTCGTGGGTCGTGACCTCGCCGCAGTCTAACCGGCGTTCGAACGTCGCTAGTTGCGCCTGTGCGGCGTCCCGGAACCGGCGCTCGCCCGTCACTTCGTACGCAAGCCAGCACAAACCCGTCCAGAACGATGTCGTCCACCCGTCCGTATTGTCGGTCGCGCTGTAGACGAGTCCCTCGCTCGATGGACCGGGGAACTGATCGTTAAACTCGTCGAGATTCTCGTCGATACTGTCGATTGCAGTAGAGAGCGCTCGTTCGAGTGTCCTTCGCGTGACATCCGGCGTTCGTGTGTATCGGTCCGGCAGGCCACTGTCATCGACGGTCTGCAGCAGAGCGGCTGGAGCACGTGGCATGTGGATACATATCCCCCCTCGGTACCTAATAAACCCATCGTCGAGCCGCGCGGATCGTGGCCTATTCCTTCAGCGGATACCGATAATGGAGGAGTATAGTCACGGTATCTCGGAGGGTTATACAGTTATACTAAAAGACATTCACTAATTCAATACACAAATTTATAACAGCGTCACATCTCTACATGGGTATGGCAGACTCCCAATCGTCGAACTGTGTGAAGACCGCGCGGACGACGTTTCAGATCCTCGAAGCGCTAAAGCGGAAGAACGAAGCGACCGTCACCGAACTGACCGAAGAGTTCGACCTATCGAAGAGCAGTCTGCACAACTATCTGAACACGCTCGCTAAGGACGAGTATGTCGTCAAGGACGGGAAGTCCTACCGCGTCGGCCTCAAACTGCTCGACCTCGGTGGACACGCTCGGCACAAGCAACGGCTCTACGAGATCGCGAAGAGCGAGATCACGTCGCTGGCCGAGGAGACCGGGGAACTAACGAACCTCCTCGTGGAAGAACACGGCAAGGGGATCTATCTGCACAGGGCACACGGTGCGGACGCTGTCAAGACGGACTCGTACATCGGCCAGGAGGTATACCTTCACAACACCGGGTTGGGAAACGCGATCCTGGCACATCTGCCACGGGAGCGCGTAAACGAGATCCTCGATAGACACGGAATGCCGGCCTCGACCGAGAACACCATCACGAACCGAACGGAACTCTTCGAAAACCTCGACCAAGTGCGTGAAAACGGCTACGCGCTGGATGACGAAGCACGCGTCAAGGGACTCCGTTGCGTTGCAGTCCCGATAATTAACAACAACGACGAAGTCGAGGGCGCGATCAGCGTTTCCGGGCCGACAAGCCGGTTTCAGGACGAACGGTTCAGAGAGATCTTCCCGGAGAAGCTACAGAACGTCGCGAATGTCATCGAACTCAATATCACGTACACATGAGTTACTATTAAACCAGCTGCAAACAGAAATACAGGATCTTAGTAAAGTAAAACTAACTTGTCGTCCCCATTTACTTGACATAGACCCATATTTAAAGAAATGTTAGTATATATAGAATATCAATCAGTAATACCAATCGATATTCAGCCATACTACACGACTGGACAGTCAAATTCCTGCACATCGCTCGCACGACAAGAGCACGATCAATGTGGAAATCGTATCTATCGTCTGGCCACAGAGCAGACAGATCGAGGCGGTACAGTACAACGAGAGAGGAACAATGGGAGAAGATTGCTAACAGATGTACGCTAGTTATTCACCTCTCGTGGACAGACTCGATACGCCGAGAACGTCCGATGACAGTGCGGCGTTTCATTAACTGACAGACACACGTTAGGGATGGAAGAGAGACTACCGTTCCCGAATATGAACACCCAGGTACCCACAGACCCCGTCTCCAGTTCCAGCGAGACCACTGATATCGAAGCGCGTTGGATAATTGGTGAATGGACGATAGTTGGCTCGTACCGTTGGTTTCGATCCAGATTAGTCGATCCAGCCCCGTTCGGCGCTGATTCCGAACTCGCCTCGTCACTAAACCGGTGGCTACAATTGCTATCCGCTGTTGGGTGATTGAGTGGCAACTGGCTGTGGGAAACCGAGGCGTACTGCTGTCAGAGGGACCGACACCACCACGAAATTCTCCGGCGACACACGGACTCTGAGCAGTCGCCGTTCTCACTGCTACTCGTGACGGAGTGGGTACCCGGCCATTGTCTTATGAACCCCACGCGGCCGGTACCCAACCGCATCGCTCACTCCACAGACCTCCGCGAGAAGATACACCACGCTAAGCCACATCTCGGTCCCCTGTAGCGTAGGCGATCCACTGGTAAGATCGAATGCGAACCCCCGTCTATCGTACCAGTTATCCAGTATCAAATCGAGCTGCCTGCGAGCCCACTCTTGGATTTCGTCGCGTCGGTAGTCCGTTTGCTGCCCACACAGCCACAGCGGGTGGACGACATCCAGTGTGTTGCATGCGTTGACGCACTGCTCTCGAAAGTGAGCCGGGTCGCGTCCGTGGCGGAGGACAGTGTCTATCGTCGCCTCCGGGAACGGTATTTCGAGACCGAACTGTGCGTACGTTCCTCTTGTCGCTCGATAGAAGCCGTTGACCGGCTGTAGCCACCCCTCGTCCGCCGTGGGTTCGCCCCAGAGACCCGTCTTCGGATCGACCGACGTTTCGAGCCACCCCAACACCGACGCGGGTGAGCGAGTACTATCGAAGTACCGACAGTTGAAGTAGAGTCCAGTGGCGTACTGGTCGATCCACGCCCCGCAACCCCACGCGTCCGTCTGCCACGGGAGGGTTTCGAGGTGTTCGTACAGGTCGTCAGGAGACAAGTCGTCGACAGCGGCGATCGGATGCTCAAACGTCTCCCCGAGTACTTCGAGCGCGTACCCCACTGTGAGGATATGATACGGCTTCCACTCCGCCGGAAGTGTGGTCGGGTCGGACTCGCTTGGGAACTCCTCCCCAGGGCTTGGTAGCAACCCAGTTTCCGGGTCTTGGAAGCCTCGGAGTTCGTCTACCAACTCTGTACGACTCCATCCCGGTGGAACCTGATCGAACATGCCAGCGATCTCCACAGCGTCACAGAGGGCTCGAACCGGCGTTGCATCAGGGAGATCGGATGAGGAGCCGTCGTTATCATCCTCCAAGTGCGTAGCTAGCACGTCAGAGACTTGTGTCGCCACCGCGTCCCCGAACTGCGAGAGCCGATTACGGAGGGAGGACTCCGGGGTGGGTCCGTTCCGCTCGCCCCGGTAGTCGACAACGGTTCCAGGGTTGCCCGCGACGATGGCGAACTCCGGAACATCAGCGGTAACGACGGTACCGGCGCCGATAATACTGTGTGGACCCACTACCGTCCCGTCGAGGACGACCGCTCCCGCACCGATCCACACGTCGTCTCCGATCTCGATCCCCTCGTACCGGTTGCCCTGCTCGTGGATCGGTGTATCGGGGTCCTCGAACACGTGATTCTGTCCCCAGATACTCGCTGTAGAAGCGATCCGAACACCGTCGCCGATCGTCACGTCGCCTGCAATATTCACGTATGGATTCACCGAACAATCGGCTCCGATATCGACAGTCCCTCGGACGATTGCACCGCTAGCGATGACCGTGTTGTCGTCGATAGTCCCGTTCGGAAGGTCGATAACCGCGTCCTCGGAAATGAACACGTCTCCCCCGATGGAGAGGTCATATTCGTCACGGAGAAACGACTGCCACTCTCTCTGTCTGGTTCGCATCTCCTCCGAAGCCTCCCTCCACGGGAGGTGCGAGACCACCCTGTCTTGGTAGTCGTCGTGCATCGGCATGAATGAGGGTCACTTCACAGATGACAGTGTTATGTGTTTGGTTGTGGCTTCGGGGTAATTAGTCGCGAGGGGTAAACCCGGCACGAGGTCGAAATAGTGGAGCCTCGCCGTCCAGCGACGGCGTAGTAAATCATGGAAAGCTAGCACTTTCTCCGGTCCAGCCAAGATCAAGGTAGTTTTTCTACTCAGCAAGCGCCGCAAGAGGGTTGCTTAATATTGATATCGACACTCCTGTCTCGTACCTGGGATAATA